>NZ_JAHUWN010000005.1 GCF_019219025.1 Bacillus sp. sid0103 | reverse complement strand
GCGCGAAGCGCGCGAAATTTTGATGGTTTGGAAGGGGGTACCCCCTTCCAAACCATCAAAATTCATAAAAGCTGAAAAACATTGTAACCATAGGAAATACAATTTACACAAAATATAGGACTTGACTCTTTTGTGCCATTTTTTATAGGTTTTATGCCATTTTTAAGGGGTTTTGTGCAATTAGACATTATTTGGAAACCAACAGGCTAATAAACAGCCTCTAGTGTTCTCTCCCCCACTTAAAGGAGTTTTGTATCGATGCTTAAAACAAGGTTTATGAAATTGCTGACAACTAAAATCGGGGAAGGTCGTTTTCTTCTTACTGCTGAAGATGAACGAGGTCATGTGATGAGCCCATTTAGGTGGAAGAACCTCGTTTTCAGCAATCACGAGGAAAGCTTCTTTGGAACGCTCCTTGAGACGGAATCCGTGGATGGCGTCGAAGGTGTAGTTGTGAGCAGTTGGCATCTGGTCTCACTTTTTGCCAAGGAGTCGTTTAATCGCTTTATCGAATGGGATTGGAATGAACAATCCGAGATTTGTCTGGCCGCCGCCCATGCGCTTTATGAGGGAATCCTCGAAAAAGATTGGCTGCCGGACTTTTCGGTCTGGGAACACGGCGATTTTCGCTGGAAGCTTCCTGAGCGTGTCAAGGATGAGTTTGATCCATCGTTTTGGGAACAAATGATTGAAGAGCCCGCCATTTATGATTCGACGGATGGTGACCTAGAAACCACCAAAAAGTATATTTCTGACTTGTACAACGGTGCCCTTGACGGCTACTTGACTCGGAATGCCGCGATGAAGGAGTTGTTCGGACCGAAACTCGACTTGCTTCGGAAGCAAAATATTTCCGGCAGTGAACTGGCTCGTTATTTTGATGAAGAAAGCTGGCTAGAATGGGTCGGGATCAAGGAAAACGACACCCCGTTTACGATTGGGCTCCGTCTAGATGAACCGCCAGATGGCGAAGGTGCGTGGAGCCTGGATTTATTTATACGAGGAAAGAAAAATGTGGATGAGACTTATGATGTCGAAGGTTCTGCCAAAATCCCGGTCAAGTGGCGGCCATTTTTGGAAAAGGTCGACCGTGAGCGGGAACGCTGGGTCCGCTTGATTCCTTGGCTAGGTGAAGACGGCTTATTCAAAACGCATCTAAGTGAGGAAGATGCGTGGATGTTTTTGACGGAGGCGAGTGAAACGCTTGTAGCCCTGGATGTTGAAATCCTCCTCCCTTCTTGGTGGCAGGCAATGAAAAATGCCAATTTGAAGGTGAAGGCGGCCCTAAAAGGCACCTCGAGCCACCGGCCGTCCTTTGTTGGGCTCCAGGCCATGCTGGATTTTAACTGGCGCTTTTCGATGAATGGTGTCGACTTGTCCGAGGATGAGTTTGGGAAACTTGTCGAGGAAAAAAGACGGCTTGTCTTCATTCGCGGCCGGTGGGTGAAGCTGGATCCGCAGTTTATTCGACATATTCAGGATATGATGAAACGGGCCGAAAAGGAAGGCTTGCACGTCCGCGACTTGCTCGAGCAGGAACTGATGGAGTCGGAAGAAACCGAAGATGAGCTCGATAATCCAAAGGCATTTGCCAAAATTCAAATTGAGTTGAACCGCCAGTGGAAGCAGATGATTAAGCAGTTGTCAGAGGTGCACGAAATACCGCTGGAGGCTGTGCCTTCTGGATTGCAGGGAGAACTCCGGCCCTACCAGCAGCTTGGCATGAGCTGGCTCTGGTTCTTGCGTCAGTACGGATTTGGCGCAACCCTCGCTGATGACATGGGGCTTGGGAAAACAGTGCAGCTTATCTCCTATTTATTGAAGGTAAAAGAAATTGTTGGGGATGAGTTGGCTGCCTTGGTGCCTGACACCGAAAATAAGGTGAAAAAGCGCCGTAAAAAGGATGAAGACGTAATGCCGGCTGCTAAGGTCCCGACGAAGGCGGCGCTGATTATCTGTCCGACCTCCGTGCTTGGTAACTGGCAGAAGGAGATCGAGCGCTTCGCGCCTGAGATGAAGGTGTACCTGCATTACGGGTCGAACCGTTTGAAAGAGGAAGCCTTTGCCGAAAAGGCTAAAGATGCCGATATTGTTTTGACTTCGTATGGGCTAAGCCATATTGATTTGGCGGAATTCGAATCGTTGATTTGGAGTTCCATTGCGATCGATGAAGCGCAGAACATTAAAAATGCCCAGACGAAGCAGTCGAAGGCGGTACGCAGATTGCGCGGACGCCACCACATTGCGCTGACTGGGACGCCGATGGAAAACCGCTTATCAGAGTTGTGGTCGATTTTTGATTTTACCAATCACGGATATCTTGGCAGCTTGGGGCAATTCCAGAAAAAGTTCGTGATACCGATCGAAAAAGATGAGAAAAAGGAAAAAGTGCAGCAGCTTCAATCGTTGATTCGGCCGTTCCTGCTGCGCCGTACGAAAAAGGATGAAGAAGTTGCTCTTAACCTGCCTGACAAGCTGGAGCAAAAGGAATATTGTCCGCTCACGGCTGAACAGGCATCGTTATACGAGCAGCTCATCCATGATACCTTTGCGGAAATTGAAAAACTGTCTGGCTTTGAGCGGAAAGGGTTAATTTTGCAAATGCTCAGCCGCTTGAAGCAGTTGTGCAATCACCCTGCCCTTTATCTAAAGGAAAAGTCGGTTGGACGCGAACTGTTGGATCGTTCGAATAAGTTGGAGAAACTTGTCGAGTTGATTGATGCGGTTTTGGAACAGGGCGAAAGCTGTCTGATTTTCACCCAATATATCGAGATGGGCGAAATGATTCGAAGTACATTGAAGAAGAAATTTGGCATTGAGGTACCATTCTTGAACGGAAGTGTACCGAAAGCGAAGCGTGATGAGATGATTGAGCAGTTCCAGAATCAGGAGTTCCCGGTGTTCTTGCTGTCCTTGAAAGCCGGCGGGACCGGGCTGAATCTGACGGCGGCCAATCACGTCATCCACTACGACCGCTGGTGGAATCCGGCTGTTGAGAACCAGGCCACTGACCGTGCCTACCGCATCGGCCAGTCGCGCTTCGTTCATGTTCACAAGATGATTTGCACGGGTACACTCGAGGAGAAAATCGACGCAATGCTCGAGAAAAAGCAATTCCTGAATGACCAAATCATCCAAAGTGAAAACTGGATTACCGAACTATCCACCGACGAGCTGAAGGATTTGGTGTATCTGGGGTGATGGGGTTGGTTTTGGAGTATTGTGATAGTGTTAGTGATGTTAATGGTGTCCATGGATGGTGTCAGGCACCATCCGTGGACACTGCACACCATTTGTCCACATGGAAAGGACATTCCATGGTGTCAGGCACCACCAAAAGAGAACGATCAGAAGGGATAAAACTGTTTTGGTTTTATCCTTTTTTTGTTAGGATTTGTGTTGTCAGCGACCACTAAATAACTGACCAATCTCTCTCATTTTTCTGTATAATTTTGCTATTTCGCCTATTTTGTAAACGCTTTTATGTGAAGTGATTCACATGTATAATAGTGGCATAAGGATTTCAATAACCCACTACAGGGAGGAAATGATCATGCTTACGGATTTTTTATTTGAACTAAAAAACTGGTTGTTTAGCGGGGCGTTTGATGAAATCGAAGAATTTGAGCGACTTGAATCAAAACATACCAGGGTCCATCATGATGAAAATATTTCTGAAATCATCCGTGTCCATTAATCCACTCTTCTTCAAGGGAGCCTTCTGACTATATGAGGGCTTCTTTTTTCTATTTTAAGTCCAGCCATAATCTGTTCAGTTAAATGAGAATTCAAATTGGATAGCCGCCAAAAAAGAAAGCAAACTAAAATTGTGAGGTGCCAAACACATACTAATTGGCATCCTTGAAGTAACAACAACATGGGTGGTGAAAAAATGACAAAGAATAGGAATAACCAATTTAAGAAACATAATACCGCTCTGCCTAAAGCAGATTTAGAGTTTGCGGAAGAACGAGGAAATGGGTTTGAAAAAGTAGCATTAAAAGCTCAAAAAAGTCATAATAAGTAAACAAAACGGAACCTGTCATTTTCTAACAAAATTCGTTTCGGGCGAGAAACACATCAGCCGGTGACAAATGGTTTGACATTGTTATTGGCAAATAAAAATGCAAAACCTCTCCTCAAAAAGGCGAGGTTTTGCATTTGATGATAATCTGGTTCCTTGTACTACAAAAACACCCTTTAGAATTAATTAAAGACCAGTTCTTTTTCTTTTTCTTTTTGGCTTAGACCAAGTGTCTCCGCTGTTGAAGTATGAATTTCGTTCAGAAGCCACGGGTTTTCCATTAGTGATTCGCCATAAGAAGGAATCATTTCTTTGATTTTTGATTCCCACTCATTTATATGTTCTGGGAAGCATTTTTTGATTATTTCCAGCATTACGTGAACGGCAGTTGAAGCACCTGGAGAAGCGCCTAGTAATGCTGCGATCGAGCCATCAGCGGCTGTAATCACTTCCGTACCAAATTGAAGCGTTCCTTTGCCACCAGCTTCCGTATCTTTGATTACCTGTACACGTTGGCCTGCGACTACTAAATCCCAATCATCGCTTTGGGCGTTCGGAATAAACTCGCGTAACTCTTCCATTCGCTGTTCTTTCGATAACATCACTTGCTGAATCAGGTATTTAGTCAATGACATCTCTTTTGCGCCTGCTGCCAGCATCGTTAAGACATTATTTGGTTTTACGGAAGTGACTAAATCGAACATCGAACCCATTTTTAAGAATTTTGGTGAGAAGCCAGCAAATGGTCCAAATAGCAAGGATTTTTTATTGTCGATATATCTTGTGTCAAGGTGAGGTACAGACATTGGCGGAGCACCAACCTTCGCTTTGCCGTATACTTTGGCATTGTGCTGCGCTACAACATTTGGATTGTTACACACCATAAATATTCCGCTTACCGGAAATCCCCCAATATGTTTTCCTTCAGGAATATCGGATTTTTGCAGTAAATGCAGACTTCCTCCACCGCCACCGATAAACACGAATTTTGCCGTAGCGCGTTCAACGGTGCCGCTAAATTGATTCTGTACCTTCAATTCCCACAATCCATCGTTAGTACGTTTGATATCATTAACACTATGATTATAGTTTATTTGGACATTTTTATTTCCTAAGTGGTCAAACAAGATCCGTGTTAAAGCTCCAAAATTGACATCTGTTCCAGTGTCCACTTTGGTTGCCGCTATCGGTTCATCCGATGAACGGTCTTGGAGAACAAGTGGAATCCATTCCATCAGTTTCTTCGGATCATCGGAAAATTCCATCCCTTGAAAAAGTGGATTATTTGATAGCGCTTCAAAACGTTTCTTTAAAAAAGCTACATCCTGCTCCCCATGTACTAAACTCATATGAGGTAGCGGCATGATAAAGTCCTGTGGATTTTGTATCAACTTCCTGTTTACAAGATAAGACCAAAACTGCATTGAAACCTGAAACTGTTCATTAATTTTTATCGCTTTACTAATATCTAAAGATCCATCCGGTTTTTCGACCGTGTAGTTAAGCTCACACAGTGCCGCATGCCCCGTTCCCGCATTATTCCATTCGTTAGAGCTTTCCTCTCCTGCGTTATCGAGCTTCTCAAACACTGTAATTTCCCATTCCGGTACTAATTCTTTCAAAAGTGTCCCTAAAGTTGCACTCATAATTCCGGCGCCAATTAAAATAACGTCTGTTTTAGTTTCTTTGCTGATCATAATTACCAACCTTTTCTACTAAAATTTGCAGAAAAGATGCAGGAGCGACCTAGTCACACACCTTTTCTGTCTCTTTTATAACCATTTCACAGTGAATACAATTATTGACAGATTAGTATATCTACTATTATATGATAATTTCTAATATTTTTAAAGCATGTAGCAACTGAGAAGTCCTTCCACAAGACCCAAAGAACACACAAAAACCAAAGCATTTACCCAGTTTCTTGAGATGAGTAAGGCTTTGGTTTGCGAAAATAATTATTTTAAAATAAAAAGTTTTTTACACTTGTGAGATATGGAGGATGGTATAGATTACACCACTCATCTCTTTTACACTGCTTACATCATTTAAAAAGTAAAACACCTCGTACTCCCAATTTTCCGGATTATAAATCACGATATATTCGGCCTGATCAATCGTTGGTATCTCTTCCGCTATTTTCTCTTTTAAGTTATTGAGGCTTTCTTGTGGCTGTATGCTTCTTGTGATTTGAAATAAATATTTACTCTCTTTGATTTTAGAAGTCGTGGTATCAATGAGTGGAATTCCGACATGGACCCGCTGCCATCCAAACGAGCTTATGATATTGTCATAAAATCCGTTAAATAAAAACTTGTTTAACCCGTTGCTGCCTTTCCAAAGATACAATGGGCAATAGCTATTTTGAACATTTTGATGGACTCCTTTTTCCGTTATCAAATATAGTTTAAATTTCAGCTCCTCAAATCCGTCTGTTTTATGACCATTCTTTCGGACTCTGTCTCTGATGATATTCATATCATAATCACTTGGTAAATTAATCTTATATTGTGTGGCTATCATTTCAGTAGGTCCTCCTTGTGATCGTCCTTAAGGATTTTTGCTGTGAGCGCATGATAGAATTTTTGTGGTTCATCTAGGCGGAGATGGGCTTTGGTCACTTTTTTCTTAAATCCATACATAAACCAAGCTTCGACAGGATGATAGAACTCCACTTCAAATGTCGGCTTTTCTTTGAAAAAATCAGCAAGGACCGCATCGAAAATTTGTTTTGATTCTTCTTTTTTTAATTTTTCAGGGCCATTGTAAGGATGAATACTTTTAATTTCCTCAAGCGGCACGAGGAGCTGTTTTCCAATCCCAATCTGCAGGTATAAATAGCTGTCCGTGATTATAATCGGGCAATGCCGGATCGCTTGAATTTCTGCTAGGAAAAATAACAAGGTAATCACATTCAATACGAGTACGATGATGGATATCAGCGGACTCCATGAATGCAGGAGAAAATGAAAACCGACCGATTCCAACACTAAGGCGTGGATCAGCATGACGTAAAGCGTGATGGTTCCGGTTTTTTTATGGCAGGTGTACATCCGTTCATCCGGTAACATCGGTTTTTTCCGCCAAGAAAATAAACTGTAATAATACATCGTCATATCGGTGAAAAAGATTTCTTGAACCCGGGATGGTTTTAGATGCTGCTTCCATGCTTGCTTCATTCGATAGGGAAAGGCCGGAATGTCGGCTTCGTTTGTGCGGTAGCTCCTGATGATTTTTGGAAGTGTGGCCATGAGCTTGAAAACGACATAAAGCTCGAGCAGGAAAAAGGCTCCCTCGCCTGCAAATAAGATATATTTTACAAAGGAATAAGCTGACAGCAGACCGTGTGGAATGATGAGGACTGCAGCGCCATATCCCGCAATCATGACAGGGAGAATATATTTTAGGGAGTAACGTTTTCTTAGGATGAAGAAATACACGAGTATCGGTATGGTAATGATGCAATCAAAAAGGGTGCCTAAGGCCATGCCCGTTGGCAGTGGTCCTAAACTTTCCAGGCGATAGATTAATAGATTTGAGCCAACCACTAAAGTGAGGATGTTGCTGAACCAAAGATATTTATTTTTCGAAAGAGATCCCATTGCTGCCTCCTGAATACACGTACTAAGATACTTTCATTTTAACATAAATATCCAATTTTCCAACAAAAAAGGACCTTAGCAGGCCCCTGTTCTTACTCTTTTATCCCCACCACACGAATCCGCTTATAATCCGCCAGCCACTCACCGTCGTGGTATAAAGCTCCCCTTACGTTTTTTTCTACTGTCGTGAGGATCGACTCTCTTTTTTCTACGGTTATGCCTTCGAACAGACTGGTGGCAAACATCTCAATCCAGTTTCTTAAGCCTTGTTCTCCGGTTAAAGGGGTCGGCCGATCAAAATGCTGGGCGTGCGTGACGCGAAATCCGACTTGTTCCATTAAGGTGGTGTATTCAGCTACGCTTGGGTAATACCAAGGAAATTGCTCGGGTTGATAATGGTTCCCTAATTGTCGGATGATTTCATCGGTAATGGTTTGGACATTCCCTTTTCCACCGAATTCAGCCACAAATCTCCCCCCTGGCTTTAAGGCATCGTGGATCGACTGGAGGGCCTTTTGCGGAGGTTTCACCCAATGCAGTGTGGCATTAGAAAAAACAGCATCAAACTCGTTTATGTACGTCATGTTCACAGCGTCCTCTACCTGAAAGGTAAGACCCGGGTACTTGTTTTGGGCCTGCTGGACCATGTTTTCGGACTTATCGATGCCCATAACGTCGACGCCCTGGTGATGCAGTTTGTATGCCAAGTCCCCTGTTCCGCACCCAAGATCAAGAATCCGCTCGCCCGCCCGCGGCGACAGCAGCTCAACCAAATCCCCGCCAAACTGCGATACAAACGCATGCTTCTCATCATATAAATGTGCATTCCAGCTATCTTTCTGAACGCTATTAGTCATCCTTCCCCATCCCCTTTACGCTGCTTTTCTAATCATTATAGCAAAGAGGTGTGAACATCACTGGAATTTTTGTCCAGAATTTATTTAACCTCACTTGAGAAATGGACGGGCACGTATTTACCGAGCGTGGCGATTACTTTGTCTCAAGGTAAATGTGAGCGCCTTTATTTACCGAGCGTGGGGATTTTTCCTTCTCAGGGTAAATGTAACAACACCTCATTTCCACCAGCGTAAAACTACACTCAAAGCGGTAAATAAAAAAGACCAACCTCAAAAGCGAGATTGGCCTGTCCACTGTACACGGACAAATTAAGGTAAGTGTCCACGGATGGTGCCTGACACCACAATTGAAAATGACACCAAAGTTTAAAAGTCAAAGTTGTCGGGGTCTGGGCCGACGCGGTGGTTTTGGTTTAGTTGGTCGATTTGGTGCATGTCTTGTTGTGTTAGTTCAAAGTCGAATACTTGTGAATTTGCGATGATCCGGTGTTCTTTTGTTGATTTTGGTATGGTGCTGACACCGTTTTGCAGATCCCAGCGCAAGATGATTTGGGCAACTGATTTATTGTATTTTGCAGCGATTTCCACCAACACTTCATTGTCTAACAATTGACCTTGCATTAATGGTGACCAAGCTTCCATCTGTATGCCATGTTCGCTGCAGAATGCTTGAACTTCTTTTTGGGTTAAGCGTGGATGGTATTCGACTTGATTTACCATTGGCTTGATTTCTGCATCCTTCATCAGCTCTTCTAGGTGGTGAGTTTGGAAATTACTTACCCCAATCGCTCTCACACGACCTTCTTTGTAAAGCGTCTCTAATGCTCTCCACGCCTCTTTGTATTTGCCTTCTACCGGCCAGTGAATAAGATAAAGGTCTAAGTACTCCAACCCTAGTTTATTTAGGCTTGTTTGATACGCTGCCAGGGTTGATTGGTAACCTAGATCGGCATTCCAGACCTTTGATGTTACGAATAGATCTTCCCTAGCGATGCCTGATTCTCTAATCCCTTGCCCTACGCCTTCTTCGTTTTCATAAATGGCCGCGGTGTCAATGCTTCGGTAGCCATGCTGAATTGCTGTTTTCACCGCATTCACTAGCTCCGGTCCTTCCTCTACTTTAAAGACCCCAAGGCCGAACCATGGCATCTTAACCCCGTTATTTAATGTAGTAGTACTCTGTAAATTGTTCATCATTGATAAAACCTCCAATTGTTTTAAGTTAAATTGTTATGTTGATATATTTAATGTCCACCCCAGTGGGATAAATGTCCTTTTGTGGTGCCTGACACCATTGACTACACCATTGACTACACCTTTGACTACACCATTGACTACACCTTTGACTACACCTTTGACTACACCTTTGACTACACCTTTGACTACACCATTGACTACTCCATTGACTACACTTTTGATGATGACACCATTGACGGTATCTTTGTTGATGACACCACTGAATCTTTTCGCTCGAGTGCCCGGCTCACCCCAGTAAGGATGGCTGCAGCGAGGACCATGAGGGCTCCGATCCATGTTGTGTGGATGAGGCCTAGTGTGTCGGTGATGATGCCGCCTAGGTAGGAACCGATGGCGATTCCTGCGTTGAAGGCTGCGATGTTGATGGCGGATGCGACATCGACTGCGCTTGGGACGTAGCGTTCTGCTAGGATCACGACGTATACCTGCAGCCCCGGTACGTTCATAAAAGCGAGCAATCCCATGAAAATAATCGTGATTAAACCCGTGATTTTGAACGGTGCCGTGAACATTAAGACGAACAGGACCACAGCCTGGACGATAAACATATAGAACAAGGATCCAATCGGATTGCGGTTCGAGAGCTTCCCGCCAAGCATATTGCCGACTGCAATCGCCAATCCGTATGCGAGTAAAATGATGGCGATGGCTCCTTCGTTAAATCCGGTTATTTCCTGTAATAATGGTGACAAATAAGTAAAGACAACAAATGTCCCGCCATATCCAAGGGCCGTGATCACGAATAGAAGTAAAAGTCGGCCATTGGTCAGGAGTTTGACCTGGTCTCGAGCGCTAGTCTGGGTTCCTTTTTTCAAAAAAGAAGGGATGAGAACCCAGTTAGCGATGAAGCCGATGATGCCAACGATAACGATGAGGATGAAGGCGAGCCTCCAGCCATATTGTTGACCAATGAAAGTTCCAAATGGCACGCCGGTGACAGTTGCGACGGTTAGACCAGAGAACATGATTGAGATGGCGCTCGCACGGCGGTTGGCCGGGACGAGGTCGGCGGCGATAGTTGAGCCGATTGACATGAAGACGCCATGTGATAGAGCTGAAATGACGCGCGCTGCCAGCAGGACGCTGATGGTTGTTGCGCTTGCGGCGATTCCGTTACCGATGATGAAGACAATCATAATCCATAATAAAAGCGTTTTTCGTGACATTTTTGATGTCAGTGATGTTAGGACGGGTGCTCCGAATGTGACCCCGAGGGCGTATAGGGAGACGGTTAGTCCTGCAGTGGTAACTGGTATGTGCAAATCTTGAGCGATGAGCGGCAGCAGGCCGACGCTGATAAATTCGGTGGTGCCGATCGCAAAGGCGCTGATGGCTAATGCCAGCAGTGCGAATGTGCTTTGCTGTTTATTTAAAGGCATGATTGTTCCTCCTTATTTGTGTGAATTTATTAAAACAGGTATGATTGTTTTCAACCCGCAAATGTTATTATGGGATATATGAAGAATATTAGGAAGTACGCACTTTAAAGTGATATAGGTACCTCTCGGTGATATAGGTACTTTTTAGTGCCTGCCTTTGGTGTAATGAGGAGGACGATGAAAATGGAGAAGAAAAAATATAATATTTCGGTCGAGGCGACGCTGGAGGTGATTGGTGGGAAATGGAAGTGTGTGATTCTCTGCCATTTGACGCATGGGAAAAAGCGGACGAGTGAATTGAAGCGGCTGATGCCGAATATTACGCAGAAGATGTTGACGCAGCAGCTGCGGGAGCTGGAGGACGATGGCGTAATTAATCGGATTATTTATAATCAGATTCCACCGAAGGTCGAGTATGAGCTGAGTGAATATGGAAGGAGCTTAGAGGGAATTCTGAATTCGCTCTGTACTTGGGGCGAGCATCATATTGAGAGGGTATATGGGGATAAGTTCTCAGTCCTCGAGGAGAATGTTTTGAACGATCATCTTAAATAGATGGTGTTTTCGGTGTCAGGCATCATTGACCATTAACCATTGCATTGCACGCCAAAAGCCGCATTGACGCGGCCTTTGGCATGTTTTTTATGATTGTATATAAGGTCGGTCTTTTAGATGGTCGGTGTGCTCCAACATGTGAACGTAAAACTGTTCGTAGCGGACCCAGCGGAGCGGGAATGAAAATGCGACTTCATTCTTCTTGTCGTAAATGAGAACGTGTTTTTTGTTATGTTCTACCTTTTTGATTTCATGCAAGCCGATGGTATGCTGCTTAGATCCGTCTTCCATCATTAGCTGCAGGCCGACAATCTCGATTTTTCTTTTCTTATTTTTTGTGAGTTCATATAGACACATAGCTCCTCCGATAACCGTTAGAGCCAATAAGAAAGGAATCCCTTCTTTCGAGAACCCTGTTAGAGCCTCTTTAATCCAATGAACTACTGCGAGGCTGAGAAAGAACCATGCACCTCGGCTGAGCCGTGGCGAACTTTCAAAATATACACTAGTTTCATGTTCCTCCCTTTCCTCTGCTCTCTTTTTGAAAAAAGCGGCTTTATGTTCTTCGATGCTGGCTGAATCCCATTCGACAAAATCAGTATAGCTTCCGTCCCATAATTCGGCCGTATCGTCGCCATCCTCAAGCGCATAGCCGCCTGCCCAGCCCGCATATCGGGTCCCGATATGCAGGAAACTCAGCAGGTAATAGCGTATCGGCTGGCGATATGTATTTTCTGTTTCGACTGTATCGATGATCTGAATGTCCTCCGGAAAGCGGATGTCTCCTTCGTCTTCTTCTGGCAGGTTGATAATCGTCGAAAAGAGTCTGGTTTTCGCCAAATGCGGCTGCTTTCCTTCAGCAATTGGATAGAGATGCTCTAGATTTCTTTCCTTCAACTCCCAATAGACCATTTCTGCACTTTCAATATGCTCGGCTGCTTCTATGAGAGTGTTCTGTTGATAAGGAAGGTTTTTGGCCACGCATACCAACAGGGCCTGTGTTTTTATTAACGGATCGCGGAAGGTCATTGCCTGCTCCAGCTCAGCGCCGATCTCAGATGAATAATAATATTCCATTAAGCTAATAAATAATTTCATTTTTGTACGCACGGCAAAATAACTATCCTTCCAAGCCGTGTACACATATTTGCTTGAAAAATCGGCATCAAATTTCAGATACTCCTGTTTCTCTACCTGATAATCTTTGAGCAGAGACGGGAGAATTACCTCTTTTTTATAGCCCTTTTCCAAGCCAGAGTCGTTTAGCGATAATACTAAACTATAAAGTAACAATTTATAGTGCTGGGTATTGAGTTTGTCGAGTGTTTTATCAAGGATTCCCTTAACCAGCATCGGATATGGATCTAGCTCGCTAACCGGAATATGGAAATCTTCGGTCTGGATTAACTCGGCGATTTTTTCCTCGAGCATATAAAAAATATCTTCGTCTTCTGTTGCTAGCAACATTTCAATGGCTCGCCCTTTTGCCTGCAGGTCAAGACCGTCGAAATGCTTTAGGAGCTCCTCCACCACTTCTGGCATCGGAAAATCACAGACAAAGTCAATAAGATAAAAGGAGGGGTTGTCCCAATTATCCACAGGCTCTGGAAAGGTTGACGCCGCCGTTTTGATCATATCCTTTAAAACATCAATTTGAATCTCGAGTCCTTCTTCAAGCTTATATTGAAAAAGCTGGTCAAGCGCCTCAAATCTCTTTTGTGGATTTTCGCTTTTTACCTGCTTTAAAATCGAACGTAGTTTTAATTCAATCACCGAACCGCTCCCTCTCTCATTCTTCTAATTTGAGACACTATTATTTTATTGGATTACGGCAAAATCTGCAATGAAGTCAGGGGGAAATCCTTTCAAAAAAAAGACCTAACAGTTTCCTGTTAGATCTTTACTTTAACGATTGAATTAGTCTAAGACGATGATTTTTACGGTTTTTCTGCCAAATTGTAAGCATTTGGATCTGGTTGGCATTAATACGTCGATTTTATGGCCTTTAATGGCACCGCCCGTGTCGCCTGCGACGGCAACGCCATATCCTTCCACCCAGACTTTTTTTCCAAGTGGAATGACTCTTGGGTCGACGGCAATCAATTTCATATTTGGATGTTTGCCAATGTTGTAGCCAGCTGCGGTAATGTTACCGGACTCTTCTGGGCTGTATGCTGTAGCGGTCACATACATTTCCTTACCATTTATGGCCACATTTGTTTCGTTTTCTTCAGTTGCCGCCGGTTTGGTTTTTGAGACTGTCCGTGCCTTCGCCGCATCTTGTTCTTGTTTGATTTTGGCTTGAATATCTTTCATTTGTGATTCAATGCCTGCCTTTTCCTGCTCGGCAAGTGCCATTTGTTTAAGGATTTGGCTATATTTTTGTTGCATAACGGTTAGGGCTTGTTGTCTTTTTTGCATGTTTTGATCAAGTGTTTGCTGCTGGTTCGCCAACGCTTTTTGATCTTCTAGTAAAATTTGTTCTTGTCTATCAATCTCTTTTTTATCTTCTTCAATCTGCAGAAGGTCTTTCTTCTGGGATCCTAAGATATCTTTATCCGCATCCATCAGGGCCGAAACGGCGCTCGCGCGTTGGATAAAATCGGTGATACTATCAGAATCGAAGAATAAGTTGATAATGACATCGATATTATCTGTTTGTTGAAGTGAGACAGCTCTCTGCTTCATAATCCCTTTACGGGCCAGGATTTTGTCTTCAAGGACAACAATATCTTGTTTCTTTTTTTCAATGAGTTGGTTCGTTGCATCTATTTTTTGCTGCGTTTGGGCCATTGCTTCTTTGTTTTTTGTAATATCGTTGTAAAGGTCATTCAATTCTTGTTGAATTTTTCCAATTTCTTGATTAACAGTCTGCTTTTCTTGCGCCTTTTGCTCTACTACTCTTTGTTTCTGCTCCAGCTGTTGCTTGGCATTATGTAGGGCTTCCGTGCTTGTTTGTGCATATGTAACCATAGAACCCGATACTGTTAATATCATTGTAAGTAACACGAGAATGATACGCTTTTTTGTCGTTTGCATACACTTTCTCCTTTCCTTAGTAATCTATTTATACCAGAAGAATGTACCAGTAATGTTACAAAAAGATTAAATGTTCATCACTTTTTGTCATATTACACATTAAAGTGTCAATTCTGTGTCATAACAGTGTCTATTTTTTGGGGCAGGATTTTTATAAAAAAAGGTCCCGAATGAATTCCGGATCCTCTTATATGACTGTGATGGTGTCAGGCACCGTCATCTGTATCTTCTGGTGCCTAACACCTTCATCAGCTGGAATTCTTCCCTCAAATATTCCCTATACGTCACTTTTCTCTTAGATCTTTTTACTTTCCGCGAGGACACGTGTGCTTTTGACGTTCTTTAGTCTGTTTTTGTTATTCGGGAAGACTGCTAAAAAGGACACCTTGTTTCCTTCTTTAACAGCAAAATGGGTGAGGAACTCGAAGACCTCTTTTTCTGTTAGATCATTTTTTTCATTATAGATTTGTATGGAATGTTGTTCGCACGTAATATGAATTTCGGAATTAAAACTATGGATGGGAATAATTGCTCTTTTATTAAAGGGAATTGATTGATAGGGAGTATCCACATTTGTTAGGGGCGACTGAGATGAGAGATGCACTGCATCAAAAAAGCTTGGTTTACTGTTGATTTTCATTTTCTTCCTGCTTGATGGATTGACAATGAATATTATTGAGTTTTTCTCCACAAAGATACATACCTCCATAAACTACAATTATTTACATCAGATATCATTATTCGACAATAGTTTTTATTTTCCTTTAATGCAAGTTTCTACAATATCTTATTTCATCTGAGTCGCGCATTATTTTCACAAATAATTCACACATTCAGCCTTAACGTTCCATTTTCCCGTTAAGTTAAAAACATGAATTGTTTTTACGGCGGTGATAAGGATGTCTTTATCGGAAAAATTAAGGAAACTGCGCGACAACCGGAACTGGTCTCAGCAAACGCTTGCCGACATGATGAGGATGGACCGGTCAACCGTTAGTCGCTATGAAACGGGAAGAAGTATACCTAACTATCAAACTGTGATCCGATTTGCGGAAATTTACCGGGTTGATAAGGAGTATTTGTTAAAAGAGCTCGATCATTTACAGCCCAAAACAGAGGAATCCCGTCTTCATCGCAAAGGAAGCCAGTTCTGATCAGGATCTCATGATTATTAATCAATTCCTTCAGACAGAACCTGATTTTAAAAGGGCTTTATTGGAGCTTCATCTCATGCCGCCCAAATGAAAGGCTTTCTATGTAGATTCTTTTTTAGCCAGATTAAGGTGAGTAAACGTCATAAGGACAAACTTTAGGGGAAACAGGTCAACAAAGAAGCCGCTGATGAGTTCAGCGGCTTCAAAAAAAAACAGGGGGGTTTTTCTCTTAGTATATCCCGCTTGAATATTTTTAAACCTATCAATCAAAAAAAAGTCCGGCAAGTAACTGCCGGAAAAATGGAGATCACCTCGGAGATGGCTTTGATTTTTTATCAAAAAGTGGGTTGCGGGGATATTTTTTTAATAAAAGTGTTTGAAAAATCACTTAGAAACGAAAAGGAATAGTTTGTGAAGATTCGTGTGGATGTGGGGAGTACATTCTGATGAGGTTGTTTCTTTCCTTGATTTCATGATGCTGTTCCTTTACGATCCATTCCAGCTGGCTGACTCTTTTTTGGAGGCCGTCGACATTTTTATTTGAATTTCCAACCATCTTGATTAAGCTTTCCAATAATTGCTCAAGGTTTCTGGCCATTTCATCGTTAGACACCAATGGTCACTTCCTCCTTCTGGGGCTCTGCCTCTGCTGCATGCGGCTTGGAACTTAGGAACCGGACTGTTTCCGCGACTACCTCGGTGACATATATCCTTTTTCCCTCTTTATTATCGTAATTTCGGGTCTGCAATTTCCCCGTAATCCCAATAACCGAACCCTTTTTGCAATACTGACACGTATTTTCGGCCGCCCTTCGCCAAAGTGTGCATTGCACGAAATCCGCCTCGACCTCGCCGTTTTGGTTGCGAAAATGACGAGTCACAGCTAAGGTGATGTGGGCCACCGCCGTCCCTTCAGTCGTCTTTTTTAACTCCGGATCCCGCGTCAACCTGCCCACAAGTGTGACTTGATTGATCATACCTTCATCTCCTTCTTTGTTTGATGGTCTTAGCATAGCCTGTTGGTGTTCTTGTTGTAAAACGGGGAAAAGACCGTTACCAAGTCCTATTTTCCTAGATAATCGGTTTTTCGAGGGGGTTTTTGTCAAAAAAGGAATGTAGTTTTTTGGAAAAACGTATCTTCGAAATTTCGACAAATACTTTTCGACATTTGCTTTCAACAAACCTATGTTATAATTTAGGAAAAAGAAATCAGGAGGTTGTGATGAAATCTTTTAAATTGTACTCATTAGATGTAGTGGAAGATGACACTTCAATCGAAGTTCCGTTAGTTGATGGCTTGATTCTTAATAAGGAAGACGAGTGCTCCACATGGCTGCTTGAGGCGTATACAGATTTGTCCCTCTATGATTATTTCAAAAAAATTTCTGAGCAAAATCGCGACATTATTGTCGAAGCTGTCATTACCAAGAAGGAGAATGCTCCTGCTTATTTTCAAACGAAAATATGTTCATTGAATAAATTTGAAAAGCATATAAGCGTCTTGTTTGAAGGAGCCATCCGTCGCAACAAAAGTGATTATTCGGAGCTACTGCTCGAAAGTCTTCTCCAAAAAGGGCTTGAGGGCCCAGCGCTGCTGACTGAATTTAGAGAAAAGATTAAAAGTAAACCAAAGTTAAAAGTGAAGTCGAATAAATAAATCATGTGTAAAGGGACTGGCTAAGCGCCAGCCCCTTTTTTGCTATTGACGTGAATTACTCGTCTTTATTGTCTGCGTCCTTCCTGTCAATATCATCTTCAATTATGTCTTCTTTTTTCGTGTTGCTATCCTTAATTGGATCTTTGTCAGTGTCGGTATTTTTGTCCTCTGTCGATGGATAATGATTGTTTTTGTTGTCTAAATCAATGTTGTCGTTATCATGATCGACATTATCATTGAGATTGTTATTATTGAGATTATCATTGAGATTGTTATCATTGACATTGTTATCTGCTGGATTATTAACAGCCGGTGGCGGTGGATTTTGATTATCATTGTCGTTATTACAGCCGGTTAACACGACAGCAGATAAAATGGAACCTGCGAGCAAAAGAAATAACCTTTTCTTCAAATGAATGAACCCCTTCCAAGCATAGTTTGACCTTTTTGGCCTGTTTTTAGGGTTCCCAATGTCTTTTATATGATAGCTAGAATTTTATTACAATAAAAAACGACCGGTAATTACGCTCCGGCCGATTCGTTCTGCTTATTCTTTTTTCTCACCTAAGGCAAAGGTGATTTCTGCTTCGCAAGCTACTTCGCCGTCAACGGTTGCAACGGCTTTACCTTTACCGATTGGTCCGCGCAGACGGATGATTTCTACTTCTAGACGCAGCTGGTCGCCCGGCTTTACTTGCTTTTTAAAACGGCAGCCATCAATTCCTGCGAAAAACGCTAAACGACCACGGTTTTCTTCTTTTTTCAACATAGCGACAGCCCCGACTTGTGCGAGAGCTTCGACGATTAAAACGCCAGGCATGACTGGATATTCAGGGAAATGGCCATTGAAAAATTCTTCATTGGCGCTGACGTTTTTAATCCCAACTGCGCTTTTTCCTTCTTCTACCTCTAGAATGCGGTCGACTAAAAGGAATGGGTAGCGATGGGGAATGATTTCTTTGATTTGTTCGGTATCAAGCATTGGTTTAGTACCTCCTACTAGTAACAAGTATTTATTTCCTATTCTACTACTTAAGGTATACAAAAAGGAAGGGATTTACGTCCCTTCCCTCATTTATTTTCCTTTGTCCACTAAATCAATGATATGTGTCCATGTGGATTTCTGGAATACTTCTGATACTTTTCCGCCGCCAAGCATCCCGTACCCAACTATTGCACCACCTATTATGCTGAGGAAAACAAAGACCACTAAAAGAACCAGCCTCAGCCAAATCGGAATCAGCCGGATGCGGACTCGTTGATATTTCGCTGGGGCAGTCTCCACTGCTTGATGCTCTTTCCCTGTGGCGGAAGCATGCTTAGCTTCCTTCGACCTTTGGGCCTCTTGACTTGGACTTGCTGTCGATTCTTTTCTCTGTTTAGTGCCACCATTTTCCTGCTGCTGAGCTTTTGTTTTCGCTTGCTTTATTCCTCGGGATGAGCTGTCGGATTTTTTCGATGGCGTTGCAGCTTTTTGAACCTGTTTTGCTGCGTTGATCACGTTTTGTGCCGCGTCCTTTGTTCGACTTGCCACGTTCTTGGACTGTTTTGCAACATCATGTGCACTTTTCACCACATTCTTAGTTTGTTTTGCCACGTTTTTTGACAGTTGGACAGCATCTTGTGTTCGGCGTGTCTCGTCCTTGCTATGTGGCTGTGTTCCACGTGCTTCGCCTTTAGTATGGTTCTCAGCGTCCTTCGTTGTGCGGACTTCGTCTTTGGCTTGTTTCTCCGCGTCTTTTTTTCTGCGCGCCTCATCTTTGGAACGATTCTCCACGTCTTTTTTCCGTTGCTGCTCTTCGGATTTGGCCCGCTTGTATTCTTCTCGTGTTCTATATGGTTGATTTGGATTATTTACAGACATTCGTTAATTCCCCTTTAACTGAAGTCCGCCCATTTGTTTTTATCTGCATGGTAGACCTCGGACTCAGTGAGTTATACATATTATAACCATTTTTTGTGTTCAACTCGTATAGCTGGGTATTTGATTTATTTTTATAAAAATTATTTAGCCATCATTTACTCTATTATAAAAAATAAATTCAAAATACTCATCAACTTTTTACAGGAAATAGTCAATAAAGGTAGAATTAGCTCAAATTCTGTCGTTTTTTTATAGCGTTTTCTCCAAGTTCAAATAAAAAAGCCCAATGACTAAGGCTTGTCCTGCCTGCTTCATTAGACTTTTTGTATTCTGCCCTTATAAGGTATGATGTCTTACAACAATAACCAGAAAGAACCAATAAATTTTCTGCTTAATAACTATTTATCACAGGTGAAGGACCAGGACCATTTTTGAAAAAAACTTATCCAAACTTCCGATTTGGAATTTTGTCGATATTATCAAGCATAATTCCTGTTCCAATCGCCACACAATCCATTGGATTTTCAGCAACGAGTACGGGAACCTTTAATTCGTCCGCTAACAGCATGTCGATGCCATGCAGCAATGCGCCGCCGCCTGTCAAAATAACGCCACGGTCGATAATGTCAGCTGATAGTTCTGGTGGAGTACGTTCTAGTACGCTTTTTGCTGCCTGAACGATTACAGCAACAGATTCACGCAATGCGCCTTCTACTTCTTCAGAACGAACTGAGATCGTACGAGGCAGACCACTTACCATGTCACGGCCGCGGATTTCCATTTCTTCCGAGCGTGAACCTGGGAATACAGTCCCGATGTTGATTTTAATATTTTCAGCTGTGCGCTCACCGATTAAGAGCTTGTATTCGCGCTTAATGTAGTTGAGGATTTCCATGTCGAACTTGTCACCGGCCATTTTGATGGAGGAAGAAGTCACGATATCGCCCATTGAAAGAACAGCTACATCCGTCGTTCCTCCTCCGATGTCCACTACCATGTTTCCGCTCGGTTGGAAAATGTCCATTCCCGCACCAATCGCTGCAACTTTTGGTTCTTCTTCTAAGTAAATCTTTTTCCCGCCGCTCTTTTCAGCAGCCTCTTTGATTGCCTTTTGCTCCACGCTTGTAATATTCGTTGGGCAGCAAATCAGAATGCGCGGCTTCGATAAAAAGCCTTTTACGTTCAACTTATTAATAAAATGCTTTAACATTGCTTCAGTCACATCAAAGTCAGCGATCACGCCATCTTTCAAAGGGCGGATCGCGACGATGTTCCCAGGTGTCCGACCAACCATACGGCGAGCTTCTTCACCAACAGCAAGTACGCGATTTGTATTCTTGTCAATTGCCACAACGGACGGCTCATTTAATACGATTCCACGGCCCTTTACGTGAATTAGCACGTTAGCCGTACCTAAATCTATCCCAATATCTCTTGCAAACATTCTCTTTTCTTTCCTCCTTAAAACGGAATCCACATACTTTTCCTAATTGTATATTGTACCATACTCATTAAAATTTCCATACTTTTAGAAAAGAAAAGATGTAAAATTTTGCAGATGGATGTCGGTTGGAGGATTCCTAGAGAATGCTTTAAAACATTTTCTTGTTTTGCCCGGAAATATCGGCTTATTTTACCGCTTCACCTTCCTTTTCTTCTTTCTGATATTTCATTTTTGTTGCCTCTCCACCCCGGAGATGACGAATTGATTTATGATAGTCTAAAATACCTTTAACCTCGTTTGCCAGCTCTGGATTAATCTCAGGAAGTCTCTCTGTTAGATCCTTATGGACTGTACTTTTGGATACGCCAAACTCCTTCGCAATCACGCGAACCGTTTTCCTCGTCTCCACGATATACTTTCCAATCTTGATAGTTCTCTCTTTGATGTAATCGTGCACACTCTCGCCCTCCCTAAATTGGATGTGAGAAGTGTGAAATGAGACCCGCTTATCACTTCGACGAATTCTGCTTCCGTTGTGGTGTCAATTTTGGTCATCAATTTTGGTGTCAGGCACCATTAAAAGACATTTGTCCACTAATGGAGGACACTTTCGTTGATGGTGTCAGGCACCCAAACGGCAGAAAGTAAGTTACCTTCTGTCTATACGATGAATAATCATGTCTCCGACTGAATATCCGCTAACTTCAAACGACTCTTCACCTCAAACACTCTCTTTGTAAAGGTTTGTAACCATTTTATTAGCTTGGATACGGGAATATGCTATAAATACTTAATCGGGACAAGGTGTTATTCAAAGTTTTTTGATAATTGGACTTCTTACTTTTTTTCGACAGTCATTCGAATTGGTCTAGAATCGCGTGGTTATGCGGTTTTAGGATGGAAATATCCATAGTGCGGTTTTTATTTCCCAAGAAATTTGTCGATAAAAAAATTATTCAAAAATGGCGATATGGAATGGAATTGGGATTAAAAAGGGGCTTTGGGAGCCAGTACTCTGCATAAATTGGGGCCATTTTATCAAAAAGTATTGTTAAAATTATTATATCTTTGATACCTTTTGGATATGTGCTTTTTGAAAGGACGATCACAATGACACCTTTTACAGAGAATGTAGTGCAAATTATTCGAAGTATTCCCGAAGGCAAGGTTGCGACATATGGTCAAATCGCTAAGCTGGCTGGAAGCCCCCGTGCAGCCCGCCAAGTCGTCCGCGCCCTCCACTCCATGAGCAAGAAGTACCGCCTTCCCTGGCACCGCGTCATCAACGCTAAGGGGCAAATCGCCCTTAAGGATGACGAGTCTTACAATGAGCAACGATTGTCGTTGGAGGCAGAAGGCGTGGAGATTGGTTTGAATGGGGTTATTGATTTAGAGAAGTATCAGTGGAGGCCGGAAAACTGAGCCAGAGGGAGAGATCTTACTGGCTTTTTCATTCGTTTGTGGGGGGAAAAAGGAAAGTGGCCGATAAATTGAAAAACTGGCCGATAAATCCACCAAAGAGGCAGATAAATTCTAAATCTGGCCGATAAATTGTTTTTCCTGTAAATAAATATCATGGATTGATTAATAATGGTAACTTTAGATGGGTTAGATCTTGAAATCAGGCTGTTCCAATGAATAAAGGAAAGACAATTACCTGAACCACGCTAATCGCCGTTAGAGTGTGAACTAACGGAGTCGACAGTTACTCTCAATCCCAAGGCGCAAAAATCAAAGAAAAACACCTAGCCCCCTAGGTGTCATCTTAAAAATTTTCACTTTAAGTCCTAATGGTGGTGCCTGACGCCAACCTTCAAGGCCCGACACCCAGCCATACACAATCGTAATGAGTGGTGTCTGACACCATCGATCCCAGTTCCTGGTGCCTGACACCTGCCATCCACCCAATTCTACCGCAGCAACTCAAATACCTTCTTTACTTTCTTCACCGGCACCTGTGAACCGCCGCGGCCTTGGACACTCTCAACCATCATCGCCACCATTAAATTCGTTGACTTTGTGTTATAACCAATAAACCAGCCGTTTTCCGTGCCGGTTTCACCTTGCTTCTGTTTAATCTCCGCCGTTCCTGTTTTGCCCGCGAGCGGATAATCCTTCATATCAACCGAATGAGCCGTTCCGGCAGCGTCGCTAACTACTTTCCGTAAATCGGCCGCAATCACTCCGGCGTGTTCAGGCGAGACGACCGCCTCCTTCAGCACCTGGCTCTGTTGCTCCTCCGCCAACAGAATTGGCTTAATCATATTGCCATTATTAATAAATGGAGTATACGTCGACAGTAAATGAACAATACTCATTTGGATCTGCCCTTGTCCATAACCGGAATCTGCCAGCGCAATTTCCCGGTCCAGCGTACCAATCGTTGATTTTTCGAGCGGGAATGGGAAGGCCAGGTCTTCCTCAAACCCAAACTTCTTCAGGCCATCTGCGAACGCCTCTTTTCCCGTCTTCAAAGCGGCCTGGGCAAAGTAAATGTTATCACTAAACACAAACGCCTTTTCCAAATTAACCGGGGCCGATCCAGCGTGGACCCGCGTCACAAAATAACCGCCCCACGACTTATCCTTCTGCCACTTCTTCCCTAAAATTGGCACCGCTGGCTCCGGCGTAATCGACCCTTTCTCCAACGCCACTGCGGCAGTGATCGCCTTCATGACGGATCCCGGCGCGAAGCTTTGTTTAAAGCGCGTAGAGAGCGGCTGTTTCTTGTTTTCCTGCAATGCCTTCCATTCGTCCGCAGAGAAGCCTAGCATGGCTTGATTCGGGTCAAATGATGGCGTGCTGACAAGTGCCAGCGTTTCCCCCGTCACCGGGTTTATAGCCGCCCCCGTGCCTGCTTCCTTGCCAAGTTGGTCAAATATCGCCGTCTGAACATCCACATCTATTGTCAGCTTCACATTCTTTCCATCCTCTACCGGCCTTTCAGCAAGTACCTCCTTGTCACCATTCAACTTGTTAATCGTAATCTTCACACCAGACTTACCCTTTAACTGCTCGTCATACACTTGCTCGAGCCCTCTTTTTCCAATCATATCACTGCTTGTATAACCTTTATCTTTGAGCTTTTCCAACTCGTCCGCCGTAATCGCCCCAACATAACCGATGAGGTGCGCGGCAGCCTTGTCATATGGATAAATCCGTGCATCCACCTTCCGCGTTTGGACCGGCTCAAGTGCAATCAACTGGGCAATCCGCTCCTCATCCTGCATCGACACCCTTTTTAACGGTACAAACAGCTCCGGCTTCACCCAGCTGGCGCTAATCGCCTTTTTGATTTGCTCAGGACTCATTTTTAAAAGCGCAGATAACGGCTCCAACACATCGTCCGTCACTTTTCCGGCCACAACGCCGACCTCGTACACCTGGCCATTCACCGCCAGCCCAATGTCATTGCGGTCCAGAATCTCCCCTCTTTTCGGCGCAATCGTATTTATCCCGATCTTATCGCCCTCTTGCAATTTGGGAAAAATGAACCCAGTATCCCAGTCGACATACCAATTCTTTTTGTCGGCCCGTTCTTCCTTCTGCAATTTAGCTTTGCGGGTGAATTGAATCGGACCCGCGATGCTGTTCATGTTAGCGGTAAACGAATATTGGGCCTGTTCTTTCTCCGCCAGTTTATCTTTTTTTGGCTTTTTAAAGTCTATCTTTAGGTCAGTAATCTGAAGGTCTTTGTAGATTTTTTGATAGCGGTTCGTAAATTCTTCTTTGGTAATTTTCTTCTTGGCATCATTAGAAAGGTAATCATACATCTTATCAAACTTCTGCTCATTCCATAACGATATGTAATTCGCGAATCGATCCTGTGGCGTTGGTTCCTTACTACAACCAGACAAAACCACCCCAAACAGCAGCAACACCAGCACAGCCCCAACTAACTTCCTCAACCCAATCCCTCCTTTAAACATGGTTAATACCATTTGAACACCATTTAAATGCCATTTGGTGTCAGGCACCACAAAAAGACACTTTCGTTGTTTTGTCCACCTATAGCGGACACTGCCCACCGGTTCTGGTGCCAGGCACTGATAACTTTTATTATACCGCGAATATACAAAAAATGGTGTTTGGACCATTTATTATGAGTGAAATATTATAAATAATGAGTGCAAAAAAAAGAGGAAAGAATTCCCCTTCCCCTTTGTTACGTCTTATTATGAGTTTGTTTTTTCTGTTGAGTTAGTAGAATTGTCGTCCACATTTTTATCTTGGTCAGAAGAGTTTTCTGGATCTTCAATCATTTGCTCTTTTTCCTTCATTTGTGGAGTTTCTACTGATTCGCTTGCCTTTTCATCCGAAAGTTTTGCTTCCTGTAACGTGCTTAACGATTTGTCAAAATAGTCACTTGGATTTACAGCAATTCCATCTTTACGAATTTCAAAATGTACATGTGTTCCAGCTTTTTCATTGAACAAGCTTTGTCCAGCCTTGGCAATAACTTGTCCCTGTTTTACTTCTTCGCCAACCTTGATCTTTATGTCTTTAACGGATTGATATTGTGTTACAATCCCTTTGTCGTGTTCAACTTCAATGACATTCCCAAGGACTGCATCTTCTTCAACACGTGTGACAGTACCGCTTAGCGATGCAACAACATCAAACGACTCGTCGTCTTTCACGGTTACATCGATACCAGTATTTGGACGGTAGGTATTGTTGTAGAATACCAATGCCGCTTCCTGGTCTTCTGTTTTACCATTGAAATCATAGAATTTCGTTTTTACGACAGCTGCGTCTGCATTTTTCACTGGCATTTTGAAGTCTTCAAATGTCTTGCTAACTTCAACAGCTGGCTCTTGATTTTTTTTGCCGGCAATATCAGTGGATTTGTAATCGTATTTGTCGGACGCATTGTTGCTTGTTTGATACCATAGTACTGCGGTCAAAATGATTGCTGCACTTGCAATATAGATGGCTGGAAATACCCAACGCTTTTTGAAAAAGCGTTTAACGCTGGAACTTTGAGAAGATCGTTTGTTTTCTTCCTCTCTCATTTTCATCACCTCAGCAATCATTCTGAACAGATAAGTAGAATTATATACACTAGCGAAAAAATTTTTTTTGAACTTATTTTTCGACAGTGATAACTTTTTTATGCATGATGTTGAAAAAATTATTTTTCGAGGGAAAAAAGTCTTCTCGTCATGGGTTTTTAATGTAGGAGGGATTTTTATAAAAATCTCAAAATCGGTGTTGCGAGTGCTCCCGTTTCTCTATATGGCGGCGATTTGGTATCAATCAAGCTTGCCATCCGACCATTTTGTAAAGCCGCCTGATTCCGAAATCGACCACACCATCAAGGAATCCCTGCATTTAATAGAATTCGCGATATTGTATGTTTTACTAGTCCTATCATTGTTAACCCGCCGCAACGCCTTCACACTTCCTTAAACATGGCCTGCGCCGTGTTCGCCAGCCTCTACGGAATCAGAGATGAAATCTACCAATCCTTCTACGCCTACCGCTCAGCGTCCTGGTTTGACCTTGTAAAAGATTTCACCGGTTTCAGGGTGTGCTATTATTTCATTAGAGGGGCTTTGTTTACTAGGCTTGGGAGGATATTGGGAAGGGTGTTGCCACCTATAATCCTTTTGAATAATAAATTCTGCCTTTTAAGGTCCCTGCAAAGGTTAAGTTCATAGATTTAAGGATTTTATTTGCACATTTAGGGGAGTCAATCTGCAGAAAATGTCTCAATTCTGAGTTCGTCATCGAGGGCTTTATTAAAAGAAAGTAATCGTGGATTGCTTGGATATGGGCTGTTTTGGATTTGCACTTACAATTCGGACAGACCCATGTTCCGTATACATATTCCATGGGTAAACAGTTACATATAGGGCATTGAACACCTGGGAGGAGATCATTTTTACAAATATGGAAGCGCTCGAGCAAATCGGGATTTTCCGGGGTATCATTGGATAACAGCAGCCGTTTGACCTTGTTCAGTTCTTTCTTATCAAGTTTCTCATGCTTATTATGGCTGGCGATTTGCGAGATTTTTTCTATTAAACCTTCACTATTTACTATGTTTGTCAGTATTTGTTCATTGCCAGGTTCCACTCGAATCGTAGCTTTTTGGTTACTATTGACAAAAAGATAGTGAATCGGAACGTCCGGACAATTATGTGCCTTCAGCCATTTTTTTAGTTTCAACGCCTGCAGCTTGGCCTGTAAAACTGGATTCTTGATCCTTTCCTCGCTGCCATTCGTTTTTAGAATGGTTTGGTTTAAGTATTTTTGAAAGAGGTATTCACCGGTACGGTTTTTTACTTCAAGAGCTAGGGCAAATGCTGCCGTAAGGAGGAGAATATCAATCTGGAAAAAGTACCTCCCTAACTTTAGGCGAATGTTATGGAAAATAAGATAGTTTGATTCGGGGAGCATGCTTAGGTGGAAGTCAAGAGATTTCTCTCCGTGGTAACCTGCCATCCAGTTCTTATGTTCTATTAAAATGGTGGGCCGAATAGAGTGATCCTCTGTAATTCTTCTGATGAGTGCCTCATATTTTTTGATTCTCAGCGGAAGTAAACATTCCTTTGCGAACAATTGCATCAGTCCTTTCTCTTTTTTAAAAAATTCCTCCTTCCTTTGGTCAAATCCTGCACTATTCGACAGAATTCCTTGTCCATTTTGTGAAGTTAAGTTACCCTTTTTCGAATGTCTGTAATTTATCTGCCGCTTTGATAATTTATCGTCCACTTTCGAGGATTTATCGGCCACTTTTTCATTTATCGGCCGCTTCACAATTTTATCTGCCACTTTCACCAACTTATCTGCCACTTCCCTATTTCCATCTTAAAACCTTCATCAAACACCCCAAAAAAACCTAAAAAGACAGGCGTTCAGCCTGGCTCAGGTCATTGTCCTGCACTTTTATTAGAAATCGGACCTATTTAGCCTGTACTACATCACTTTTAGTTACCCTTTTAAGAGGGCTTTGGGATTTATCTGCCGCTTTTGAAGATTTATCTGCCACTTTACGGATTTATCTGCCACTTTTTCTTTTTATCTGCCACTTCAAGATTTTATCTGCCACTTTCACCAACTTATCTGCCACTTCCCAATTCTCCACCCTAAATACCCCCACCACACAAAAAAAAGCCAGGCATCTTCCCCGCCTGACTCAATACTCCACCTTTCTACTACTTCTTCGCGGTTACGGTATCAAGCATATGATCCGCTGATGTAATCTTCACGCCCTTGTAGTAGTGCTTCACGATCTCCTGATAATTTTTCCCTTCCTTGGCCATCCCGTTCGCACCGTATTGGCTCATTCCGACGCCATGACCGAATCCCTTCGTCGTAATCACAATATTGTCCCCCTTGCGTTTCCACGCAAAGTCAGACGAGCGGAGCTCTAGTTTTTCACGGATTTGTATTCCTGTTAAAACCTTCCCGTTAAAATCAACCTTAGCGACCCTTTTCCCTTCTGTCCGGTCTACGATTTTTCCAATCGTTGACCCTGAACCGAGGTGGACACCAAGTCGGGTTTCAAACTCATGAACGGACAGAACCTTTTGACTGTTATATTTTGGGGACTTTTTGTCCCACGGGCTTGATACACTTCTTAAATAAGGGAATTTGCCTTCCCAGACGTCTTCCGAATTTTCCGTATAGCCGTTACCAGTCGAGAAGAACAAGGCATCGATCGGCTTGCCGTCATAAGTCAAAATTTGCCCGGCTGTTGCCCGAACCGCATTTACAATTTTTTTCTTTTTCCACTCATAATTGGCGCCCCAATCCTTCCTCTGCTCATCATCATTCATGTACACCTGGTGGATTTGGGTGTCCGTCACCTGAGCTCCTTTCGGGACGCCAAGCGTATCCTTATTAATTAATCTGTTAACGATATAGGTTCTCGCTGTTAGTGCCTGAGCCTTGAGCGCTTCCTCTTTAAAATCAACGGGCATCTCAGCTGCGACAACACCAACGAGGTAATCTTCTAATTGGACACTCTCGATTGTTGATCTTGCGGTCCGAAAAACGGCCACTTCAACGGCTGGATCCGATGAAGCCGAAGCCGGCACCGTTTTTGTTTCTTTGGCTGGGGTCTTGGTTAGAGCCTCCCCGAGCTTTCCGCTCGCACGATGCTCATCGGAAAATGGTAAAACAAGGACTGCGGGAATAATGAGTGTCAAGGCAATGAGGACTGCTGCTACTACGACGAATGGTTTGATTTTTATCATGATAGTGCCTCCAGTTTGCAAATTCACACCCGCACCAAATCAAAGGCGGGATGCGTCTCAATTAATACATATGGAGGCGGACAAGCATTTATTACGGATTTTTTAAGAAAACTGACCTTAGTGTCATCCTTGGTGTCATCCTTGGTGTCAGGCACCACTCGTGGACAATGGTCTTTTGTTGGTGCCTGACACCACCAGCAGACACTTGTCTTCCACAGATAGACATCACATCATCCTTATATTTGTCCTTTACACAGGGACATCACATCATCCGTAGACACTCATTCTTCACACGGAGACACTACACCAGCCCGCAGACAACCTCTAACTCCAGCAAGACAAAATAAAAAAGGCCCGATTCTACATCAGGGCCCGTTGTTTTGTAAATGTTCGTTATTATTGGAAGTATCGTACCTGAACCGGTACGAATTCAAAACCTGCTATGCATTCATATCCGATACGAGGTTTTGAATTTCTGTGAATGTTTCGTCTGCTTCGTTGACGCGTTCGATGTCGGCACCTAGGCGAGCTAGTTTGCCGTGGAAGTCAACGTAGCCGCGGTCTAAGTGTTTCAACTCAGTCACGCGTGTCATGCCTTCGGAAACTAAACCAGTTAGAATTAATGCTGCTGCGGCACGAAGATCGGTTGCCGATACTTCTGCACCTTGTAAATTCGAAGAACCATTTAAAATAACAGAACGGCCTTCAATTTTGATGTCTGCGTTCATGCGGCGGAATTCCTCAACATGCATAAAACGGTTTTCGAAGACCGTTTCGGTAATCATGGAAGTTCCATCTGCGCGAAGCAGCAATGCCATCATTTGTGATTGCATATCAGTTGGGAATCCTGGGTGCGGCATTGTCTTAATGTCGACAGCCTTCATGCGATCAGTTCCAATGACACGTACGCCATCTTCTTCCTCACTTATGGTGATACCCATTTCGACCATTTTTGCAATCAATGATGATAAATGTTCAGGAACAGCGCCTTTTACCAATACATTACCGCCTGTAATCGCCGCTGCAACCATGAAGGTACCAGCTTCGATTCGGTCAGGAATAATGTTGTGGTCTGCACCAAATAACACATTAACACCTTCAATACGAAGGGTTCCAGTGCCGGCACCGCGAACTTTAGCGCCCATTTTGTTCAAGAAGTTGGCAAGATCGACAATTTCTGGTTCTTTTGCCACGTTCTCAATAATTGTTGTACCAACTGCAAGAGTTGCAGCCATCATAATATTTTCAGTAGCCCCAACACTTGGGAAATCTAAATAAATCTTAGCACCTTGTAAGCGGCCGTTAACTTCCGCTTCAATAAAACCGTTGCCTACCTTAACTGTAGCTCCCATGGCTTCAAAGCCTTTGAGATGCTGATCGATAGGACGGGATCCAATTGCACAGCCACCCGGCAGGGCCACACGTGCACGGCCATTACGAGCGAGTAATGATCCCATGACAAGCACAGACGCGCGCATTTTTCGAACGTATTCGAATGGCGCCTCATCCTTTAACTCTCTGGATGCATCTACTACGACTGTATTGTTTTCAAACGACACTTCAGCATTTAGGTTGCGTAAAACTTCATTAATTGTGTATACATCGGAGAGTGTAGGTACATCACGAATTACACTTTTTCCGTCACTTGCTAATAATGTTGCAGCGAGTACAGGCAGGACGGCATTTTTTGCGCCTTCCACTTTAACCGTTCCATCAAGCCTTTTTCCGCCGCGGACGATGATCTTTTCCAAGAGTATTCCCCTCCGCGTCCATTTTCTCTATATTAATATTCAATCGTAATGATTGGTGTGCCAACTACGATGGTAGTCTTAGCGCCCAATCCTTCGGAGCGTATGCCAATTTGTAAATTCATGTTATCTCGTTGATTTTCAATGGAGTTCGTAAACATCGGCGAAGTCGCCGAAACAGACATGAAAGACTCCTCTTTTAACGCCTCGATTTCTTTTGCCTTAAATCTTGACAGCAATTGATTTGCTGTTTCTGGTAAAGACTTATCAATCTTATCACCGACCGTACCTTTCATACAAGAGAAAACTGTTGGTTTTTCTCGAAATATGTCAGTAAGCCTAGTTTTAAATTGATTAGTAGTGAAAAAAGCCTCTGCCGACTTGTTCCACACTTTACCACTGATACTATATACTATATACGCATTTACAGGTTGTTTTGTGTGGGTTGCCATAATTTGAAGCATTTCTTTGTGGTGTTTAGATGTTGGAGATACTGCCGTCATTTCCCATTTTTGGCTGGTATTTTTAACAGACCATTCCCAATCAGGAAACTTAGCTTGAAGCTCTTTAGCATAGTCCTTAACTTCCTGCTCACTTTTCATGCCATCTAAATGCTCTCTTGCATAAAAAGTCCATTCATCGAGCAAAATATTTTCGGCTTGTAAAATAGAGCCGATTTTTATTAAGTCCATTTCTTTTTCAAAAATGGAGCCGATTCCGCCGCCGTTCGCTTCACTTGTTTGGTTCCCAATAACAACCATGATTAAACTAATGATGGTAACTACGCTCAAAAGGATTTGACTCTTTCTCTTCATCTCTACTCCCCCTTACTACCATTGTTTCCAGGTAGAGGAGTAACATACTTGGGAAATGTCGTCACTTTTAGACAAGTTCCACCCTTTGTGACAAATCACATTGATGTTATTTTTCCACATAAAGAAGATTGTACTCAATTTCTTGACAAATTGGAACATGTACGAAGTACTAATTTTTTTCCAATTATCAATCTTGGAGGAGTAAAGGCAGTTGCTGCGACCATTGAAGATAATCTAGGAAAAAATTACTAACAGATGAACCAATGATAATAGCTAATAATATGTAAAGTAATCTCGCCTGAAATACACGGTTGGGTTTGAGCAATTGATCCAATCGAATTGCTTGTAAGGCCCACCAGGATATCGCAATACATACTAAATGTGACAGAATACTTAACACGGCATTTTGCCCAAAATCACTAATCACTCTGCGTCCCCCTTTTTCACACATTGTTTATTCTATCACAAAGTGGGCCTTAATAGTTTCCTTTTGTATCCATTTTTAAAATAAACTTATTTCCATTAATAAAAATTCGCCTTCCAGTGCATTAATAGAAGGCGAATGTTTGCAGCCGAAAGTCTACTCGACCTTGTTCCAATTGACCTGATTCCATACCCTGCCTAGATTTAAGGGGACATAAATTTTTTCGCCTTGTATTTGCCTGTGTATGATCGGATTTTCAAAATTTGAATCAAGCGAATGATCGACCCTCGTTTTACGTCGCGCTCTCTTGCTTCCTCCCAAAAAATCAGCTAATCGTATTCTGGAAACTTTCATCTCCAACTTCCCCTTTCTTAAAATTTTATTTTGCGGCAACAACGACGACCTTTCCCAGATCCAATTCTTGCTCAAATTGCTCAGCCTCTGATTCGGTTATGCCTAACGATTCCATCTTTGAGCGGAGCTCGTCCCCGCGAGTACGGAAAACATTTGCAATCGAATCCAACACCCCTTGTTCATGCATCCCTATTTCATTGCTATCGAGTGCATCTGTTAAATCTTCTGACCGCTCCTTGTTATGGGCCAATAAGAAGACCTCATCCCTGGTAAACCCTTGATTTAATAATCGTTCAATTTCCCTTTTGGCTTGTAGTCCATTTTCCACTACTTTTACTTGTCTCATTTTTACCTGCCTCCTACATTTTTTAAATTTCGTTAGTAAGTTGAAATGTTACTTGATGTTCTATTGGTTAGATAACCCTTTTTTAAGAATTGAAACCTGTTTATTAGAAGAAAAAAATTTTGTTAGAAAAAGGTTTAGCCGTGGAATGATCGGGTATTTCATTAACTAAGATTCACATTAACTATATAGGAAAGGGTTGAAAGCGCATGGGATTGATTTGGACTTTAATTATCGGAGGAATCATCGGGTGGTTAGGCGGTCTTATCATTGGACGTGATATTCCAGGAGGTATCATCGGCAACATCATCGCCGGCTTTATTGGAGCTTTCCTCGGCTCACTGATCTTAGGCGATTGGGGACCTGTCGTTGGAGGTTTTTATCTGATTCCAGCCATCATCGGTGCTATTATTATCACCTTCATCGTCGGCTTCTTCTTAAAAAAAATGCGCCATACCGCTTAAGAGACTGCTCCTCACGCAGTCTCTTTTTTTGCATAAAAAAGCACCCCATAATGGGTGCGGTTAGAGGAATAGGCCCTATGTATATGGGCAAATTAATGTATTAATGGCCTATCACTGTTGATGACATTGCTATTTCAAAAAAATGAGGATACCTGTATATGTCACTTTTGATATTCATTACAATTGGTTCAATCAAAGGTAAGAGGATTTTATCTAAAATCCTCTTTTCTATTCAGGTTGAGCCCACACCGAGACGCTGCCGCCGTTAACTAGGAACGTTGCCCAGCCATCCTCTTCAATTGGAATGTTCTCGTCTCTCGTTCCTGTAAGGTCCAGCCACACTTCCCCTGCCCGGTCTTTCCCGACATACATCCTTTTTTCACCCTCGTCACAGTTGGAAATGAGGATGGCGCAGCCTGAACGCTCCAATTCCTCAAGACCAAAACGAACCCATCCAATCAAATTCGGTTCATCGAAATAATCCTCTTGTTCTCCATAGGCTTTTTGGTCACGCGCATAAAGGAGCGGATCCATCGCCTCTTTTTTGCCTTCGATTGGTTCTTCTCCCCCAATCCCAAAATAATCTCCGTAAAATACACAGGGATGACCTTGTTGGCGCAGTAAGATCAAGGCATACGCACTTTGCTTAAACCAATCCTCCACCCATGATTCAAGGGATTCGTTTGGCTGGGTATCGTGATTGTCAACAAACGTAACCGCCTGTTCTGGATACAAATTCACTAAAGTATCATCGAAAATCGTCGTCAGGTCAAAATCAGCTCCCGCTTTCGATGCTTCGTGTAATTTATAATGAAGGGGAACATCAAATAAATTCATGTTCAGATCGACATTTTCCAAGTAGGTTTGATAGGCTTCGATTTCCGTTTTCCAAAACTCTCCGACCATATAAAAATTTTCTCCTTGCTGCTGCCTTACTTTTTCAACAAAATGTTTTATAAACGTATAATCAATATGTTTAATCGCGTCTAACCGGTACCCGTCACATTGTAATGTTTCAGCAAGCCAGTTCCCCCAACGGATTCCCTCTGCTTGAACGTCTGGATGAGTGTAGTCAATATTCGCAAACATTAAATAGTCGTAATTGCCAAATCCATCATCGACATGATCGTTCCAGGCCTTCCCATCTCCAACAAAACGAAATATCCCCGTTTTCTCCGTTTTTGCGTCGTAATCGATTCCGTTAAAATGTTCATAGCGCCACTGGAAAGAAGAATACGTATTCTTTCGGTTTGGGAAGGTGAATTTCGTCCACCCCTCAATCTTGAACGGCTCAGAAATTTCCTCCGTGCGATTCTCCGCATCTACTTCGATTACTTGAAATTCTTGTGTCTCATCTGCCCCAGCTTTATGATTCATCACGATATCTATATAGACATGAATACCATATTCATGACAGGCTGAAATGGCATCCTGTAATTCTTGCTTCGTTCCATATTTCGTGCGGATGGTCCCTTTTTGATCGAATTCACCAAGATCATACAGATCATATACACCATAGCCTGTATCTTCATCTGATTGCCCTTTTGTTACGGGAGGAATCCACACCGAAGTGATTCCTTTCTTTCCGAGTTCGGACGCAAAGTCTTTCAGATGGTTCCAGTGGGTGCCATCGGTTTCCATATGCCATTCAAAAAATTGCATCATTGTCTGATTTCGTTCCATGTTTGTTTTCCCCTTTTTGCTTCTATTTTGGAAAATTTACAATACCCCTGAAAATAGCCGGGCGAAGGATTCTTTTACTTTTTCAGCCATAGCCCGTTTGTAAAATTTCACGGGGCGAATTCGCACGCAATCCACTAAGTCTTCTTCATAATGGGCCACTAGGTCTTCAATGGAGTCTGTCCCGATTAAAAATAAATTCACTTCGAAGTTGAGACGGAAGCTGCGCATATCCATATTCGCCGTCCCAATCGTGGCCAGGTCTCCATCGACAATCAGCACTTTTTTATGAAGGAACCCTTTTTGATAGGCATAAATTTCAATCCCGCAGCGGAGCAGTTCCGGTAAATACGATCGTGACGCATATTGGGTGAGAAACCCATCATTCGTTTCAGGGAGCATGATCCGGATCTGAACCCCTTTTTGCGCGGCAATCCTGAGGGCGGTTCGTATCGCAGGATTGGGGACGAAGTACGGTGAGGCAATCCAAATCGATTTGGTCGCACACGAGATCATTGCATAATAGTGATCACTCATCCGTTCCGTTTCGGGACCCGTGGCCACAACATGAACCAGCCCATCGCCGGCTGCAGGGACTGGTTTCATATAGCGTTCATCCAGCACCAGCCTTTCCCCACTCACATAGCGCCAATCTAATAGAAAAACGGCATGCAGTGTCTGCACGGCTTCTCCTTTCAGAAGCACATGGGTATCACACCAAAATCCGAAATTCTTGTCTTCCCCAAGGTATTCGACGCCAATGTTGAGGCCGCCGACAAATCCGATCGTTCCATCAATGACAATGATTTTACGATGATTTCGAAAGTTAAACTTTTGATTATAGAGGCCGCTTTTTAGTGGTAAAAAGGGATGGACGAGGATTCCCGCCTCCTTCATTCTTTTAAGAGCTGTTCCCGAAAGGGTCATACTGCCCATCGCATCATACATCAAGCGCACCTCTACGCCTGCTTGAGCTTTATCGATTAAGATGTCGATCAGCTCATTTCCTAAACGGTCATCTCGGAAAATATAGTATTCCAGGTGGATAAATTGGGTCGCTTTGTGAAGTACTCGTTTGATTTCGCGGAACGTTTCCTCGCCATTTTTTAAAATTTTCGTCACTGTATTGGTATTGGTAGGTGTGAAGGTCGACTGGTCCAAATAGTGGGTAAAATGATGCTGGTGGTGATTAAGCTGTGAAAAATCAACCCTCTGACTTTTCCGGCTCATGTTTTCAAATACCTTCCGATCCTCAATCCGCTTACTTTTAAACAAACACCCTTTTAAAAATAACTGACCGGAATAGACATAGATGATGTAGCCGAGGACTGGTAAAAACACTAGAATAAACATCCATAACAGCGTATTTTGTGCCGTTCGATTTTCAAGCATTAACGAAAATAACGTGATCAAAATGATTCCTGCGTAAAGCGCGAAGGCTAACACTTTGATCAGGTACGGAATATCTGTAAAAACCACTAAATAGGCTAGCAGCAGCAAAATCATCACAAAGATAAATTCCATTCTCCGTGTTTTCATATCGTCGTCCTCCCCCCAAAAAATTTATCGTATGAGATACCCTTTTGGGGTAATACCCTGTTGAGAAGAAAGGTAAACCTGTTTTTAACGGGCGAACCCGCGAAAAGGGAGTGAATTTCACAAAAATCAGCGCTAACTATTAACAAAGCCAAAAAAAAGCGCCTGCCCCCCAATCCCGGGGAACAGGCACTTACGCTTTTCGGTAGATTCGTTCATTTGGATGAAATTCTACATACTGCTTGCCCTTTGGCAGAAACAGAATCGATTCTTTACTGCCGAGGCCAAGGAATCCTCCTTCAGCCAAGCTGTCGTAAAATAAGCCATGCACTTTCTGCTGCAAATCGTTGTCAAAATAAATCATTACATTGCGGCATAGAATCACATGGAACTCATTAAACGAGCTGTCGGCGACTAAATTATGCTGGGCGAAGGTAAGGTTCTTTTCCAACATCGGTGAGAAATAAGCAAATTGATGATCGGTCGTATAGTATTCGGAAAAGGCCTTTTTTCCGCCTGCTTTTAAATAATTTTTCGTATACTGCTGCATTTTCTTGAGTGGAAAGGCTCCTTTTTGCGCTGCCGCAAGGGCCTTTTCATTGATATCCGTTGCATAGATGCTAGTCTTTTCTGCCAGCCCTTCCTCCTGGATGAGAATGGCCATCGAATAGACCTCTTCACCTGTCGCGCAGCCAGCATGCCAAATTCGAATCTCGGGAAGATCTTTTAGTAAAGGTACGACCTGGTTCCGAAAGGCGGCAAAGAAACTGGGATCGCGGTACATTTCCGTCATCCTGATCGATAAATCATTCAATAACCGCTCCAAATACCCTTGCTCGTGCAGCACTTTTTCCAATAGCGCGGTAACTGTCGGGAGCATCTCCGACTTCATGCGATTTAGGATCCTTCTGGTTAAGGACGCACGAACATAGCCCCTGAAGTCATAGCCGTACATTTGATATAAGCCCTCGAGCAGCAAATTGATTTCGATTTGCTGCAATTCCGTAGGCGCCATTGCATCTGTTTCTGTGATGAGATTCGATTTTGTCGGGTTCGTCGAATTGTTCAATCTGGATCCACCTGCTCCGTCAGCCACACCCGCATCAACGAGAAGAGTTGATCGATATTTAGCGGCTTCATGATATAATCAGAGGCTCCTGCTTCCATACACTTGTCACGTTCGCCTTTCATGGCTTTCGCGGTCAGCGCAATAATCGGCAGACTTTCCAGCTGCAGGTCGTGACGAATCGCCTTCATGGCCTCATAGCCACCCATTACCGGCATCATGATATCCATAAAAATCAGGTCATAATCGGCTTGCTCTTGTAAAATTTCTAACGCCCGCTTCCCGTTTTCCGCTATTTGAACAAGGATTCCCTTTTTCTCAAGGGCCGTAACAAGCGCGTACACATTCCGGCCATCGTCCTCGACAAGAAGCACTTTCTTTCCTTTAAACAACTGTTCATCTGAACTTTCTGTTTCTGTTCCTTCGACTGGAGGAGATTCTGCTTCTTCTCTATATTCCTGTTCCTCCGTCAGCTCACTTGCACTTGCGGCCACTTCCTCCAGGGCCAGTACATCGATCAGCTCTTGAGAGACAGGCTCAAGCCGGCTCGGTATATATAAGGTAAACGTGCTTCCCTTACCTGGCTTACTTTCCACTTCAATGGCGCCGCCAAGCAAACGGGTAAATTCGCGGCAAATCGATAACCCGAGACCAGTCCCGCCGTATTGCCTGTTAGTGGTACCATCCACCTGTTGGAAAGCCTCGAAAATGATTTGCTGCTTATCGCGTGGAATGCCGATTCCGGTATCCGTAACAGAGATCGAGAGGACAGAAGCATCTGCATGGAGGTCCGGTAAATCCGCCACTTTTTCAGGATGCGCAAGTTCAATTCCGACAGTGACGCCGCCCTGATCCGTAAATTTGAAGGCATTCGATAGGAGATTCTTCAAAATTTGCTGCAATCTTTGTCCGTCAGTCGAAATAACCGGAGGGACATCCGGTTGTGTGACGATTTCAAACGTCAAATTCTTTTTCGCCGCCACAGGGTCGAATATATTCTTTATTGTCTGTGGTATTTCTGTGACGTTGACTTCATCGGTCAGAATTTCTATTTTACCCGCTTCGATTTTCGATAAATCGAGGATATCATCAATCAACCGGAGCAAATCACCGCCGGCGGTATAAACAACCCTTGCGTATTCTTCCACTTCTGACATGTCCAACTCATTATTATTCTCCATTAGCATTTGCGACAGAATGAGAATACTGTTCAATGGTGTGCGGAGCTCATGCGACATGTTGGCAAGAAAATCCGTTTTGTATTGGGAACTCATTTTTAGCTGCAGTGAATAGTCTTCTAGTTCATCCTTCGCCTTTTTAAGATCTAGAGCTCGTTGTTCGGCAAATTGCTTCTGTTGCTCCAAAAATCCATTGGCCACTTGCAGCTGTTCTTGCTGCATTTGCAATTCTTCCGATTGGGCTTGGAGTTCCTCTGATTGTGCCTGCAGCTCTTCTGTTAAAATTTGCGATTCCCCGAGCAGCCTTTCTACTTCCATCCTGCCGTTCACATTGGTAATCGCCGAACCGAACTTGTCTTGAAGCAGATCAATTAAGGTTAGGTGCTGGGAGAGAAACGGCTGAAGTGCAGCCAGCTCAATGACAGCTTCTACCCTGCCATCAACGAGGATGGGAGCAATTAATAGATTTCGCGGTGAGGAAGCGCCCAAGCCAGAGGTTACTTTGAAATGTTCTTCTGGCAGCTGTTCAGTCAGAAAAATTCGTTGATCAATGACTGCTTGGCCGATTAGTCCCTCGCCGACGCGAAAGCTCGTTGCGGCTGAATCCTCATTAGAAAGCGCATAGCCTGCCGCTTTGACGTAAAAAATTTCACCCGCTTCCTTTTTGCGCAGATAGACCACGCCGAAAGAAGCCTGCAGTAAAGGAGCCAGTTTTGTAATAAACGCCTGTGCTAATGCAGTTACATCGGTTATCCCCTGATACAACGTTGAGATATCGGCTATGCTTTTCTGGACCCAACTGTGTTTCTCGAGACTGCTGAGCAGATTGTTCATCGCCTCCGCCAGTTCTTGGGTTTCATCACGCGTATTGACTTTCAAGCGTGTGGCGAGGTCTACATTTGAATCGGAATCGGTTATTCCTTTAATCATTCTGACAACCTGATTAATCGTTCGAACGATCGAATTCGACTGAAGCAGGGCGGCCATGCTCGTGATCACGGTCACCAATCCGATCAATCCGTACAACGTCATTTTTAAATTGTCATTCTTCTCCTTGAGTTGATTGACCCGTCCATCCATTAATTTCTTTTCACTGGCCAGAAATGAATCAAACAGCGTGCGGAGCTGATCGGACACTTTCTTTCCTGTATTTTTCTTAAAATGCTCGTCTAAAGCAGCTTGGTTATTCGCTTTTTTAGCATTGATGACATACTCGCCGGAATTGGTCATCCAGCTCATTATCAGCGGTTTAATCTCCTCCAAACTTCGCTGTTGCCTGCTGTTATCCGCGAGCAAGGCATGAAGTTTATTGTAGTTATCCAGCCAACTTCGACTCGCTAGATTATACGGTTCAAGATAATCCTCATTCCCCGTGATCGCGTACCCTCTCATCCCGGTTTCCATGTATAGGAAATTTTTCTGGATTTGGTTGGTCAGATCGTGTACCTCAATATCATGTGCGGCGATGTAATCGATCTCTGTCTGCAAATCTGACATTCTATTAATCACGATAAGCAACGATAGCACCAAACAAATCAAGATGGTGAAATAGCCTGTAATGATTTTAGCGCGAATGTTATAATTCAAGCCTTTTATGGTAACCGCCTCCTGGTATCGTTGGTCTATTAAAATATCCTTATTCTACCATACCCCCCTGCGTGTATCATCCATTTGAATTGGAAAATCATGATTAGAGCACTTATCCTTGATATCCGTTTTGATCTTTTTTAAAACTTCTCTTTAAAAAATGTTTCAACTGATGAAGGCCCGGGTATGGAATAGATATCAACACTATTCCAATTAACGGAGGTAATGATTATGCCAAAAGTAAAAGAAAAAAACGTTCCTGTAACCGAGAATCTGAACACCCAGGTTGCCAATTTCTCAGTGCTTTATATGAAACTGCATCACTACCACTGGTATGTTAAAGGCGAAAATTTCTTCACCCTGCATCCTAAATTTGAAGAATTGTATAAAGAAGCGGCACTGCATCTCGATACGATTGCTGAACGAATGCTGTCATTAGGGGCGCTGCCAACGGCCACACTTAAGCAGCAATTACAAATGTCTTCAATTAAGGAAGCGGCGGGCGACGAAAACGCCGCGGGGATGATCAAAACACTGGCTGCTGATTTTAGCATCGTCTGCACCGAACTAACAGACGGAATCAGCCTGGCCGAGGACCATGATGATCAACCGACTGCCGATCTGTTCATCGCGATTCGCACTTCCCTTGAAAAGCACAAATGGATGCTCGAAGCTTATCTGGCAGAATAAATTTATTGAAACAGGGTGTCAGCTTTTAGAGCTGGCACCCTAGTATTTTTAAGCCGTTGTCGAAATCATCACCAAGCACATGTCGTCCTTTGGGGCATTATCGAGCTCCAGACTTGGCTGCAGCTGTTGCATTAGTGAAGCGGGATTGTCCATGTCTTTATTCTGTAAGGTACTGGTGAGCTTAGAGATCGCATCCTCATACTCCTCCTCGAGTCCTTCCGAGAGACCATCTGTAAAGAGGAGCATCCGCGCGCCTTGCTTGTAAGGAAGGACGCCTTTCGTCACTTCGATTGTTTCAAAAAAACCAAGGGCGCAGCACCCTTCCGTCAGGAGCCTCACTTCTTCATCCACCATAGCGATCCCCGCCGGATGCCCGGCATTGACGTACTCGATCGTTTGCTTTTCTGTGTCGAGCACCAGGTAAATGGCCGTAAAATAATAGTTGATTAGATGATCGGGCATTTGCAGCTGATACATGCGCCGATTGAGTTCTTTCATGACCAGCTCTGGATCAGACATGCCCGTAATCGTATCTTTTAACGCCGAATATATGTACATACAGACGAGTGAGGACGAAATTCCGTGCCCCATCATATCGAGTAAAATCACGCCATAACGATGTTTGCTGATTGGGTACCAGGCATACAAGTCACCTGCAAGCTCAAATGAAGGCTTGTAGATTGCCGAAATCGTTACATCCTCTTCCTTAATCGGGTCACTAAGGATACTTACTTGGACTTGCTTAGCCAAATCTAACTCATATTGAAGCCGCTTATCTCTTTCCTTCCGTAAGTCCTTCTCACGTTTTAAGCGAAGGACAGAACGAATTCGAGCCAGCAATTCTACCTTATTAATGGGCTTCAGGACATAATCGAGGGCCCCCGCATCCATCGCCTCGGCCATCTTATTGGAATCTCCCATCGCGGTAACGAAGATGATAGGCAGGTCGGCATACCGCTCATCTTTAAGAATCGTCCGGCACGCTTCCATTCCATCAATTTCCGGCATCATCAAGTCCATGAGGATTAAATCTACTGGGACTTCCTCCTGGTTCGGCTCCTCAAGATGCAAATATTGATATAATTCCTTGGCAGATGACATCAAATCCAACCGATTATAGCCAGCCATCCGCAGGATTTTCTCGATGATCATCAGGTTTGTTTGATTATCGTCAACAACCGCAATTCTCATGGCCATGGCCATCTCCCCCTTTAAAAGCGTCTGTTTTAGCCGACGGATTACTTTCATTTTCTCGGTCGAAACATTCTTTTAAAAATATGCCTGACCCTAGTATGGACGCGTCCGGGTCAGGCACAGTTTATTTATTCAAGCATCGTTTATCCCTTGATAGGCATCACATGCAAGTGCTTTCCGTAACTTTTCAATCGCATTTCTTTGAAGACGAGAAACATGCATCTGTGAAATCCCTAAAAGCTCACCGGTTTCCCTCTGACTTTGATTCGCCACAAACGTAAAATGAATAATTTCCTTCTCTCGTTCTGATAGAACATGCATCGCACTCTCGAGCAAAAGCTTTTGATCCACTTTTTCAAAGCCCTCATCCTCGGATCCGACAATGTCTAAGGTCGTCGACGTGCTGCCATCCGAACCCGTTTCAATCGTTTGATCCACAGATGCCGCTTGATAACTTTTCCCCATTTCCATCGCTTCCAATACTTCCTCTTCGGAGATGTCCATATAATCGGCGATTTCCTGGATTTTCGGCGATCGCTGATATTGGGTGGTCAGCTCGTCCACCACGGTTTTAATCTTCGGCCATAAATCTTTGATTCGTCTCGGGACATGAACGCTCCACGTTTTATCCCTGAGGAACCGCTTGATTTCCCCAATAACGGTTGGAATTAAATACGACTCGAACGGATTTCCCAAGCCTGGATCAAATCTTCGGATCGAGGCCAATAAGCCAATCATAGCAACTTGCATGATGTCCTCATGAAAATATTTTCCCTTTGAATATTTTCGCGCCAGACTCCCGACCAGGGCTGTGTAATGTTCGACTAATATCGTTTGCGCCATTCCGGACTCGTTCTGCTGAACCTCTAAAATGAGGGCATCGATTTCTTCCTTAGTTCGTTTCACGGGTTGTGATGCTTGTGTCATGATTTTCACGCTCCCCGCCTAGATACTTCACCATGAAGACCGTTACTCCGGAGTGATTCGAGACACTCACTTCATCCATCAGCGTTTCAATTAAATACAGACCTAACCCTCCTTCTGACAGCTGCTCCACTGTACTTGCTTCAGTATAGGGACCTAATTCGTTCTTTGTCTGGGTAAAATTAAAGCTCTTTCCACTGTCCGCTACCATCATTTCTAACTTGTCCGGATAAATTCCAAATCCGACAATTACTTCGCCGCCTTCATCCTTAGGGTAAGCATGGTGAACGGCGTTTGTACAAGCTTCACTTATCGCGATTTTAATATCCTCGATTTCCTCATATGTAAACCCCATGCGGCTGGCAATGCCCGATAGCGTCAAGCGAATCACCCCCACATACTCGGGTTTGGCAGGAATTTTCATTTCAATATAATCCATCACTTGGTTCATTGTCTCCCCTCCTCTGGCGTTGAAGAGATATTCATAACATTACATAATCCCGTAATTTGAAATAGTCGTTGGAGTCGTTCCGATAAGTTAATTAACTTTAATTCGCCGTCATTTTCCTTTAGCTGTTTAAATAAACCTACAAACACACCAAGACCGGTACTATCTAAATAGGTCACATCCTGGAGATTAACGGTGATCACCTTATTTCCCGCTTCCGCAAGTGACAATAATTCTTCTCGAAGCTGCGGCGCCGTATAGGCATCGATTTCCCCTGCCACAAGCACCACGACTACCTCATCACGCTGCTGTTTATCTATCGTTATATTCATATCCTCATCACCCCTGAAAGATTTACCATGTACATACCCTTATTTTCAAAACCCAAACCTTTATTTTAAAAAAAGTTTTATTTATTTTGTCTAAATGTTGATTGCAGCTCCTTTCACTCCAATCAACATTCACCTATACCAAAGCCTTTAAAAATAATTCACCTATTCTCAATAGTATACCAAAATATTCAAATTATCGGACGAATCCACCAATCTACCTAAGCAAACCTAATAGGTTTCATTCTTAAAAAATGGGGTATTACAAGATTACGACGATCATAAAGGAGAGGTTCAAATGGATACGAAAAAACATGAGTTACACGAGAAGGTTAAGAGAGCAAACAATGGCTCGATGGCCCAAAATTTAGAGGAAATCAAGAAGCTCGGTAAGGAAATGGAGGAGGCCAAAACCGGTACCCAGCTCAAGAAGGAAAAGCAAACCCCCGATCCACAGCAATAAAAGAAGATCCTCGCAGCGGCCCTTTCACAGGGTCGTTATTTTTATGCAAAAAGGCTTGCACCATTCTGGGCAAGCCGCTTCATTATTTAAAATAAGAATCCTTCTGTTTCCCTGTCAATAGATCGCCCGTCCAGCCTTTGAATCTTAAAAAGCCATACAGCAGGAGTGTCGCGATGATGATCAGAATAATCGAAAGAAGATAGCCGTAGCGCCACTCGAGTTCCGGCATATGCTTGAAGTTCATTCCCCATAGGGCCCCAAATGCCATGATCGGGGTAAAAATAATCGTGATTACCGTTAAGGTTTTCATAATTTCGTTGCCACGATGGGAGGAGATGACCTCTTCTAAATTAATAATTGAATCCAGTTCATGTTCGTATTCGTTGAGCAACGCGGTCATTCGTTCAATCCGTTTGACTAAGAGAGTAAACATCTCGACCCTGCTCACTTCTTGCAGGTCGACCTCCTCGATCCCTATTTTTAGCTCATTGATGGGTATCAACAGGCTTTTCCAAATTAATAGTTCATGCCTGCGCATATAAATTTTTTCGAGGATATTCGTTCCATTCTTTTTGCGGATACTCCAAATGAGTGTTTTTAACGCCTCTTCAAATCGATCAATTTCAACTAACATTTCATTCATCAGTTCCCCCAGCAAAATAAAGAAGCCCTCGACTGCGTTCTCAGTCTTGTTCATTTGCTTATACAGCTGTTCGGGATGGATATGTTTAAAGTTCGGAAAATGTAGATCGACCGTAATCAGTTGATCCTCCGTTACATAAAAATGAAAGATTTGATAGTCCTTTGCCTCTTCAAAATTTTGCTTATAAATGAGAGAGCCCGTCACCACTTTAACGCCAGAATCAAGGATTTTGATCCTTAAGGAATTGGTTTTCTTTTGCAGCACTCGTTCCAGCCAAAGGTTACATCTGGAATGATCCTGTTCGAACATTGGTTTATTACTATCATCCTCATTCTCCTTAAACTGGTACCATTTCCACCTGTTTTCACCGATACATTTTTCCATAGGATCTCCTTTCAGAAAGTTTTTTTATCTATATCCCCTCTTCTGAATGAAATGAAACCTCGAACATACTGTTTGAACGGTCCGAAAACGGGTATACCTATGAGAAATAGAGCTTTGTTGTATATGAAAGTCCTATTTTAAAAGTATCTATAGGAGGTTTTAAAATGAAACGAAAGGTACCTGTTACTTCGATGATTGTGGTTGCGGGGATGGGAGCATCGGCTGCAATGTGGTTATCGTCTAAACCAAACCGATTAAAAGCGGGAAGTGTGCTGAGAGACTGGAAACGGAAGATTAAACCTTCACCCTTCGATAAAAGTGAGATTCTCCCGATTGAAAAGGGAGGAAACCCTCACCCGCATGATTTAGAAGATAATGAAATGGTAAGTGAAGGGGCCATGTACTCTGTTCAATTTTTTAATGAGAAAATGCAATGATAAGCGGTTGGGGTGGATTTCTGCCCCAGCTTTATTTTTTGATGGGTGTGAAGTGGATTGAAACTTCGGGGCAGTCTGGTGAAGTATTACTAAACTAGTATCTTCTCATTCATGATCCGAACATAACGGACTAAATAGGAATTGATCACATAATTGCCTTGGTTATTTTTCACAATAAAGTATTTATTACGATCCATCATGTCAATGATTTCTTGTTCCACTTCTTCTTTTTTCACATCTCGATCTTTGATCATTTTTTCGGTAATGATCTCATTATCAAACGTATAGCAAACAGTAAATTCCTTCATCCTGATTTTCCTTTCCCTTGAGATCCTATTTCTCCTCGACTTTTACTAAACCTTTACCTAAATTATGCTTTTCAAAATAGCAAATGACTACATCATCGACTTGGATGTTCTCACCCGAAACAATGTTTTCAGCTGAAAAAACGATTTCTTCCCCGTCTTCACCTTTTCCGTAGTATTTCTTCCCTTTAATCTTGCTAATCTTGTATTCTACTGTCGTGTATTTAGATGAAACATGGCGTTCCGTACTTGTATTGTTAACAGGCGCAGTTGACTGATGTCGAACCCAAACTAATGTGACTAAGATTGATGAGAGCACCAAAAGGATGACCGCTCGTTTGATCATATTACTCTACCTCCTTCTATGTATTTTAAGAGATGCACTCGGAAAGTAAATCCTTCTTTTTGCCCTTGGTCTTTATACCTATGTCTGAAACCGGGCATATTAAAAAAAATAACAACCCGACATCACCGAGTTCGGGTTGTTATACTGGGGATCGGGGATGACTTGCCCCCGTCTGCTTCATTATTCAATGATCTTCTTATCCATTTTACGATCTAACTTCCCTAAATATTTTGCAGCAAATTCCTTTCCGCCAAGACCAAAGGCCAGGCCAAAGGCTAAGGCTGCACCGCCTAAGACGAGAATAAAGGCGGCATTGACGATGGAATGGGCCACACCCAGCTGATCCAAGGCCATAAAGACAGTGATCGCAAAGATGGCATATTTCCCAACCGCTGCTAGGGTTCGCGCGTAACCGTTCTTGATTATGTTTTGTAATATACGCTCGACCAGTTGACCAACATATAATCCCATTCCTAAGATTACGAGTGCCGCAAATAACATTGGTAAATAAGCAATCACGCCGGTTGCCAGCGTTACTAAGAACGCTAAGTGGACAATTTGTAGGGCTTCCACGGTGAATAATAAAACAATCACGATTTTTACGAGCATCCCCACGATTTGTGAGAGATTGTACTTGGATGTCTCTGGATTGAGTGAGCCAATCCCAATCTGCTGAAAGAGATGGTTCACTCTTAAACGCCAAAGCAATTGTGTCACCATTTTTTCGACCCATTTTCCAAGCCAAATACCAACTAAGATGAGGATAACGGCGACCGCTATGTTGGGAATCAAGGAGAGCACACGATCAAGCATCGCAATTGCAGGCTCAGATATTCCTTTAAGCTCCAGTTTTTCTAGAGCAGTAATGATCGTCGGAATTAAGATAAGAATAAACGCAATATTTCCGACTAGACTTGAAAGAGTGGTTCCCTCTCCTGTCTGATTTACCCCGAAACGTTGGCCAATTCGCTCCGTCCCAATACTCCGTAAGAAGTTGGTTAAAATATCCCTGACGACTTTTGCAATCAACCAGCCGATCAACACAATTAGTGCCGCTGCAAATAATTTAGGGATAAAGGCCAGTAACGTTGATAGCGTTTGGGCAAATGGTTCGGACACGCCTTCCATTTGTAAGGCGTCCAACACCCCAGGTAAAAATAATAAGAAAACAAAGTAGAATAGCGCTTTCGCGAAACTATTCAGCTTGAGGATTGCCTCGGCTTCATTATTGGCCAGCTTCCATTTAACTAACTGGCGTTCTAAATGAACCATTGCAGTTCCCTTTTTAAGGAGGATTCTAAGCAGGGATGCAACAGCCCATGCTAGCAGTAAAATCAACGCCGCTTTTAAGACGTTTGGAATCGCTGCTGTAATCGTCGATAACATCGCTACGAGCGGTGTGGCGATCAAGCTTAAGTGAAGGATGTTAAAAAAGATAATCCACACAAAAACTAGTAATAGATAATAAACGATTTTTCCAATAATCACTTCAGATGAGTATTTCCTCTTTCCCAGGTTGGCAAACAAGCGATTATCAAAGTCGGTTTTCCTTAAAAGGACCTCCACACTTTTGCCGATACTTTTCGCAACCAGCCAGCCAACGACTAATACGAGAATAGCCAGCAGCAGGTTGGGAATCTGGTTAAAATACGAATACCATCCCGTCATCAATTGATCCATCTCCATCCTATCACTCTCCTTTTTTAGTTTCTAACTTATTTACGTAAGTAAGTTTTCTAGTAGATATATAACCCTTATTGGTGAGTTGAAACTTTTTTTTAAAAAGAATGCCGAGGAAACTATTTTTAAAAATTTTTTCAAAAAAGGGCATTTAATGAAGGAATTCGAATTGCCTCCCTGTTTTTGGGCTGTAGCTGACCCTTTCGGAAAAAAATGAGGTTTCAAGTCCCCTTCAGCGGGAATACAACCAATATGCAAGGCAGACTTGCACTTCTAAACGATGTGTAACCATTCAATTAGGAGGAGGAGTTCGCAATGAATATGGGTTGGAAGAAACAATTATTATGTGGTGGATTGGCGGTATCACTGACATTCAGCGGTTTAGCTGGATGTGCTGATGGTGTCGATCAAGATAATGGCATTAGTGATGGACAGCAAAAAGATGCAATCGATAATGATAACAAGCAGGAAGCCAAAGCAACTTTAAAAGATGCAGAAAAGAACCTAGACGAGGCGGTGAATAATGTCGAGGAAAAATTAGAAGAGAATGGCATTGGTGATGGAAAAGACCAAGATAATGGAATTAACGATGGCGAAAAGAAAGATGAAGCAGATCAGAAATAATAAGGAGGATGAACAAAATGAATAAAGATAAATTATCAGGGACAGTCGAGCAGGTAAAAGGTGAAGCTAAAGAGCAATGGGGGCGATTAACTGACGATGATTCAAAGGTAGTAGACGGAAAACTTGATAAGGCAAAAGGAAAAGTGAAGGAACGCGTTGGAGAAGTGAAAGATAAACTATCAAAATAGTCATTATTAACCAACGAAACTATTCAATTAGAGGAGGAAGAATAATGGACAAGCATGGAAAAAACATTGTAGGTGTGTATCAATCGGAACAAGAGGCAATAGCAGCGATTGAGGATTTACAAAAATGGGGATACGATAAGTCCGAAATCAGTGTCATTGGTAAAGATCCTCACCATGTGGATTACGTCGCAGACGAAACGGGGACAGTAGCTGAAGAAACTGCTGCGACAGGTGCGATTACCGGTGGAGCACTTGGCGGGGCAACCGGACTATTAGCAGGCCTTGGCGCCCTTGCGATACCAGGTATCGGCCCAATCGTCGCCGCCGGTCCCGTTGCTGCCAGCATCCTGGGGGCGATTACCGGTGCAGGTTTAGGCGGATTAACCGGAGCCCTGGTCGGACTGGGCATTCCAGATGACGACGCCAAGTATTACGGGGAATCAGTGGAAGAAGGAAAGATCCTCGTCCTGGTTAACAAACGAGACCATTCCACCCAAGAAGATATTCCTTCTGACGTGGAGCCGACACCTGAAAAGGAGGAAGACCGCTTCAATACCATAAGAGAGCGCAATCCCGCTTTAAATAACAAATTTTAAAAAAATATATGTAAAAGCAAAAAAAATAAAAAAAGAAGAGGCTCCCCCAGCCTCTTCTTTCTGTATGAAGACCCCTTTAGTTTGACCTTGCTGCTTTCCCCAAAACAGCTAGACCCATTTCTCCCTACTTAGCTGAAAAAGTCCGCTAAGTTATTTAAGTTATTTTGCATGAAATCAAGTGCGAAATTTGGCATTACACCTAACAGCACCGAACCAACTACTGCCACAAGCAAAACGACCGTGATTCCCACTGGAATCTTGAACTTGCTGTCGTCACTTGCTGGGCGGAAGAACATTTGTGTCATCACTCCAAAATAATAGAAGTACGAAACAACTGTTGTCGCAATCATTATCGAAGCAAGTACATAATGCGGTGTTGCGCCTGCAAATGCACCGACAAAAATGTTTAATTTGCCGATGAAGCCAGCTGTGCCCGGGAAACCTGCCAATGACACAAGCAAGATGCCCATTAAGACTGCCAGTACAGGCGAACGGCGATACAATCCGGCGAAATCAGCAATCTTCGCAGAGCCTGATTTTTCGGTAACGACCTGAATGATGGCGAACGCGCCCATATTCATGAGCATGTACGCTAGCAGGTAGAACCAAATCGAATAAAAGATATTCGAGTTCAGCGTTGTTAAGGCAACGAGAATATAGCCCGCATGCGCGATGCTGGAATAAGCAAACATCCGTTTAATGTTCGACTGCTTCAACGCAACCACGTTACCGATAATCATTGTTGCTCCCGCGATGAAAGCAATGTAATCCTGCATTTCGAGCAAAATTGGTTTTTCTGGATTCCCAACCGAAGCAGCCGATAAAAAGACCGTTAACAAAATTCGAAGTACAATCACAAAACCTGCTGTCTTCGAAACGACACTTAGGAAAGCCGTAACCGGCGTTGGTGCCCCTTGGTAAACGTCAGGTGCCCACATATGGAACGGCGCTGCAGCCAATTTAAACGCTAACCCCACGAACACCATCAAAAATGCTAATGTTAACAGGTAGGATTGCTGGCCATCTGCCAAGGTGGACAGGCTGGTGGCAATTTTCATTAAATTGGTTGAGCCTGTTAAACCATAGACATAGCTCATCCCAAACAACGTGATTGCTGTGGAAATTCCGCCATTAATGACGTATTTCATCGCCGATTCGTTCGATTCTAAATGATACTTGCGGATGCCCGCTAAAATATAAGAAGAAACAGTTAACAATTCCAAGCCGATGAATAGCGTAATTAAATCGCCGCTTGATGTCATAATCATTCCACCGAGCAAGGCTGATAAGAACAAGTAATAAAACTCGCCGCGATACTCCTCTAAACCATCCTTTGCCTCGTAGCTGACGGCCAAGAACATGACCAGTCCTGCCCCGACAAGCAGCAATAATTTAAAGCCCATCGCGAAACTATCCAAGCGGAACGAATCATCCAAAATCGATGTCACAGGTCCGCCGACAAAACTAAGCACGGAGACGATGGCAGCGATGATGGCGACAATCCCAATCCAGCCGAGAATTTTTCGATCTTGATTTTTCGGCATAAATAAATCTAAAAGTGTCAGAAGTGCGGATACACCAAGGATGATGAACTCTGGTGTCATGGCACTCCAATTAAATTGTTGCAAAGTCTCAAGACTCATCCTTCATCACCCTCCTATCCCTAGCATGATGGTTTCAAGTGTAGTTTGTAGCGGAGTGCTTAGGACACTTGGGTAAACACCAATTAACACAATCAACAACATAAGTACCAGCACTGGCACAAATTCGACGCCCTTCAGATCAAGGATGCCTGCAAATTCACGATGTGCCTTTCCGTACGTGATTCCTAACACCGCACGCAGCAAGTAAGCAGCAGTCATAATAATCCCGAGCGTACCAACTGCAGCGATCACCGGCATTTCTTTGAAAAGACCGAGGAACGCCATAAACTCACTGACAAATCCAGACATGCCTGGCAAGCCAAGCGACGCCATCCCGCCAGCCAATAAGAATCCAGCTGCAATCGGCATGCCCTTCGCCATTCCGCCGAGATTTTCGAGGAGCGACGTATCGGTGCGTTCGTATAGGACGCCCACCAAGAAGAATAACAGCGCAGAAATCAAACCGTGCGAAATCACTTGGAAAATCGCCCCTTGAATCCCAGCCTCATTCATCGCAGCAAGTCCGATTAACACAATCCCCATATGAGAAATGGATGAATAAGCCAAAACCATTTTAAAGTCTGTTTGAATGAACGCTAGATACGCCCCGTAGAGGAGGTTAATTACTCCAAGGACAGCAATCAGCGTCGCAAGAGTCCCAAACTGCTCGGGAAAAATGCCCATTCCAAAACGAATTAATCCGTACGCACCAATCTTCAGGAGGATCCCTGAGTGGATCATAACAACCGATGGCGGTGCTTGAACGTGGACCTTTAGCATCCAGCTGTGTAATGGGAAGATCGGCAGTTTCACACCAAACGCTAGCAAGAGACCAATGAATAAGCCCATTTTCAAGTCACTTGAGAGCGGTGCCTCTGGTTTTGCCATCAATTGCGTTAGATAGTCAATATTGGTTGAGCCTGTTTTGGCAAAAAGAATCATAATAACAATTAATAGAATCGCAGAGCCAAGTCCGTTGTAAATTAAGAAACTGTAGGCTGCTTTTTCTTTTTCAAAATAACCCCATTTTCCGATTAAGAAGAAGGTCGGAATGAGTGTGATTTCAAAGAAGATGAAGAATAGAATTAGGTTTTCCGCTGTAAACACGCCAAGCATTCCGGTTTCCAAGAGCAGGAACAGCATGAAATAGCCTTTCCATTCCTTTTTCACAAACTTTGCCCCGGCAATCGCCGATAAAGTTGCCACTACCGCTGTTAGAACGACTAGCAGAAGTTGAAAGCCGCTTAGGCCCAGTTCATAGTAAACAGAAAAATATGGTTCAGGGGCGTTAATCCCATGAAATTGAATCCACTTCGCTGATACCGTAAAATCGGCTAAATCCTTGCCCCATTGGAAATGGAGATAGGCAGCCAGCGCCAGCAGTAAAGCCGGCAAGGTTGCTAGAAAGCCAACCACTTTAATTGATTGTTCTGCTGTTTTAGGCATAAACGCTAAAACCGCAATACCTAGTAAAGGGGAGAATACTAGGAGTGAAAGAACAGATGTTAAATTCATCGTAAGTACCCCCCTGTTAATGCAAAGATGACGACTAGTACCGCTAGTCCGATAAAGGCCACCGCACCGTACGTTTGAACCTGTCCAGATTGCATTTTTGAACCGGCTGCACCCAGTCCTTGGACAATTCCGACCACGCCTTTGACGATTCCTTCAACAAGGAACACATCAATGAAACGTAAGAAGTAGCTGACCCCTTTTGTGAAGGCAACAACCGTCAGTTGATAGAACTCGTCGACGTAATATTTGTTCAATAAAATCGTGTGTAACGTATCGCCTGTGCCGCTTAACCAGTTACGGGACAGTGAACGCTTGTTGTACATCAAGTAAGCAAGGAAGATTCCCGCTAAGGAAACAACCGTTGCCGCGATCATAATCCATGCTGGACCTTCAACGTGGCCTTGGTGTGCCAACGCTTCGTTGCCATCGGTGAGCCAATCGCCAAGGAATGTTCCAAACCATGGTGTATTGATATAACCAGCGATGACGGCGAGGACGCCAAGGACGATCATTGGTAATGTCATATTGGATGGCGATTCATGGACATGCTTTTGATTGCCGCGCGCTTCACCAGTAAAGACAAGGAAGAACAAGCGGAACATATAAAATGCCGTCATAAAGGCAGCTGCAAGTGCTAGGAAGAACAGGATTGGATGTCCGCCTTCCCAAGCTGCGACTAAAATCTCATCTTTTGAGAAGAATCCGGAAAGCCCTGGGACCCCGCTGATGGCTAGTGTTCCGATTAAGAACAACGGCCCGGTAACTTTAAGCTTTTTCCAAAGTCCTCCCATTTCTTCGATGTTCTGTGTATGTACCGCGTGAATGACGGAGCCCGCTGCTAGGAATAGAAGCGCCTTGAAGAAGGCATGTGTCATTAGGTGAAATACCCCGGCAACATAGCCAGCAGACCCTAAGGCGAGCATCATGTAGCCTAGCTGTGAAACAGTCGAATACGCGAGTACGCGTTTGATATCGGTTTGCACAAGACCAATGCTTGCGGCGAAAATCGCGGTAAACGCGCCAACCACTGCAATCGTGAGGAGCGCTGTGTGGCTCGCTTCAAACAATGGAAACAATGCCGCTACCAAGTAAACACCGGCCGCTACCATCGTCGCAGCGTGGATTAACGCCGAAACAGGTGTCGGACCTTCCATCGCATCCGGAAGCCAGGTGTGCAGCGGGAACTGACCCGATTTACCAACCGCCCCAATGAAAATCAGGATGGCTGTCAAGGTGATCATGGTGCCTGACACCGCACCGGCATCGACGGCCGCGAAAATTTCACTATATTCAAAGCTTTTGGTTTCCCAGAATAGCAAAATCATACCGATAAATAAGCCCACGTCCCCGATTCGGGTCATGATAAACGCTTTTTTGGCTGCAGCTTTTGCTTCGTCTTTGTAAAAATAAAATCCGATTAATAGGAAGGAACCGACGCCGACAAGTTCCCAGAAAATATAGGTTTGCAGCAGGTTAGGCGAAATGACCAGCCCGAGCATCGCAAACGTAAATAGTCCTAAATAGGCATAGAATACTGGAAACCGCTCGTCCCCTTGCATATAACCTTTGGAGTAGGTATGTACTAAGAAACTTACGAGCGATACGATAAACAGCATTAATGCATTTAATTGATTCACTTCAAAGCCCGCTGTTAGATGCATATCTCCTATCGTGAGCCAGTCAAATTTCGTGACATAGGTCGGCTCTGAGAAGCGCTCGAATAAGACCAGAATCGAGTAAACAAGCGATGCCAGCGTGAGGAGAATCCCCACATAAGCACTTGCTTCCTTCAGTCGCTTCCCGAAAAGAAGAAGAATCAAAAACGATAATAGCGGGAAAAGCGGTATGAGCCATGCATTCTCCATCATTATCACTATCCCCTTTCGAATGATACAAATCACCATTCGAATTTTGTTGAAAGTCAATTTTGTCATGTCTGGTGCCTGACACCCTTCGTGGACAAATCCTCCTAAATATCCGCGTGTGGAGGACAACTCTTCACAAAGTTACAGCGTCCGTCTACTCTGGACAAAAAGGCCAAAGTGTCTTTTTGTGGTGCCTGACACCCAATTTTAGTTTTTCATCGTGTCCATTTCGTCGATGTTGACGGTTTTTCTTGCGCGGTAGAGCGAGATAAGGATGGCTAGACCGACGGCTGCTTCGGCTGCTGCAACGCTGATTGCGAACAGGGCGAAGATTTGGCCTGTAATGGACGGTGCCATTCCGTATTTGCTGAAGGTGACAAGATTAATATTCACGGCGTTCAACATTAATTCAATCGAGATCAGGACGATAACGGTATTTCTTTTTGTCAGTGCACCGTATAAACCGATGCAAAACAAGATCAGTGCAAGTGCCAGGAAGGCTGAAGCAGGAACGGAACTCATTTGTCATCGGCCTCCTTCTTCTCGTTTTTCGCTAGGATAATCGAACCGACTAGGGCGACTAATAGTAAAACAGACGTTAACTCAAACGGTATGATGTATTTTGAGTAAAGTGCTTTACCAATTTGCATCGTGTTGTTTTCATGCAGAGTGGTCGGAACCTGTTCGATATTGAAATCGTAAATACCAAGATAAACGGCAAAGGCAAAGCCGATAACCCCTAAAAAGACGAGGATTTTTCTCCATTTGCCTGTTTTCGGTTCATGTTCATCGTTATGCTTCGTTAACATAATCCCAAATAGCATAATGATTGTAATCGCACCGGAATAAATTAAGATTTGCACAGCTGCCACAAATTCAGCTGACAGCACCACGTAGATACCAGCGATTGCTACAAAGGTAAAAATCAGTGAAACGACCATATGAACAACCTTGGTAAGATTTAAAAGCAGCACCCCGCCGATAATAGCTACAAGTGCGAGCCCCATAAATGCGAGGAATTCCCCCGAAAAGGTCATGGTTTATTCACCTGCCGTATGTTTTCGTCGTTTTCATCTAACCATTCTAGGTTTTTAAATAACATATCACGGCTGTATTCAGCGAGCTCAAAGTTATTGGTCATGATAATCGCTTCTGTCGGGCATACCTCTGTACATAGGTCACACAGGATGCAGATCTCGAAGTTGATATCGTAGGTATCAATGATTTTCCCTTTTTTCGTTGGGTCCGGATGCTTTTTACCCGTCAAATCAATACAATCGGTCGGGCAGATGTTCATGCACTGATTGCAAACAATACACTTTTCCGGATAAAACTTTTGAATACCGCGGAACCGGTCTGGCAGTGGAATTGGCTTGTTCGGGTAATCATACGTGACCTTTTCTTTCGTCAAGTTCTTTAGGGTATATTTCAAGCCTTTTGCTAATCCAAGCACGTTTTTCACCCCTTTTACATTTTAAAGATTGTTTTTTGGTGTCAGGCACCAATTCTAATGTCTACACATTGTTTTTGGTGTCAGGCACCATGTGAAGTCTGTAACACAACACATCCACATATGAGGTCGCTTATTAAAAGAATAGTGACTTAATCAATGCCGTTAAGAATATGTTGGCTAAGGCGATTGGCAGGAGGACTTTCCAGCCAAATTCCATGAGTTTGTCGGCGCGGAAACGCGGTAAGGTTGCCCGCAGCCAGATATAAACAAAGACAACGACACTAAATTTAACCGCGAACCAGACCGCACCTGGGATAAAGTTCAGGAAGCTGAATGGTGCCAGCCAGCCGCCAAGGAAGACGACAGTAATGAGAGCTGACATTGCGAATAAATACACATATTCTGCGAGCATAAAGAAGGCCCAGCGGAATCCGGTATATTCAACATGGTATCCAGCGACTAGTTCGTTTTCCGACTCTGGAAGGTCAAATGGTGTCCGGTTTAATTCGGCAATCGATGCAATGAAAAAGATGATAAAGCCGATTGGCTGTAACAGAATGAACCAGCCATGCTTTTGTGCTTCGACCATATCATTTAGATTTAAGCTTCCTGTTAAAAGAATAACACCCAATACGGACATAACCAGCGGGATTTCGTATGAAATCATCTGGGCTGATGCACGCATGCCTCCAAGGAGGGCGTACTTGTTATTCGAGGCCCAGCCGCCAAGCAGCATGCCGAAGGTAGTTAATCCGCTCACCGCGATATAGTAAAGCAAGCCAACACCGATATCAGCGAACTGAAATGCATCTGTAAACGGCATCGTAGCCAGCACCATAAAGGATGGGGCAAAGGCGATGACTGGCGCAATGATAAATAATGGTTTGTCTGCTGCCTTCGGAATGATGTCCTCTTTCAGTAACAGCTTGAGAACGTCAGCGACGGTTTGCAATAGGCCCCATTTACCGCCGACCTGGTTTGGACCATGGCGCAGCTGCATGTAACCTAAAACTTTCCGCTCTGCTAAAATTCCGTAGGTAACGAAACCTAATACGATTAAAAGCAAGACAGCGCCGAGTAAAAAGAAAATTCCAAAGTTAGCCCAACTCGGACTTGACTGGAGCAATTCTTCTATCATTAGCCGTCAACCTCCCCAAGGACAATATCAACTGCCCCTAAAATAGCAATCATGTTTGCAATATTTTCACCCTTTAAAAGTTTCGGGAGAATTTGCAGGTTATAGAAGGATGGTCTTCTAAACTTTAAGCGGTACGGTTCTTTTTTGCCGTCGCTGTAAATATAGCAGCCAATCTCTCCGCGCGGTGATTCAATTCGGACGAAAGCCTCTCCCTTAGGTGCCTTAATAATTTTCGGCACCTTGGCTAGAATTGGTCCTTCACCAGGGAATTGTTCCACGGCTTGTTCAAGGATTTTCAAGGATTCTCCAATCTCATCAAGGCGCAAATGGTAACGGGCCAAGCAATCGCCTTCCTCCGAGGTCGGAACATCAAAGTCAAAACGGTTATAAACGGAATAGGGTTCATCTTTACGTAGATCCCATTTCACACCAGTACTGCGTAGATTCGGTCCGCTCAGAGAATACTGAAGCGCCTCTTCTTTCGTATACTTGCCGATGCCTTTTACCCGGTCAAGGAAGATTTCATTTCCAGACACCAACTCGTGATAGCCTTTCAGCTGTTCGCGCATGTACGGAACAAATCCGCCTACTTTTTCAATCCAGCCTTCAGGCGCATCCCACTTCACACCGCCAACGCGCATATAGTTGAAGGTCAAGCGTGCCCCTGACAATTCATTGAGCATATTGATAATCATTTCACGATCGCGGAAAGCATAGATAAACGGACTCGTTGCACCAAGGTCAAGGATATACGTACCCCAGGCGACCAGGTGGCTGGCAATCCGGTTCAATTCCATTGCAATCACGCGTAAGAAATCCGCTCGCTCTGGAACTTCAATCCCCATCATCGTTTCAACGGCATGACAGATCACATAGTTATTGGTCATCGAGGACAAGTAGTCCATCCGGTCTGTATAAGGAATGATCTGCGTATATTGCAAGTTTTCGGCTAATTTTTCTGTCCCACGGTGTAAGTAACCGATGACAGGCGTTGCTTCGGTAATAATTTCCCCATCAATTTTAACGACAAGACGGAACACTCCGTGCGTACTTGGATGCTGAGGACCGACGTTTAATATCATTTCTTCTGTTCTGATCATTGGTTACACCTCCACGTCGTACGGCTCATAATCTTTGCGCAGTGGATAGCCAACCCAATCTTCACCAAGCAGGATGCGCCGTAAGTCCGGATGTCCTGTAAACTTAATTCCTAATAAATCATAGGCTTCGCATTCAGGCCATTCAGCGCCTGCCCAAAGCGGCTGCAAGGACTCGATTGTTGGTTCGCTGCGGTCAATCTTCACTTTAAACGCGACGGATTGACGGTTTTTGTATGAGTACAAGTGAACATATACTTCCATATGTGTGACAAAGTCTGTCCCATGAAGCTCGGATAAATAATCAAACCCTAAAAGCTCATTGTATTTTAAAAATTGAGCCACTTTGAAATACGTATCATGCTTCACCACAAGGGTTGGAACATCCTTAGAAAGTTTATTAATATAAGAATCTTCTAAAACATCCGCACCTAAATGTTCGGTGATGACCTTCACATACTTATCCAGGTATGGCTGGTTTGGTGATGGCTTTTCTGCGGCTGCTGGAGCTGCGGTGTCATCCGCTTTTCCTGCTGCTGCGGCTTTTGCCTTGGCTGCTGCCGCTGCTTTTGCCTTGGCTTTCGCTGCTGCGATCGCTTTCGCTTTTTCGTCATCGCCACCTGCGGCATCCGTGTCTGTTCCGGCTCCGCCTGCTTTGGCTTTCGCCGCTGCGGCTGCCTTCGCTTTCGCTGCCGCCGCTGCTTTTGCCTTGGCCGCTGCTGCCGCTTTCGCCTTAGCATCATCTCCAGCTGGAGCGGTACCGCCTTCGCCTGCGTCGTCTACTGGGGCTCCGCCTTCGAGTTCCATCGCCTTACGCTTCGCCGCCGCCGCTTTCGCTTTCGCCACCGCTGCTGCTTTTTTCTTGGCAAGATCGTCACTGTCATCTGCTGCTGGTGCGTTCGCTTCAACTGGTGCGGTTTCTTCTGCTGGGGCCGTACCGCCTGCAAGTTCCATCGCTTTCCGTTTCGCTGCGGCTGCCGCCTTCGCCTTCGCTACCGCCGCGGCCTTTTTCTTAGCGAGATCGTCACTATCGTCTGCTGCTGGTGTGTTCGCTTCAACTGGTGCGGTTTCTTCTGCTGGGGCTGTACCGCCAGCTTCTTCCATCGCTTTCCGTTTCGCTGCTGCCGCGGCCTTCGCCTTTGCTACCGCCTCGGCCTTTCTCTTCGCAAGATCATCTGCGTCATTTGCAGGTGCTGGGGCTGGCGTTTCAGCTTTAACAGGCTCCGCTGGTGTTTCTTCTTGCTTCGGTGCCGGTGCAACTTCCCCTGCGGCCTTTGCCGCTCGTTTCGCAGCCGCCGCCGCCTTCGCCTTCGCTACCGCTTCCTTCTTTAACTGCTCAAGATCTTTTTCCCCACTCATTGGTTAGATCACCTTCTTCCCAGTCTTCGCTTCATAGCGAATCTTTTCCTTTAATTTATTGATTCCATAAATTAAAGCCGCTGGGTTTGGGGGACATCCAGGTATGTACACATCGACAGGAACGATTTGGTCGACTCCCTTAACGACTGAATAAGACTTCACATACGGCCCACCTGCTGTCGCACAAGAACCCATCGCAATGACCCATTTCGGCTCAGGCATTTGGTCATATAATCTTCGTAAAATTGGTGCCATCTTCTTTGTCACAGTTCCAGACACAATCATACAATCCGACTGGCGCGGTGACGTCCTGAAAAAGGAACCCGAACGGTCCAAATCATAGTTCGCTCCGCCGACACCCATCATTTCAATCGCACAACAAGCCAGACCAAATGTCACTGGGTAGATCGAACTGCTTCGGGCCCAAGCTTTAATTTGCTCTAGCGTAGTCATAAATACATTTCGCTGTAACTCGGCCATTTCTTGTTGTGAAATGCCATCAAGTTTTAATTCCATCGTAGCACCTTCTTTTTCCAAGCATACACAAGACCAATTAATAACATAATAACGAAAATCAACATCTCGATCAGTGCAAAAATCCCTAACTTATCATAGGCCACCGCCCACGGATATAAAAACACGGTTTCTACATCAAAAATAACAAACATTAGGGCAAAAATATAATAGCGGACATTGAACTGCACACGGGAATCGTGAAATGGCTCAATACCGCTCTCATATGTGGTATACTTCGCAGCACTCGGTTTATCCGGACGGAGAAGCTTACCTAAATATAACGCCACCACAGGCAGCAGCACTCCAAGACATAGAAACGCAAAAACAATCAGATAATTATTCTGATATACATTTAGAAGTTCCATGTCCATCCCCTCCAATGTTGTAAATTTTCATACTAATGAATATTGTAACCGAATTCATTATAGCATTGTTACAAACCCGTGTCGACAAACCAAATTCATAAAAATTGGAATTCTATCGCCGCAAAAATTCCCCATTTTTAGGCTCTTGAGAGCTCGCTCTCAGAAGAGACTAAAAATGGGTAATTTTTGCAAGCTGCAGCGGAGCGGAAGCGCAATGTGCGTTAGCACATGGCGATAGAATTCCAATTTACACAGCACTCGGTAGTCGACACGGGTCCCCCCTTGAGCGTTTGCGTGATCTCGCAGAAAAGCATCCTGAATAACATCAGAGATGACGCAAAAGCGAACCTGACAAACTTAATTCAGTGAGAGAATTTTAGCTCACGTGATCTGGAGCGTAAGCGGAAGATGACGTGCCTAGTCAAGGTTCGCAAGAACCATTCAACACCTAATAAATTCGACAACAACCCCTATTTAACATCAAATTGTGAACAATGTCAGTGAGATTTGTCATAAAACCTTCACCTAATTCTTCCCCTAACTATATTCTTCTAAAAAAGTAAATTACCAAACCACCCAATAAACAAACATGCATTAAGTCAACATGTCCCTCTACAATCATATTCAATCACCAAAAAATCATGCTAAATTCCAGAAACAAGTCCTACCAACAACCTAAAAATTCAAAATAAAGGCAGAAGACCTGCAACCAAACGCAAACCACCCAGAAAAGCACTCAAGTAAGTCCAAAACCTCAAAAATTACCTATTTAAATAAAAAAACCTTCCACATTATTACCTAATAGCCAACATTAATTCCCTCACTCCAATTATATCGGGCCACTTATCCTCTTAAATTAAAACTTACTATCCGATTCTCAAAGTTTACTGTCCACTCCTCCAATACACCCTCAAACCCAACAATAAGCCAGTCGAAAGACTGGCAAGGTACTTGTTTTTCTATATATGTATTAAAGTAGCACCTTTTTCAATGTCCCTTCTCATTAGCTAACTAACTTACCATCCACTATCCTCATAATACAGGCCACTCCCCCCATTACACCCTCAAAACCCACACAAAAAGCCAGTCGAAAGACTGGCCAGGTATCTTCCAGCGCTATTTTTCGCACCCTCCCCCTATTAAAATTACCTATTTTAATAAAAACCAAGTCCCTTAAACCATCAAAAAGGGCTCAACTAATGATATATCGGCCGCTTTGACAAATTTATCTGCCGCTTTTCCTTTTTATCTGCCACTTTAATAATATATCGGCCACTTTCACATCTTTATCTGCCACTTCCACTAATATATCGGCCACATCAAAGCAATCCACAATTTCCTCATAAAAGAGTCCTTGGCTAACATACCTTAACCATCGTGAATACACTAAAAACTCCCCCAACCACCATCCCACCAACAAAAAAACCCCTCCAACAGCAATTACTTGCCACCAAAGGGGTTTTAATATAAATACTATCTTCTTTCCGATACGGCGAGGCGATTGATGGCACGCTGTAAAGCAAGCTCCGCACGTCTGAAATCGGTATGCTCAGCCTGATGATCTCTCATACGCTGTTCTGCACGTTCCTTCGCTTTTACGGCACGTTCCACATCAATTTCAGAAGCAAGTTCCGCTGATTGAGCTAAAATCGTCACTTGATCAGGACGGACCTCTAAAAATCCACCACTGACCGCAACATAATCCGTTTTACCGCCCTTTTTAAGACGAACAGAAGTAATCTCCAGCGGGGCAACCAACGGCATGTGACCTGGAGAAATCCCTAGGTCACCACTTGTTGCCTTGGTACTTACCATTTCTACATCTGATTCATACACCGGGCCATCGGGAGTAACAATACTGACTTTAATCGTCTTCATTTTTTACCCTCCAGGCTCAGTTTAGACCTCAACGCCCATGCGTTTTGCATTCTCAAGCACGTCTTCAATCCGTCCAACAAGACGGAAAGCATCTTCTGGAAGGTGATCGTACTTACCTTCAAGAATGTCTTTGAAACCACGAACCGTTTCCTTAACAGGTACATAAGAACCTGGCTGGCCAGTAAACTGCTCAGCAACGTGGAAGTTTTGAGATAAGAACACTTGGATACGACGCGCACGTTGTACCGTTAACTTATCATCATCACTTAATTCATCCATACCAAGGATCGCGATAATATCTTGTAACTCTTTATAACGTTGTAAAGTTGATTGTACTTGGCGGGCTACATTATAGTGCTCCTCACCAACAATATCAGGTGACAATGCACGAGATGTTGAAGCAAGAGGATCCACCGCTGGGTAAATACCCATCTCAGAAAGCTTACGCTCAAGGTTTGTTGTTGCATCTAAGTGAGCGAATGTTGTAGCCGGAGCCGGATCCGTATAGTCATCGGCTGGTACATAAATCGCTTGGATCGATGTAACTGATCCTAGGTTTGTAGATGTAATACGCTCTTGTAATTTACCCATCTCAGTTGCAAGAGTTGGCTGGTAACCTACCGCAGATGGCATACGGCCAAGTAGCGCGGAAACCTCAGAACCTGCTTGCGTGAAACGGAAAATGTTATCCATGAAGAACAACACGTCTTGTCCTTGCTCATCACGGAAATACTCAGACATAGTCAAACCAGTTAAAGCAACACGCATACGTGCGCCAGGCGGCTCGTTCATTTGTCCAAATACCATCGCTGTTTTCTTGATAACGCCTGAATCTGTCATTTCATGATAAAGGTCATTACCTTCACGTGTACGCTCACCAACACCGGCGAATACGGAAATACCACCGTGCTCTTGTGCGATGTTGTTGATCAATTCTTGGATTAATACCGTTTTACCTACACCGGCACCACCGAATAGACCGATCTTACCACCCTTAATATACGGAGCAAGTAAGTCTACTACTTTAATACCAGTTTCAAGAATTTCTACTTGTGTAGAAAGATTTTCAAATGTTGGTGCTTCACGGTGAATCGAATCACGGCGCTCAGTTGCTGGAATTGCAGCATCAAGGTCAATCGTTTCTCCCAATACGTTAAATACACGACCAAGAGTAACATCACCAACTGGTACAGAAATTGGTGCACCAGTATCTTCAACTTCTATTCCACGAGTTAAACCATCAGTCGTTGACATCGCAATCGTACGAACCGTATCATCACCTAAATGAAGAGCTACTTCAAGGGTAATGTTGATATCAACTTCGGAAGCATTACTCGCTTTACTTGAAATTTTCAACGCATTATAAATCGCAGGCAGATGACCGCTTTCGAACTTAACGTCAACTACCGGACCCATAATCTGAAGAACGCGTCCTTTGCTCATCGTTTTCCCTCCTAACTTACTCTTTCGGATCTTTTGATTAGCTAAAAGCCTCTTTTTGAAAAAAGAACCTATAAAACTCACCATATAAGTATCCGATTTAAAATGGAGTCGGGAACGACAAAATCATTCCCTCAACCAAAACTTATCAAGGACCCTGAACAGGGTTCATTTTTAAAAAATAGTTTTATTCAAGCGCTGCCGCACCGCCGACGATTTCAGTGATTTCTTGAGTAATCGACGCTTGACGGGCACGGTTGAAGACTAATGTATAGTGATTAATTAGTTCTTTCGCATTATCGGTTGCATTTCTCATTGCAGTCATCCGAGCAGCGTGCTCGCTCGCTTTGCTGTCTAGTAGAGCGCCGAAAATCAAGCTCTCAGCATATTGAGGCAGGAGAACTTCTAATATTTCTTCTGCAGACGGCTCAAATGTATAGGAAATCGTCTTGTGAGAAGTCGTTAAATCCGTTAGTGGAAGGAGCTTCTTCTCTTCAACTTCCTGTGAAATGGCACTCACGTAATGGCTGTAATAGATATATAGTTCATCGAATGTGCCATCTGCGAACATTCCAACGGTTGCACGAGTAATGCCTTGAATGTCAGCAAAGTTCGGCTGTGCTGGAATCCCAATTGATTCAAGGACTACATTCATGCCGCGCTTGACAAAAAAGTCACGTGCTACACGTCCGATAGCGATGATCGCGAATTCATCATTTGATTTATGACGGTCTTTGATTGTTTGACTTACACGACGGAGCACGTTGCTGTTAAATGCACCAGCAAGTCCGCTGTCAGAAGTCATTACAATATAACCGGTTTTCTTAACAGGTCGAGATGTCAGCATAGAATGATTTACTCCGCCTGAGCCAATTGCAATCGATGCTGTCACTTCCTGGATTTTCTCCATATAAGGAACAAATGCTTTTGCATTCACGACGGCACGATTCCACTTCGCAGCAGAGGTCATTTCCATTGCTTTCGTTATTTGACTCGTCTTTTTCGTTGAATTAATACGAGTTTTTATCTCACGTAATGAAGCCATAGGTTCTCACCACCCTTTTTCAAAGAATGTCTGGTTGTGGCGCACGGCACCATGTGAATTTTTCACACAGTGCCTGACACCGACACCGTTCTAAATGTCAGACCCTATTATTCGGAAACTGCAAACGTCTTTTTGAAGGCGTTGATTGCAGAAGCCATATCGTCATCAGAAGGAAGATCCTTCGTTTTTGTAATATGGTCTAACAACTCTTTGCGGTTGTGGTCTAACCAATTAAGGTATTCTGATTCAAAACGACGTACATCCTCTAATGGAATATCATCAAGGAAGCCGCGTGTTAATGCGTAAAGGATTGCAACTTGCTTTTCAACTGAAAGTGGCTTGTGAAGGTCTTGTTTAAGTACTTCAACTGTACGAGCACCACGATTAAGTTTCGCTTGTGTTGCTTTATCTAAGTCTGATCCAAACTGAGCAAATGCTTCTAATTCACGGTAAGAAGCAAGGTCAAGACGTAAGGTACCAGATACCTTCTTCATTGCCTTGATTTGTGCAGATCCACCTACACGTGATACGGAAAGACCAGCGTTGATCGCCGGACGTACACCGGAGAAGAATAAGTCAGATTGTAAGAAAATTTGTCCATCAGTAATTGAAATAACGTTTGTTGGGATATACGCTGAAACGTCGCCCGCTTGCGTTTCAATGAACGGAAGCGCAGTGATGGAACCAGCACCAAGTGTATCGTTAATTTTCGCTGCACGCTCTAGTAAGCGGCTGTGTAAGTAGAATACATCCCCTGGATATGCTTCACGACCTGGAGGACGACGAAGCAGCAAGGAAAGCTCACGGTATGCAGCTGCTTGTTTAGAAAGATCATCATAAACAATCAATACGTGTTTGCCTGCATACATAAACTCTTCAGCCATTGATACACCTGTGTATGGTGCTAAGTAAAGCAATGGAGCCGGTTGTGATGCAGATGCAGTAACAACGATTGAATATTCTAACGCGCCGTATTTACGTAGTGTTTCAACGGCGTTACGAACTGTAGATTCTTTTTGACCGATCGCAACATAGATACAGATCATGTTTTGACCTTTTTGGTTCAAGATGGTATCGATCGCAACAGATGTTTTACCTGTTTGACGGTCACCGATGACTAACTCACGTTGACCACGTCCGATTGGCACTAGGGCGTCAATCGCTTTAATACCTGTTTGTAATGGCTCATGAACGGATTTACGAGCCATAACGCCTGGAGCAACTGCTTCCACTGGGCGTGTTTTTGTAGTATTGATTGGACCCATACCATCAACTGGTTGTCCAAGAGAGTTAACAACGCGTCCGATTAGTTCCTCACCAACAGGAACCTCCATGATGCGTCCTGTACGGCGAACCTCGTCACCTTCCTTGATTTCAGTGAAAGGTCCAAGAATGATAATACCAACGTTATTTGCTTCTAGGTTTTGTGCCATACCCATAACGCCGTTTGAAAATTCAACAAGTTCTCCAGCCATGACATTGTCGAGGCCATGAACACGTGCGATACCGTCACCGATTGAGATAACTGTACCGACATCAGTTACTTGAATTTCCGCCTGATAGTTTTCAATTTGCTTTTTTATCAGGGCACTAATTTCTTCAGCTTTGATGCTCATGAGTTTCACCCCTAATCTTTCGAATCTAGCTTAACAATTTACGTTCTAAACGATCAAGTTTACCTCTTAATGACCCGTCATATATACGATTTCCAATGCGGAGGCGGATGCCGCCAAGCAAGTTGGAATCTACGATATTTTCGATTTTTAGTGACTTTTTGCCAATTTTAGCAGCAAAAACAGACGAGATTGCTTCGCGTTCTGCATCAGTTAAAGCACGTGTGCTGTAAACTTCAGCCTCAGCAATGCCCATCTCTTCGTTTGCTAACTCTAAAAATTCATCTGCCAAATTAATGATTTGGTCTTCACGGTGGCGGTCGATTAAGATCAACAGTGTATTCAGTACATTTACATTAACTGATGAGAAAGCAGTCTTAATAATCTCTTTTTTCTTTGCAAGTGAAAGCTTAGAAGAATTTAAGATGGCTTTTAGTTCAGGATTGTATTGTACAACTTCCTTTACTACACGAAGTTCTTCTTCAATAACTCCGAGCGAGTCAGTCTCTTTCGCAATTTTTAGAAGAGCCAACGCGTAGCGCTTTGCTACCATAGAGTTGCTCATCGCTCTTCTCCTGCCTCTTTAATATATTCGTTAATGAGTTGGTCTTGATCTGCTGCAGTGATTTCTTTTTCAATTACTTTAGAAGCAATCAATACAGACAGAGACGCAACTTGTTCACGAATCGCGGCAACTGCTTTTTCTTTTTGCTGCTCAATTTCAAGCTTCGCTGCTTCTTTCAAGCGGTCAGCTTCAGTGCGTGCCGCTGCGATAATTTCTTCACGTTGAATATCGCCTTGCTTTTTCGCACTTTCAATTAAGCTTTGTGCATCATTTCGTGCTTCTTTTAAAAGATTTCTTTGTTCTTGTAAAATCTTTTCTGCTTCTAAACGGCTGTTTTCTGCCGCGCCAATTTCGTTACCAATATGCTCTTCACGTTGTTTCATGATGCCCATTAATGGACCCCATGCAAACTTCTTTAGCAAGGCTAACAAAACAATGAATACGATGAGCTGGAAGAAGATATCTCCAGTATTAATGTGGCCGCCGCCTTCTGCAGCAGTCGCTAATACAAAACTGTTTGTTAACACCCTCGGTTCACTCCTTTCAAGAGTTGCTTAACGATAGAAAAAACACATAAATGAATGGCGAGGATTTGTTGATCATCGCCACTGGAATTTCCCTAATATTATCGGTTTAATACCATGAACGCGATAACTACCCCGATAATCGGTAATGCTTCAACTAACGCAACCCCGATAAACATTGTTGTTTGTAGTAAACCACGATGTTCTGGTTGACGAGCGATACCTTCTACTGTGCGTCCTACGATAAGACCGTTACCAATACCTGCACCTACTGCTGCTAAACCGATTGCGATTGCTGCTGCTAAAACACCAATTGATCCTGTCATTACTTTTTTCCTCCTTAAATGTATGAAACATAAATTATTTTTTTATTTTGTCCATAATAATGAACGGTATATTATTAATGGTCGTGACTCACTTTATGAGCCAAGTAAACCATTGTTAACATTGTGAAAATATAAGCTTGGATGGTACCAACGAAAACAGAGAACCCTTGCCATACCAATGTCAGCGGAATCGCTGCGATGGTGCCGGCAATGCCTTGATGCGCTAAGCCTGTTGCTAATAGTGATAATAGCAACTCACCTGCGTAAATGTTACCATATAGACGCAGACCAAGAGTCAGCGTATTGGCAAATTCCTCAATGATTTTCAAAGGGAATAAGAATTTCATTGGAGCGAAGAAACTTTCTCCATATCCTTTTACACCTTTTAGCTTGACGCCATAATAATGGGATAGCCCTAAAACCATGACTGCTAGTGTTAATGTGATGATTGGATCCGCCGTTGGTGATTTCCACCAAAGCTTTTCATCAATCACGATTGCAAATGGAAGACCTAACATATTGGATACAAAAACGTACATAATTAATGTAATTCCAAGGATGTGGAATCTTCCGCCTTCTTTCCAATCCATTGTGCTGTTGATGATCCCTTTAACAAAGTCCATCACCCATTCAAAGAAGTTTTGCATCCCTGTAGGTTTCATTGCTAACTTCCGTGTAGATAGGACAGCTATTAAGAAGACGATTAAACTAGCAACCGTAATCATCAGCATATTTGCGCCGTTAAACCAAAGACCCATAAATTCAAACTCTGGAACTTCATGATGCATGTAAACTCACCTCGCTTCCGCTTCATTTATGTACATGCAAAGCATGGTAAAAATAATCTATCATAATGACAATATAGGATGTCATTAATCCTATCACTAAGGAAATCATGTTGAATTGCTCTGGATACTTTAAGGCGATTAACGCAGCAATTCCAGCCATCGCCATCCGTGATAGCGACCCTAAGGATTTAGGTTTCTTGCCCTCTGTTACCTTTTTATCAAAACTTTCCGTCTTTCGTACCAAGAGCCACAGGTTCAGATAACTGAAGCATGTCCCAAGAATTAGTCCTAAAAACACGGTTTGAAAAGATGTGAACCCCCAGCCGAGAACATAAATGGACAACAAGTAAAAAATCCATTTGCGCTGCCTGTTGTACATTACTCTGAAATCTGGCATAGTTATTTATCTCCTGAATAGAAATGGCGGATTGAAAGAAGCATGGAATAGGTGCCCGCAGCAAGACCGATGAGCAGTCCGATAATTAAGAAAATTGGTTCGGTACCCAAATGACGATCCAGCCATCTGCCTGAGAAAATACCTATTAGAATGGAACCTACTAATTGGGAGACAATTGCGGACATTAAAGCCATAGCTTGTAATGGGTTGCGGTTGTTTTGACGCATTTAAACACATCCTCACTCTAAAGAGAATGCCTAGCGGGCAAACTTAAAAATTCATAGCCAAAATACTATCTTTAGATAGATTCATTTGCATGAAAACCCTATCATTTATACCCTTTGTAAGCATACAATAGCGTCCTGTCAATGTCAATGTGTTTACGTGAATTATACCACAAAGTATTACCTCAATTTTTTCCCAATTCAGTTTCTTACTTAACACTCTTATTGTAGTGGAAATTGTGAATGAATTTTGGTCAATTTGTGTCTATTTTGTGAACATTTTATTTTGGACTATAAGTATAATTTTATGACCCTTCATTATGGTGTATAATGAAAGGTCATATTTTTGTGGGATTGTGTTATTCTTGTGTTTTTTCTATCGTGATCATCCGTTCGATAAAATCCTCCTGATTTGCTTTTTTCGCAAAAACCTTTATTAAATAGGTGCCGTCCCGCGGAAGCTGTTCTTCTGGGATATCTCGGCGAATCAGTCCTTTTTTCACATTGGTGATCGTATCTAAAAAGCCAACAAATCGGTAATCCTCCGGGCTAAATAGGGCAATTCCAAACTCCTCGGCCCCGCCCGGCAAATAGACCTCATAGCGGTACTGCCCTAATTTGTCTCCATTCGTAAAATCAAAGCCCATCACGCGCGGATAGTTTGGCTCCTCCAACACATACAGATAGGGAATCCGTATCGTTGCCGCGCCGGCCTCAAGTTTTAGGTAGCCGTCATGAATTTTCCCTTTAAACACCTGCGGGTCAACCATTAGCTCAACAGTAATGTCTTTCGTCTGCTTCGGTTTGAGCGTAAACCAGAGCGGCAGCCGCCATTTTAGTCCATCTACTTGCGGCGGGGTATCGAACGTATAACGCTGGGTACGTGTACTCGTATTTTCAACATGAAGATAGGCTTTTTGAACGTCGCGCTGCTCGGTAAATTTCCCAAACCGGATACTGCTCGGCGAAACGAGTGTGGTCGCCTTGATCGCTTCATCCACTTGGATGCGGCCGGCTCCTTGCTCAAAAGTGCGGTAGTAGACGGGAGGGCGCTCAGTCTGGCCGTGTATGGATGCGGTATGGCCTGCCTTTGTTGACTTGGCGAGCGGTTTTGCCGTATTCATTAAGGCCGCCTTGATTTGCTCCGGCGTCCAATCCGGATGGGCCTGCATGATTAACGCACAGGCCCCGGCGACATGCGGTGCGGCCATGCTCGTCCCCTGCAGTGACAAATAGCCGCCCGGAATCGTCGAATTTATCGCTACACCAGGTGCGACAATATCCGGCTTAATCTCCCACGTTCCAGTCACAGGGCCGCGCGAGCTGAAGTCGGCAAGCTGGTCCCGCTCTTCGGTGACCAAGACTCTTGCCGATGCACTTTGTTTGTTTATTTCTCTTTGTAAAATAACTCCGTCACCCTTCGCGAGTGCTCCGACAGGGATGGTCAGCTGAGTGTCCAGGTTTCCCATGAAGCGGCCACCGCTTACATTATTGTAAATCAGCACCGCCTTTGCCCCCGCCTTTTGAGCATTCTCCGCTTTCTCTGAAAAGGTTAGGATGCCTCGTTTGATAAGGGCAATCTTCCCATCGACATGTTTCAATTCGTCTGGTCTGCCAATGCCGCCATCGGCCATGTCCCCTGAGCGGTCAAGCTCCCACGAGGCCGAACCTTCCATCGGCTCAATTTGGAATTGTTCCCGACTTCCTTCTATTAATAGATAGGGTGTCTCAAGGGTTGGTGTGGAGGCCCCGACTGAAATCGCTTTAGAGGCTGTCCCTGGTGAACCGACGCTCCAAACACCTGGTCCCGAATTACCGGAGGCTGCCACCGCGACGATCCCGCGGTCGACAGCACGGTTAAGAGCAAGGCTGATTGGCATGTCAGGTCCGTTAATATCATTTCCAAGGGAGAGGTTGACGATGTCAACCTTATCCTTGATAGCCTGGTCAATCGCCGCAAGGACCTGCTCGGTTGTCCCGCCTCCGCCCGGCCCAAGTGCCCGGTAGGCAACAATCTTTGCCTCCGGGGCAACGCCTTTTATTTTTCCATTGGCCGCAATAATGCCGGCGACATGAGTCCCGTGGATGGTCGCCTTACCGAGGGCGCGCGTTTCCATCGGATCGCGGTCGTTGTCAACAAGATCGCGACCGCCTGCATAGTTGCGCTCCAGGTCAGGATGGGTATAGTCAACGCCTGTATCAATGACCCCGACAGTGATCCCTTTCCCCGTCAGCCGTTGATTTTTTCGATCAAAGAGACTGCGGACTTCCTCCCCGCCAATAATTTCAACACTCTCCTCGGTATCGGCCTGATAGGTGATGACCGGCGAGACGTTGATGATTTGTTTCTGGCTGCTTCCGAGTTTGGCAAGTGTTTCGGCACTGCCCTTAACGGAAAAACCATCAAGTGCGTCATGGAAAACACGGCGCAGTTTCACATCTTTATATGGTTTAATGAGCTCCTGGATTTCTCGATCAGTGTGCGGTTTGTCTAGGATGATAATCGCCGTTATTTCATGGGTGTGTGTGGTGATGGAAGGATGAATGAGTATTTTGGGAGTTTGGAAAGTTAGCAGTAAGGCAAGTAGAAGTTTCATCAGCGGATTTCCCCTTTTTTCATATCGTTTTCATTGAGGGGAGAAAGTATGCATGGTGTCTTGTAGGTATATCTCTTCTATTTGCACCATTTGTTTGTTTTTCACTATAAATTTGGTGTGAGGCTTGGGATGCGTTGATTCTTATTATCTCGTGAGAACCGTGGATGCAATGATTTTATTTTTTGGTTTATCCACCAATTATCTCGTGGGAACTGTGTATGCGTTAATTTCCTTTTCATTGAGTGGGCACAGAAGCTGGTTTTTCGGAAGGGTGTAGATTGTCCCTCGTCTGGATCCTGACGACGAGAGGTTGAGCGACCGCAGTTGATTCCCCGCAACAAAAGTGGAGTTAATCTGTAAAAATTCAGCAAACTGCTTCCTAGCAATCGTCGGTCCCAATAGGAGGAAATAATCATCGACCGATTGAAAAAAGGCAGTTTTGGAAGATAGCCCACAATTGGGGCAGTGCCACTTTGCTGAGTAATATGACATCGTACCAATCTGGCACTTAGGGCAGATCGCCCCTGTGATAATATCATCTTTGGATAATTTGTACGTTTGGAGAATATCAGGAATAGGAGTTTGATGGTGGTCTAAAAGGAGGTTGACTAATTGAGCAAGTTTCCTTTTACTAATGGCAGGTTTTTGATGCTTACCTTCCATCTCTTCAATTTTATCCAAGAGAGATTCCGCATAGATTAAATCATTAAAAATTTGTAAGTTGTCAGGCGTTGTTTCCACTTTCGTCGTGGATTTACTAATGACGGCCATTTTTTCAATTGGTAATCCTAGCATCTGCTTGTTTCTCAACCAATTAACCAATTGCATTTTCTGCCGTTTTACCTGAAGGATGGGGTTTGATATGCCTTCTTCTTCATGATTGAATTCTTTCGTTACATGATTGGATTCCTTGTGAAACGTCAATTTTTTCGATAGATTTTTGACTTCTGACATGAAGAGAAACCGTAATGAAAGAATCACTAAATCGATTTGGAATGGTTTCTTGTCAGTTAACCTCAGGCCATGAAAAATGTAATATTGCTCTTCGGGCAAAAGCGAAAGATAGTAGCTACATTCCTTCTCGCCGTAGTATCCCTTCAACCACGATCTTAAATCACGCTCGATTGTCGGCCTGATTGGATGATTTTTCGGCAATCTGCGCAGCAGCGCCATACATTGATATGCTTGAATGGGTAATTGTAATTCTAAAACGACCATCATTTCACCTCATATTATAGTTTCAGTGGTAATTTCTATTAAAAAAGGTGATTTCCTGCTTAAAAATTAAGGACAAATTTTGAATTTTAACATTTTGTGTTCAAATTTTGGGTTTGCATGATATTTCTTTGTTCTTTATTTAGTGTAATTTTGTTCCTGTTAAAGTTTTGTGCGAATTCTTGGTTGCTTTGTGCAAATTTGGGCAGGTTTTGTGCGGATTTTATTAGTTTTGTACGAAATCTAAAGGGTTTTGTGCCATTTTTAAATGGTTTTGTGCAATTAAACATTTTTTTCCAAAAACCAAGCAGTTTTTTAGAAAAATAAACCGCGGTCCACATCCAATTTTCCAAAAAACTAAGAATGTTTAAAAACCAAATTACCCTTTTTATTAAACCCATCAAACCAACAAAAAAAGCCGAGACATGCTCGACTTTTTTCAAAAAGGATCTTATTTCGTACCAAACAACCGGTCCCCAGCATCCCCTAGTCCTGGAACGATGTAGCCGTGGTCATTTAATTTCTCATCTAATGCCGCGATGTAGATATCCACATCTGGGTGGGCTTCCTTAACAGCTTCCACGCCTTCTGGTGCTGCGATTAGACACATAAATTTGATATGTTTCGCGCCGCGCTTCTTCAGGGAACGAATCGCTTCAACCGCTGAACCGCCCGTTGCCAGCATTGGGTCAACCACGATGAAATCGCGCTCTTCCACATCACTTGGCAGCTTAATATAATATTCGACCGGCATTAAGGTTTCAGGATCGCGGTATAGACCGATATGGCCCACTTTCGCCGCTGGGATTAATTTTAAAATACCGTCAACCATTCCGATTCCTGCCCGTAAAATTGGCACGACACCGATTTTCTTACCGGATAATACCTTTGATTTCGCTGGGCAGACAGGTGTTTCGATATCAATATCCTCAAGCGACAGATCTCTAGTGATTTCAAAGGCCATTAGTGTGGCAACTTCATCGACAAGCTCACGGAATTCCTTTGTTCCTGTGTTTTTATCACGTATGTACGTTAGTTTATGTTGAATTAATGGGTGGTCGAACACGAATACCTTGGCCACAATCATCGCCCCTTTTTTTATTATTACAAACACTCCGTCTCATTTTACAGAAAAATAATTCAATGAGCAAATAGAAAACAGCCTTTTCAACTAGTTAGATTTTTCAAAAAAAACCGGCCCACTATCACTAGTTAGGCCGATTTTTTCGCTGTTTAATATTCTGGATAAAGGGTAAATTTGCTTGTTAAAGCATCGACGCGTTTTTGCGCTTCCTCAAGCTTCGCTGCATCTTCATGGTTTTTCAAGGTAAACGCAATAATGGATGCAATCTCGTCCATATCCGCTTCACCAAAGCCGCGGCTTGTAACGGCCGCTGTACCGATGCGGATTCCGCTTGTCACGAATGGACTTTGCGGATCAAATGGAATCGTATTTTTGTTCACTGTGATGCCAATTTCATCAAGGACTTTTTCTGCAACCTTGCCTGTCAGGCCAAGGGACTGCACATCCAGTAATAACAAGTGGTTGTCGGTACCGCCTGAAACCAACTTCAAGCCTTCTTGTTGGAGACTGTCAGCTAAACGCTTGGCATTGGCAATAATTTGACCGGCATATTCTTTAAAGCTGTCCTGCAGGGCTTCGCCAAAAGCAACGGCTTTAGCAGCGATGACATGCATCAGTGGACCGCCTTGAATTCCAGGGAAGATCGATTTATCGATTTTCTTGCCAAATTCCTCTTTGCAAAGGATCATCCCGCCACGTGGGCCGCGCAATGTTTTATGTGTTGTTGTGGTTACGAAATCTGCGTATGGAACAGGGTTTTGGTGCAATCCTGCGGCAACAAGGCCGGCGATGTGCGCCATATCCACCATTAAGTACGCACCGACTTCATCGGCAATCTCACGGAACTTCGCAAAATCGATCGCGCGCGGATAGGCACTAGCCCCAGCAACAATCATCTTTGGCTTATGTTCAAGCGCTTTGGCACGGACATCATCATAATTGATGCGGTGAGTGGTTTCGTCCACGCCATATTCCACAAAGTTATATTGGACTCCACTGAAGTTAACCGGGCTGCCGTGTGTTAAGTGGCCGCCGTGGGATAAGTTCATCCCTAGTACAGTATCGCCTTGCTCAAGAACTGTGAAGTACACTGCCATATTGGCCTGTGCACCTGAGTGAGGCTGCACGTTCACATATTCCGCACCGAAAATTTCCTTCGCGCGGTTGCGGGCTAAGTCTTCGACCACATCGACATATTCACAGCCGCCATAATAGCGTCGGCCAGGATAGCCTTCTGCATATTTGTTCGTTAACACAGAGCCTTGTGCTTCCATGACTGCTTCGCTAACAAAGTTTTCTGAGGCAATTAATTCAATCTTAGAACGCTGACGACCTAATTCTTTTTGAATCGCTTGAAAAACTTGTTCATCCGCTTGCGGCAAATGCTTCATGACAAAAAATCCCCCTTATATGTAAGTGACTACTATTCATCATTTTCGAAAATTCTTTTTTATTTTAGCATGAAACACCCTCAAATTAAAAGGGAAACATTTTTCGTATTTTAATTATTTTTTTTACTCAAATTGAGTGTTTCCATATATTTAAACTTTATTTTCCGAACGAAAATCTTTTTAATCACAATAACGTTCGTGTTTTTAACGAGACTTCATTTAATCCATCATAATTTACCAAATTATATAAAAACTTTAATGATGGTGCCTGACACCCATGTCTTTTAAGAGCAGCTCGAGTTTTCTTGATTCCGCTCGTATACGGCTCTTGCTCCGCCGATCAGTTTGGGGCGGACCTTGGCGAGGGTGACGTGGGCTTGTCCGATGCTTTTTTGCGTCACGCGGACGGGTACGGCGACATGTTTTAGATGCATACCAATCAGGGTATTGCCAATGTCGATTCCAGCATCTGCCTTGACGAACTCCACCACGACTGCATCTTCTAACGCTTGAAAGGCATAGGTTGCCATTGCCCCGCCAGCTTTACGGACCGGGACAACCGAAACCTCATCGAAGCGCTTCGCATCAGCTACCTCGCGTTCGACGACCAAGGCCCGATTTAAATGCTCGCAGCACTGGAACGCCAAATCAATACCCGTGTCTGCTTGAAGTTTTTTCAAGCCGCGAAAAATCATTTCGGCGACTTCGACTGTCCCGGAGGTCCCGATTCGCTCCCCAATCACTTCACTGGTGCTGCAGCCGATCACGAGCAACTGCCCCTGTTTCAACGCTGCCTGTTCTTTAAATTCTGTTAAAATTGCTTCCAGCTCTTTTTCACACTCTTGAATCATAAGCCTTACCCTCCCCTAACAGATTTCCCGTTCCACCATTGTAGAATTAAAGGTGCTTATCCTCGTATTCACCGATCTTTCCAACTCGGCCCGCATGGCGGCCGCCTTCAAATTCACCTGTCAGCCAGATTTGGGCAATATCACGGGCAAGACCAGGGCCAATGACTCGTTCACCCATCGCTAACATATTGGAATCATTATGGGCGCGCGTTGCTTTGGCGCTAAATGTATCATGAACCAAGGCACAGCGGATCCCTTTTACTTTGTTGGCCGCAATGCTCATGCCGATGCCAGTCCCACAAATCAGGATGCCGCGGTCAAACTCGCCCTTCGCTACTTTTTCAGCGACAGGCAGTGCATAATCCGGATAATCGACAGATGTTTCGCACTCACAGCCAAAATCTTGATATTCAATCCCAAGCTCTTCAAGTAGGCTGGCAATTTCTTTGCGAAGATTAATCCCGCCATGGTCTGATGCTAATGCTACTTTCATGAAAAACCCTCCTGTTATTCATTTTTTTATACGGTTTGGCCCCAGCACCCACTCATCGACGATCGGGTGCATCCGCTCTCCTGATTCATTTTGACATACCGTTACCAAAATATAAAGAATGAAACCCAAAATATAAGCTCCCTTTCAGAAGAAAGAGAGCATTCCACTAACTATTACTTTAGTTTTCCAATTGCTTTGTCAATTAATGCATTTAGTTCCCGGAAGGTTTGTTCATACATGGCCAAGGATCCGCCGTAAGGATCGACCACATCGGAATGGAAGCCTTCCCCACTATATTCCTTTAGGGTAAACACCTTTTCACCCATATCCGGGTATTGTTGAAGAATCGCCATCTTGTGCGAGGACGTCATCGTGAGGATGAGGTCCGCCCATGCGACTTCGTCACGGGTTAACAAGCTAGATCGGTGATTATGTGCGATCCCATTGTCATCGAGAACCTTTTTTGCATGTGCGGATGCCTCACTGCCGGTCGCTGCATAGATGCCTGCCGACCTCACTTCGACCCTATCCAGCTGTTTATTTTTCAAAATCGCTTCGGCCATCGGACTCCTGCATGTATTTCCTGTGCATACAAACAAAATGCGCTGCAATGTGTGTGCCTCCTCCTTGCAAGTTCTTATGTAAAAACTAACTGACTTTATTTTACCATAGGTATGCCACGGATTTCTCCCTTACAAGAATGGGGCGAGGAGCTTTAATCCGAAGGCAAGGAGAATCGCGCCGCCTAGCGCTTCACTATAAGACCCCATCCAGCCCTGCATCTTTCGGCCCAGCAATAGTCCAAACCATGTTAGCACGGTTGCCATGATGCCAAAACAGATGATCACCATAATCGTTTTCGCCCCGTAAATACCTAAGGTCAGTCCGACCGAAAAACTATCTAGACTTACGCTCAAAGCAAAAAGCACCAGGCCAAAGCCAACTGGGGAAATGACCTTCTCGTCCCCTTTTTTAAGGGTTGACCAAATCATTTGCACACCTAGCATAATCAGCAGAAAACCACCGATAAATGTCGCAAACGTTCCAAACTTCTCTGATAGAAATTTCCCCGTAATTAAACCCAAAAGCGGCATCCACACATGGAATAAGCCGATCGTGATCCCGATATTAAATATTTTCTTAAGCCGAAGTTTGTACATTCCCATGCCAAGTCCGACTGAAAATGCATCCATCCCTAGTGCAAACGCCATTAACATCAAAGTTACTAATTCGCTAATCATTTCAGACATTCGGACTCCGCCTCCTTGGACTAACTACCCTAGCATATGCACGTCCAAACTATTTTAGAAGTCATGTTGAAGAACTGGAATCCACCCACCTAATTCCAAAGGTTGTTACAATTTGGGGGAGCTGCACCTGGTGCCTGACACTAAAAAAACCACCAGTCCCCTTTTAAAAAGGGGGAGTCTGGTGGTTATTCTGTAATCAGTTTATTTCCCGCCGCCTTTTGAAGGCGGTTCATGATGGCATTTCCAACACCCGCGTTCGGAAAGATTTCACTATAAATCACATCAACTTGTTCGAGATTAAATTTTCGTAATGTATCATAAAGCGCAGCAGCTACCGTCTCCAGCTCCGCCCGTTTCCCGCACGTGAGCACTACATCCGCCTTGAACAGTTCAGCATTCTCTTCCGTCGTCAGTACCCCGACCCTCAATCCCTCCTGCCTCTTTTCATCAACCAAGCCCTGGAGGAATTTTGTGGTGCCTGACACCATATAAAGCGGTGCATTGGGAGCGTAATGGCGGTATTTCATGCCCGGTGCTTTCGGCCGTGCTGCCTCATCGGTTAACGCCGCATCGACCTGAACTTCGCCCACAACCGACACAAGCTGCTCTTTCGTTACCCCACCTGGCCGTAAGATAACCGGAATTGCCTCCGTGCAATCGATCACCGTTGATTCGACCCCAATTCCTGTCTGCCCACCGTCAATCACACCAGCAATTTTCCCATTTAAGTCGTCCAAAACATGGTCGGCATTTGTTGGACTCGGTTTGCCCGAGCTGTTCGCACTCGGGGCAGCGATTGGCAATCCACAGCTTTTCAACAGCGCCAGTGCAACAGGGTGATCCGGCATCCTCACCGCAACCGTCGCCAAGCCTGCCGTCGCAGTTTCAGAAAGAACGCCTTCCTTCTTTTTAAAAATAATCGTCAGCGGTCCCGGCCAAAAAGCTTCGATTAACTGTTCCGCCTTCTCAGGAATTTCTTCCACAAACATGGCCAGCTGACTTTTTTCTGCAATGTGGATAATCAGTGGATTATCACTCGGCCGGCCCTTCGCCGCAAAAATCTTCTTCACTGCCGCATCGCTTTTCGCATTCCCGCCAAGGCCATACACCGTCTCCGTTGGCAATGCGACCACTTCGTTATCCCGCAAAAAATTCGCTGCATCCACAACTTGTGGATTATTTTCAAGTTTATCCACATACTTATCCACTTTCCAGACTTTCGTGTTCATAGTTATCCACCTTTATCTCAAACGAGTCTATTAGCGAAATTTGGCGAATTTAGTCACCTAGACTCATATTTTTCACTTAATACGTTTGAAAGTATAAAAGAAGGTGGGCATAAATACAAGTGTTATCCACAAATTGTGCACAACTTCCTTAAAAAAGTGGATAACTTTGTGGATATATCCACAATTATAGTGAAAATTTCAAAAATAACGAGTTATCCACATTTAAAACGTGTCGAATATGTTCTGAGTGATAAAATTCGCTAGGTAATTCCTCCCGCTCGACTCTCTGAAAGCCCATTAATTCAAAAAACGGTAAGGCTACGCTCTTATTTGTTGCCAAAAACAAACCTTTCATCCCTTTTTCTTTCGCTAATTGCACCATTTGATCAAAAAGAACGAAGATTTCCTTCTCAGCTTGTCCAGGTGTGACCACAAGGGAGCGCAATAGCCCGAACTCCGTGAACGCCTCCATCCCAAGCGTACCCTTTAAAGTCCCATCCTCATTCTCTAGCAATAAAAAATAGTCAACCGTCTCATCCGTTAATCCATCCGTTCCCAGTTTCGCTCGCGTTAAAAACTCTCGTAAATTGCCCAAATCTTCTTTTTTAGCCCTGCGAATCAATGCCTGCATCCCATCCACCTCTTTTTAAGATTCTACTCTATGAATATGGATGAGCTAGAAAAAATAGAACCGCTAGAATCGGAAATCTAGTAAATTTTATTCCTAAAACGAAAAAACCAGCTCCACGCTTGGATCTGGTCTAGTTAAACATCTTTTCCCACATTTCTACCACGAAAAACTTCACTTCTACCGGCTTTTCATCTTCGGCAGTATACACAGGCGCCTCGTTTTGAGCCACAGTCACCGGCACTTCCTCTTCTATTTCTAACTCATTGAAAACAGGGCCTTCTTTTTCAATCAGCCTTTCCGTCTTCTTCTCTACTTCCTTCTTCTCTACTTCTTTCTTCGCTTTCACAGTTTCATGCTTCACTGCGACTTCTTCTTGTGCGGTTGCCGCAGCCGCTTTATCCTCAGACTTATCCTCAACCTTTACCTCTTTTACTCCATCATCCGCCAGACCCGTTTCCTTTTTCACCTTTTCAACCTTGTCTTTCTGCTTTTCCGTACTCACCGTTTTCGCCTTCGCCTTCTTCTCTTCAAATCCATCACTCACGGCAACACCATTTGAAAAATCAAGAAAGCATAATGGTGGATAAAGCACACACCACCAGTTCGCACCTTCGCCTGAACCTAATGTAATCAAGATGGCTTGATACTCTCCGGCCGGATATAAATATTGACCATATAATTTCGTTGGAAACTGAACCTTGCCAAATTCGACCTTCACCGATTGAGTCGACCCTTGCTCACGGACAACTCTTTCCGAAATCGCTTGAATTTCAGGAAGCTTTGAATTGATAACAGTTCTTGCTTTTTCCATTGACGTTAAATCCTGTACCCAAACTGTAATCTGTGCATTAACCGCATCGCGCACTTTCCGCTTAATCGCTTGATCCTTTTCAAAATCACTATTCGCAAGAATCCGGAGCCGAATCGCTTCCCCTGGAATCACAATCGATTCCTTCGCAGCTGCTTCCGTCTTCGGCATATATAAACTCAACATCGTTCCTAACGATAAAACGATTAGATATCCCCAAACCACAAGTTTACTTTTCAATTCGAGCACCGTCCCTTCGATATCTTCATTTTGGACAAAATGCCAGAATCTTAAACTATTAAAATTTGATATTTTTCAAAGATTTGCGGTGAATGCCCTTCCATATAAAAGGGAACAATCTAATTATATGTAAAATAAGAGAACAGTCTTTGTTTTTTATAATCAATCTCATGAAAATGGAGCGCCAAAAAATGAATCAGCCCAATTCCAAAAACGTAGATTTAAACGTCATTTGTGTTGACGATTGCGGAAACGCCCCCAAAAAAGCCCATCTTAAAGAATTTAACATCGCCTTTGTCCAGAACGATCTCAATTATCTAGCTGACAACATCACTGACGATTTCGACTGGAATATCATCGGTCAACATCAGATTCAAGGCAAAGACAAGGTCCTTGCAGTCCTGAAGCAAAACCAGAATAATCAAGTAACCGAACTTGAGATCAGCACCATCATCACCCATGGCTATCATGGGTCTGTTAACGGCACCTTACTAATGGAAAATAAGCAGAAATATGCGTTCTGTAACGTATACACCTTCGCCAGTTCACGTAATAACGCCAAAATAAAAGAGCTGTCTTCTTATCTAATTGAAGCATAAAAAAACGCTCAGAGCTAATCCGCCTCTGAGCGTTTCTATTGATATTCTTTAACACTTCCGCGTTTTTTATACGAGCGGCAACTCGGGCATAAGCCAAAGCTTATAACCAGAGCTTAAAACTAGAATTTAAGCCCCGAAACCAATCTCCGCAAACACCATCCGGTCCCTGCCATTAATATCATTAACAATCTCCACCTTGGCATTTGCAAACGCCTTTCGGAAAAGCTCCGCTACCGCTTCGCCCTGACCGGCCCCAATCTCGAACCCAACCAGCGCGCGCTTTTCTAGTACACGTGGCAGCTCAACCATAAAACGGCGGTAAAAATCCAAACCGTCCGCGCCCGCAAACAATGCCCGGTGCGGCTCATGCTCCGTCACAACCTCCGACATCGTCGAGATATCCTCAAGCGGAATATAAGGCGGATTGGAAAGAATCACATCAAACCGGGACCCGCTCTCCATAAACGGCCCCAGCAAATCCCCCTGCAGGAACTCCACCTCCGCCCCAAGCCGTGCCGCATTCTCCCGCGCCACAGCCAACGACGCCTCCGCAATATCAGTGCCTGACACCATTAGCACTGGCCTCATAGGACTATTGGTGCCTGACACCATTTCCACTGCCTTCATAGTGCCATCGGTGCCTGACACCATAAGTTCCGTCTCTTCTAACTTCATTGTAATGGCGATGGCGCCGCTGCCGGTTCCGATGTCGGCCAGCTTGATGACTGGTTTCTCCGTGCTAAACAGCCGTTTGATCCGTTGGAGGGCGCCGTAGACGAGTTCTTCTGTTTCGGGTCTTGGAATCAGCACTTCTTCATTGACGAGAAACGGCCGCCCGTAAAACTCTTCCTCCCCAATAATATACTGGACCGGGACACCCTCTACATGGTCAAAAACCGCTTTTTCAAAGTCCTCCCACACACCTAGAGCTAACTCATCACGCATATTCGCAAATAATTGCGCGCGCGACATCCCGGTGAAATGGCGCAGCAAAAGTTCGCCTGCATTCGCATCCCGATTCGCTGGACCTAAAAAAGAAGAAGCCCATTGAAGAGCTTCAAATACTTTTTTACTCATTAGAGGCACTATCCAGCCTGCGCGCTTGATCATCCATAATCAGCGCATCGATGATATCATCGAGCTTGCCTTCCAAAATTTGATCGAGTTTTTGAATCGTCAAGCCAATACGGTGGTCTGTCACCCGGTTTTGCGGGAAGTTGTAGGTACGAATCCGCTCCGAACGGTCACCCGTCCCTACCGCCGATTTACGCACAGAATCATACTCCGCCTGCGCTTCCTGCTGATACTTATCATAAATACGGGCCCGTAATACCTTCATCGCTTTATCTTTGTTCTTATGCTGCGATTTCTCATCTTGAATCGAAACCACTATCCCCGTTGGAATATGCGTTAACCGCACCGCTGACATCGTCGTGTTAACGGACTGACCGCCGGCGCCACTAGAAGCAAACGCATCAAAACGAATATCTTTATCATTGATTTCCACTTCTAATTCTTCCGCTTCCGGCAAACAAACAACCGTCGCTGTTGACGTATGAATCCGGCCGCTTGATTCTGTTTCTGGAACACGCTGCACACGGTGCGCGCCATTCTCATACTTCAATTTCGAATAAGCACCCTGGCCATTAATCATAAAGCTGATTTCCTTGTAACCGCCAAGACCAGTTGGGCTCGCATCAAGAAGATCAATCTTCCAGCCTTGCGCTTCTGCATAACGGCTGTACATGCGGTATAAATTCCCCGCAAACAATGCCGCCTCGTCCCCGCCTGCTGCACCGCGGATTTCAAAGATAACGTTTTTGTCATCATTCGGATCCTTCGGAATTAAGAGAATCTTCATCTTCGCTTCCAAGTCAACGATCTGCGCTTCCAGTTCGTTAACTTCTTCCTTCACCATTTCACGCATTTCAGCATCCAGTTTCTCATCCAACATCACTTTCGCATCCTGAAGCTGCGCGCGTGCTTCTTTATATTCACGATACGTTTGTACTGTTTCTTGTATATCAGATTGTTCTTTTGAATATTCACGTAATTTTTTTGAATCATTAATAATTTCTGGGTCGCTCAAAAGTTCATTCAACTTCTCATAGCGATCTTCCACCGATTGAAGACGATCAAACACAGTCTATTCACCTCAATTTTTTGTCCATAACATTCTAATTATAGTATAGGTGAAAACAACCGTCAAAACCAAATTCCTGGGGGAAATTTTTTTGCAGGAGATTTTTGGATAAAATCGCCTCTTTAAAAAGCTTTTTCCATTAGCGGGATCACCTTATCGATGATCCCACCTTTTATTTATTGAATTGATGCAGGCTTCATCTGTGTGTTCCCCTGCTGCTCTAACTTACTAACCACTTCTTCACTAGTATCCACTCGTTTAACGAATAACGCTAATACGAGAGCAACAACATTGATGGCAAGGGCTACATAGAATGAATACTGAATACCAGCCAACAACGCTTGCTTTGTTAATAATGCAGTTGAAGCTTCTGTCAGTGTTGTTGGATCAACACCAGCCATTAAGCTTGTCGCTTCTGTTTTTGTCACCGAATTCATGATCGTAACAAGAATAGCGGTACCAATCGAACCAGACACTTGCTGAGCTGTATTGTTAACAGCTGTACCGTGTGGATTTAAACGTGTTGGCAACTGATTTAATCCGTTGGTCATGATTGGCATCATCACCATTGACATACCAAACATTCTCAACGTGTAAACAAGAATAATATAAGTGTGAGTAGAATCGATTTGTAAGTTTGCTAGCATGTAAGTGGATACTGCTGTGACCACAAGTCCGGCTACTGCGAGAATACGCGGACCCATTTTATCAAATAATTTGCCTGTAACAGGCATCATAAGCCCCATAACAATCGCACCAGGTAACATCATTAAACCTGAATCAAGTGGTGAAATACCACGTACGCTTTGCACATACGCTGGTGTTAAAATCATCCCCGAGAACATGGCCACAGCGTTTACTATCGAAATGACCGATCCAAGGGCAAACATTGGATACTTGTAAACTCGTAAATCCAATAATGGTTCTGCTAGTTTTAATTGACGAACAATGAATGCCACTAATGCGATACTACCAATAATTAACGATGTTAAGACAATGGAATCGGTCCAACCATCCGAACTCGCTGAGCTGAAACCATATAGTAACCCACCAAATCCAATACTAGATAATACAACCGAGAAGTAATCAAGTTTTACACTTTTGTTCTGTTCCATTACATTTTCAAGCTTCCAAATAGCTAACAATAAACTAAGAACTGCTAATGGTAAAATCATTTCGAAAAGAACGCGCCAGTCATAATACTCGACAATGTAACCCGATAATGTCGGTCCAATTGCTGGAGCTGTAATCATAACTAATCCAAAAATCCCCATTGCAGTACCACGTTTTTCACGCGGGAAACTTACTAACATGATGTTCATTAATAAAGGACCCATTACTGAAGAACCGGCTGCTTGAATCATCCGCCCCGTAAGTAGTACCCCGAAGTTTGGTGCAAAGGCTGCAAACGCAGTCCCTAATGTAAAAATCACCATGGAGGTAATAAATAGACTGCGATTCGAAAAGCGTGTTAGTAAAAATGCTGAAGCTGGAATGAGTATCCCACTGACCAGCATATAGCCTGTCGATAACCACTGAACCGTTGAATAATCTTTAATATTTAAATCCACCATAATCGATGGCAATGCCACATTTAATAGTGAGTTATTTAAAAATGAAACCATTGCTCCCACAAATAAGATCGCAATCATCAAATAGGGTGGTTTTCTTTGTTGTAATGATGATTCCATAGTTTTCTATCCCCTTATTCTTATTTTATTTCTCTTCTTTATAAAACCCTTTTTTTAGCAGCTCAATTTGTGCAATATAATTTTCTAAAGCTTCTTCTTCCGTCCATTCTTTTACGATCATTTGAATCAAGTTCTGAAAAGTGACAGCCGCCATAATTTTTAAAATCGAGTGTAGTTCTTGGTCATTTTTAATGTTTAACTGTTCTCTATTGATTAGGTTGATCGTAGTGACAAACTGATTTTTTTGATTTTCCTCGTAAACATGATTAGCGAAGGTGTTCTCCAATTTATAATTCATATTTAAAAAGGCATTTTTAAAAAGATTTTGGTCTTCTTGATTTTTTTGGATCTGTATCAGAAATTGATAAGACTCAATAAACGTCTCAAATAAATTCCCATTCTTTTCTTTCAGGGTTGAAATGAATCGTTCCTGATTTTTTTGGGCAAGTTGATTTACCAAGTAATAATATACATCCTCTTTATCCTCAAAATATTGATAAAAGCTCCCCCTTGGAATTCCCGCACTTTTGATAATATTTGCAATGGATGCTTCATGTAATGGCACCCTGGAAAATTCCTTTTTAGCAGCTTGAATTAATGTGTCCTGTTTTTCTTTCGGTAAGTGAAAAAACGTTTGTTTCGGCATAATTACTCTCCTATTCGCATGTGACATCATGTCATAAAATGATTATATATGACATCGTGTCACAAGTCAATAGAAAAATGACATAGTGTCATTAGTAGGTTCAACACAAAAAAACATGCCCTGATAATCAGAGCATGCTAGCGGCGATCTTCTTTCACGCGCACTTCCATTTTATAGCGTGGTAAAGCCTGAACCAGTTGTTTGTGAAGTCGTGCTTCTGCTTTAATCTTTCCCTGTTCAGACAGCATTCCTTTTTTATAAACTGAAACCCACATCCGGTCACCATTGATCCAAACGGAATCTAAAGTAAATTCATTTGAATCAGCAATAACTTGCTTGGCCTTATTGATGTCTTCACCCGTATCTTTACCGCCGCCCGTTTCAGAACCGCTCCCCGTCCGACTCAGGTTGAGAAAATTAGGATTTTGGTTGGTAATATCATCCTCGACGAGCCGCTGCTTATTTTCGCCCCGATTGGACATATTCGCTGGCGCGTTGCGGTCATTACCGCGGTTAGACATATAATTCGGTGCCGTCTGATCTTTTCGCAAGTCGTAAGCCTCTTGATTGGCTCCGCGATTATTCTGACAGCCGCTAACTAAAAACAACAGTGTTAATGAGAGAAACAGCCAAAATTTTTGCATCTTACACCTCCCATTACTATCATGCCCGAAGGCAGCTAGAACTGGACGAGTGAAATCTTTCCAAGATTTAATTTTCAGGGGTCAGCTTGGGATTCCGCCGAAACTCAGGTGGATTCCGCCGAATCTCAGGTGGATTCCGCCGAAACTCAGGTGGATTCCGCCAATCCTCGGCCGGACCCACCAAACTTAGTTTTCCCGCCAATCATCAGCCCGATTCCGCCGAAACTTATCATTATTCCGCCAAACCCATCCAGGATTCCGCCGAACTCTAAAATGATTCCGCCAAATTCCCCAATGATTCCGCCAACCCACAAAAATTCCCCACCACTAAACTTAATCAAACAAAAAAACTGCCCGAGAATTTCCTTCTCAGACAGTTTTTACAGTGTAAAGCTTATTTATGGTGTCAGGCACTCATTATGTAAACTAAACTACATCCACCCTGACCCACTTTGTATTAATTTGTTGCTTCTTGCTCGATGCTTGAACGGTATGACGCCGTTTTTGGGACTTCGTGGTGGTGGCGGCAGCGAGGCTCGTACGCTTCAGAGGCACCTACTAAGATCACTGGGTCATGGTAGGATGCTGGATGACCATCGATCAAGCGCTGCGTCCGGCTTGATGGTGAACCACATACCGAACATACCGCCTGCAGCTTCGTCACCGACTCCGCAATCGCCATCAACGCAGGCATCTGGCCAAACGGTTCGCCGCGGAAATCCATATCCAGACCCGCACAGACCACACGATGACCGCTGTCAGCCAACTGCTGTACAATCCGAACAATTCCTTCATCAAAAAACTGAACCTCATCAATCGCAATAATATCGATATCCGCCTCAATATGGTGAAGAATCTCAACCGAATGAGCAATTGGCTTCGCATGAAAAGAAGATCCATTATGGGACACGACCTGTTGATCGTGATAGCGATTATCAATTTTCGGCTTAAACACTGCAATCTTTTGTTTAGCGAATTGAGCTCGTCTGACACGGCGAATCAATTCCTCCGATTTTCCAGAAAACATACTGCCACAGATAACCTCAACCCATCCGCTCTGCTTCATTAAATACATAAAACGGCGTCTCCTTCCTAGCAAATCCTTAAAATCTATTTCAAAAAATCAATTTATTTAAATAAAAAACAGGCAAGTAAGTTGCTTCTTGCCTGTACTTTTTTACAATTATTGTTGCTGTTGAGTTTTAATGCCATATTTCTTGTTGAAACGGTCAACACGTCCGCCAGCTTCAGCGAATTTTTGACGACCAGTGTAGAATGGATGACATTCTGAACAAGTCTCAACACGAATTTCTTTTTTAACAGAACCAGTTTCAAATGTATTACCACATGCACATGACACCGTTACTGTTTTATAATTTGGATGAATTCCTGCTTTCATTCTTTTCATCTCCTTCCGCCCTGAATCTTTCGAAACAGAGTTATATAAAGTACCTGTCAAAAACAAGCACCAAAATACTTCAAACACACTGCACCCATTATAACAAGGGCAACCTATTTTTGCAAGTTGGGATTTGTTGGTTTTCTTTTTAAAAGCGCCTGTTGATTTCCGCTTCAGGCGCGTGCAGTTCGGAGAGCCTCCTCGTTGCTTAAGCGACTGCGGGATCTCCCGTGACAGCTTTTCCCACAGGAGTCTCGCGCCTTCTGCTCCAATCAGCATCTTTTTGAAAAAGGAACCTATTCAAGCCCCTGAACCAGGCTTGTCCCTGACCGAGTCAGCTACGACCGGCGTGTTTTCAGTTCTTCCCCTAATTGGGCAAAGAACTCTTCATTTGACTTAGTCTGGCGTAATTTTTTCAAGAAACGCTCCGCAAAATCTGGTGAATCGGACATTGATTTGCGAATCGCCCATAATTTATCCAAATGATCCTTCGGAATCAACAATTCTTCCTTACGAGTTCCCGAACGACGAATATCAAGCGCAGGGAAAATCCGGCGCTCTGCAAGCGAACGGTCGAGATGCAATTCCATATTACCTGTTCCTTTAAATTCCTCATAAATGACGTCATCCATCCGGGAGCCGGTATCAACCAGCGCCGTCGCAAGGATTGTCAAGCTTCCGCCCTCTTCAATATTACGAGCAGCCCCGAAGAAACGCTTCGGACGGTGGAAAGCTGCCGGGTCAATCCCCCCGGAAAGTGTCCGGCCGCTTGGCGGAATCACCAAGTTATATGCACGCGCAAGACGTGTAATACTATCCATCAAGATAACCACATCACGCTTATGTTCTACTAAACGCATCGCGCGGTCGAGCACAAGTTCCGCAACCTTAATATGGTTTTCAGGCACTTCATCAAATGTTGAACTCACAACATCACCGGCAACCGAACGCTCAATATCAGTTACTTCTTCAGGACGTTCGTCGATCAACAGCATGATTAATTCTACTTCTGGATGGTTGGTTGTAATGCTGTTGGCAATTTCTTTTAACAGCATCGTTTTACCAGCCTTTGGCGGCGCGACGATTAATCCACGCTGGCCAAAACCAACTGGTGCGATGACATCCATAATCCTTGTGGAAAGATGTTTTTGAGTCGTTTCCAAATTCATCTGGCGGTTAGGATAGAGCGGCGTGAGGCCTGGGAAGTATACTCGTTCTTTCGCTGATTCCGGGTCTTCCCCGTTGACAGCTTCTACGTGCAATAGTCCATAATAACGCTCATTTTCTTTTGGAGGTCGTACCTTACCGGAAACTTTATCCCCATTACGAAGGTCGAAGCGGCGGATTTGCGAAGCAGAAATGTAAATATCTTCTGAGCTTGGCGAGTAGTTAATTGGTCTTAAGAATCCAAAACCTTCTGATTGGATTATTTCTAAGACGCCTTCCATGAAAAAATACCCTTGCTGTTCCGCACGAGATTTCAGGATGGCAAAAATTAATTCTTTTTTGGTTAGTTTGCTGTAATAGGTTACTTTATATTCGCGTGCCAGCTCATAAAGTTCCTTCAGCTTCATATTTTCTAAACTTGAAATTGTTAATTCCATTTGTGCACCACACTTTTATTTTTTTCAATCAGATATTATTTATTAAGAGAGTTGAGGAATAAGTGATAGAAGTAGAAATGAAATGAATAGAATTGCAGAAATAATGCATAATAAAACAATTACTATTTTACCCTCTATGCAAAAAATTAATCAACTTATTTTTCTCTTTTCATTCATTGGGAATTTCTTCTTGTAGGAGTTTATCCAAATTCCTAATGGAGTGTAATAGGAGTTTTTTATTTTTAGCGAAAGATGCCATGAAGGGTGCCTGACACGCATTGGTGTCAGGCACCCTACTGGTAGCACCTTCTATTTAATTACTAGGTTAGGTTTTTTCTTTAAACTATGACGGCCTTCGACAAAGCGAACGGTGCCTGATTTGGCACGCATAACGATTGAGTGTGTTGAGCCGTAAGATCCTTTGAATTGGACCCCGCGCAGCAATTCTCCGTCTGTAACTCCGGTCGCAGCAAAAATGGCGTCATCGCCTTTGACCAGGTCTTCCATCCGAAGAACACGATTTACATCAAGTCCCATTTTAATGCAGCGTTCTAGTTCCGCATCACTTTGCGGCAGGAGTCTTCCGATGATTTCGCCGCCAAGGCATTTGAGGGCAACAGCGGACAGGACGCCTTCAGGGGCACCGCCAGAACCAAAGAGAATATCGACACCGGTATTGTCAAACGCAGTATTGATGGCACCTGCCACGTCCCCATCATTTATTAATTTGATCCGTGCGCCAGCCTCACGCAGCTGGGCAATGATTTCTTCATGGCGCGGACGATTTAAGACCGTCGCAACGACATCCTCGATATCTTTATTTTTCGCTTTGGCAACAGCCTTTAGGTTATCTAGCACAGACGCATTGATGTCAATATGGCCGACTGCTTCTGGGCCAACCGCAATTTTTTCCATATACATATCAGGAGCATGGAGAAGATTTCCATGGTCGGCAACAGCAAGCACCGCTAAGGCATTCCAGCCGCCTGATGCTAAAATATTGGTGCCTTCGAGTGGATCAACGGCAACGTCAACGCGCGGACCATAGCCTGTCCCGAGTTTTTCGCCGATATAGAGCATTGGCGCTTCATCCATTTCCCCTTCACCGATCACCACTGTTCCCTTCATTGGGACTGTGTCAAACACATCACGCATCGCCGAGGTAGCTGCACCGTCGGCCTCATCTTTTTTCCCACGGCCCATCCAACGGGCTGAAGCAAGTGCTGCTGCTTCTGTGACACGGACAAGCTCCATCGATAAACTTCTTTCCATCGTCTCCATCTCCCTTATGTTCTTTGTCTATGTCTATTTGGCTAGCTGCTGCGCCTACGGGTTAATGTACGTTGTAACCAAAGCGCTATCGTTTTTCTATGTGTCTAGATCTAGGATACGCCGCTGACCAGGCGCTTACGCTTTTCTATTTGTCTAGCTACAGCGCCCCAGCGGCTAGTGTCCTTCGCTCTTTTCCCTACGATAAGTCAACATCGGATCGCTCCGCTCTCCGTGTTTCCTTTATCTCAGTCAAAGCGCTCCAGGCCATACGCCGCTAAACGGGGCGCTTCCGCTTTTCTAGGTATTCTTCATTTGTTCGACTTCTTCTTGTGTCAGGGCTTCCCGCCAAACTGTGGCACCGAGGCCGTTTAGTTTTTCGACGAGGTCGCTGTAGCCACGGTCAATATGCTCGAGGCCGGTTACTTCGGTAATACCTTCTGCCATCAGGCCGGCAATGAAAAGCGCGGCGCCTGCCCTGAGGTCACTTGCTTTCACTTTGGCACCTTGCAGCTGAACCGGACCATTGATGATGGCCGAGCGCCCTTCGACTTTAATGTTGGCGTTCATGCGGCGCAGTTCATCAATATGTTTAAAACGGGCTCCGTATATCGTATCTGTTACGACGCTTGAGCCGGACGATTTTGTCAACAGGGTCGTAAATGGCTGCTGGAGGTCAGTCGGGAAGCCGGGATATACGAGCGTCTTGATGTCAACAGCCTTCAACTTTGTAGACCCATCGACAAACACTTGATCATCGCCTGACTCAACGCGAACGCCCATTTCTCGCAATTTGGCAATCAAGGATTCTAAATGCTGCGGGATGACGTTGTCGATTAACACGCCTTCGCCGACAGCAGCGCCTAAAATCATATACGTGCCTGCTTCAATTCGGTCCGGGATAATCGTGTGGCGGCAGCCGTGAAGCGCTTCCACACCATCGATACGAATCACGTCCGTTCCCGCTCCTTTAATTTTCGCTCCCATGCTGGTTAACAGTGTTGCAACATCAATAATTTCCGGCTCTTTCGCGGCATTTTCAATGACCGTCCGGCCTTTGGCGCGAACCGCAGCGAGCATGATATTAATCGTCGCTCCCACACTGACAACGTCAAGGTAGATACGGGCGCCGCGAAGCTCGTCCGCTCGTAAATAAATCGCACCTTGTTCATTGGTAATTTGGGCCCCAAGTGCTTCGAAGCCTTTAATGTGTTGATCAATCGGTCTTGGTCCTAAATAGCAGCCGCCAGGTAAGCCAATGACCGCCTTTTTGAAACGGCCAAGCATAGCACCCATTAAGTAATAAGAAGCACGGAGCTTTTTTACTTTCCCGTTTGGCAGGGGCATGGAAATCATGGTCGATGGGTCAACCGTCATATCATTATCGGAAAGCTGAACGTTTCCGCCGATTTCTTCAAGGAGGTCCTTCAAGATTTCAACGTCAGAAATATTCGGCAATCCCTCAATTGTCACCGGTGATTCCGCTAAAATGGTTGCAGGAATTAACGCAACAGCACTATTTTTGGCCCCGCTGATCCGAACAGTTCCCTTTAACGGATATCCACCTGCAATTTTAAGTTTTTCCATATTCGACTCCCTTCTAAGCCCTGTAAGTCAATCGGTGCAATCCGCTTATTACGAAATGAGGCTCTAGGTATATTTTTCCAGTATAAAAAGTCAAAATCCGACAACTTGTCTATCCTTTAGTTTACACCAAAATTTTATTTTCATGTATGGCAATTAAAAAAATTTACACGAAATGGGAATAATTATCTATCTACATGGAAATTCCAACCTTTTAGGAAGCCTTCCATGCCATACACGTTGAAGCTGTTTGAAACAATCTAAGCTTCGACTAAATTTTCAAATTTCTTTTAACAGACTGAAACCGCCCTAAAGTATGAGGACGGTTTCCATTTTATCATATTTGGAACAAATATGAAATGTGGTTAGACATTCGATATTGTTCTATTAAGCTTTACCATTAGAACCGAATTCGCGAATTTTGCCAATAACAGTTGCTTTGATCGCGTCACGAGCTGGTCCTAAATATTTACGTGGATCGTATTCTTCAGGTTTTGCAGCTAATGTTTCACGAACTGCTTTTGCAGATGCGATTTGGTTTTCTGTGTTAACGTTAATTTTCGCTGTTCCTAGGGAAACAGATCTTTGGATATCTTTTAATGGGATACCAGTTCCACCGTGAAGGACTAATGGAAGACCAGTAATATTGCCGATTTCCTCCATTTCAACAAAGCCAAGGTTTGGTTCGCCTTTGTATGGTCCATGAACAGAACCTAATGCAGGTGCAAGGCAATCGATGCCAGTGCGTTTTACTAACTCTTCACATTCTTTAGGATCTGCGTAAATAACGCCATCTGCCACAACATCGTCTTCCTGGCCGCCAACAGTTCCTAATTCAGCTTCAACAGATACACCTTTTGAATGTGCATAGTCTACTACTTTAGAAGTAATTTCTATGTTTTCTTCAAACGGGTGGTGTGAAGCATCGATCATAACAGATGTGAAACCTGCATCAATTGCTTCTTTACACTTTTCAAAGCTTGAACCGTGGTCAAGGTGAATTGCTACAGGAACAGTAATATTCAAATCTTCCATTAAGCCTTCAACCATTTTTACAACAGTTTTGAAGCCGGACATGTAACGAGCTGCCCCTTCAGAAACACCAAGAATTACAGGTGAGTTCTCCGCTTGTGCAGCTTGAAGAATCGCTTGTGTAAATTCTAAGTTATTTAAGTTAAATTGCCCAACCGCATAGCCTTCAGCTTTTGCTTTAATGAGCATTTCTTTCATGGAAACTAATGGCATTTCTATTCCTCCTTAAATTAGGTTGCTATCTTTTCAAAACGGCCTTCCATATTAAGGTTTTCCCTCAATTTTCCGGATTATGTATAACTTTAAAAAGATAAGAAACCAGTAAAAAGTTCATATGTATCATATCAAACCAGGGGGTGAAATGCCATTAAAATGACGTAGTTTTCTAAACTGTCATAATGAAAGCGCGTCCATTTTCCTATCTTCATATTTCTTATGTTTTTTATAAAAAAATCGCCATTAATTCATTTTTTGAGGGATGTGTTTACGAACAGCCGCTCGTATATCATCAATGTCAAATGGCTTGGCAAAATGCGTGATTGCACCAAGGTCCTTTGCTTCTTGAATCATATCCAGTTCGCCATATGCCGTCATAATAATCACACGGATATCTGGATCAATTACCTTCATCCGTTTTAAAATTTCGATTCCATCCATTCCAGGGATTTTCATATCCAATAGGACAAGGTCAGGGTCATGTTTTGTCACAATTTCAAGGGCCTGTATGCCATTGGCTGCCTGATATGTTTGATACCCCTCTTTTTGAAACACTTCATTTAGTAAAATTCTAATGCCAAATTGATCATCAACGATTAAAATTTTCTCTTTCATAACTCCACCTCTTCCTTGTTTACTTCATTCGTTTTATTATCCCATTAGTTATTACTTGTTATATTTCTCTATTTAGAAAATAATCTCCTGCTATTATTTTAAGATTTTGTTAATATTTTTGCTATATCAAAAAAACGCTTATAATAAGAGGGTGAAAAGGAGGGTTTTTATGTTAAAAATGTTTACAACCCAATTAACTGGTTTGTTTAAACGGATCGAGGAAAAAGAAGAATATTCGTTTGAAGACGGAGCACGCTTGCTTGCCCAGGCATCGGTTGGCGATGGGTCTATATATATTTTTGCTGCAAACGAAATGAAGGCGGTCGAGTTCGAAGCATTGCACGGGGCAGAGCCATTTAAAGGCGTGAAGATATTTAAGGCCATTGATGAAGTAACGGAATCAGATCGTGCCCTGATCTTCTCGCGTTATTCCAGTGATGAAACCGTTCTGGAGATTGCAAGACAGCTTCATAAAAAAGGGATTCCGTTTGTAGCGGTGGCCACGGTCGTTCCTGAAGGTGAGGAATTACACGATTTAGCAGATCTCGTGATGGATTTGCGGCTGACGAAAGGATTGCTTCCTGACGATGAAGGAAATCGCTATGGGTATCCAGCTCCAATGGCAGCATTGTTCGTTTATTACGGCTTGAAATTTACCATTGAGGAAATTATGGCAGAATATGAAGAGGAAGAGTAAAGCGGGTATCGTATATCGACCCGTTTTTTTATTGCTCTGCGTTATTTCCCGGGGGGTATTTGTGTTTAATGGGTTCTTGTTTATGTCTATTTCTAGTTTAGGATGCCATTTCAGAGTGGTTTTGTGCGGATTTCCAAGGGTTTTGTGCGAATTTATGATACTTTTGTGCCATTCCCAACAGGTTTTGTGCCAATTTGGAGTAGTTTTGTACAATTAGACAATATATGGAAACGAAACTCCCCGGGTGTCTGACCACCATAAAAAAACAGGACCAGAAAACTGGCCCTGTCTACTACCTTATTTCTGTAAAGATGCCTTAATAAAGTCACGGAACAATGGCTGTGGACGTGTTGGTCTTGAGACAAACTCCGGATGGAACTGGGACGCCACGAACCACGGGTGATCTTTCAACTCGACGATCTCCACTAAGCGGCCGTCTGGGCTAGTCCCAGAGAAAATAAAGCCTGCCGCTTCCATCTCTTGACGATACTGATTGTTAAACTCATAGCGATGACGATGGCGTTCATAAACAACCTCTTCCTCATATGCTTCGAACGCCTTCGTACCCTCAACAAGACGCGCTGGATACAGACCCAAACGCAATGTGCCGCCCAAATCCTCTACATCTTTCTGCTCAGGTAGCAAATCAATAATTGGATAAGCTGTATCAGGCACAAACTCTGCGGAATGCGCTCCTTTAAAGCCAAGTACATTTCGGGCATATTCAATCGTTGCCAGCTGCATACCTAGACAAATACCAAGGAACGGCTTCTTCTGCTCACGAGCATAACGAGTCGCTTCAATCTTCCCTTCAATCCCGCGGTCACCAAAGCCGCCTGGAACAAGGACACCATCAACATCACCAAGAAGCTCAGCGACATTCTCACGTGTAACATCTTCGGAATTAATCCATTTGATTTCGACATCCGCATCAAACGCATAACCAGCATGCTTCATTGCCTCAACTACAGAAATATAGGCATCTTGAAGTTCCACATATTTTCCGACAAGACCAATTCGTGTCTTATTGGAAAGGTTGATTACGCGGTCTACTAATGCCTTCCACTCGGTCATATCCGCTTCTTTTACCGACAATTTCAAATGGTCACAAACGATTTGGTCCATGTTTTGCTCTTGAAGGGCAAGTGGAATGGAATACAGCGTATCTGCGTCCATACATTCAATAACCGCCTTCGAGTCAATGTCACAGAACAAGGCAATTTTATCCTTCATGTCCTGTGAAACAGGCATTTCGGTACGCACGACAATAATGTTTGGCTGAATCCCAAGACTGCGCAATTCTTTTACGCTGTGCTGGGTTGGCTTTGTTTTCATTTCACCTGCCGCTTTGATATAAGGAATCAAAGTACAGTGAATGTACATTACATTATCCGAACCGATATCACTCTTAATTTGGCGAATCGCCTCAAGGAATGGAAGGGATTCAATGTCCCCTACCGTTCCGCCAATCTCTGTAATTACGACATCTGCATTCGTTTCTTTTCCGGCACGGAAGCAGCGCTCTTTAATTTCATTGGTGATATGCGGAATAACCTGTACGGTTGCACCCAAATAATCACCGCGACGCTCTTTACGTAAAACAGTTGAATAAATTTTTCCTGTTGTTACGTTGCTGTACTTGTTTAAGTTGATGTCGATAAAACGCTCGTAGTGACCTAAGTCTAAATCCGTTTCCGCGCCATCACCTGTTACGAATACTTCACCGTGCTGGTACGGGCTCATTGTTCCCGGGTCGACGTTAATGTACGGATCGAATTTTTGGATCGTCACATTTACGCCTCGATTTTTCAATAAGCGTCCTAAAGATGCTGCGGTAATTCCTTTTCCTAGTGATGACACTACACCACCAGTTACAAAAATATATTTTGTCATAAATATTTCCCCCTCTTATACAGTTTGTACATTATTCAGTTTGTTTAAGGGTTTTTGTAAAAAAATATTTTCCTTACGCCCGAAAAAATGAAAAAACTCCGCGATACAAGAGTTTTTTGAACAATAAAAAACGCCCGCCTACTTTATGGTAGGGAGCGTATTATAAGTAAATAATGTATCGTCCTTTTTAAGGAGCCCAAAAAAGATAATACAAGGGCAAGGGAAAAAAGTCAAGTTGATTAATCTTCTTCGACTTCTTCCTCATCTTCAAATTCTTCTTCTTCCTCAAGATCATCTTCAAGCTCGTCATCTTCATCCAATTCAATGTCAAGATCATCCTCGATGACTTCATCATCGTCCTCATCGAACTCATCAACTTCGTCAAGATCAAGATCTTCTTCATCATCCAAAAGATCATCTTCATCGTCAAAGTCATCAAATTCATCTTCGACATCATCAATTTCATCGAAATCTTCAAGATCGTCTTCATCGACAACCTTCTTCGCTTTCTTCTTCTTAGGTTTGACGACGGCAACCACTTCTTCTTCAGCTGTATCGACTGGATACCAGACACGAAGTCCCCAGCGGTTGCTTCCTAATGAAAGGAAACGGCCATCCACATTGATGTCGGTGTAAAATTGAGCAAGTCGGGTACGAACTTCGTCATCAGAAATCCCTGCTGCTTGTTTGATTACTTCCACTAATTCATGAAAGGAAATTGGCTGCTTGCTATTTTTCAAGTATTCATAAGCCATTTCCATAAGGGAAAACTCTTTTAATTCCTCTTTTGAGTACTGCGCTAAACTCAATATAGGCACTTCCTTTCTCTATTTAACACTCTAAAATGAGTGAATAACGGACTATCGAAAAAAATTGATATATTCGTTTATTTCGAGAACTGTCCAATCCAGCTTTAGCACCCCGCGACAAATGTACGTCGCAAAACGGTCGCTTCGGCTTTAAAATCGCATATTCTTCATTATAAACAAATTCTTCCGGTTTATGCTAGTACTTGCCGTTGTTTCACTTGAATTTTTGCGGACGAGCTTTTTCACTATCATTTTTCTTTGCGTGCTTATGCTTTTTCATTTCTTTAATCGATATCACTAGAAAGAAGATTGCTAGCAGCAAGAATGAGATTGCGCCTAACTGGCGTTGATAGAGATAATTTAATGGCCAGGCAAACACAATTAAAACCATCAAAATATAACCCATCTTCATTTGCTCCACCTGCCCAAATCCCTCGAAGTATGTACGCTACATCGATTATATAAGATAACCGCAGATAATAATATCTCATAAAAAAAATTTTTTTACAAAAACTGGCTCACAGCCAATAAAAATTGGTGTCAGGCACCATGTGAAAAATTCACATGGTGCCTGACACCCTATATTTTACACTACTCCTAAATTAACACCCTGCCCTACATATTCCGGCGATACTGTCCGCCGACTTCGTAGAGGGCTCGTGTGATTTGGCCGAGGCTGGCGACTTGGACGGTTTCCATGAGCGCGGCAAAGATGTTGCCGTTGGTAACGGCGGCCTCTTTTAAGCGCTGCAGGGCTTTCCCCGTTTCCGCCGCATGATGTTCTTGGAAGGCCCGTAAATTATGGATTTGTAATTCCTTCTCTTCATACGAAGCGCGGGCTAATTCCATATTATTGACCTCTTCCTCAGACGGAGGATTTGGGTTCAAATACGTATTCACGCCGATAATCGGTAATTCACCAGTATGCTTTTTCATTTCATAGTACATCGATTCATCCTGAATTTTACCGCGCTGGTACTGGGTTTCCATCGCCCCAAGCACACCGCCGCGGTCATTCAAGCGCTCAAACTCTTGTAAAACCGCTTCCTCGACAAGATCCGTTAGCTCCTCCGCAATAAACGAACCTTGGAGCGGATTTTCATTTTTCGACAAGCCATGCTCTTTGGTAATAATCATCTGAATCGCCATCGCGCGTCGCACCGATTCCTCCGTTGGCGTCGTAATTGCCTCATCATACGCGTTGGTATGAAGGGAATTACAGTTATCCTGCAGGGCCATTAACGCCTGTAGCGTCGTCCGGATATCATTAAAGTCAATCTCCTGCGCATGGAGCGAACGACCCGACGTCTGAACGTGGTATTTCAATTTTTGACTCCGCTCGTTTGCGCCATATTTATCGCGCATCACCGTAGCCCAAATTCGGCGGGCAACCCGGCCGATCACCGTATATTCAGGATCCAGGCCATTCGAGAAGAAGAACGATAAATTCGGTGCAAAGTCATCGATCTTCATGCCGCGGCTCAAATAATACTCCACATACGTGAACCCATTCGAGAGCGTAAACGCCAGTTGCGATATCGGATTCGCGCCCGCTTCGGCAATATGATAGCCCGAAATGGAGACCGAATAATAGTTGCGCACCTGTTGGTCGATAAAGTATTGTTGAATATCACCCATCATCCTCAGCGCGAATTCAGTCGAGAATATACATGTATTTTGGCCTTGATCTTCTTTTAAAATATCGGCCTGGACCGTACCGCGCACCGTTCGCAGTGTATACGCACGCACTTCCGCGAATTCCTCCACCGTTAACACACGGCCAAGTTCCGTTTCTTTCCGCTGCACCTGCTGGTCAATTGCCGTATTCATAAACATTGCTAAAATAATTGGCGCTGGTCCATTGATCGTCATCGACACCGATGTCGACGGATGGCACAAATCAAAGCCATCATATAACTTTTTCATATCATCTAATGTACAAACGCTGACGCCGCTTTCGCCAATCTTCCCGAAAATATCCGGACGGTAATCCGGATCTTCACCGTACAACGTCACCGAGTCAAACGCCGTACTTAAGCGTTTAGCCGTATCATCCTTCGATAAATAATGGAAGCGGCGGTTCGTACGCTCCGGTGTCCCTTCCCCGGCAAACTGACGTTTCGGGTCTTCCCCTTCCCGCTTGAATGGAAACACACCAGCAGTATACGGGAACGCACCCGGTACATTTTCCTGGTAAACCCAGCGAAGGATTTCCCCGTAATCCTTATACTTCGGCAGCGCCACTTTCGGAATGTCGAGACCGGATAAGCTTTTCGATTTTAGCACCGTAATAATCTCTTTATCGCGAATCCTCGTTACGAACTTATCTTTAGAATAGGCTGCCTTTGTCTCTGCCCAAGAATCGAGAATCTTCCGAGATTCCGGTGTCAACTTCACCTCGGTCTCTTGCTTGATCGCTTCCAAAGCAGCAATCACGCCCGCATCGCTAACCGCTCCAATCGCCCCTTCTAACTGGAACAACTTCCGGGCAATCTCAGCCTGTTCTTCCGCTTTCCGATGATAGCCGCGGACCGTTTCAGAAATTTCCCGTAAATAATAACGGCGGTCGGTTGGGATAATCACATTTTGTTTTTCAACAAGAGCATTTTTGCTAAAAGAAGTCACCCAGCCCGTACCCATCTTGTCGTTAATTCTTTCAATCAAAGCGGCAAACAACCCATTCGTGCCCGGGTCATTAAATTGGCTCGCAATCGTCCCATAAACCGGCATATCATCAATGTCTTTTTCAAACAGCATATGACTGCGCTGATACTGCTTTTGGACCTGGCGCTTTGCATCCTCTGAGCCCTTGCGCTCGAACTTATTGATCACAATCAGGTCCGCAAAATCAATCATATCAATCTTTTCCAGCTGTGACGGCGCCCCAAACTCACTCGTCATCACATATAAGGAAACATCGCAAATCTCCGTGATGCCCGCATCGCCCTGGCCAATCCCGCTCGTCTCAACAATTACGAGGTCAAAGCCCGCTGCTTTCGTCACCGCAACTGCATCCTTAATCGCTAGTGACAATTCACTTTTCGAATGTCTAGTCGCCAAAGAGCGCATATACACATTCGGTGAAAAGATTGCATTCATACGGATTCGGTCCCCTAACAGAGCACCACCCGTCTTTTGCTTCGTCGGGTCGACTGATAGAATCGCGACCTTTTTATCCGGCAATTCATTAATAAAACGGCGGATTAATTCATCCGTCAATGAACTTTTTCCAGCACCGCCCGTCCCTGTGATTCCAACGACAGGAATCTGCTTCTCCATTGACTTCACTTGATCGAGCACTCGCTCAGCCGTAGCCGCTGCCTCATTCTTATCATCAACATGAAGTTCAGCTACCGTAATTAACTTCGCCACTGCATTAACATCCCCGCTCGGCAGTTTTTCGATTTTCTCGGCCACATCATGCGGAACCGTCGCAAAATCGCACTCCTCCAGCATCCGGTCAATCATGCCCTGCAGCCCCAGCTTACGGCCATCCTCTGGCGAGAAAATCCACGCAATCCCGTGATCATGAAGCTCCTTAATCTCACGCGGAATAATAACGCCGCCGCCACCGCCAAAAATGCGGATATTCGGCGCACCCTTCTCCTTCAACAAATCGTACATATACTTGAAGTACTCCACGTGCCCGCCTTGATACGAAGAAATCGCAATCCCCTGCACATCCTCCTGAATCGCCGCGTTCACAACCTCCTCAACCGAGCGATTATGACCAAGGTGGATCACCTCCGCCCCGCTCGCCTGCATAATCCGCCTCATAATATTGATGGAAGCATCATGCCCGTCAAACAAACTCGAAGCCGTGACAAAGCGAATATGATGCTTTGGCTGATAATTCCCCATCGTTCTCCTCCTTTTGTAAACCTTTTATAAAAATGAACTCCATTCACTATTCGCAACTTGGCCAGCATTACAACCGTGCTTTTGTCGACGAATGAATCCCTTGGAACAATTGCTCCGTTTGCAGTTCAATATACTCATCAAGTGTATATAATTTTTGCAATGCCCAGCGGCGGAACGCCCACATTTGTCCCTCGACAATAATGTTATGGGAGATTAATTCAATCTGTTTTTTTGATAACTGCAGCTCGCCATTTTCAACACAGCGGACGATCAGACTTTCAAACATCGCGGCCATTTCGATTTCTTTTTTCAGGACATAGGGAAGGGCATCCTTCGTCAGCGATTTCGCTTCTTGATACATGACAAGCACTTCATCCTGCATCTCATCGACGACTCGGAAATAATGCCCGACACCTAACTTCAGACTAGAAAGCGTGCCATTTTTCTGCTCGAGGTCCTGCGCGAGGCGTTCGCTCACATGCTCATAAATGCTGTCGCACACAAGATAAAGAACATCTTCCTTAGAGCGGATGTATTCATAAAGTGTCCCAATACTGAAACCAGCCGCTTTGGCGATTTCCCGCGTCGTTGTCCGGTGAAAGCCCTTTTCCTTAAAAAGACTGACTGCCCCTTTAATCATTTGGTCACGCCGTTTCTGGACAAGGCGTTCATCCTTTACAGAAGCCAGTACATCCCGTTTTTTTTCCATCCTCTAACCGCCTTACTTCGTGATCATCCGCGAGATCACAAGTCGTTGAATTTCTTGTGTGCCTTCATAGATTTGCGTAATTTTCGCATCGCGCATGAATCGCTCAACTGGATAATCCTTTGTATAGCCATACCCGCCAAAGACCTGCACGGCCTCAGTGGTCACCTTCATCGCTGTATCGCCAGCAAGAAGCTTCGACATCGCCGATTCTTTACCGTACGGCAAACCTTGTGACTCCAGCCATGCCGCTTGATATGTTAATAGTCGTGAGGCCTCAATCCCGGTTGCCATATCGGCCAGTTTAAAGGCAATCCCTTGATTCGCTACGATTGGTTTTCCGAATTGGTGGCGTTCCTTCGCATAGTCCGTTGCAGCATCAAGCGCACCTTGGGCAATCCCAACCGCTTGAGCGGCAATGCCGTTGCGGCCTCCATCAAGAGTCATCATCGCAATTTTAAAGCCTTCACCTTCAGCCCCAAGTCGATTCGCAACTGGAACCTTGCAATCTTCAAAAATAATTTCTGTTGTCGGTGACGAACGGATCCCGAGTTTCTTTTCTTTTTTTCCAACCGAGAAGCCTGGGAAGTCGCTCTCGATAATAAACGCCGTCGTTCCCCGTTGTTTGCTTTCAGGGTCCGTTAATGCAAACACCACATAAATGTCGGCTACACCGCCGTTGGTAATGAAGATTTTCGAGCCATTGAGGACATAATGATCACCTTCAAGGCGGGCAGTGGTTCTCATTCCACCGGCATCTGAACCGCTGCCAGGCTCTGTTAAGCCATACGCACCAATTTTCGTCCCTTCTGCTAAGGCTCGCAGATACGTTTGCTTTTGCTCTTCACTGCCGAATTTAAAAATCGGCCAGCCCGCTAACGATGTATGTGCGGACAGCAGAACACCCGTTGACGCGTCAACACGGGACAGTTCCTCTACCGCAATACAATAAGCCAGGTAATCACTGCCAATTCCGCCGTACTCTTCCGGCCACGGGATTCCCGTTAAACCCAGCTCCGCCATTTTGTCAAAAATTTCCCGGTCAAAGCGTTCTTCCTCATCGCGTTCCGCTGCCGTTGGCGCCACTTCATTCCTTGCAAAATCACGCACCATTTTCCGAATCATTTCATGTTCTTCAGATAGTTTAAAGTTCATTTTAAGACCTCCTAGTGGATATATTTACAAGTGCTTACTGATTACAATTCGTTGAATTTCGCTTGTGCCTTCATAAATTTCGGTGATTTTTGCATCACGGAAATAGCGCTCGACTGGATAATCTTCCGTATAGCCGTAGCCGCCGAATACTTGAATCGCTTCGGTTGTGACTTCGACCGCTGTTTTGGTGGCGAACAATTTCGCCATCGACGCCTCCAACGTACATTTCAATCCGTGCGTTCGTAAATAAGCAGCGCGATAGACTAATAGTTTCGCCGCTTCGACGCTGGTTGCCATGTCGGCTAGCTTAAAGCCAATTCCCTGTTGGGCAGCGATTGGCTTGCCAAATTGCTGACGGTCCCCGGCATAGGTCGTTGCAGCTGACAGTGCGGCCTCGGCAATCCCAAGTGCCTGGGTCGCAATCCCGATGCGGCCGACATCAAGGTTCGCCATCGCAATTTTAAAGCCTTCGCCCTCGGCGCCAAGCATGTTTTCTACAGGGACGTGCATGTCTTCGAAAGTGAGTTGGACGGTTCTGGAACCGTGCAAGCCCATTTTCTTCTCATCCTTGCCGACAATAAAGCCAGGGGTATTTTTTTCAACGATAAATGCAGAAATTCCCTTGCTGCCCAGTTCAGGATTCGTTTTTGCAAACACAATATAGACATCGGCCTCGCCGCCGTTCGTAATGAATACCTTTGAGCCGTTGATCACATATTGATCGCCCTTCTTGACAGCACGGGACTTTAAGCTGGCCGCATCCGAACCGGAACTTGGCTCTGTTAAGCAAAATGCACCGAGGTACTCCCCTGACGCCAATTTCGGCACGTATTTCTGTTTCTGCTGCTCGGTTCCAAAATAAAGGATCGGGTTCGTGCAGACTGAGGTATGGACTGAAAGAATAACCCCGATTGTTGCACTGACCTTGGAAAGCTCATGGATTGCTAAAATATAGGAGGTGAAATCCATTGCTGCACCGCCGTATTTTTCCGGGACAGGAATCCCCATTAAGCCAAGCGCACCCATTTTGCGGAGGATTTCACGCGGAAATTCTCCCCTTTCCATATTTTCAATGAATGGCACAATTTCGCTGTTAGCAAAATCGCGCACCATTATTCGCATCATTTTTTGCTCTTCGGTGAATGAAAGATTCATGGTGGTCTCCCCTTTTGAGGAATGTACTATTGTGGTATTCATCATCACGACCCCTTTATGAAGAAATGCTGTGGTTATTCGTACGTATAAAAACCGCGTCCTGTCTTCTTGCCAAGCCAGCCTGCTTTTACATATTTACGGAGAAGCGGGCATGGACGGTATTTGTCGTCGCCAAAGCCTTGGTGAAGCGTTTCCATAATATACAAACATGTATCCAAGCCGATAAAATCAGCCAAGGTTAACGGCCCCATCGGGTGATTCATACCTAGTTTCATCACTTCATCGATCGCTTCCTTCGTAGCCACGCCCTCATATAGGGTATAAATCGCTTCGTTGATCATTGGCATCAGAATGCGATTGGAGACAAACCCTGGGAAGTCGTTCACTTCAACCGGTACCTTGCTTAAGGTTTTTGTCATATCTTCAATCACTTGGTACACTTCATCTGTTGTAGCGAGGCCGCGAATGATCTCGACGAGCTTCATAACCGGAACCGGGTTCATGAAGTGCATACCGATCACTTTCTCCGGACGCTTCGTGGCTGCCGCAATTTCCGTGATCGGCAATGATGAGGTATTGCTCGCGAGTATCGCGTGAGCTGGGGTAATTTCATCGAGCTGGGTAAAGATGTTTGTTTTGATGTTCATGTTTTCAATGGCGGCTTCGATGACAAGGTCGACGTCATGGGCATCGTTTAAGTCGGTGGACGCAGTAATGTTTCCGAGAATGGCTTGTTTTTGCTCTTCCGTAAGGCGTCCTTTGTCAACATTCCGTGTAAGTATTTTATTGATTCCAGCTAGGCCGCGTTCCACAAACTCGGGCTTTAAATCATTTAAGATGACTTGATACCCTGCTTGGGCACAAACTTGCGCAATCCCGGAGCCCATTTGTCCTGCACCAATGACCATCAACTTTGAAATCTTCATTCTTTACCCTCCGAAGAAGGCCGGAAAGCATTCCGACCTAGATTTTTTTATTTGGTATCTTCATAAGTTTTCTAGTGTTTTTTTCTAAAAAAGCTTTTTGGTGTTTTGTGCGATTTCCAATATGACTTGTGCCATTTCTCATGAATTTTGTGCCATTTTCAGATGGTTTTGTGCGAAAATCCAAGTGTTTTGTGCAATTAGACAATATATGGAAATCAACACCATCTATTTAACTTAAAAACTATCAACTAATTAACCACGCGGAACCTCAATCATCACTGCATCGCCCTGGCCGCCGCCGCTGCAAATGGCCGCAATCCCAATACCGCCGCCACGTCGCTTTAATTCATGCATTAGTGTAAGAATAATGCGCGCACCGCTGGCCCCAATCGGATGGCCTAAGGCGACCGCACCGCCATTGACATTGACCTTTTCTGGATCTAAACCAGCAATTTTCTCGCTCACTAAAGCCACTGCCGCAAAGGCTTCGTTGATTTCAAATAAATCGACTTCATCCACTGTTTTGCCTGTTTTTCGTAAAAGCTCATTAATTACCAGGCCTGGCGTTTTTGGGAAGTCCTTTGCTTCCACCGCGACCGCCGCATGACCGATAATCACAGCTTCCACCTGCTTGCCTTCACGAAGTGCGCGCTCTTCACTCATTAACACGAGGGCTGCCGCACCGTCATTGACCCCTGGCGCATTTCCTGCCGTAATTGTTCCCGTTGCATTAAAAACCGGTGCTAATTTAGACAAGCGCGCTAGCGACGTATCCTTTCGCGGAGATTCGTCCGTCGCAACCACAACCGGCGCTCCTTTGCGCTGCGGAACCTCAACGGCAACGATTTCTTCCCCAAATTTTCCGCTCTCAATCGCCGCAATCGCGCGGACATGGCTTCTGAGTGCCCACTCATCCTGTGCCTCGCGGCTAATTTCCATATCACGAGCGGCCTCATTGCCGTAGGTGCCCATGTGAACACCTGTGAAACTGCATGTTAAGCCGTCATGAATCATTAGATCCTTAACCTGCGCGTCACCCATCCGGAAACCCCAGCGTGCTTTTGGAAGAACATATGGCGCGTTGCTCATTGATTCCATCCCGCCTGCAACAATCACTTCCTCATCACCGGCGCGGATAATTTGATCGGCCAGCGTGACACTGCGCATACCAGACGCACAAACCTTATTAATCGTTTCGGTTTTTACTTCCCATGGCAGTCCCGCGTGCTGAGCCGCCTGACGTGATGGAATCTGCCCCTGGCCCCCTTGTAGGACCGACCCAAGAATGACTTCCTCAACATCTTCCGGCTTCACGCCCGCACGAACTAATGCCTCTTTTACAGCAATTCCACCTAGTTGTGATGCGGTAAAGCTGCTTAAGGCGCCCCCTAATTTTCCAAAAGGTGTTCTAACTCCGCTTAAAATGACTGTTCTCCCCATCTTACACACACTCCCCTGTTCATAATATTCAGATAAACCTTCGTAAAAAATAGCCGCAGGCGACTGAACGCTCGCTCAGACTCAATCCAAAAAAGAAACGCAGCCAGCTGCTTTTTAAAAAGTCTGTTTTCACATAGATTGTTGTATTTCGAATAAGTTAATCAACCCATAATCCTAGAAGCATCGTGGCATCTTTTCGTTAAGAACCTTGGCAAAAATGCCCTTGTGACCTTAGTAAATGACCCTTATTAAGCTCCAAAATCACCAAAGTTTACGAAAAGAGCTTTGAAAAAATGGAAATGTAAGCGTTTTTCTATACATTATATTCTACATAAAAAAGTGCAGAAGTTGAAATGTTTTACACAAAATTTTTAAAATTTTATGAATATGTCAACAAATCAACTTCCGCACTTCATTAAAAATCTACGCCACTTCCCCGCAAACCGCTTTTTCAAGCAGTTCGGCTACATCGTAAGTCGAGACCTTTTCTTCGACTTCTTTTGCCTTCGTCCCATCGGACAGCATCGTTAAACAGTATGGACAGCCAGAACTGATCACCGATGGGTTAACCGCAAGAGCCTGCTCGGTTCTAGCCACGTTGATGCGGTGTCCGGTTTCTTCTTCCATCCACATCATCCCGCCGCCGGCACCACAGCACATCGCTTTCTCTCGGTTCCGCTCCATTTCTAGGAGCTTCACGCCCGGAATTGCTTTAAGTATCTCACGAGGCGCATCATAGACATCATTGTAACGCCCTAAATAACAGGAATCGTGGAAGGTAATCGTTTCATCAACAAGATGTTTCGGCACCAGTCTGCCATCACGGACCAACTCGTAAAGAAGCTCGGTATGATGGAGCACTTCGATATCTGTTAAGCCGAAATCAGGGTATTCATTTTTGAAAATGTTATAGGCATGCGGGTCAATCGTGACGATCTTCTTGACCTCAGCCTTTTCAAATTCCTCAATATTTTTTGTCGCCAAGTCCTGGAACAAGAACTCATTGCCGAGACGGCGCGGTGTATCACCAGAGTTTTTCTCTTTGTTGCCGAGGATGGCAAATTTCACGCCAGCTTCATTGAGCAATTTCGCAAACGATAAAGCAATCTTTTGACTGCGGTTATCGTAAGAACCCATCGCGCCAACCCAGAAGAGGTATTCAAATTCTTCGCCGGCCTTATTCATTTCCTTCACGGTTGGTACATGAACATCTTCGCGGGCTTCACGCCAATTCTCCCGTTCTTTTCTGTTCAAGCCCCACGGATTGCCTTGGCGTTCGATATTGGTCATCGCGCGCTGCGCATCGGCATCCATTTTCCCTTCGGTTAACACTAGATAACGGCGCAGGTCGATAATTTTATCGACGTGCTCATTCATAACGGGACATTGATCTTCACAGTTTCGGCATGTCGTACACGCCCAAATTTCTTCTTCCGTAATGACATCGCCAATCAAGCTTGGACTGTACACACCAGCTGCAGCCGACTCCTGAGCTCCTTGACCGGCTGATGCAAGCGCCAGTTGATTCCCCGTTGTATTGCCAAACGCAAATGTTGGCACCCACGGCTGCTTCGAGGTAACGACAGCCCCATGATTGGTTAAATGATCACGCAGTTTCACGATTAAGTCCATCGGTGACAGCATTTTCCCTGTCCCAGTTGCCGGACACATATTCGTACAGCGGCCGCATTCGACGCAGGCATAAAAGTCAATCATTTGATGCTGCGTGAAATCTTCTATTTTTCCAACCCCAAATGATTCTTGGGATTCATCTTCAAAATCAACTTTTGTTAGTTTCCCCGGCTTATCCAAGCGGTTAAAATACACATTCGCAGGTCCCGCAATTAAGTGGGCATGTTTGGACTGAGGAACGTACACTAAGAAGGTTAACAAGAACAATAAGTGAACCCACCAGGCAATGTAGAAAATCACAATGGAAGCAGTTTCATTTATCCCTGAAAAAATAACCGAAATCGCCGAAGCAACTGGTTCCGTCCAGGAAGCCTCTTCGCCGTGCCAGATGATCCCCATCCCATTGCCAAGCAGAACAGAAAGCATCAAGCCCCCGATAAAAATAAGAACAAGACCTGATTTAAAGTTCCGCTTCAAGCGGACTAATTTTTCAACATAACGGCGATAAAAAGCCCAAATCACCGCCACTAAGATCATCAACGTGACTAATTCTTGAAAGAAAGTGAACCCTGCATATAGCGGACCAAGCGGAAGATGGGCTCCCGGTTTAATCCCTTTGATAATAAAATCAATCGCGCCAAATTGGACGAGGATAAAGCCGTAGAAGAACATGACGTGCATGATCCCGCTTTTTTTATCCTTCAACAATTTCTTTTGGCCAAATACATTGACCCAAATTTTTTGGAGCCGCTCTTTGACTTTGTCATCAAATTCAACTTTTTTCCCGAGTTTGATAAATTGTATCCGGGTCTTGACCACATACACGAATAAACTAATCGCGTAAGCGGTTACAGCAAGAAACGCAATCAAGTTAACCCATAATAACCCATTCATTGTATTGCCCCTTTCTTTGTTTTCCCCTTAACAACTACTAGAAAATAATTAATTTTCTGAATCTATACTTAACTCTATTATATTATGAGTGAGCGTTCAGTCAAATGATTTTTTGAAAAGTTAGGTTAACTAATATTTAAGGGTGCTTTCGGAAAAACTAATAATACTGATTGGAGGAAAGATTTCTGATGAATTTGGCACTCATTTTGAGCGGACTATTTTTTCTCATCATTATATGGCTTGTTTTAGATTTTAATTTAGGTAGAAAGAAGCATCTTTCCATTGTCAGTAGAAGGGAAACAGCCATTATTCATGGTGATTTGGATATCTTCACACACGGAAAAAAGTTGTTCGCCGACTATTTTCAGGAACTCAGAAACGCGAAAAAGCATATTCATGTGCTCTTTTATATTGTCAAAGATGATGCGATTAGTCAGGAATTTTTCACTATATTAAAAGAAAAGGCCCGTACCGGGTTGGAAGTTCGCCTTCTCGTGGACCGGCTTGGAAGTTTAAAGGTGAAGAAAGAGGCCATCCAGACGTTGCGCGAGGCGGGCGTTCGCTTTGCTTTTAGTAATACCATTAGGCTTCCCTACCTATTTTACTCTGCACAGATTCGAAATCATCGCAAGATTTCGATTATTGACGGGGAAATTGGCTATCTCGGCGGATTTAACGTCGGAAAGGAATATATCGATGAAGAGCCTTCTTTAGGGATTTGGCGCGATTACCATCTGAAAATCACCGGCCGTAGCGTTAACTATTTGCAAACGGAGTTTTTGACAGACTGGCACGAGTATGGCGGCGAGGACCTTTTCGAAGATCCGTCCTATTTTCCGGTCTTGGCTGACGGTCAGATCCGACACCGTTTTGTTCCGACAGAAGCCCAGCAGTTAGAGGATAATTATTTGAAGCTGATTCAACAAGCAGACGAATCGATGATCATTGGCACGCCCTATTTTATCCCTTGTCAAAAAATATTAGCGGCGTTACTGGCTGCCTTAAAGCGCGGCGTGCATATCTCGGTAATCGTCCCCTATGCTGCTGACCATTTGCTTGTCCAAGAAGGGTCGTTCCGCTACTTACGTAAGTTGATTCAGGCGGGTGCAAACGTTTATCAATATAAAAAAGGGTTCTATCACGCCAAAACACTCATGATTGATGACAAAATCTGTGATATCGGCACCGCCAATTTTGATAAAAGAAGCATGTATTTAAACAAAGAAATCAACTGCTATATTTATGACAAGGCCTTTATTCACCGCCTGAAGGAGATTCTCGAGAAAGACATTAGGGACTCTGCTCCACTGACATTAGCGGTCCTTAACAGACCGAACCTGATTCGCTCATTTAAAGAAGGCATCGCTGGGCTTGTTTCCTATTTTTTATAAGGCTCTGTTCATCTGGCTTGTCGCTTTCCGCGGGCGGTCCGAGAGCCTCCTCGGCACTCCTGTGGCTGTGTGGTCTCCTTTGACCCACTTTTCCCGCCGGAGTCTCGCGTCTTCCCGCTCCAATCAACAATGAGTCTTAACAAAGCCTTTTATAAAAGGAGTTATTTTTATGAAGATTCGGTTTGGTTATGTATCTCACGCGATAAGCTTATGGGACGCCTCTCCAGCCAAGACACTGACGTTTACACGTTATCAGGGGCTAAGCCCCGCCGAGCGCGAGGAAAAATTGCTGAAAGTGACGAAGCAAAATTTAAATCATACACTGCGGATGCTCTACTACAACATTGCTCATGAACTCGAATTGTACCGTTTATCGAGTTCGATTGTGCCGCTTGCGACACATCCAGAGGTGAACTGGGACTTTGTGACCCCTTTTCGCTCAGAATGGCTGGAGATTGGCAAACTCGTAAAACGGAAGAACCTGCGCGTCAGCTTCCATCCCAATCAGTTCACACTGTTTACCTCGCCGCAAACGAAGATTACCGAAAACGCCGTGGTCGACATGCGTTACCATTATCGCATGTTTGAAGCGATGGGCCTTGAGCAAGTTGGACTGATTAATATTCATATTGGCGGGGCCTATGGTGATAAACAGCAAACCTTACCGCGATTCCATCAAAACTTAACAGCACTGCCTGCACCGATTAAACAGGTAATGACTTTAGAGAATGACGATAAGACGTACAATGCCGAAGAAACGTTAGCAGCCTGTGAAACGGAATCGATCCCGTTTGTGTTCGACTACCATCACCATATGGCCAATCTGTCCGAGACTTCTCTCGAGGAGCTGCTGCCACGGATTTTCCGGACTTGGGACCATGCTCACCACATCCCGAAGGTCCATATTTCCTCTCCTAAAAATGAGAAGGAATTCCGCTCCCATGCTGACTTTGTCGACCCAGAATTTATCACGCCTTTTTTAAAAATGCTGCGCGAAATCGGGGCGGATGTTGATTTCATGATTGAGGCGAAAGCAAAGGATCAAGCAGCACTGAAATTAATCGAGGACCTAAGTCGGCTCCGCGGCTTTAAACGGATCAGCGGCGGGGCGGTTGAGGTGAAATAAACAAGCATATCGCCTGACGATATAGAAAAGAGTCTTCGAATCAGCTCGAAAACTCTTAAGCATATCGCCTGACGATATGGAAAAGAGTCTTCGAATCAGCTCGAAAACTCTTAAGCATATCGCCTGACGATATAGAAAAAAGTCTTCGAATCAGCTCGAAGACTCTTCTTTATTCCTCTATTAACTGTAAAACCGGAACGTCACGCTCATTATCCGGGTCATTCCTTGAGTAAATTCTCGCCACCTGTGTCGCTTCATCGACATGTTGAATGATTACTGGCGTCCCCTCGTAGGTAACATAAATCATCTCGGCAGATTCCACAATTTCCTTGGCTCGTCCCACATTCATTTCGTTTCATCCACTCCCTTGGTTAAAGTCCCTACTAGTATTTGCCATTTCATTGTTAATATTCATCTATATGGACAAGGTTAGCTAAATAGAGCACTTTTACAGGCAGGGAAAGGAGAAAATTTTGCGAGGGGAATTGGTTACTGTCGAGATTTGAGATTTACTGTCGACTTTTTTTGGTTTACTGTCCAATTGTGAGGTTTACCGTCAGCTTTGATGAGCTTGCTGTCCACTTGGACCATGTATTGTCAACTTTAAAAAATTTACTGTCCAACCTATACAATTTATACTATTCACACAACAACGACCTCCAAAAAGGCCCCCTTACCTAAGTAAGAGAGCCCAAACATCACTACATTTTTTCTGGAGCTGAAACCCCAATCAACGCAAGCGCATTGCGAAGGGTAATTTGCACCGCCCGCACCAACGCGAGGCGCGCCTTAGTGCGCTCTACATTATCAGGATCAAGCACCTTTTCCGCATTATAAAAACTGTGGAACGTCGACGCTAAATCAAAGATATAGTTTGTTATCCGGTGAGGGACGCGCTTTACTGCGGCCTCCCCTACAGCTGCCGGGAACTCCCCAATCTTCTTCAATAAATCCATTTCCTTTTCCGACGACACCAATGAAAAATCAGCATCAGCCGTCACCTGAACACCCTGCTCCTCTCCAGAACGCAGGATACTAGAAATCCGTGCATGAGCATAATGAGCATAATAAACCGGATTTTCATTCGACTCCGACACCGCTAAATCCAAATCAAAATCCATATGCGTATCCGAACTGCGCATCGCAAAGAAATAACGCGTCGCATCGAGACCGACCTCATCAACCAAATCACGCATCGTCACCGCTTTACCAGTCCGCTTACTCATCTTCATCTTTTCCCCGTTCTTATAAAGATGAACGAGTTGAATGATTTCCACCTCAAGGGTATCACGGTCATAACCTAACGCCTGAAGCGCTGCCTTCATCCGTGGAATATAGCCGTGGTGATCCGCACCCCAAATGTTAATCAACTTTTCAAAACCGCGATCCAGCTTGTCCTTGTGATACGCAATATCCGGCGTCAAATACGTGTAAGAGCCATCCTGCTTAATCAACACGCGGTTTTTATCATCGCCGAAATCCATTGAACGAAGCCATGTCGCACCATCTTCCTCGTACACATAACCGCTCGCACGAAGCGCCTCAAGTGCCTCATCAATTTTTCCATTTTTATAAAGAGACGTCTCTGAGTACCACACATCAAAACCAACGCGGAAATCCTCAAGATCCTGCTTCAGCTTCGCCATTTCATACTTTAAACCGTACTCACGGAAAAATTCCTGACGCTCTTCCTCGGAAACATGCACATACTTGTCGCCAAATTCCTCAGCCAAGGTTTTCCCAATACCAATAATATCAGCGCCATGGTAGCCACCCTCCGGCATGTCTTTATCCAAACCAAGTGCTTGGAAATAACGCGCCTCCACCGACAATGCGAGATTATTAATCTGATTACCAGCATCATTAATATAGTACTCACGCGAAACATCATAGCCGGCCTTCGCTAAAATATTACAAAGCGAGTCACCAACCGCCGCACCGCGGGCATGCCCAAGGTGCAAGTCACCTGTTGGATTGGCCGACACAAACTCGACCTGAATCTTTTGACGGCCGCCCACCGTCGTCTCACCGTACTTCTCCCCGGCATTTAGGACCGTTGGGATCAGTTCGGTTAAATAACTATTATTCATATAAAAATTGATAAATCCTGGCCCTGCAATTTCAATTTTTTCAATCGATGCCTTCGAGCGGTCGATATTTGCAACTAACGCCTCCGCAATCACACGCGGTGCCTTCTTCGCGACCCGTGCCAGCTGCATCGCCATATTCGTCGAATAATCGCCGTGCGCCTTCTCCTTTGGTGTTTCTAAAATCACATCCGGAATCTGCTCCTCCGACGCCAGTTCCGCTTTCAGCACCGCCGCACGAATCTCTTCTTTTAACTTACTTTGCACTTGTTCAACTATGTTCATTGTTATCCTCCTGAAAGGTAATTTCCAAATGGTATGTACCGGCAGGCGTCCCCTGCATCGAAAAATCATAAAGAATGTCAATCAGGCCATCTGAATGCTCGATCCGCTTGGCCAGCGTCACCGTCTCAAAAGACCCAAACGGCATTTCATAACTGCCGCGCAGCTTTTTATGCAAGCGAAACGGCAAGCGCATCTTCACCGCACCACCGCGCAAAATCAGCGCCTCATCTCCAGCCACCTTCACAATTGTCCGGACATTGCCCTCATCCTGCACCTCTTCATACTTAAGAAACACAGCACCATCTTTTTCAAGATAGCGGCCAAACAGGGACAACTCATAGACTTCCTTGCCCCCATGCTGATGAATTGTCGTTTTCACATTAATTTTCATCGGAATTTCAGTCGTAGACAAACCTAATGGCACTTCCCTTTTTTCTTTTTTAAAAAGGAACTCAGTTTCACTCTTTGGAATGGTTCTAGTCCTAGTAATTGACGTTTCTGTTCTAATGCATACTTTTTCTATTATAAACATTGCTCGGCCACAAATCAAAAAATGCCTGCCCTAATGGGTCAGGCAACTATTTGAGAATTGTCTAGCTTCAACGCCTAGGGGCTCGGGTCATAACCCAATCCGTCAAGAAGATTAAAGAGCAACCTTCTGGCCGCCTCGTCTTATGCCTGTCGCCCCTGGGCAAGGCGCTTCCGCTTTTCTATCTATTTCACCCAGCCAAGCAGCATTTCACGAATTAACTTACTTGCAGTATTGGCCGTTTGCTCTGATGGGTCATAAATTGGCGCCACCTCTACAAGGTCTCCGCCGACTACCTTCACTTCGGAGCGGGCAATCTCATGAATGGAAGCAAGTAATTCTTTAGAAGTGATACCGCCGCAATCCACCGTACCTGTGCCCGGTGCATGTGCTGGATCAAGAACATCAATGTCGATTGTGACATAGACCGGACGGCCAGCAAGTGTCGGCAGGATTTCTTTTAACGGCTCGAGGACTTCAAACTTCGAAATATGCATCCCGTTTTGTTTCGCCCATTCGAACTCTTCCTTCATTCCAGAACGTATCCCAAACGAATAGACGTTACTTGGCCCGATATGTTCCGCAATCTTGCGGATCGGGGTCGAGTGCGATAACGGTTCGCCTTCATATTGCTCACGTAAATCAGTGTGCGCATCAAAATGGATAATTGCTAAATCCGGGTACTTTTTATAAACAGCCTTCATCACTGGCCACGAAACAAGATGCTCGCCGCCCATCCCAAGCGGGAACTTGCCAGCTGCAAGGACTTGATCGACAAAGTCTTCAATTATGTCAATACTCTTTTGCGGGTTTCCGAATGGAAGCGGAATATCACCGGCATCGAAGTATTTAACCTCTTCCAGCTCGCGGTCAAGGTAGGCGCTGTATTCTTCTAAACCGATCGACACCTCGCGGATGCGGGCCGGACCAAATCGCGAACCCGGGCGGTAACTAACCGTCCAATCCATCGGCATCCCGTACAAAACAACCTGACTCTCCTCAAAATTCGGATGACTCTTAATAAACACATTCCCTGAATACGCCTCATCAAAACGCATCTATGTATCCCTCACTCTCTATGTAATAACGCTTATAAAGGGAGCTATTGGCGACCGCCAAGCCCCTTTTCCTAGTGTTCGGTTATTTAGAACCTCTCTATGTTACCGGGCCCTCTCTTTTTTCCTCGACTTCGGTCACTTAGAACCTCTCTATGTTACCGAACCCTCTCTTTTTCCTCGACTTCAGTCACATAAAATCGCTCTATGCTACCGAATTCGTTCTTTTTCCTCGACTTCGGTCACTTAGAACCTCTCTATGTTACCGAACCCTCTCTTTTTCCTCGACCTCGGTCACTTAGAACCTCTCTATGTTACCGAACCCTCTCTTTTTTCCCGAGTTCGGTCACTTAGAACCTCTCTATGTTACCGAACCAGCTCTTTTTCCTCGACTTCGGTCACATAGAACTCCCTACGTTACCGAACCAGCTCTTTTTTCCCAAGTTCGGTCACTTAGAACCTCCCTACGTTACCGAACCAGCTCTTTTTTCCCATGTTCGGTCACATAAAATCTCTCTATGTTACCGAACCCTCTCTTTTTCCTCGACTTCGGTCACATAAAACCTCTCTATGTTACCGAACCCTCTCTTTTTCCTCGACCTCGGTCACTTAGAACTCCCTACGTTACTGAACCAGCTCTTTTTTCCCAAGTTCGGTCACATAAAACCGCTTTATGTTACCGAACCCTCTCTTTTTCCTCGACTTCGGTCACTTAGAACCTCCCTACGTTACCGAACCCTCTCTTTTTCCTCTAGTTCGGTCACATAAAACCTCTCTATGTTACCGAACCCTCTCTTTTTTCTCGACTTCAGTCACTTAGAAACGCTCTATGTTACCGAGCCCGCTCTTTTTTCCCAAGTTCGGTCACATAGACCTACTTTATTTACAAATATTCTTACTTCACTAAATCCCCAACAAATTTTGGTAAGACGAATGCTGCTTTGTGAATCTCTTTTGTGTAGTATTTTGTTTCGATCTCATGGAAGCGGTCTTCGCTTACAGTTAGTGGATCGTACTTCTTGGAACCGATCGTGAATGCCCACAAGCCGCTTGGATAGGTCGGGATATTCGCAACATACAAACGAGTAATTGGGAAGATTTCGCGAACATCGCGTTGGACGTTACGAATTAAATCCGCTTTGAACCATGGATTATCGGACTGCGCCACAAAAATGCCATCTTCCTTCAACGCTTTTGAAATCCCTGCGTAGAACCCTTTGGTAAAGAGGTTTACAGCAGGTCCGACTGGCTCAGTGGAATCAACCATAATCACGTCATACTCATTGTCGCTGTTTGCGATATGCATAAAGCCGTCGTCCACTTGGACATCGACACGCGGGTCATCCAGCATGCCTGCAATCTCTGGAAGAAATTTCTTTGAATACTCGATTACTTTGCCATCAATATCAACAAGCGTTGCTTTTTTCACGCTTGGATGCTTTAAAACCTCGCGAATTACGCCGCCATCGCCGCCGCCAACAACTAGGACATTCTCAGGATTTGGGTGCGTAAATAACGGAACGTGCGCCACCATTTCGTGGTAAACAAACTCATCGCGGACAGATGTCATGACCATGTCGTCTAAAAGAAGCATGTTGCCCCACTCTTCTGTTTCAATCATATCTAACTTTTGGAACTCTGTTTGCTCTGTATGTAAGGTTTTATTTACTTTCATCGTGATTCCAAAATTTTCGGTTTGCTTTTCGGTAAACCAAATTGACATGCTTACATCTTCCTTTCAACTCTCATTTTCAAAAAAACTGTCCCGCCCCAGTGCCCAACGCACAGGAACTTCCGCTTTTCTTTTTATAGTACCCAAACCATTGAATTACAAACACAAGAAAAAGTCTAGCAAAATTTAAATAAATAAACCAATAAATGTTTAAAATGGCTCTATTTTTTCAATACTATTACTATCTATTTTTTTAAAAACTGGAAAAACGAGGCTAGCTGCAGCGCCTAGCCCCTCGAGGTCGCTTCGATCCTTTCGATGAAGTCAAAGAACGACTTCACCGCCAGGCTCTCCAGCGCTTCCCGGGGCTGACCACTAAGGAAAGCTCCTTAGAATGGTCATCGCAGGAACAAGCTGTGCTTGGTCCGAAGGCGCCTCCGCTTTTCAAAAGGGGTGGTGAACATCATGGAAATCATGACTGATCAAGGGTTTAGGAAGACGATTAAATATTTGCGCGCAGTTATTATCATCAGTTTGATAGGCATGGTTTGTATGCTTATTCTCTTCCTTGGAATTCTTGCCTATGCAAAAATTTTGGGGGCACCACCGCTCGCTGTTCCGCAATCGACCCTATTATTCGCAGATGACGGGACATTGATTGGCGAGAGTAATAGTGGCCAAAAACGGTATTGGAGCCGTTTAAAAGATATTTCTCCAGAGCTGGTCGATGCGACCATCTCGATTGAAGATAAAAACTTTTACGAGCACCATGGCTTTGATTTTAAGCGGATTGCCGGGGCTGTGTTGGCGGATGTTCAAGCCTTTGCGAAGGTCCAGGGCGCGAGCACCATCACGCAGCAGTATGCGCGAAATCTATTTCTCGAACATGACAAAACCTGGACGCGGAAACTGCACGAGGCTTTTTATACGATCCGCATCGAGATGAATTATTCCAAGAAAGAAATTCTTGAAGGCTATTTAAATACTATTTATTATGGCAACGGTGCCTATGGTGTGGAGGCAGCCAGCCAATATTATTTTGGAAAAAAAGCAGCGGATTTAACTCTTGCCGAAGCAAGTATGCTGGCAGGAATTCCAAAAGGACCGGGCATATACTCCCCGCTTGCCTCAATGGAGCATGCCAAAAGCCGCCAAGCGATTATTCTAAAAAGCATGGTGACCAATCATTACATCACGAAAAAGGAAGCCATCGATGCCGCCATGCGGCCTGTGACCATTGTGGGCAGTCACAATAAGCAAAAGGTGAAGGTTGCTCCCTATTTTCAGGATGCGGTCAGAAATGCCTTAAAAAATCAATTACATTTAGATGACCGCACGATTGCCCTTGGCGGTTTAAAAGTCTATACCACTCTTAACCGCAAACAGCAGGAGGCGGCGGAAAGCCAGGTTCATAAATATGTAGCGAATTTATCGGAAATTCAAGTCGGCCTTGTCGCTATGGACCCGAAAAACGGCTATGTTAAAGCGATGGTCGGCGGCCGCGACTATGAAAAAAGTCCGTTTAACCGTGCTGTACAGGCGATTAGGCAGCCTGGTTCGACCATCAAGCCGCTCCTTTACTACGCGGCACTCGAGCAAGGCTTTACGCCATCCTCAACGATGCGCAGTGAATTTACGACCTTCCATTTTGATGATGGCCAGCCTGACTATACACCGCATAACTTTAACAATAAGTATGCGGACGGTGAAATCACTCTCGCCCAGGCGCTCGCTGTTTCAGATAATATTTATGCCGTCAAAACGCATTTATTTTTAGGAGAAGATACATTAATTGAAACGGCGAAGAAATTCGGGCTTTCATCCAAAATGGCGCATGTCCCGTCCCTGGCATTGGGGACTTCCGGTGTCCGCGTCATTGAAATGGCGAATGCCTACAGTCTGTTGGCTAATGGCGGGAAAAAAGTTAGTCCCACCTTAATTACGAGAGTAGAAGATTACAACGGCAACGTGATCTATGAAAAACAAGAGGAAAACGAGAAGGTGTTAGACCCAGCTAAGGCGTATGTGATGACGCAAATGATGACGGGGATTTTCGATCCAAAGCTAAACGGCTATGCGAAGGTAACAGGCAGCACGGTCATCAACGATATTACCCGGCCATATGCAGGGAAATCTGGCTCGACTGAAACCGACAGCTGGATGATTGGCTACTCCCCGCAGCTGGTGACCGCCGTCTGGGCAGGATATGATATGGGAAAACCTATTGAACTCGTTGCGGAAAAAACGTACGCGAAGAATATCTGGGCAAATTTCATGGAAGAGGCCTTAAAAGGCAAGCCCGTCAAGGCGTTTAAGGCGCCGAAGGAAGGGGTTACTGGGGTCTATGTTGATCCAACAAATGGCAAACTGGCGACAAAGGATTGCCCGGTGCGCCGCTTCACCTATTTCGTGACTGGCACCGAACCAACCGAATATTGCACTGAACACCTAAAAAATCATGAATCTGTACCTGAAAAACATAAGGGCGACAAAAAACTTCCTTGGTATAAGAAAATAATGCCATGGAGTTAGACAGAAAAGCGGAAGCGCCTTGACCAAGGGGCTGTAGACCTTCGAGCCCCTAGGCGCTGGAGCTAGACAGATATAAGTGTTTTATTGAAATAGAAAAGCTCCGGAAAAATCTCCGGAGCTTTTCTTGTCCTAGTTTTACATTGTTTTAACAAAGAATATGATACTATAATTTTCAAAAAAATTACAAGCATTTATTTTACTGAGCAAGTAAACCTCGTTTGAGTTCATCCGTTGAGTTGTTCCACAAAACTTCATTATGATTGCGTAAGAATTCTGCTAAGACCTTTTTCGAATTCTCATCCATATCGTCGACAATGATATGACGCTTCAGCGACTTATCCATGCGGTTAACGTGCTCAGGCAAGGATTTGAAGCCGCGCCGGATTTCCCGGTCGACGGTCATGAAGCAGGCCGTAACGCCCGCATAGTACGGTCCTTCTTGCTTGCGGTCAATCGTAACCCACACAAGCCAATACGGTTTCCCATTCGGAACCTCTTCTTGATTTTTCAAAAATTTAATCCCTTTTTCAACGGCGCTGCGAGCATGCATGGCGCCGACATCAATCTCTGCTTCCCCGGCATCGACATCAATGATGACAGGCGAAACATTATCAAGACTTAAGGCTCCTTTTCCATAACCTTTATGACCATCAGTTGGATCACTTTTGATGATATTAAAACCAAGTTTCTTCTTATTTTCCTCCATTGAAACGAAACCTCCTAATAAACCAACATACTGAAGAATTGACTTAACCCATCCCATACCCACGGAATGACCACCGCAAAAATCGGTTCAATCGTATAGTTATCGAGCGGGGTAAAAACTAAAATTAAAAAGATTAATCCACCATACTGTTCATATTGGGTCATTTTCGCACGAATATGCGTCGGCGCTAAATCCTCAATAATCCGGTATCCATCAAGCGGTGGGAATGGCAGCAGATTAAAGATAAACAGTACAATATTAAGCCGGATAAAGATTTCAAGAAAAGTGTAAAAACTTTCGGGCGCTGCGGCACCGAAACGGTTTAGCCCAAACGCAACAATAAAGCCGAGTGAAGCTAAGATTAGGTTGCTAAGCGGCCCGGCAACAGAAACGAGAATGCCTGCGAGACGGGGCTTTTTAAAGAAAAAGCGATTAACCGGTACCGGACGGGCCCAGCCGAAGCCGGCGATAAAAATTAAAATCGTTCCAATCGGATCTAGGTGTTTAATCGGATTTAACGTCAACCGACCTTGGTTTTTCGCGGTCATGTCACCGAATTTATAGGCAACAAAGGCGTGGGCAAACTCATGAAACGTAAAGGCAATCATCAGGGTAATCGCCAGATAAGGAATCATACTTAACGGATAGGCAAGAAAACTGAAATTTTCCAACACCATATCTCCTTCCATCTCCAACGGATGGCACACTTTGGCTGCACACAGACTCCGTTGTCATCTATCTATATTCCTTTTAGTATACATGAAATCGTTTCAAAAAAGAAAATCAAAAGTGTCATCGGTTATTGCACTTTTCGTCAAATTATGGAACACTATCAGAGAAAAGCCGAAGTGATATATAGGAGGAAAAAAACATGCCCTACGTTACCGTAAAAATGCTTGAAGGCAGAACAGACGAACAAAAGCGTGACCTTGTCACAAAAGTAACCGAAGCAGTCAGCGAAACAACAGGGGCTCCAAAAGAAGCCATCCACGTCATGATCGAAGAAATGAGCAAAAACCACCTTGGAATCGCAGGGGTACGAAAAAGCGATCAATAAAGGTAGTGGTAGTAGAAGTGATAGTGATAGTGGTGTCAGGCACCATGTGAAAAATTCACATGGTGCCTGACACCTTTTTTATGACAAAAATTTGATCTCGTCTTTGGAGTTGCCGAGTTTTAGTTTTTCGAGTTCGAGTTTCATTTTTTCGGTTTCTGCTAAGTAATTGATGTGTTTGAGTTTTTCGAGCTCCAGCTCATCCTTCAGCATCTTGGCCTTGATTTTTGACTGCTTTTGAAAATGGCCGGTGATGATGGCGGTAATCGGAATTCCAAATACCATTATGACTGCAATCGTTCCTGTCATTGCGAGCGCCCTCCTCGAGTATGATCATTTTTACCTCATTACCCAAATCATAACAAATCACTAACCAAAAGAGTATTAATTTATCTGAAAATTTAGTAACTTCAATGACAAACTTTCACTTGGAACCAGTTGATATGTCTTTCGGATCCCCACCGATGGATAAAAATCCTCATGCTTACCGGAAAAATGTCTTTCGAACCTCCTCCGATGGACAAACTCCTCATACTAACTGGAAAAGTGTCTTTCGGAACCCGACAACCTCTGAAGAACACAACAAAAAACACCGCCCAGCCCTGCGCACGCAGCGGTCCAAACGGTGTTTTCAAATCCATTATTGTATTTTCGCCTTTAACGATTCGATATATTGATAGGCCTCGTCAATTTCCGACTCCGTATAGCGCTGGCTTGCCTTTAACGTAAAGACCTTGTTGGTCACTTCTTCTTTTGAAAGATTATCAAAATATAAAACCGTCGAAACCAACTCCAAGAATCTAGCATTCTGCTCATTCATGTCAACCAGGCAATCCTGTAAAAACGGCATCTCAACCTCATTTAAACTCAAAAACTCTTTCCCTGGCTCCGTTAGAGTGTAGCGGTATTGGTAATACCCGCCCTTTTTCTCCTTCACCTCATTGAGAAATCCCATATTGCAGAGCTCCTCAACCCGTAATGTCAATTCCTCTGAGTAGGGGCCATAAAAATGAAACTGGAACCGCTCCTGAAAGGGAAATGCCACCTTTTTCGCAATATATATCATCTTTTGCAGCTTCTTCCGTCCGATAATCTCACCGGAAACCATAACCGCCTGCATCAGCTTCGCATGATCATTTAACAACGTTCGTCATCTCCTACTCCATCTCAACAGATCATTATTGGGTGTCAGGCACCAATCGTGCTATAACTCTAAAAGAGCACGGATTTGCCTCTTCACATTCTTTTTAACCGAGTCATCAAGAAGAAAATCAGCGGGGTAATAGAGCTTGTGGTCCGTCCTTCTTTTCCCCGAAATCGCATCCACAATCTCAGATTCTCGAGAAAGTTCCTTCAATTCCCCATTACTCATCAGCAAATGAATCGGGAGCCGCTCCTCCTCTTCACCGGGACGATAGAAATCATACGGCAAATCTGACGAGGAATCGACCACCAAATAGTATTCAGGATCCAACCCTGCCTTTTTAAATAATGAACCTAGTTCAGCGAGCTTCTTGTATTCTTTCGCTGGGTCAAATTCAGCAAACTTGAATAGATTGCGATTGACAAACCGCCGGCAGAGATCGCTTAAAACAGGGTCTGTTTCTTCCTGCCAAATTTGAAAATAATATAAAATCACTGATTCATCTAATTTTAAATAGTCTTCTAAGGTTACTTTTTCAGTGAAAATGGAGGTAAAGTGGATCGGTTCATACTTAAAAGAATAGTTTTCCTCAAACAACTGCTTGGCGCGGTGGAGGATTTTTGTCAAGATAACCTCTGCACTGCGCGACACTGGATGGAAATAAACCTGCCAATACATCTGGTAGCGGCTCATAATATAATCTTCAACCGCATGCATGCCGCTCTTCTTAATGACCACCTGATCTTCACGCGGCCGCATTACCCTAAGGATGCGTTCCATATCAAACTGACCGTAGCTGACGCCGGTAAAATAGGCATCGCGCTGCAAATAATCCATCCGGTCGGCATCAATTTGACTGGAAATCATACTGACGACGAGCTTTTTCTCCGATGTTTTTGCAATCACTTCGGCTACTTTTGCAGGAAAATCAGGACCTACCCGCAAGAGAACCTTATTTACCTCTGTGTTTCCCAAAATGATCTTCCGAGTAAACTCCTCATGATCGAAATCAAATACTTTTTCAAAAGAATGGGAGAATGGACCATGGCCAAGGTCGTGAAGCAAGGCCGCACATAGGGTTAGCAAGCGATCGTCATCATTCCACTCCGGTCTCCCCGCAAACACATCATCAATGATACGGCGGACAATTTCATAGACACCTAGAGAATGGTTGAAACGGCTGTGTTCTGCACCATGAAAGGTTAAAAATGTCGTTCCGAGCTGTTTGATGCGGCGCAAGCGCTGAAACTCTTTTGTGCCGATTAAATCCCAGATGGCCAGGTCACGTACGTGGACGTAGCGATGGACGGGGTCTTTAAACACTTTTTCTTCACTAAGTTTTTCCGTCGAATATGTCATAGACTTCCCTCTTCCTCGTAAACTTGCTCCTGGCGCTTAAGAGCTTCATGCCCGTTGTATTGATAATTTCTATTATATCCCAAAAACCACCCTATTTTCAGCAAAATTCTACACGATTTTTCGACATGAACGGGAAAAATAAATCACCTGAGTTCATGGGACCGAGGTGACTATTTTATCTTCTTATTCACTTTTTCCATTAATTCCTCTTCTGTTAATGCCGCGACGGGGCGGTTATTAACGAAGGCGAAGGTCTTTTTCCGGCCAGGCCCGCAATAGGATTGGCAGCCAATTTTAACTTCGGCAGCCGGATCGAGTTCTTTCAACCGAGGGATCAATGTCTTTAAATTCACGGCCTGACAATCATCGCAAACGCGAAATTCATTGGACATGTAAGACAACCCTTTCTTTGGTTACAATCTATATCTATATTTTATCCAGCTTGGATAGCTTAAAACATCCGATTAACTCCTCTGGTATTTTACATTTTCTTGCTTTCGAATGCAAGTTGCAATCTTTACTAAACTCGTTAAAAAAATCTACTATCCTTGCAACCATTTTGGTATAAAGGTTCTTAAACTTGTCCATCCTAAGACTAGAACTTTTAAAAACTCGTCAAGAAGCAATGGCGGGTTCATCCAAAAACGAGACAAGGGAGTTGAACATATGAAAGTTCGTCAAGATGCATGGACAGATGAAAATGATTTACTTTTAGCCGAAACTGTTCTAAGGCATGTAAGAGAAGGAAGCACGCAGCTAAATGCATTTGAAGAGGTAGGCGATAAACTAAATCGTACTTCTGCGGCGTGTGGGTTCAGATGGAATGCCGTCGTCCGCCACCGCTACGAAAAAGCATTGCAATTAGCGAAAAAGCAACGAAAACAAAGACAAAGAGTGTTAGGAAAAGAGCAAGGCGGCAAGAAAAAGCTGCTATATAGTCCACCGCTCGCATCTCCGGCGGAGTTTGATCCATTACAAGTGGAGATGCCGCTAGAAACGACTTTTGACATGCCAGATATGACGGCAGAGATAGCGGAGGAAACATATGTAAATCCTGCTGCATCGTTACAATCACAAGCGCCCGTTCAAGCACAGGCACAGGTTCAAGCACAGGCACAGGTTCAAAGACCAGTCCAAACGTACCGCCCAGCAAATACCGGAGGACTTTCACTTGATTCCGTCATTACTTACTTGCAAAACTTTCATCATTCCAATCTGCAAAATGAAGCATTAAAAAGTGAGAATGAAAGATTAAAAAGAGAAATGGCAGAATTAAGACGACAAAATGAAGAAATGGCTGCGAAAATTGAAGGTCTAGAGCAAAACACTGAGACCATTCAAGAAGATTACGAGACCTTAATGAAGATCATGAACCGTGCCCGAAAGCTTGTTTTATTTGAAGAAGAAGAAAGACCAGCTACTAAATTCAAAATGGACCGAAATGGGAATTTAGAGAAAGTAGCTGAGTAAAAGAAAGCGGAAGCGCCTTGCTTAGGGGCGACAGGCATAAAACGAGCCGTCATGAAGGTTGTTTTTTTAACCTTCATGACGGATTGGGCTATGACCCCGAGCCCCTAGGTGCTGTAGCTAGACAGTAAACTTATTGAAAGCATGGGAGAAGAGCATAAGCGCAACATCTCTTTGAAAAAAAAGCCGTAAATCCACTCCAATGGGATTTGCGGCTTTTTACATGGCGGCGATTCTTTCATTGCGATCAATCACCCGCTGATAATAACCTGGAAACAGCTCCAGTTCGTACTCGTTTAATGGGCCGGCATATAATAGCTCGCTACTCTCCTTTAACTGGTTTAATAGACGAAGCATCACGTCGGAGATGGTGAGCTCCGTCCCGAGCATTTCCGCGAGCGAGGCCATGACTTCGGGGACAATTTCCGGATAAGCAAATTTGGTCTCTTCATCTTGTTTTGCTAGTTTGTAAAATTCCTTAACTAGCTCGGCCCGTTGCGCGCCACTGCCATTCACACATAGATAAATCTGGACAGCAACTCCTCTTTTTAGGCGGCGTTGGGAGATACCGGCAAACTTTTTCCCTGCAATGCTCAGGTCGTAACTTCCCGGGCAATAAGAACCGACAATTTCTCGCGCCTCAATCTCGTGCGGAAAATCAGCAAACATATTCTGTATGAGCTGCCACATCGCCTCATAGCCACGATTAATATCGATCCCTTTTTCCGCTTCAGGAAAAATTAATGAAATATTGAGGACCCCTTCATCGAGGACGACAGCGAGACCGCCGGAGTTTCTGACAATTGTCTGATAGCCTTGCGCCTGCAGGAAGTCAATCCCTGCTTGTAAAAATGGCAATTTGGTATCCTGGATGCCGAGGACGATAGTATTATGGTGAACCCATGTTCTCGCTGTGGCAGGTGCTTGACCCGACCCGACTGAGGCACAGAGGGTATCATCGGTTCCAAACGATTGCAACGCTTGAAAATGAATGCCCGCTGCTGATTGATCAATGATTCGCCATTGCGGCTGACGCAGTAATCCTTCCATTTGGGTGGCTCCTTACTGAATTGATAGGATTTTCACTAGAAATTATACAGATTTCGGTGGTTATTATACAAAGTATAATACTTTATTTACGAAAATCATGATAATTTTGCAAAACGCTAGTATAATAATGTGTTTTTGAAAAATTAAACCAAAATAGGCCAGTCCACCACAACAATGGACCGGCCCTCCCAAACTCTTATATTCCTTGTGCTGCCGTAATTAACGCCAGCTTGTAGACGTCTTCTTCATTACAGCCGCGTGATAAATCATTTACCGGCGCATTTAAGCCTTGCAGGATCGGTCCAACGGCTTCAAAGTTGCCTAAACGCTGTGCAATTTTGTAGCCGATGTTGCCTGCTTCAAGGCTAGGAAAAATAAAGACGTTGGCATCACCTTGAAGCGGTGAGTCTGGTGCCTTACTTTTTGCCACAGATGGAACAAAGGCTGCATCAAACTGGAATTCTCCATCTAAAACAAGGGATGGTTCACGACGCTTCGCTTCTGCCACTGCCTCAGCCACACGCTCTGTTTCGGGCGACTTTGCCGAACCCTTCGTCGAAAAGCTGAGCATCGCAATGCGCGGTTCCATATCAAACATATGAGCTGTTTTCGCACTTTCAATGGCAATTTCGGCTAAATCATTGCTGTCTGGTGCAATATTAATCGCACAATCGGCGAACACATACTTTTCATCCTCACGAACCATGATGAATACACCCGACGTTTTCTTCACGCCTTCTTTTGTCTTAATGATCTGCAAGGCAGGGCGCACTGTATCCGCAGTGGAGTGAGCTGCACCGCTGACAAGGCCGTGTGCTTTATTTAAATAAACAAGCATCGTGCCAAAGTAGTTTCCATCAAGCAAAATTTTGCGTGCATCCTCTTCGGATACTTTCCCTTTGCGGCGGTCAACAAAGGCAGACACAAGCTCGTCCATGCCCGCATAGCTAGCAGGATCATAAATTTCTGCATCATCTAAGGAAACACCAAGCTCTGCTGCTTTCGCCTGCACTTGCTCGATATTGCCAATCAAAATCGGTGTCATTAATTTTTCCGTTGCCAAACGGCTACAAGCTCTGACAATCCGCTCGTCTAATCCTTCTGGAAAAACAATTCGCAAATCACGACCAGAAATTTTTTGCTTTAATCCTTCAAATAAATCACTCACAACTAAATCCTCCCTTAATAAACCTACTTCATTAGCATACTTAACCTTTTTTAAATTTCAATGATAACACTCACAGATAAACGTTTTCATAAAAAAGTTTATGTTTTCAAAAAATTGCACTCTAGGTTTTACTATTTACTTTTTTCATTAAAAATATCCATTGGTTTGTTTAGGAAGGTTTATTCGCGCGCCACTGGGTCAAACTATGTTATAGTAAAGATTGTCAATAAGAAGAATGATTATTTAGGAGTGATTATAATGAGTGAAGCAGCAGTAACGCTTGATGGCTGGTATTGCCTCCATGATTTCCGTACCGTTGATTGGACAACTTGGAAAATGCTCCCTAGTGATGAGCGCCAAGCCGCCATCCATGAGTTTTTAAGTCTAGTTGAGAAGTGGAATGCCACACAGGAACGTAAAGAAGGCAGCCATGCTTTATATACAATTGTTGGTCAAAAAGCAGATTTTATGATGATGATTCTGCGTCCAACGATGGAAGAACTGAACCAAATTGAAACCGAATTCAATAAAACAAGATTAGCTGAATTCACAGTGCCTGCCCATTCTTACGTGTCGGTTGTGGAGCTAAGTAACTACTTACCTGCGGGTGAGGACCCATACCAAAATCCACAAATTTTAGCCCGTTTATATCCAACATTGCCGAAAGCAAAGCATGTCTGCTTCTATCCAATGGATAAGAAACGAGAGGGTAACGATAACTGGTATATGTTGCCGATGGAAGAACGTAAAAATTTAATGCGCAGCCACGGAATGATTGGTCGTACATATGCTGGAAAAGTAAAGCAAATCATCACTGGTTCTGTTGGCTTTGACGATTATGAATGGGGCGTAACCCTGTTTGCCGACGAAGTCCTTCAGTTTAAAAAGCTTGTTTATGAAATGCGTTTTGATGAAGTTAGTGCTAGATACGGAGAATTCGGTTCGTTCTTTGTTGGTAACATCTTAGAGGAAGAACGTGTGGCTAGTTTCCTTCATGTGTAATTGTTAAACTTGGGCAGTTGATTTCGGTTCCAGACGCTCCCGCGGTCCGGGAGCCTCCTTGGATCTAGCACCTGCGGGGTCTTCCTTGACGCGCTTTTCCCGCAGGAGTCAAGCGCCTGGAACGTAGATCAACTTTAACATTCAAAAAGTCTCCAGCTTCGGCTGGGGACTTTTTTGCTAATTCTCCCTTATTAGCTAGTCATATTCCGCCCCTTGTGCTCATACTATTTAAACAGCGAGTCTTAGAAAAAACTCCACTACTCCCAAAAGCAAAACAGTTTATTTTCCACCATTGGAACATATTTGGGATGAAGGGAGTATGAATAGTTTGTTGGGCCACTCGTTTTATTCACTTTTGAGGAGGGAAAAAGATGAATCAATACTACAATCCACAGGGATTTCAGCCTTATTCCGGAGACGCAGGGCAACAGCAGCGAACCCAAGGGATGCCTGGGGCCGGGCAAAGTTTTTATCCAGCACCTGGAGCACAAGGATTCCCACAATCCCCACCAGCCTTTTCCGGGTCAGCAGCAGGCGCGCCTGCAGGGATGGCTCCGGGCCAGCTGCCAATTGAGCAGTCCTACATCGAAAATATTTTACGCTTAAATAAAGGAAAAATGGCCAGTGTGTTTGCCACCTTTGAGGGCAATAATCAATGGAATGCGAAAGAATTTAAAGGGATTATTGAAGCGGCAGGAAGAGACCATGTGATCTTAAGCGACCCACAAGCCGGGACCCGTTGGCTTATCCCAATGGTTGCTGTCGATTACATTCAATTTCCAGAGGAAATCGAGTATGAATATCCATATGGCAGTGCCCCGCCAGCTACTTACCCGCCAAGATAAACGATTTAAAGAAAACACCAATTGACCATCAATTGGTGTTTATTTTTTAGATGTATAAAAAAGACATTGGGAGCGCCCCCCCAATGCCTTCCTTTCGATTACAGATGTTTCACCGCTCCAACTATCATCAGGATCCATGCGGCTAAGAAACAGACCCCGCCAATCGGAGTGATTGCTCCTAGAATGCCTATCTTAGTTAAGCTAAGCACATACAGACTGCCACTGAATAAAATAATTCCCGCCAGCATAAGCCATCCGGACCAGGTGAATTGCGGGCTGGCAGCTGCAACCTTGTCAATTAGGAGACCCACTACCAAAATCCCGATTGCGTGGAACATTTGATAGGTAACACCCGTTTTCCAAATATCCAAATAATGTGCATCTAGTTTATCTTTTAATCCATGGGCACCAAAGGCCCCAAGTGCAACCGCCATAAAGGCATTGATGGCACCTACGATGATAAAAGTTTTCATGTAAAAATATCCCCCTTTTTTTATTGTGCACTTTAAACTAGTCTGTTGATTTCCGCTCCATTCAACATAGTGGTTGAATCATCTATGAGCATTAACATAGCCTTTTATTAAAAATCAAATAAGGAATCCCCATTCGCTTCGTCTTCCATGTCAAGTTTTTTCGGTTGCTGCAGTTGTGCTGCTGGTTGTTGGATCAGCGGTTGGTTCATCACAGGCTGTTGAAAGGCCTGGTACGAGATAGCAGGCTGAACGGCAGGCATGGGTGTGACTGGAACCTCGTTTTTCAGTGCGGGCTTTTCGTCTAGCAGAAGCTCGCACAATATTTTAATAGAGTATACCTTTTCCCGCAAACTTTCTTCCTTTGCGCTGCTTTTTGCCAACTTCAATTCCTCTTCTATTTTCGCTAATAGTTTTTGGACAGATATATTCACTTGTCAAGCACCTCTAATTTCAGTCTCGTTTCTATTCTACATGAGTATGACCCTTTTTTCGAGTGGCAAACACTTCGACAGGATTTCCATTGTTTCACGTGAAACACGTCGATTATTGGCAAAGGCTCTTTTCGTAAACTTTATTGCTATTGGATCTTAATGAGGGTCATTTACTATGTTTCTAGGCAATTTTCGCAACTATTCTTATAAAAATGCCACGAAGCATCTACTTATACGGGTCGACGAAATGAAACGAAAAACAACAATCTATGCGAAAATAGCCTTGGCAAAAAAACCGCACCATTTACGGTACCGGCTTAAACTATCCTAGAATACGCTGGTAAACAGCCTTTGCATGGGTTAAATCCTTGGTGCCGTGAATGAGAGCACGGCCGTCTTGGAAAATAACCATCCGCTCTGCGCCCATCTCGACAGACACTAGATATGGGTTGCCCTTTACCGCATATCCGAGTGAGCTAAGCTGACTTGCGAGGCGTTCTAACGAAATCTCACCAGGAGACGATGGGCGGATTTGCACAGTGTCGCGGCCGCACAACACTGTCGTTTTCGTCCTATTTTCCTGATCGAGATACGGATAGGTGCGCTCCTCGCCGCACGACAAGCAGCCGGCGAACTTTGCTTTTGTCATTTTTAAACTAGTATACTGGTTTCTCCAAAGATCAAAGCTGACAAAAGAAGTACGGACCGCGTCCCAATCCTCGACCAACATCTTGAGTGCCTCCGCAGTTTGATGGGCAATTACCATTTGGACGGCTGGTGAAATAATCCCGCCTGTATCGCAGGTCATCCCTTGGAGTGGGATTGAGCGCAACAGGCAATTCAGACATGGGGTTTTCCCAGGAATGATCGAAAACGTCATCCCAAAACTGCCGACACAGGCCCCATAAATCCACGGAACCTGGTACTTTTGTGAGACATCATTCATCGCCATCCGGGTTTCGAAGTTATCTGTCGCATCCATCATCACATCGACGCCAGGAACTAATTCCTCCAGCAATGCTGGCGTGGCGTCGCCAATGATCGAAACCACTTCCACAGCCGAGTTAATCGTACGCAACCGTTTTTCGGCCGCTGCTGCCTTTGGAAGTTTCTCGGCGACATCCTCTTCTGTATAGAGCTGCTGGCGCTGCAGGTTGCTGGCCTCTACATAATCTCGGTCAATAATCGTAATCTTGCCGACACCGGCTCGGGCCAGCACCTCTGCACTTCCTGACCCTAACGCCCCCGCGCCGATAATCAGGACATGCTTGCTGCCAATCTTTGCTTGTCCATCTGTGCCGACCCCTGAAAAGAGGACCTGCCGTGAATAACGTTCGTTCATACCTTATCCCCTTTCTAAAAGAAAACTCGCCAAACGGCGAGCTATTTGCGAATTTTCCCATTTCATTTGCGGACTCATTGGTTTTATTGCGAATCGATTCTTTTTATTTGAGGATTCATTGTTTTACTTGCGGATACAAGGATTCCTCCGCCAATTAGGACAATCAGCCCCCGCTTACTGGCGGAATAAAGGCGATTTCATCACTAGACTGGATCACTTCATCGTTCGCAGCAAACTCTTCATTGACGGCCGTCATTACGGTGTCCATGTTGGGCAGGTTGTATTTAGCTGCTAATTCCGCTTTTAATTCTGCCACCGTTTTTCCACTCGCCTCGACAGAAAGAAACTCTTCGCCGACCGCGTCACGTAAATGGGCAAAAAACAACACTTTATTCATTTAGGTCACCCTCCTCCGGTTTGCCGCTCGGATAGGCTACTGTTTCGCGCTGATTGCCTATCCACGCTTCGCCTTCTTCCCAGTGCTCTTTCTTCCAAATCGGGACAATTTCTTTAATCCGTTCAATTGCATAACGGTTGGCATCATAGGCATCCGCACGGTGCGGCGTCGAAACAGCAATCACAACGGCCACATCGGTGATATCTAAACGACCCACTCGGTGGGTAATGGCTACGCATGAACCCTCCCAGCGCTGTTCGATTTCCTGGCCGATTTGCGCCAGTTTCTTGACCGCCATCGCTTCGTACGCTTCATAGATTAAATACAATGTTTTTTTACCCTTTGTTAATTCCCGAACCGTGCCAATAAACGTTGTAATCGCACCAGCATTGCGCTTTACAACCTTATCAATTACCGTTTGAATATCGATCGGTTCCTTTGAGATTTCATACATCATCCTGATTACACCTCTACATCCAAGCACTTAGGCTCTGCATTTTCGACCACTTGGTATCCGCCAATTTTTTTAACCTGCTCTTTGAAGTCGGTTGATTGGATTATCGCTAGCAGCAGTTGGCCGCTTTCACTTTCATAAAAACTTCTTGTCATCAGCAAATCATATTCCTCATCTGCGACAGGAACAAAGTCGAGGTCCATCGCCTTTGCGGCCGGATAGATCCCAAGACCAGCCCCGTGAGAGTCCCCTTTTACTTCTGCCACTGCTAAATGCGAAAACATTTCGCGGTCATACCCGTTAATATCGTCTGGTGTCAGGCACCCTTCCTCCAATAAGAGATCAAAAAGGATCCGGGTCCCCGCTCCTTTTTGGCGGTTGATGAAATTCGCATTGACGCGAACTAGGTCTCGGGCTGACTCAATTCCAAGGGGATTGCCTTTTGGCAGAATCCAGCCTTGTTTTCTTTTTAAAAATGGATAGAGCATCACATCTTGACCGGCTAATAGTTTGTTTACATATAAGATATTGTATTCCTTTGTACCGGGGTCAAGCAAATTTGCATGGTTCCTCTTTTCCCCCCTAGATCGTGAAACTTTAAATAAGTGGAGGTTTTTTCGCTCTTACAAATCCTTCGCTCCAGCCCACTTTTTGGCGTCTTCATATTCATTTGGGTAATTCATATTAAAAAAGACTCGTTCTACATCGATGCTGCTGTATGCTTGAAGGTCTTTTTCTGTTACATACAGAACATTCAATGTATCTAGCAGGTGTTTCATTCGAAGTTGTCCCGTTTCAATACGTTGTGCAACCGCCTCGGTCACCCTCTTTTGGAAGACAGCAAATAATGGGTGTTGGATTCCATTGATAACAGGGATGACGGCATCGTATTCGCCGCATTTTTTTACAAGCAGTTCCGCAAGGTCAACTGAAACAAATGGCATGTCACATGCGACAACGAAGTTCGTCTCAAAGGGCGAAGCGAGCAAACCGGCATGAACTCCTGCTAACGGCCCCTTACCTGGAAAATGATCCGAGACCATCTTCTGTCGTAAAAATTGATATTCTCGAGGATGATTGGTTACAAGAATTATATCGCTAAACGACACCTTTAATGTATCTGTGATTCTCTCAATATTCGTTTTCTCGTTTATTTTTAGAAGGGCTTTATTGGTGCCCATCCTGCTTGATTTTCCACCTGATAAAATAATGGCCGCAGCCTTCATGACTCGAGCACCCTCTTAATGTAGATCATTTTTCTCGGCCGCTGCCAGATAGCCATTGTCCTGTGCAACATAATCCAAGTGGATGGAGTGTACATCCAGTAAGGCAGCGGATGGTTTTTCAATATATTGACGTGTATCCATAATTTTAATATAGCCATGACAAACTTCGCAAACTTGAATTTGGGAAACCGCATCGCCGTCTATCGTGAGGAACAGGATGGTTTTATGGTCATCATTCCCGCAGTGCGCACATTCGAGGCGTTTGGCATTCCATTGTGCGAGGCAGCGCGTGCAATGGATGACTTTCTTGCCATCCTCTTCAAGAGTAGCTAAGCGAACAGGTTCACCACAAGCAGGGCAGCCTGCGCCCGGGTAAATTTTCGAGACATGTTCTGCGGCAATTTCTGTTAAATTAATTAAAATGTTCTATAATAAGAAAGAACTAATGAACCAAAGGAGGAGTACATATGACGATTAAAAAAGTAATGACCATAGCTGGTTCTGATACAAGCGGCGGGGCGGGCCTGCAAGCAGACTTAAAAACATTTCAGGAGCTTGGTGTCTACGGAATGACGGCAGTAACATCCATTGTTACGATGGATCCGAAAAACCACTGGCACCATAGTGTTTTCCCGATTGCGGTTGATACGCTTGAGACGCAGTTGGAAACCATTCTTTCCATTGGGATTGATGCGATGAAAACAGGGATGCTTGGTACAGTAGAAATTATCCAATTAGCCGCCCGTATAATCGATGAAAACAAACTGGAGCGTGTCGTTATTGACCCTGTTATGGTTTGTAAAGGGGAAGATGAGGTTTTAAGCCCAGAAACAACCGATGCGATGCGTGAGTTTTTGCTGCCACGTTCATTAGTGGTTACTCCAAATCTATTTGAAGCAGGACAACTGGCCGGCATGAAGACACCGCGTACGGTTGTTGAAATGAAGGAAGCAGCCGAAAAAATCCATGAACAAGGTGCAAAATTCGTGTTGATTAAAGGAGGCAGCAAGCTCCAATCCGAAGAAAAAGCAGTCGACCTCCTTTATGACGGGAAGGACTTTATGCTCTACGAGTCAGAAAAATTTGAAACCACCTATACACATGGGGCAGGCTGTACGTATTCATCGGCGATTACCGCTGAATTAGCTAAAGGAAAATCCGTTTATGATGCGGTCGATGTGGCAAAAGAATTTATCACCGCAGCCATCCAGCAAGGCTTCCGGCTTAACGAATATGTCGGTCCTACCTGGCATGGGGCCTACCGCAGTGCGGCAAAAGCTACGACTGAATACTGTGAGGACTGTGTCGAATAAGAATGGTGATAGGACCCTTAAAGCGCCTATCGACTGACAAGAAGAGCCGATCAAAAGGATCGACTCTTCTTTTTTTATGGTGTCAGGCACCGTTATAAGCATGGATTTCGCATTTTTTACCTAATTTTAGTATGATAGTTACATTATTAATTACAATAGACAATAGACATAATCATTTTATAAATGAAGGGAAAGGAGGTTGCACTTTGGAACCTATTGATGTAAAAGGAGCACAGGCTGCCATCAACAGCTTTGCGAATAAAGATGTTTATATTCACCTTGAAACGACAAACGGTGCCTATGCATCACATAACGATCAATCATTCTTTTCGGCTGGAGCATTTATCCGCAATGCACTTGTCCGTTATGAATTAGGAAAGATAACAGGGAATGGCCCGTTTCGGGTTGGTTTAAAGATCAACCTTGGCTGGATTTACGCAGAAGGTATCACCCATTACGAAATAGATGAAGAGAATCACTTATTATTAGCCGGTCACGACCATAATGGAAAACTAGCGGTTGCCTTGGAGATTTCCAGCACCCCTTTTGAATAATAAGGCAATGCCCGAAAGGAGAATGATTTATGGAAAAAGAACGCCGCGTTTTGGTCGTTTTCCCTCACCCTGATGATGAGGCATTCGGTGTGTCCGGGACCATTGCGACCCATGTGCAGAACGGCACTCCTGTCACCTATGCCTGTTTAACTTTAGGTGAAATGGGACGCAACATGGGAAATCCCCCATTTACCAATCGTGAAAACCTGCCGAAAATTAGAAAAGAAGAATTGAAGGAAGCTGCTCGAGTATTGGGCATTCAAGACCTGCGTATGCTCGGATTCCGCGATAAAACGATTGAATTTGAAGATGAAGAGAAGCTAGCCAATCAGATGTTAGCTTTGATCAAGGAAGTCAACCCTTCCCTTATCATTACTTTTTATCCAGGCTACTCCGTTCATCCAGACCATGATGCCACTGGTGCGGCGGTCGTTCGTGCCGTTGAAAAAATGCCTGCAGCCGCGCGGCCAACCTTACACTGTGTCGCTTTCTCGAATAATTGTGTAGATGAACTGGGGGAACCAGACATCCTCAATAATATTAGTCCGGTGGCTGAAACAAAACTGGCCGCTATCCAAGCCCACCGTTCCCAAACGGAGCAAATGTTCAGCGGTGTGGAAGAAAAATTAAAAAACCAAGACCCGCAAGTGATGAAGTGGATTAATAATGAACGGTTTTGGACGTATAAATTTGATAAGTAAACGAAAAGCCCCTCGCAGCGAAGGGCTTTTTTCATTTTTAGCAGATGTTTTCGTGAATTATTAGAGGGTTAAAAATTAAGCTACCTCTCATTGCGATTATCATCATAGTGGATGATGCCTATTCCATAGGATTTCAGTTGTAACGGTAACTATAGAGAAATTATGATGACCGTTCCATCATTTTTTCAGGCATTACGGTAACCATAGAGACCTTATGATGACCGTTCCATCATTTTTTCAAGCTTAACGGTAACCATAGAGACCTTATGATGACCGTTCCATCATTTTTTCAAGCCTAACGGTAACCATAGAGACCTTATGATGACCATTCCATCATTTTTTCAAGCCTAACGGTAACCATAGAGATCGTATGATGACCGTTCCATCATTTTTTCAAGCCTAACGGTAACCATAGAGATTGTATGGTTACCATTCCATCATTTTTTCAAGCCTAACGGTAACCATAGAAACCGTATGATGACCGTTCCATCATTTTTTCAAGCCTAACGGTAACCATAGAGACCTTATGATGACCAATCCATCATTTTTTCAGACCAAACAGTAACCAATAAGTCATTTGATTCCCACTCGTAGTTTTTTTGTTTTAAATATCACTAATCAATGGGTCCTTAAACTTTCCAAAATCAGTTTTCCTATTAATATTCCCGATGCAGCAATGTACAAAGCGTACACCAATCAAGGATAATAATCTTCCGCGACTTCATATCGATGATACCGTCTTTTTTCAACTTTGAGAAAACTCGGCTCACACTTTCCCTCGAGGTTCCCACGACAGTAGCAAACTCCTGAATCGTTAAGGGAATCTCAATATCCCATCTATTTAAACCATTATTAAATTTATTTCCCAGACGCTCTAACGTCTTAACGGTCTTCGCATAGACATCAAGCAGGGCAACATCTCTTAATTGTGCAGTCATTTCTCGTAAGGCATCGCTCATATAGCTAATCATTTGCATCGATAACTCCGGTTGGTTGTATAAATCGCGCTCAAGTTCCAGCTTATCCAAGAATAAAATCAACCCATCCTGAAGCATAGTGGCGGTTGCTGGATAGGTTTCAGTCCTCTTTGTAAACAAACTGGCTTCTGCAAACACATCCCCCTGCTGCTTCACACAGACGATCATTTCATTACCGTTTTCGTCCTTCTTCGTCAGCTTAACCGCGCCGGAATGAATAAAGTACACCCCCTTGGCCGCCTCAGCCTCAGAAATAATCTGTTCCCCTTTTTTCAACTTCAGCGTTTGAATCCTTTTTTCAATAATCGACAGCGATTTTTGTGATAACTCCTTAAAAATAACAATTTTTCGAAGTAACGCCGTATGGGCAACTTCCTGATAAATGGCTAAATGTGGATCTTTTACACAATCAATTCGACTCATTCTTCTCACCACCTATTTCTCTCATCTCCGTATTGATTACTTCCTATTGTAAAAAACACCGTCTCCTGATGTAGTGACGAAATTCACAAAACGTTCATTTTTCCAAATTGCTTGAAATAACGGTGTTTCACAAAACGTTCAAAAACTACTAAAAAAGTGTGCGTCAGGTCACAAATTTCTCGATTGTAAGCGTTTAGGATGAAGGTGTTCATTTTATATAAAAAAGGAGGGAAAAAAATGAATAAAGCCATTATTAGTTTTGTTATCTGTGCATTACTAGGCTTTGGATTAGGCTACTTAGTGTTTGGCGTGATCATGGGGGATTCCGAAAAACAGCCTCAAGTGGCACAAACAGAAAAAACTGAAGCAACAGAAACAGCAGCTGCCAAAGAGGAAGCGACAACAGATTCAAAAGAAACCACTACGGTTTCTGCCAATGAGGATAACATCCTAAACAAAAAAGGCTGCCTTGGCTGTCACAGTGTTGAAGCTCTAAATATTAAAGGCGGTGCCGTAGGGCCAGACCTATCACAGGCGTATGCCAACGTTGAAGGGAAACACGGCAAGCCGATTGAAGAATTCTTAAAAGCGCCAACTTCAGCCGTCATGTCAGGCGTCATTGGCAAAAGTCCATTATCAGATGAAGAACGTAAGCAAGTATTAGAACTACTTAAACAAGCTTCTGAAAAATAAAGGTGGTGTACTGAAATGAAAAAATGGATTCCGATTGCATCGGGTCTGCTTGCCGGGTTTGTCGCCGCAACGATCTCGTTTGCCGATTTCTCAACAAAGACGAATACGGAAGCAGCCTCAACTACAAAGAGCGATGCAGAAAAGGTGTACGTACCATTCGGCCAAAAAGATGATTATTACCTCTTTGCGTCTGGCGGCCACTCAGGTCAAATGTTTATTTATGGGGTTCCGTCGATGCGTCATATTCGAACGGTTCCAGTGTTTTCACAGGATTCAGCAACAGGGTATGGCTTTGATGAACACTCGAAGAAGTTAATGGGCGGGTACACATGGGGCGACCTCCATCACCCAGCCTTCTCTGAGACTAAAGGTGACTATGACGGTAAATATATGTTTGCGACCGATGTTGGTAACAGCCGTGCCGCCGCCATGGATCTAAAAACCTTCACCGTGAAAGACATCATTAAGGTTCCAAATACAAGCGGCCCGCACTGTGCTGCCTTCGTTACTGAAAACACTGAGTATATGTTCCTGCCGACACGTTTCGCCGTACCGCTTGAACACAAATACGAATCGCTAGATGACTACAGCACAAAATACCGCGGCGTGATGTCTGCAGTAACGTTTGACCAAAGCAAAGAAAAGCTAAATATTGGCTACCAAGTTGCGCTTCCACCATGGTCCTATGACCTTTCCGATGCGGGTAAAAAAGAATCAGCTGATTGGGCGGTTATGACGACTTATAATACCGAAGAAGCTACCACGAACCTTGAAATAAACGCTTCACAAGCAGACCGTGACTATATTGTTCTGTTTAACTGGAAAGAGCTCGAAAAAATGGTCAAGGAAGGCAAGTACGAAAATGTAGGCGGACAGAAGATGATTTTCCCTGAAAAGCAAAAAGGCGGCATCTATTTAATTCCAGTCGCAAAATCGCCACATGGAGTCGACGTTACACCAGATGGCAAGCACTTTATTGCTTCCGGAAAATTAGCACCAACAATGACTGTCTTCTCGTTTGAAAAAGCATTTAAAGCCGTTGCAAACAAAGACTTCGCTGGGGAACGGAATGGGATTCCAGTCCTAAATTATAAATCCGTTATGGAAAGAGAAGTTAACCCTGAAAATGCCTTAGGACCATTACACACACAATTCGATGACAAAGGTATGGCCTATACAACAATGTTCATTTCTTCTGAGATTGTGAAATGGGATCCAAAAACAGGGGAAACGTTAGACCGTGTTCCTGTTCAATATTCTCCAGGACACTCTGTTGCCGCCGAAGGTGACACCGTGGCACCAGATGGAAAATGGATCATTGCTTTAAACAAGATTGCCAAAGACAGCTACTTGTCGGTCGGACCTTCTCATCCAGAATCGATGCAGCTCATTGATATCAGCGGCAAAATGAAGGTAGTCCAATCCGCACCAGTCAACCCAGAACCGCACTATGCACAAATTATTAAAGCCGATAAGATCAAAACGATTGAAGTCTATCCGAAAGATGAAAAGAATAAGGAAGCCGTTTATAAGCAGAGCGATACGAAAATCGTCCGCAATGGCAACAAAGTCGATGTATACGGAATCGCGATGCGTTCAAAATTCATCTTTGATGCCAAAGCAAAGCGCCCTGATGTGATTGAAGTAAATGAAGGAGATCATGTCACGATTCATCTGACAAATATTGATTTTGATGAGGATATCACCCACGGATTTGCCATCAACAGCTATAACTTAAACATGGAAGTTCAGCCTGGACAAACCAACACCATGGAATTTGTCGCCAATAAAGCCGGAACCTACCCACTTTATTGCACAAACTTCTGTTCTGCACTTCACCAGGAAATGACCGGATACTTCCTTGTAAAACCTGCTAAATAATCCGTTGCTGATGGGTATCAATGAAATCGATTGATACCCATCTGTGTTTACAACTCTTATTATCTATAAAATCTAGTTGCAGCGCCTAGCCCCTCTTCGTCTAAGTCACTCTCTTAAGAAGGCAAAAAACGCCTTCTTGAAGGGCTCGCCTTATGCTTGTTAGGGCTCGTCAAGGCGCCTCCACTTCTTAATAAAGGCGATGTTAATATGAAGGGTAAAACGAAAAAATTATCAGTAGTTTCTTCCTTATTACTAGTTACTTCAACTATTTTAATTGTCATCTCATTGTTTTTTCCGTGGTGGAAAATGGTCTTCGTGGCCCCCCAATATCCTGAAGGGTTAAATATCATCGTGTACCCGAATAAGCTTGATGGGCAAATAGATATCGTTAATGGGCTAAATCACTATATCGGGATGGCGAACTTCAGTGAAAAGAACTTTCCTGAATTATCGTATTTACCTTACCTGGTTAGTGGATTGGCTGCCCTTACGCTTATAACCGCCCTGCTTCGAAAAAAATCAGTCCTGTACGGATTAATCAGCCTTTTTGTCATTGGCGGCGGGCTTGGAATCTATGACCTCCATCATGCCCTGAAGAAGTTTGGCACGAATTTAAGTCCTGAAGCACCGATCAAAATGGATCCATTTGTTCCACCTATTATAGGACATAACACCGTTGCAAACTTTCAAACGACCAGCCTTCTTGGCATCGGTACGTATTTGGTGATGGCAGCGTTTATCCTACTACTCATTCCGTTATGGAAGGATCGAAAATAAATGAAAAAACTTGCGCTCTTCTCTTTCATTTTTTCTCTATTGCTAATTATGAGTCCTGAGAAAAAGCTGGCCGCCGAAAATTTACAAGCAACGATCGACAGCCTGAAAGCAGGGGCGGTCCTGAATCTTGAAAATAAAACGTACCAGGGCAATATTGTCATCGACAAACCGATGACGATTATTGGCTCAAATCATACCGTGATCAAGGGAGATGGAACGGGGAATGTCATTTCGATTAAGGCCCCGCATGTGACGCTGAGCCACCTGACAGTCACACATGGCAGTATGAACCGAAACTCAGCAGAGGAATATGCGGCCATCAAGATTTACACAAACAAGAATCTTGTCGAACACATCAGCATCCGAGACTCCTTTCACGGCATTTATTTAAGCCAGGCGCACGAGAATACCATTCGTGCCAACGATATTAAAGGTCTGGGGAGAGGTGAAATTGCCTCCCAGGGGAATGGGATTCATGTTTACTATGCCAATGATAATTTGCTAGAAAAGAATACGATCGAAGGCACCCGGGACGGGATGTTCTTTGAATACGCCAATCACAATCACAGCTATGAAAATACAATCAGCCATACTAGATATGGATTACATTACATGTATTCTGATGAAAACATTTTTAAGAAAAATACCTTCACGATGAATACCGGCGGCGCTGCAATTATGAACTCGAACCATTTGCAGCTCGAAGATAATCAATTCGTCGTAAACTACGGCAACAAGTCCTTTGGATTATTGCTGCTCCAAGCCAATGACAATGATATTGCCAATAATACTTTTTACATGAATCAACGCGGTATGTATATCGATCAAGCGACGCGAAACGAATTTCGCCACAACAAAATCGTACAAAATCAGATCGGTATTGAATTGTGGGCGAGTTCCAATGAACAAGTTTTCACGTTAAACCAAATTACCGAAAATACGATTCCTGCTGTAACCCTTGGTGGCACTAGTGACCATAATTCCTGGAGCAAAGATGGCAAAGGGAATGATTGGGGCGGCACGTTCCCCATCACCGATCTAGACCAAGACAGCATTGGGGATTTTCCAATAACCTATCAATCTTCTTTATACCAATTAATCGAAGACCAAGAATTATCCTATTTATTTTTAAAAAGTCCCGCTCTGAAGATTTACGAAAAAATGAACTCTGTACTCACAACCGAAGCAGTCATGTTTCATGACCCGCACCCTCTCACAGCTGCAAAAGGAACCTATGCGAAAGCGATTTTTCTGATTGCCGGCCTACTAATTGTGGCGATTTTACTAAAGGGGAGACAACGACTATGCATTATATTTGGAAGGAATGGAAGGAAAATTTAAGGGGAAAAGGACTGTGGCTTAGCTTAAGCATTATTGTTCTGATTTCAATCGCGATTTTATTTCGATCCTCTGTCCTTTCATTTGATAAAGGCTATTATGTGCTCTTAATCAATTTGTTTGATACGATCATCTATTTTATCCCGATTCTCTGCTTGTTTATCGGGGCGTTCTCGATTTTCCAAGAGAAAGAACAAAAGACCTTGATTATGCTATTAACCAAGACAGACCATTTCGGAAGTTTTCTCATAAAAAAAAGCCTCGGGCTCTATGCCGTTGTGCTGATTCCGTTGTTAACATGGTTTTTCATTTATTTGTTATTGCTTAAATTTAATTTTCAACTCGATATGAAAAGTTATTTTATATTTGTCGCGGCGATCGTTTGCATGAGCCTCGTATTCCTGCAAATTGGCGCGGCAATCGGCTCTTTTAGCCGTTCACGGATGCAGATTATCGGCTATACGATTTTTGTCTGGTTCTACTTCTTCTTCTTACATGATTTTATCTTGCTGTCGTTCTTACCTGATGTAACGCATGAAAATGTGAAACTATTTTCTTCCGTCTACTTTTTAAATCCGCTTCAGGCTGTTCGAATGTTCCTAGAAACAGGAACAGGTGTATATTCCTTTGGCCATATGTCGAGACTTTTACAAGCGTTTATGTGGACGAAGCCTGTATTCTTCCTACTCGGAAATCTCTTGTTCTGGCTCATCGCTTCATTTTTCACAGCGATTGTTTTCAATCGTAAGGAGGGGTACGAATGATCAAAGTGACAAACTTACAGCAATCTTTCGGAAAAAAGACAGTCTTAGATTCAATCAATCTCGACATTTATCCGAACGAAATCTGTGCATTGGTTGGCCGCAATGGGGCCGGGAAATCAACGTTTATTAGTAGTCTGCTTGGGTTATTGCCGGTTAAGAACGGGGAGATTTTAATCAATGGGATTGCGGTCCACAAGAAAAATGAGGAATGGAAAAGAATAATCGCTTATCTCCCAGAAAAATTCATGCTTTATCCGATGCTGACCGGCCTTGAAAATATGACGTTCTTTGCCGAAGCAGTATCAAAGACCGCTAACCAGGAACGGATTGAGCAGGTGCTTCGCTCGGTCGGCTTGTGGGACGACCGCCATGAACAAGTGAAAAAGTATTCCAAAGGGATGCTGCAGCGCCTTGGTTTAGCGATTACCCTTTATCAAGATTCAAGCCTGCTCATTCTGGATGAACCGACGAGCGGCATCGACCCGCATGGCAGAAAAGAGATCTTAGAGGTGCTCGGTTCCCTTCAGGATAAAACCATTCTACTCTCCTCGCACCATCTGGATGAAATTAAGCAGATATGTACCCATGTAGCTTATTTAGCTGATGGAAAAATGGAAAAATATACAGTAGCAGAGTTTTTACACACTCATCATTTAGGAGGGATCAGCTGATGAAGATACGGCTAATGTTTGCCATCCTTCTTCTGGTTGCGATCGTAACAGGGTGCAGTTCAGAACCAAATTATAAGGTGACAGTCACGAAGGACCTATATTTCGTTAAGGACACGGCGATGCCATTTGAAATAAACATAATCGAGAACAAAAAGGCTGTGAAGGGACTCGATGTGTCCGCCCATTTAGCGATGACAGAAATGGATCATGGCAGCAATGATGTAAAGCTTGTTGAAGGGAAAAATGGCACTTATTCTGGTAAAGTGAATCTGCCGATGGGCGGGAAATATGAGGCAGCGTTTACGTTAGAAAAAGACGGTAAAAAGGCAGAGAAGGTAATAGAACTTAACGTCACCAAGCCAAAAGGCGTTGCCAAGGTGAACGGTGACTGGGTTACTACTGAGGATGTCAGCTTTTATAAGTTTATTAACCAATTACAACTGGCGATCAACCGCGAGAGCGCAGAGGAAAAATACTCGGGCAAACAGTTAGAAGAAGAACTGGCTTATTTAGACAGCCAGGAGAAAACACTCGAGGATAAAAATCAATTATTAACGCAAATTATTCGTCTCCGTGCGATGGCCTTACTGGCTGATGAAAAGGGTCACAAAGCAGCAGAGACCGAAGTGGATACAGCCCTCCTCAAAGCACGCGAGCAATATTATCAATTTGAGTCTTCTAAAAAACTGATTAACGAGTATGGCGAAGAGAAGTTCTGGGCAATGGAAAAGAAGCAGTATCATTTGATTGTCATGTCCCAGAAGGTTCAAAAGGACTTAATTGACAAAGCCAAAAAGGAAAATCCAAAAGCCGGCGACCAAGAAATCTACTACCAAGCCCAAAAAGACTACGAAGAACTCCTTGTTTCCCAGGTGAATTCATTGAAAATTGAGATCCTCTAAGGGATTAGCACGTCAAAAAGAGATTGGACATTCCAATCTCTTTCGTTTTTTGACTAGATGGGCTCAAGTTTCCACTTTTTCATCCAGTTTTTTTATCATTTTTGCCGGATTCCTACCGAAATTTTACTTTGCCTCACTGGTTTTTTCTGTTTTCCCTTTCGATAAAAACCATCCACCTATAGCAATAAGAAGCATAACTGACCAAAAGATTGTATTCCAAATGGGTCCCTCAACAAACTCGTGAGGAATAATGTGCAGTGCTGGATGCGCAAGAGTATGCATTAATAACTTAACCCCTACCCAACCGACAAGTAACATAGCTGCTGTTTCAAGACTAGGACGTTCTGTCAATAGCTTAACGAAGTACCCGGCTGCAAAACGAATAACAATTAATCCTGCAACCGCTCCTAATAAAATAACAATAAATTGAGCCCCATCCATACCTCCGATATCCCCCATTGGTGTATCTGGCAAGGCAATGACAAGAGCTACGGCAGCTAAAATAGAGTCAACAGCGAATGCGATATCTGCTAATGAAATTTGCGCAACCGTCATACGAAAGCTTTTCCCTTTTTTCTCTTTTTCTCCGTGGTCCTTTTTTAGTAAATGTTTTAATGCGATGAAAATTAAATAAGCTGCCCCAATGGCTTGAACCTGCCAAACGTGGAAAAGATACGAAATAATAAAGATGGCACCAATCCTAAAGATAAACGCTAATAGCAATCCAATATTAATCGCTTTTTTCTGCTGATCTTCTGGTAAATGCTTTGCCATAATAGCTAAAACTAAAGCATTATCAGCAGATAATAACCCTTCTAAAAGAATCAAAATAAGTAAAACCCAGCCATACTCTAATAATAGAGATAGTTCCATATAATCCCCCTGTAAATTATCACTTCTTAACATCAGTATAAAGTATGCTTAAATGAGTTTAATAACGTTTTGCCTGATACCATTCGTATAAACTTCAACCAACCTATAGCAAGGAAGGTTTCCTTTTTCTTATTCCAATAGTGTCCCATTGCATCCCATTCCTTATTCCACTCTTCTGCATCGTTAGCAAAATCATCCGTTTTTTTGTCAGAGATCAAAAAGAAGGGTGTCAGGCACCATGTGAATTCTTCACATGGTGCCTGACACCCTTTCCGTTCACAAATCTCGTATTAGCACCCGATATAGTTTATCGTCATTCTCATCTGGGTTTCCACGGCCGTCGGTGTTGTTGCTGACGAAGTAGAGGTAGGCGCCATCGACGTAGAGGTCACGGATTCTTCCTAGTCCAGTAACGACAGGGCTTGTTTGCTTCTGATCCAAGCGAAATTTACGAACGGCGTTGCCTCTTAATGCTGCGGCATAAAGCTTCCCATTGGCTGCTGCCAGGCCGGATGGTGCCCATGTTTCATCACCTGACTGATATAAAGGCGTAACCATCCCAGCTTTCTGCTCCGCCCCTTGAATCACCGGCCAGCCAAAATTCGCTCCCGGCGTAATCCGGTTGATTTCATCATGTGCCGATTGGCCGTGCTCACTTGCATACAGGGTCGTCCCTACCCACACTAGGCCCTGTGGATTGCGATGGCCATAGCTGTAGACATACGAGTTTGGGAACGGATTGTCAGCTGGAATCGCTCCATCTAGTTTCATCCGCAATATCTTCCCATTCAGGCTCTTTACATCCTGAGCCGTTTCCGGAGTGGTTGCATCACCTGTCGTGATATAAAGCAATTCATCGGGACCGATTTTGAGCCTGCCGCCATGATGATAGGCAGCACTTGGAATCCGGTCGAGCAGGATTTTCTCTTCGGCCCAGACCGAACCATTCGTCCTTAGAACAACCACTCGATTAAATTGTCCCTTCTGGTCATTACTATAGGTATAATAGGCGTACGCTTGATGATTTTCTAGAAACTGAGGGTCAAGAACAAAGCCTAGCAGCCCCGCTTCGGCCGCCTTGGCCAGCGGCATCGCTAAACGGACGGGCTGACGTTCTGTTTTACCATTTTCAATCTTCACGATGGTTCCGGTTCGTTCACTGATGTAATATGCTTGATTCACCTTATCAATAGACCAAGGGACATGCAATCGTTCAGCCACCACTTCGACATTTGGCTGGGGAACAACAACCTCATTCCCTTGAATTCCCTTGTCATTTTTTTCAAATAGCGAACAGCCCGACAACACGACAACCATTATTAGTAAAATCGAACAAAGCCTCTTCATTGACTCCTACCTTTCCTTAAATAACTTCAAGAATTGCCTTCGCTACGCCGCTTTCTTCGTTGGTGTCTGTAATAGCATCACAAAGAGACTTGATCTCATCACCGGCATTGCCCATTGCCACCGCTCTGCCAGCTTTTTTAAACATCGAAACATCATTATAATTATCGCCAATCGCCATCGTCTCCGCTAAATCCATCCCGTTTGCATTCACAAATGACTCAAGCGCAATCCCCTTTTGGGCATCGTGGTGCGTGATCTCCAGGTTTTCATGACCGGAAGACGCAATCGCAAGTTCTTCTAAGTCTGCTAATGCTTGGTTGGCTGCTTCAAGTCTGTCTGCATCAAACGAGAAGGCCAGTAATTTATAAATTTGATAGTCTTTATTGGCAAAAAGCAGTTCATAATCTTCGATTTTATGGACTAATCCATCACGGATTCTTGCCCCTGCTGCTTCGATAATTTCCTCTTGATCCGCTTCGGGGTTAGCACTCATAACAATATCAACGAGAATCGACACGGCCTTGTCGGGATCAATGGTGAAGGCTCCCTGATTTGTATATACTTCGAAATATACTTCCTCTTTAGCGAGCCTTGATGCTGCCTCTCTAGCTAGTTGTTTACCGATTGGCGTAGCTGAAAGGACATCCCCCTCTTTGGAACGAATTTCTGCACCATTCACACAAATAACCGGGCAGGTTAAACCGGCCTCATCTAACACATAGGTTGCTTCCTGATAAGACCTGCCTGTCGCAACAACGACTTCTACTCCCTGAGCCTGCGCTTTTAAAATGGCTTCCTTATTCGCTGTGCTGATTTGTTGAACTGAATTCAATAATGTTCCATCCATATCTGTTGCAATGCATTTAATCATGTTAGTCCCACCCTCAATCCCTATTCATTATTGCCATTTTAACAGAATATCAAAAACATTATCTCCCAGATGCTCAAGCTAAATACTTACTTCCTTCCCGAACACTTAACGGTGCTAACTTTGTGTCTTCAAGAAACTTCTGCACGGAAGCAGGATTCGTCTTTGAATATTCCCGTAATGCCCAGCCAATTGCCTTTTGGATAAAAAATTCCTTGCTGTCTGCATTAAGACGTATGTATTGATAAAGGAGGTCTTCATTTGTGTTCACTTTATATTTTAATTGAAAAAGCAGCGCCGCTCTCCGCAGCCAGAGGTAATCATGCGTCGCCCAGCCATCAATTGTCTCTGCCACAACTTCCGGGAACTTTTCAGCCATTTTTCCAACTGGCTTAGGTGCAATCGCATCCACCGTATCCCACCATGACTTCGTTTCAATCAACTCCTCCATGAAGGGTAAATCCGTTTTCTCGAGTTTATTCAGAGTCTTTTCCATATAAACCAGTGCCGTATACTGGTATTCGCGTTCATCCTTCGCCCAAAGCGCGCGAATAAATTCTTGGTTAAATGGCTCCTTTAATATCCCTGTTGCTTGAAAAAACTGCTTCTCCAACACACTGCGCTCTGGTTTCTTGATTCCAAGAAAAGGAAAATGATCTTTCATATATTTCTTCATTGGTCCGGCATTTGCTTCATTGCGATTTTCTTCAAATAGTTGCGTTAACAAATCTATCGTGGATGGCATCCAATCTTCCTCTCACAAAAACTTCCCACTAGCTATCAAATAATTTTTCCTTCTTCCAATATCTCCTTTATTTTTTTCGAATAAACAACCTTGTTGATGCCAAACTAACCATTAGCAGACAAGGAGGGATCAATGATGACGAAGAAATATAACAAAGGCAGCAAGAATCAAAATTCCCCGCAAGCCGGACAATCTCAAACTGAATTCGCGAGCGAGTTTGTCAGCGGCGATAACAGCAAAGGGAATAAACACAACAGAGGGAAGAAAAGCAAAACGAATCCAAATTCTTAATAATAAAAAATCGACTTTTAAAATTGAAAGTCGATTTTTTACTTTTTATTTTCCTGATTTAATTTTATTGATGGGTTATAAATAAATGCCCCCGAAATACCTTCAGACAACTGTTCACTCTCACCTCTAAATTGATCTTGCATTTGGAGGTTTGCACTTTCTGCTTCAGAACTTCTCTCTGTAGATGCGTGGACCTTCCCATCTTCAAGTTGTTCGTTAATCTTAATGTTCGCTTCAACCGTTTCGTTTGCTGAATTTGTGTCTTTTACCATTATTCTATCTCCTTTCATTTCAAAGTATAGTGATATCTTGCCCCAATGACCTCTTTGTTACCTATATTTTTCATTTCATTTTGGAATGCATGAATCCACTTTAAATTTTGAATCTTGAGGACCCCATTTCACCATAAGAAAGAACTGCCCCCATATCAGGACAGTTCTTTCTTATTTATTGACAACTAAATGAGCGGATTCTGTTTAAATCCATTCCGTAATATTCCCAGTGGTATCCACGCCAACGATACCCTGCAATCGATGTCCTGCCTACATAGGTTGGATAATACCAGAAGCTTCTTCCATTATTCAACCAAACATAGGTATAACGGTACAGACAGTGCCTTATTCCTCCTGGGTCAACTGCATATAAGCCAGCTGATTCATGCGGAATGTAGGTGGGTGGCGGTGCAGTCGGAGGACCATCATAATGTGAGCCACCTCCATATGGTGGATGATGTCCTCCTCCGTGCGGCGGCGGTTGATGTCCTCCTCCGTGCGGCGGCGGTTGGTGTCCTCCTCCGTGCGGCGGCGGTTGATGTCCTCCTCCGTGCGGCGGTGGTTGGTGTCCTCCTCCGTGCGGCGGCGGTTGGTATCCTCCTCCGTGTGGCGGCGGTTGGTGTCCTCCTCCGTACTGGGGTGACTGCCGCACGTTGTTATCATAAGGAAAATTAGGCATACTACCATGACCCTGAGGGTAATTGAAATTATCCAAGGCTTTTATCCCCTTCTATTTATATTCCCTCTAATGTATGCGCCACGCCTAATTTGGTGAAAAAGCTATGATATTCAAAAGATTGGTTATTCTACTTTACTTGCAGCTAGCTCCCTGATTTCTTCCGCTATTTTGTTTTGGATTCCTTCGACAACCGAAAAGTCCATCGCGGCAATATAGATTTCCTCTAACTCATCATGGAGTGCCTTTGCCTTGGCCAAATAGGAAGTAGCCTCAATCATTTTATTTTTATAATTCGTCGCGATTTTGGTAAGGATTTCTTCAAAAATTTCATCAGTCCCAGGAGCGATGAGTAATTCATACATATCAATGATTTCATCCCCATCCCTGCTTGGGAAATACTCATGTGGTGCGGTACTATCAAAGATGGCAATGCCGAGCTCTCTAAAAATAACCATATCGAGGCTGTGTGGGTCAAAGCCACAATGGTACACCTCTACATCCACCCCTCGGGCTTCAGCGGCCGCCGCCAATTTTTTCAGCATTGTTGACTTTCCAGAGCCTGGGCGCCCTTTAATGAAGTAACGCTTCGGAATCTCTTCTGTTAAATTCGGGACAAAATCTACTGCTCCTATAGGCGTTGCTGCCCCTAAAAAGCGATGGCGGATATCAGATTTTTTACTGAGTTTCATTTTTCCAAAGAAGGTATCAACTAATTTGTTCGTTAATTGATCGGCTTTCTTAAAATCCATACTGTTAATATAGATCTTTTCCCAATCATCATGGATGTCCAGTGCTTCTTTATACGTATCATAGGCCTTATGAAAGGACTGGCTGATTTGATTGGTTAACTTTAGAATTGTATTTTTATGAATGGCCAATGCACGGGCATTCCAGGCTTCACCCAGGTTAATATACTCGTCAACCGCACCTGGCGCTTTTGGTTCAATCACATGCGGGGCAGTACCATCGACAATTCCCACTTTTAACGCGGGGATCAACACGCCATCGATCGAATTGTTATCTGAGGAACAATGTAAGAATTCAATATCATAACCCTTTTCAAGCCACTCATTGCCGATTTTTTTCATTAGAGAGGATTTACCTGTCCCCGGTCCGCCTTTTAAAATAAATAACCGGTCGAGACCTTGAAGATTGGAATCATATAAATTATGAAAACCTCTAGCTGTATTACCACCAGCAAAGTAGTTTTTAATTTTTCCTGCCACCCATCAACACTCCCCTTTATCTATCAGCGCTAGCGTCTAGTGGACTTTACCTAACAGGCGCTTCCGCTTTTTCGTGACAATTGCAAAGTAATAGTAATTTCACCCTATCTTATGCGATTGTCGCCCATAGGTGAGTGCCTAGGAAAAAAATCTTACTTAATGAGCGGGACAATGTCAGCTTTTGTGACCTCTGTCAACTGAACAGGGTCCAACACCATTTGGACGCCAATTTTCCCGCCGCTGACAATGATCGTCTCCAGCTGTTTCGCGTGTTCATCAATAAACGTCTTATATTCCCTTTTCATGCCAATAGGCGAACAGCCACCGCGGATATATCCAGTCCATTTCTGAATATCTTTTACCGGAAGCATTTCAATGTTCTTTTCACCAGCTGCTTTCGCTGCCTTTTTCAAATCCAATTCATCCGCAACAGGAATGACAAAGACATAGGCATTCTTGCTCGCGCCCTGTGCAACCAGTGTTTTATAAACTTCCTTAGGGTCCTTGCCTATTTTCTCGGCAACAGAAACTCCGTCGATTTTCCCATCTTTATTATCGTAGGTTAGCATGTCATAGCGAACCTTTTTCGCATCCAGAATTCGCATTGCATTGGTTTTACTTTGTGCCACTTTACGTTCCCTCCCTGACTTCATGACTTTTATCTAGTATCAGCATACTAAATGAGCGGAAATTACACAAAATCACCGAAAATCTGTCACTCGTTTGCCACTCTATTAAACCATTATTATAGTACACTAAATTTAACCATAATAAATTACTGATATTACCAAAAAAGATAATATCTCCATTATCACTATTAAAAAAACGTTTATGTGAAATATTTCACACTTTATATCTAAACTAATCTACTTGAGGTGGAATCAATGAATTATGATTTAGTCCTTTTGCATGCACCAAGTGTCTTTGACTTTCGCAAAAACTTACTGCTGGCCGGCCCCATTAGTGATGTAGTTCCGTCATCCCCAGTATTTGAGATGTACCCGATTGGAATAACCAGTATCGCAGAGTATCTGGAAAGGTACGGTTTGCGCGTTAAAATCATCAATATTGCCAATCGGATGCTGATGAGCGAAAAATTTGATGTCGAAGCAAAACTAAGGAACATCCAAACCAAGGCGTTCGGAATTGACTTACACTGGCTGCCGCATGCACACGGCAGTATCGAGTTAGCGAAAGTAGTTAAAAAGCTTCATCCTCATACTCCAGTCATCTTTGGCGGACTGTCATCAACCTATTATCATAAAGAACTGATTGATTATCCTTGGATTGATTTTGTGATGCGTGGTGATTCCACTGAAAAATTGATGCTATTGTTAATGAATAAAATTGAACAAGGAAATACCCACTATGCTGACATCCCCAACTTAACGTGGAAGAAGGGAGGCGACATCGGCTGCAATCCGCTTACCTATGTTCCAAAGGATTTGGATGATTTAGATGTCCCAGGATATCGCTATGCGATACGGTCCGTATTCAAATATCGGAATTTCCTTGACCCGCTTCCATACAGCGGATGGCTTCAATATCCTAATACCGCCTTACTGACAGCACGAGGCTGCTCACAAAACTGCCTTATCTGCGGCGGTTCAAAGTTTGCATATGATCAAATCTGTAACCGCAGCTCCCTTGCTTTACGGTCGCCAGAAAAACTCGTCGAGGATATTAAATTTATCTCTCGCTTTAGCCGGGCCCCGATTTTCATCCTTCATGACCTGCGTCAGGGCGGACTTGACTATGTAACAGAATTTTTTAGCCGGCTGAAAGAACTGAATCTCAAAAATGAAGTGGTATTTGAATTATTCAAGTATGCAGACGAAGCGTTCTTTAAACAGATCAATGATAGTGTTCCAAAATATAGTATTGAAATTACACTTGAAACCCATGATGAAAAAATCAGACGGTATAACGGGAAATTTAGTTGTACGAACACAAAGGTAATCGATACGCTAAACTTTGCGTTAAAGCATGGCTGTAAAAAAATTGATTTATTCTTTATGGTGGGAATTCCGGGTCAGACGTATGAGAGTGCCATAGCAAACATTGATTTCTGCGAACAGATCCATCTGGCCTGTCAGCAAGACAAACGGATTTTCTATTTTGTTGCACCGCTTGCACCGTTCCTTGATCCTGCGAGTCCAGCCTTTGAACAACCCGAGCTGCACGGTTATAAAAAGTTATGCCATACCCTTGAGGACCACCGCACGGCGATCACTCAGCCTTCTTGGAAGCATATGCTTAGCTATGAAACAAACGATATGACGCGTGATGATATTGTAAATTCAACCTATGAATCTGCTAAACTCTTAAATCAATTTAAATTAAAATATGGGCTAATTAATGAAGAAGGCTATAAGGAAATTAATGGGAAGATTGAAAAATCGATTGATTATATTGATAAAATTGATTATGTTCTCTCATTGCCAAAAGAGCAGCAGGGAGCAGAATTAGTGAAGATTCGCGAGGAAATTGAGATGTTAAATAAATATAGTATTTGTGGAAAGAACGAGTTAAAGTGGGAGGTTCAAAAGAATTATGCCAACATTTTCTCCCTTACACTAGTCGGACTCGAACAGCTGGTTGAGGATTATGCGCACAAAATTAGACATCTATTACAGCCGCATCGCCGTCAGCAATTCCGGCTTGATCCTGAAAAGAGGAAAATCGAGATATAATAGGAAAGGAGTTGAGGGGCATCCTCAACTCCTTTCGATGCGAACTAGTGCCCGCCAAGATATGCATTTCTGATTTGGTCGCTTGAGTTAAGCTCGGCTGCTGTACCAGAGGCGACAATTTTTCCTGTCTCTATAACATAGGCACGGTCGGCAATGGAGAGCGCCATATTGGCGTTTTGCTCAACTAATAGAATCGTTGTGCCTGTTTTATTGATTTCCTCGATTATTTTGAAAATGGTTTTTACTAACAGGGGAGCAAGACCCATGGATGGCTCATCTAACAGTAATAGACGCGGCCTAGCCATTAATGCTCGTCCCATCGCAACCATTTGCTGCTCTCCACCTGAAAGTGTCCCGGATTGCTGTTTACGGCGTTCCAGTAAGCGTGGGAAAAGCTGATAAACCTTTTCAAAATCTTCTTGAATTCCTTTTTTATCTTTCCTTAAGTAGGCACCTAATTCAAGATTTTCTTCCACGGACATGTTGGAGAACACGCGGCGACCTTCTGGTACTTGTGAAATTCCCCGTTTCACAATTAATTGCGGGACTTTCCCAGCTACATGTTCGCCTTCAAACAAAACTTCACCATTTTTCGGTTTTAGCAGTCCGGAAATGGTTTGTAAAAGCGTACTTTTCCCCGCACCATTGGCACCAATCAGTGTTACAATTTCTCCTTGATTGATTTCGAGGGAAACCCCCTTCAATGCATGGATATTACCATAATAAACATTTATATCATTCACTTTTAGCATTAGGAGACCTCCTCTCCAAGATAGGCTTCGATGACTTTTGGATTATTTCTGATTTGTTCTGGTGTCCCATCCGCAATTAATTGACCGTGGTCAAGCACATAGATTCGCTCACACACACCCATAACAAGACCCATGTCATGTTCAATTAAGAGGATTGTTAATGAAAACTTCTCACGGATTAACGCAATTAAATTCATCAGTTCTTCTGTTTCCTGCGGATTCATTCCGGCAGCCGGTTCATCAAGCAGCAATAATTTTGGACCGGCAGCTAATGCCCGGGCAATTTCAAGGCGACGCTGCTGCCCATACGGCAAGTTTTTAGCCTTTTCATGCATCACATTTTCCAACTTGAAGATTTTCAAGAAGTCAATTGCTTTTTCTTCCATTTCCTTTTCACCAGAGAAGTGGGTTGGAAGGCGGAAGATCGAACTTAACATCGAATGCTTAGCCAGCGAATGATAAGCTACCTTTACATTATCAAGAACGGACAGTTCACTAAACAAGCGAATGTTTTGGAAGGTCCGGCTGATTCCCTTTTTGGTGATTTTATAAGGTGCTAAGCCATTAAGTTTTTCTCCTGTTAACGAGATGGTCCCCTCTGTCGGAACATAGACGCCTGTCAGCAGGTTGAAAAATGTAGTTTTACCTGCACCATTGGGGCCAATTAAACCGACAAGTTCACCCTGTTTTAATTCCAGGTTTACATCTGAAACAGCCTTTAAACCGCCAAAACGGATTCCGGCATTTTCTACTTTAAGCAACTGTCTTTTTGTTGTCATGCTGTACTCCTCCTTTAGCCGCTTTACCAACTTTAAAGAATGAGGTAATTTCTTTTGTGCCGAGCAGGCCTTGCGGACGGAAAAGCATCATCACGATAAGGACAAGGCTGTAAATAACCATCCGAACCTCTGGATAGCTAGATAGGTAGGTTGAAATGATTGTTAACAGGATCGCAGCAATCACTGCTCCTGACATACTTCCTAACCCGCCTAGAACAACAAAGATTAAAATATCAAATGATTTCAAAAATCCAAAGTTTGTTGGTTGGATAATATAAAAGTTATGCGCATATAATGCACCGGCAATTCCGGCAAAAAAAGCACCGATCGCAAAGGCTGTTACCTTATAGTAGGTTGTATTGATCCCCATCGCATCGGCAGCAATTTCATTTTCTCTAATCGAAATACAAGCTCGACCATGAGTCGAATTCGTAAAGTTTGCAATGACTATTATCGTTAAAATGACACAACCGATCAGCCATGGCCACGTGGTAAAGTGGGAGACGGTCATTCCGCTTGCTCCGCCGACATAATCAATATTTAAGAAGACAATTCTCACAATCTCTCCGAATCCTAGCGTAGCAATCGCGAGATAATCACCTTTTAGGCGAAGGGAGGGAATCCCAATAATTAGCCCGGCTACTGCTGCGGCTAATCCGCCAACAAGGAGGGCAACTGGAAAGGGCAAACTAAGTTTCATGGTCATAATTGCTGAGGCATAAGCGCCAACAGCCAGAAATCCAGCATGTCCAATCGAAAACTGGCCCGTGATTCCAATTATTAAGTGAAGACTTACAGCTAGAATAATATTAATTCCGATAAAAAATAGCGTATTAACATAAAACTGATTTAGTGAACCACCAGTAATTAAAAATTGCATGACGACCGAAAATATAACGGCTAAAACGATCGAGGTCCAGAAAAATTTTGCTTGTTTTAAAATATTCATTGCTAAAAGACCTCCTTACACCTTTTCCCTGATATTTTTACCAAATAAACCAGCTGGACGGAAGATTAAAATTAAGATAAGAACCACGAATGCTACACCGTCTCGCCATAGAGAGTAACCTGCAGCACTAACGAGTGACTCAATGACACCCAATACCAAACCACCAGTCATCGCGCCAGGAATAATTCCAATTCCGCCTAAAACAGCTGCAACGAATGCTTTAAGCCCTGGGATAATTCCCATCAATGGCTCAATTTTTGTATAGTAGACCCCAAATATCACGCCTGCTGCTCCAGCAAGGGCAGAGCCAATTGCAAACGTTGCTGAAATGGTGTTATTTACATTGATTCCCATTAATCTTGCGGCATCCATGTCATGTGATACGGCCCGCATCGCTTTACCAATTTTTGTTTTATGAACGATAAATTGTAGTAAGATCATTAAAAATACAGAGGTTCCTAAAATAAGGATGGACTGACCACTAATTTTCACCCCAAAAATTTCTAGCGTTTTTAGTGGAACGATCCCGTCTGGATAAGCTTCCGGCTGGGCGCCACGAATATAAATGGTTCCATACTCGATAAACAAGGAAACCCCAATCGCTGTAATAAGTGCTGCGATTCTGGTTGCATTTCTCAGAGGTTTATAGGCAATCCTCTCAATTAATACACCAAAGATGGCACACGCAACCATCGAAATAAGTAATGCTGGGAAAAATCCTAAATCTAGAATAGTAATCGAATAAAAGCCGATAAATGCACCAACCATGAAGACATCCCCATGGGCAAAGTTAATGAGTTTTACAATACCGTATACCATTGTGTAGCCTAGGGCGATTAATGCGTAAATACTGCCCAAGGAAATTCCATTGACAAGCTGCTGTATTAATTCCATACGTCTTACACTCCTTTGGACCGACTTCAACGTTCCTTTTTAAATATGAATAAACAATGTTGGCATGTTGGGAAACGTGCTTTTCTCGAATAAACTGGGAATAGGGAGACATCAGCTCCCTATCCCTTGGCAAACTATCAAATTTGTCTAGCAGATCTTCTGCTTTTTATGCGGGCGGTTCCTAGATGATTAAGATTTTCTATTGCAGCGCCAAGGCGCTTCCGCTTCTAATGTTACGGATTAATTTTTGTCTTAAATTGTTGTTCACCGTTTTTGTACTCAAGGATAACAGCGGCTTTGATTGGATCATGATTTTTATCAAGTTTCACTTTTCCAGAAACAAGTTCTAATCCATCTGTTTCTGCAAGTGCCTTTTGAATTTTCTTAGGATCGCTGCTTCCTGCACGCTTAATCGCATCTGCAAGGAAGTACACTGTGTCATAACCTAGAGCTGTAAAGGCATCCGGAGATTTACCATCGTATTTTGCTTTGAACGCTGCAACAAAGTCTTGAACCTTCTTATCACTATCACCTGATGAATAGTGGTTTGTAATAAATGTGTTATTAAGTGTCGCAGCTCCTGCGATTTCTACTAGTTTAGGAGAGTCCCAACCGTCACCACCCATGATTGGTACATTTAAGCCAAGCTCACGAGCTTGTTTGATAATTAAACCTACTTCTTCATAGAAACCTGGAACGAAAATATATTCTGGATTTGCTGCTTTAATATTGGTTAAAGTTGCACGGAAATCTGTATCTTTTGCCACATATGCTTCTTCTTTAACAATTTTTCCGCCATTTGCCTCAAAATTCTTTTTAAAAGAAGCCGCAAGACCTTTAGAGTAGTCACTTGAGCTATCAATCAGAACAGCTGCACTCTTAACTTTTAAGTCATTGGTAGCGAAGTTAGCAGCAACTGTACCTTGGAATGGGTCAATAAAACATGTACGGAAGACAAAGTCATTTAACTTTCCATCTTTATTTGTTATCGTAGCGTTTGTTGCAGTTGGTGTAATTAATGGAATTTTATTATCTTGAGCAATCTGTACTTGTGCAAGTGTATTTGTACTTGTGGCAGAACCGATCATTGCAACAACCTTATCTTGTGTAGCAAGTTTAAGTGCGCCGTTTGTGGCCTCTGCTGCATCAGATTTATTGTCTACTGTGACTAGTTTTAATTTTTTACCATCAATACCTTCTTTGTTGATTTCCTCAATCGCTAACTCAATACCTTCTTTTGCTGATTGACCATAAGAAGCTACACCGCCAGATAGTTCGAGGTTTGCACCAATTTTTATCGTGCCGTCTTTTTCCCCATCACCACTAGCACTAGAATTACATCCTGCCAACACCCCTGCTGCTACCATAAAAGACATAAAAACTCCAGCTAATCTTTTCTTCCTCATGTTAAACCCCCTATTTTTTTAAAAAATTTCCCAACTTTCTTTGTCTAACTGTTTAAAAAAAGATAATATTCTGAAAACATCATACAAAATAATTAGGGGTTCGTCTAGTACTATTGTATATTATTTTAAAATAATTTGCAATATATCAAAAATACAGTTTAATTATTTCAAAGTCTTTATTCAACTAAAGTCCAAAAGGATTTACTTTTATTTCATAAAGAAAGTTGGTTTTTAAATATTTTGGTTAAATATGTTTCCCAGTTTACAATAGAAAAAAGAGACTCCAAATTAAGGAATCTCTTTATTAAATTTATTATACTAATTCTTTTCGTTTCGTTTCTTTTCCTAAAAATAAGACGGTAAAAGCGCCGACGAGCACAGCTATACAGAAAATAGTAAAAATAGTTGAGATGGATACGTTCTTTGTAACAAGCGATCCTACCAATAATGGTCCAAGGACACCGCCGATGCGTCCAAATGAAGCGGCCATCCCGGTACCTGTTCCACGGATAATCGTTGGGTACTGTTCTGGTGAGTATGCATAGAGGCCGCCCCAAGCTCCGAGATTAAAGAATGATAATAGAATTCCTGCAGTCAGCAATTGAGCAGTGGAATCTGCGGTTCCAAAGAAATAGGCACTGACAGCTGTTCCCAGTAAATAAACGACGAGGACAAATTTCCGCCCGAACTTTTCGATGAACCAAGCAGCCGTGAAATAGCCTGGTAATTGTGCCACGGTCATAATTAACACATATTCAAAGCTTTTGACTAAGCTGAAGCCTTTCATGCCCATTACGCTTGGCAGCCAAAGGAACATGCCATAATAGGAGAAAACGACGCAAAACCAGACAATCCAGAGCATGGCGGTTTGTCGGCGATACTCCTTCGACCATAATCGGGCAAAACTTTGAAAAGCAGAGATTCTTTCTGTCTTTTTTAATGCTGTAAAGCGTGGAGAGTCAGGTAAACCAATTCGTAAATATAATGCATACAGAGCAGGGATGGCGCTAATGATCAAGGCTATCTGCCAGCCGTATTTTGGGATGACAAAATAGGAAATAAGGGCGGATACCAACCATCCGCCTGCCCAAAAGCTTTCGAGCAGTACAACCACCCGGCCGCGTTTTTCAGCTGGGACACTTTCTGATACAAGGGTTGAGGCGACAGGAAGTTCACCGCCCAGCCCCGCACCGATGAAGAATCTTAGTACTAAAAAGGCTCCTAGTGTGGTGGTAAGAGCGGATAGACCGCTTCCGATCGAAAATAATAATAAGGTAATGATAAATACATTTTTACGGCCAATTTTGTCGGCCATTAAACCAAAAATAAGTGCCCCAACGGCCATCCCAATCGAATTGATACTCCCAATCCAGCCCATCTGACCAGGAGTCAGATCCCATTCTACTTTTAAGGCTGCAATGATGAATGAAAGCATGCCGACATCCATGGCGTCGAACATCCAGCCCATCCCGGCTATGCCAAGCAACCTCCGGCCTGAAATTTCCTTTTTGTTATTCATGTGGATCCCCCTAAGCTTGTAACTATTTTTTATATTATTCCCTAAATCTCACTTGTTTAGGTACACGAATAATTCTATTAACCATTAGTATTCTATCAGGTGTCTTTACACTTGTCATTATTAAATGTCATTTTTTGAGAGAGAGGGATGGGATTTAGAAGGGAGAGAGGGTTCCATTTACCTTGAACCTCAAAAAAACTACCCTTCGGTTTATGAAAGATCCTCCTCCATTAACCACAAGGTACAAAAAAAGAGACTGGCTCTCCAGTCCCCATACACTATCAATCCAAAGCCGTTTCGACGTTTTTGAATTGGTTAAAAAACATACTGTAATATTTGCCTTTCTGGGCCATTAATGTCTCGTGGTTTCCATTCTCGATGATTTCGCCATGGTCGATGACCATGATGGTGTCGGCATCGCGAATTGTGTTGAGGCGGTGGGCGATGATAAAGCTGGTCCGGTTCTCCATTAAGGTTAGCAAGGCTGCTTGAATATGAAGCTCGGTTCGGGTGTCGATGCTGCTTGTGGCTTCATCTAAGATAAGCAAAGCAGGCTTCGCTAGGATGACCCTTGCTATCGCTAAGAGCTGCCGTTGTCCTTGACTTAGGTTGCCGCCATTCTCTGTTAAGACTGTTTCATATTGGTTGGGCAGCCGTTTGATAAATGTGTCGGCATTGGCCATTTTGGCCGCACGCTCGACCTCATCATCGGTTGCTGCCGCATTCCCATACTTGATGTTTTCTTTGATCGTCCCTGAGAATAAATACGTATCCTGGAGGACAAATCCGAAGCATCTTCGTAAACTGTCCCGTGTGTATTCACGGATATCATGGCCATCGAGGAGAATACGCCCGCTCGTCACGTCATAAAATCGCGTCAGCAGGTTAACAATTGTTGTTTTTCCTGCGCCGGTTGGTCCGACAAGGGCGGTACTGCTGCCAATCTTGGCTTCGAAACTGACATTTTTTAGAATCGGAACATCTGGGCGATACCCAAAACTAACCTTTTCAAAAACGACATGGCCTTTGGGATTTTCCAAGGAAATAGCGGTCGGTGAGTCGACTGGTTCCTCTTGTTCATCGATGACTTCAAAGACGCGCTCCGCCCCTGCCACTCCTGACTGAAGGATGTTGAAAATATTGGCTAAATCGTTAAGCGGCCGGACAAATTGCCTTGAGTAGGTAATGAAGCTGGCAATTGCTCCAACCGTGATGATACTTTTCACCGCAAGAATCCCGCCAACCACGGCCACAACCGCAAAGCCCAGATTATTGATCACGTTCATGATTGGCATCAAAAACCCCGACCAAATTTGCGCCTTCAAGCCGACCTCGCGCAGGTTCGTATTGACTGCTTCAAACTCTTCAATGACCTTTTCCTCATGATTAAAGGCTTTCACAATCTCAATTCCAGAAATTGTTTCCTCGATATGTCCATTCAATTTTCCCAACTGGACTTGCTGGTTTTTAAAAAAGACACTCGTCCGCTTCGCAATCGTTCTTGTTAATAAAAAGACTAGTGGTACCGTTATTAAACTTGCCAGCGTTAATAAAGGGCTTAATACTAACATCAAAATTAACGATCCGGTAATAATGACCACCCCCGACATTAATTGCGTCGTCGATTGCGAAATGGTATTACTGACGTTATCGACATCGTTCGAAAGTCGGCTCATTAATTCACCGTGTGAGCGCGAATCAAAAAACGACACCGGCAGCTTTTGTAATTTTTTAAACAAGGAATCGCGTAAGCTTTTAACAATTCGCTGCGATACGCCTGCCATCAGCCAGCCTTGCATAAAGGTAAGCAGGCTGTCCATCACATAGGCAGCTATCAAAATAACGATCATCACCTCAAGAAAGCCAAAATCGACTTTGCCGCTATTGTCTCGCATCGCATCAATCGCTTTTCCAATCAGGAAGGGGGCGAGGAGCATCAAGGCCGCGTCGACGACAATAAAGATAAATATAACCGCAAGCATTTTTCGTTCTTTGCCGAAGTATTCCCACAGTCTTTGCAGTGTCCCTTTAAAGTTCTTAGGCTTCACAACAGGCCCGCGGCGCTGGGCAGCACCAAAGCCTCCGGGACGCATTGGCGGCGGGGTAGGGGGTGTGCTTTGTGTCTGTACGTTTTCCTTTGACATTAATGCTGGACCTCCTTGCCTATTTGAGATTGGTAGATTTCCTGGTAGACACAGCAATCCTTCATTAGTTCCTGATGGGTTCCCATCCCAACAAGTTCACCGTGGTCAAGGACGACGATTTTATCGGCATCGATAATCGAGGTGACGCGCTGGGCGATTAATAAACAGGTAAGTCCCTTTGCATATTTCTTCAGGCCCTCCTTGATTCTTGCCTCCGTTGCGACGTCGACCGCACTAGTACTATCATCTAATATTAAAATTTCTGGTTGTTTCACTAATGCCCGGGCAATAGCAAGCCTCTGTTTTTGCCCCCCGGAAAAATTAACGCCGCCCTGACCGATTCGCGTATGGTAGCCTTCCGGTGACCGCTCGATAAATTCATGCGCACCCGCAATGGTCGCAGCAGTCACTACTTCCGCATCGGTTGCCTCTTCCTTTCCCCAGCGGATATTTTCGGCGACACTACCTGTGAACAGTATATTCTTCTGAGGAACCATCGCAATTTTTTCACGCAGGATCTTTGGATCAACCAACTTACTATCCACACCGTCGACCTTAATCGTACCGCTCACGGTATCATAGAAGCGGGGAATCAGTCCGACAAGCGTGCTCTTTCCTGACCCAGTAGAACCGATGATTCCAACCGTTTCTCCTGGCAAGATTGTGAGATTAATATTTTTTAAAATCGGTTCCCCCGCTGCTTGTTCATAGGAAAACGAGACATTTTCAAAATCGATTCGGCCCTGTTCCTTGAAGGATTCGTTCCGTCCTTGTGGCCATGTAAGGGTATCCTCTTGTAAAAATACTTCATCGATCCTTCCCGCTGAGGCCTTTGCTCTGACAAACATATTAAAGACCATCGAGATCATCATCAGCGAAAATAAGATTTGCGTCATATAGTTGATAAAGGCAATGATATGGCCAACCTTGATGCCGCCGCTATGCACACCGTTCCCGCCAATCCAAAGGACGGCGACAATCCCAAGATTCACCGTCAGCATAATCGCAGGGCTAAAGGTGGCCATGAGGCGGTTCGCCCCGATGGATTGCTGTTTATAATCATCGTTCACCGCTGCAAACTTGCCCACTTCCACATCAAAACGATTAAACGCCTTAACCACCCTGACTCCGGATAAGTACTCACGCATCACACTGTTCACACGATCCAAAGCTTTTTGGACACGAGAAAAGCGGGGAAAGCCTAAGCGCAAATTAATGATAATTAACAGTGCCACAATCGGGACCACCACCGCTAATACAACAGACAGCTGCAGGTTTAACCGCGTCGCCATGATTAACCCGCCAATCGCCAGTAACGGGGCTTTAACGAAAATCCTCATTAACCCATTTACAAACACCTGAACTTGGGTAACATCATTCGTCAGTCTCGTCACTAACGAGGCGCGGTCGAATTTATCGATGTTTTTAAACGAGAGCGTTTGAATTTTTTTAAATAAGTCAGACCTTAACTCCGTCCCAAAGTTTTGCGACACAATACTCGCAACCACACTTCTCGTGGACGCTGCGACTGCTCCACAGGCGGTAATCAGCAGCATCAGCCCGCCCATCTTCAACACATAATGGATATCCTTATTGGCCACACCTTCATCAATTATCTTCGCCATAATGGTGGGTTGCATCAAATCACTTAGGGCCTCAAAGGTTAGAAAAAGTACCGCGATGCTAAAAGATTTCCAATATTTCTTTATGTATTTTGATAAAAATTTCATCCACTCACCCCGCCTGTCGAAAATCCTTGTTTAGGAATATTATAATTTTTTTCCAATGATTAACCAAATATTTGACTTGCATTTTGCTTGGTTTGGCCATAAAAAAAGCGGCCCATTGATAAATGGACCGCTTTCATCATTAACCTACTTTTGAACTGGGCTGAACTCATGAACCCAGACCCGCATTTGCGGCAGCCAAGGCATTCCAGGATGATAGCTTAGAATCGACTGTTTATACTCCTCTACAGTAGCAAAGCCCTCGCGGCGCGCATCATCATCTGTTAATTCACCTAACGACTGGGAATAAACACGATCCACGACAAAGTCTTGGCCTTCCAGTGTCATGATTTCACCAGGGTCAGCATAACGGCCATTACGGCGTGTTGCCGTTTTTTCACCCGCAAGAACTTTCTTCACATCCGCTTCCATGGTTACTAAGCGTTCGATCGAACACGTTTTTGGCGGCAGGGTATTGTTTTCATTTGTCATTGTCATGTATTTCTCCTCCAATTTCCAATTCATTTATCTATATTAACACTATCAATATGATTTAATCCATTTCAAATTAAATTATACCACTTGGCCGCCCTTATCATGGTATTTTAGGATGCCTTCTGCGGCACGGTAGGCTAGAGCCCCAACTGTATCGGTTGGATTATAACCAGAGTTGTGCGGAAATGCAGTTGCCCCCACGACAAACAAGTTATCGTAATCCCACATTTGCAAATAGTTATTGACTGCAGAGGTTGCAGAGTCCGCCCCCATGATAACACCGCCTGTATTGTGAGTGGATTGGTAGGTAGTGATATCATACGGCCCTAATTCTTTCATCGTATCGATATGATCCGCACCCATTTCTTTTAAAACCGCTTCACATTTCGAAGCAAGGAATTTTGCCAGATTACGATCTTGCTCTTCAAAGTCAAACGTAATCCGGATTAATGGGTCTCCATAGGCATCTTTATAGGTCGGGTCAAGGTCTAGAAAGTGGTGTTGAAATGGCATCGAAGAACCTTGCGCCCCTACAGATAAAAAGCGATTCGCATATTTAACAGACTTTTCCTTGAATTCCTTGCCCCAGGTTGGTTTGCCTCCAGGAACAGGGTTATTCTGAATTGGCCGCAAGCCTGTTTGACTGAGCGAAACCATGCCGCCATGGATAAAATTCACCTTTGAGTGGTCAAAATTATCACCATTATAGTCGTCCAAGACCATTCCAAGCGAACCAGCTCCTGCAAAGGTATTAAATTCTTTATTTTCAAAAAAGCCCACCGCATTGCCCTTGATAACCTGATAGGCATAATTTTTCCCAATCACACCTCTACCAGTTTGCGGATCATAAGCTCTGCCGACGTCCGACATTAATAATAGCCGGATATTATTAAACACATAGCTCGTTAGGACGACAATATCGGCCGGTTGCTCAATTTCTTCACCGGTCGTCACATCGGTGTACAAAACGCCCGTTGCTTTATTGCCCTTTTTTATGATTCTTCTTACATTGGAATGGGTTCTAATTTCAAAATTGCCTGTTTTGTTGGCAACAGGAATAACAGTGACTACAGGGTCTGCCTTTGCTCCATATTCACACCCAAAGCGTTCGCAGTATCCGCAATATTGACAGGCTGACCGCGAGATTCCATCCGGATTTGTGTAGGATTCTGAAAGGTTCGCAGATGGCATCATATACGGGTGCAATTTCAACTTTTTCGCCGCATCTTCAAACATCTTCAATGGCGGTGACTTTTTCATCGGCGGAGTAGGGTACTTGCTGGAGCGTTTCCCAGCTAGCGGATTCTCCTCTCCAGAAATGCCGGTCAGTTTTTCAAATTTATCATAATAAGGTTCCAGTTCATCATAGGTAATTCCCCAATCCTGAAGCGTCATTCCGGCCGGAATTTTATTTTTTCCATATCTTTCCACCGTTTTGCTATAGATTTCAAAATCGTAGGGTAAAAAACGGAAGGTCTGGCCATTCCAGTGAACACCCGAACCGCCTAAACCATCACCGAGCAAAAACGAACCATACTGCCGCATCGGCAAGGCACGGATTTTTTCATTTCCTCGGAAAGTAATCGTTTCTTTAGACAAATCTTGCATCATTCCATAGCGTAATGCATAGCTAGTTCATCATGGACCATAAAGTAATCTTCCGTTTTGCGTTCCTTGCCCCGTTCCAAACCAACCACTTTCAGTCCCTTTTTAACCAGTTCAGAGGCAATGATTCCACCTGCCCAACCCACACCAACAATCACTACATCCACTTTCGGTAATTTTCTTGCCATCGTTCCCACCTGCTTCTTCGTAGTTAGAAATGAATCTTGCTTTTAGCTTTTCCTAGTGTCTAGTTCCAGCGCCCCAGCGGCTAGTGTCCTTCGCACTTTACTTAGTGATTCAAATGATTTTTTAAACTTTGCGGATTTATTTTCTTAAAGTCTTTATCAATAATATCTGTGTAAGCCATTTGACTGCCTGGATAATTCCGCATTTTCCAGCCGTCCATATTTTTGTTTCCTCCATATAATGGATCACTGTAAGCTCCTTCTAGCGTAGCGCTTCTCAGCAAAAGGAAAAATCCACTCGGAGAAATGGTCGTTAAATTCACCTTATCTTGTTCAAAATCACTCAGAATGGCATCCTGTTCTTCTTCTTTTAATTCTGTGAATTTTTTCTTATAGACGGTCATACTGTGATTTTGAAGTTCCCTTAGACCAATATCAAAAATATCTCTTCGCCTTAACCGACCTTGATAGCCTTGAACCTTTTCTCCTTTGTAAAAGGGTGCCTGCATGTATTCCCGCGCATTAAAGCCCCAATCACCAGCTAACTGATGGTCAATATAAAATGCTACGCCAAGCGCCTTTGCACCCGGTCCTGACTCATCCTCCGGGAAAATTCTTTCTGTTGCTGCATCGGTCAGCTGAAATTGTTCAGGTGTGAAATACATCAACGCCTGATTAAAATTTTCTGCCTTTGTCTGTGTTACTTTTTCTTCTTTATCACGATTTCGAGGGATGAGACTGCCTAAAACACCACCAACAGCGAGCCCGCCAACAGTAAAACCCGTATTACGTAAAAACTTTCTTCTTGATAAGGATTCAGGATTCTCTTTGTTCTCTTCAGCCATTTTGAACCTCCATGATTTTTCGACATGATTCTCCAATAATAGTAATTTTTCTAGTTTTAATATGTTCCCAATATAATCCATTCATACTTAGAAATAGCAAAGGAGAAAATAATTATAAAAAATAAGGAGGCATTTCTATGTTGAAACGAAAATGGAAAATCTGGGGTATACCTTTCTTTGGTGCTGTATTGATGTTAAGTGCCTGTGCCGGCCAAAACGGAATGAAAGAGCGGGAAGTGGGGGCTGCAGAAAATACCAACTATCATGATCAGTCGGTTAACAACAAAGGAAATGGACATGTCCATAACAAGGATAGTGTCAATGTCATTCCAAGTGTGGACAGAGCAAAGAAAAAGACAACCAACCGAAATGGACAAACAACCGAAGGGGTAGGTACGAATGTTTATAGTCTGATTGGCAGTTCCAGCCTTCATGACGGCGGCATTTCCTCTCATTTGGAATCACGTTTATCAGGAGAAGGGATCCCTGGGATAAAGGTATTTGTGCTTGATGACACCGTCATTTTAGCACGCGCCAAACAGGAAACTACCTCAACCCGTTACGATGAGCTTCAAAATAAGGTGTTGAAAAGCACTGCAGGTCTTTCAGGAAAGGGAAATCTTGACGGAGTGGACGCCCAAAAGGTGAATACGGACGATAATTTGGATCGGGCGAAAGAACTGATGGATAAAGCTTTTAATGGTCATGTTCAAATTTTGACGATTACAAACCCAAAGGCATTGCCGCTTATTGATGGCATAAAAGCCAATATCAAGTCGGCAAATCCATCTTACGGCAAGCTTTCAAGCGATATTATTACCTTAGTGAAAATGGCAAATGAAAAGTAAAAAATAAAGAACGCTCGGATTCATAAAAATCCGAGCGTTCCTTTTTGTTCGTATTACTTGCTTAATCCCTTCGATACAACACTTGAATAGGAACTATAAACCTTTGAACCGCTTACTGTACGGTAAGCTCTTACCTTATAGTAGTACGTTTTGCCCTTGGTTAATTTCGAATTTGTATAGCTTCCAGAAGTAGTTGTAGTTACCTTCGTATAGCTTCCAGATTTTGAAGTGGCACGATACACTTCATAGCCACTTGCTCCACTTACTTTACTCCAAGAAACTTTAATAGAGGTGCTGCTTGCCTTATCAGCCTTTACACTTGTAGGTGTTTTAAGGCCTGGCTTCGCACTTACAATACTTGAATTAGGGCTTACAAGTTTTTTACCTTCTACTGTTGTATAAGCTACCACTTTATAGTAGTAAGTTTTACCAGTAATCAGGCCACTATTTGCATAGCTTGCTGTGCTTCCGCTAACAGTGGCTACTTTGCTGTAAGCACCTGATTTAGAAGTTGCACGGTATACTTCATAACCGCTTGCACCTGTTACTTTTGTCCAACTAACTGTTAATTTATTGTAGTCAGAAGAAGCAACTTTTACAGATGTTGGTGTGGAAGGATTTTTAACAAAACGTGCATATACGTTTGTGTCTGCCACAATCGGCGCGTTAAAGTCAAACTTGATTTTGAAGCTTGCATCTTTATACCAACCGAAGAAGGTATAACCTGATTTAGTTGGAGCTGCTGGAGCTGCCACCTTTGAATCTTTAACTACATCAGCTTGCTTCACAAGAGTACTGCCGTTGTAGAACTTCACTTGATAACCTCTAAAGATATTAACTTCTTTGGTTGTCTTGTTACCTGCGATATCGACAAGCTCAAGTGTAAAGGTATTGTTACCAGGCTCAAGATCAAGCTTAGTAGAGACTTCTTTGCTAAAGCTTATCATTTCAAAATGATCGGTATTGGTATCTTTAAAAAATTCTTCACTGCCATCTACAAAGTAGCGAATCTTATCAAAGTTATCTGAAATGGTAGCTTTTAGGTTAACCGAGCTTACATCCGATTTCACTTTGGATGGAACGTCAACATTGATTTTCGGAGCCGTTGTATCCACAATTAGATCGCGTACTAGGTAAGAAATCACATTACCGGCAACATCTGAACCGGAAATTCGAATTTCGTGGACGCCATCTCCTGGTACCGTTACTTTTGTGCTGAATTCATAACGTGCTTTTTCAGCATTAAATGTTAATGTGACAGGTTTTCCGTCCACTGTTAATTCACGGATTTTGGACTCATCTGTTAGATAGCCTTCAACAGGCAGCTCGTGAGAATGGTAGATTTTTGTTGCCCCGATTGAAGTAACATGGATAAATGGAATCGTCTTGTCATTAGCACCTTCTAATACTACCTTACTAGAGTTACCAGCAAAGTCATGTGCAACGACTTCTACTGTCGAATCTACTGCTGGCGCTTCCTTGAAGGTATACTCTGTTTTGTCGCCTGCTAATGGTTTATCTTTTTCACCGTATACAGATTTACCATTCACAGAAATATCATAATAAGCAACGCCTGAACCCGTTCCGTCCGTTGATGCAAGAGTTAATTTATCGCCGCTTACGCTTGCTGTTACTGCAGGTGCAGCTGTATCAACAAGAACAGGGAATGTTACTTTTTGTGCATCTTTACCAGCATAATCAATCGTTGCATCTACTTCATAGAAGTATTGACCATCTGCTACGACCTTGTTTTTTACTTTTCCGTCCCAAGCATTGGCAGGATTTAAGTAATATTGAGCACCTCTGCCGCCATCATTGAAGTTTTTAGAAACAAGTGTATCAGATTTAATTTTACGAAGGACATTTCCATCTTTATCAACAATCTTGTACTCTACTGATTTAGCATTGCGCAAGAAGGAAAGAATTGGAATCGCATTATCGCTTTGACCGTCTCCATTTGGCGAGATCGCAATATGAGCAGCCTGAGCAGTTTCGTCCGCTGGATTTACCCCTAAGTAGTCAAAGTTCTGGTTACCTTCCTCGTCAGTACCGGCAGCTGTAAGCATTCCTGTCCATCCATAGAAGGAATCAGCAAATTTGTCATCATAAATCATTGAGTCTAAAATTGGTGACTTATTCCAATCACCATTGAAGCCTACATATGGTACTGAAACTGTTGGATTCACATCGTTTACATCGGTTAATGTTACGTATCCTTCAACGAAGTAACCATTTTTAAATAGGACATCTAATGGAACGTTATAAGCCCAATCAACGGTATCTGTTAAGTCAACGGTAACATTTAATTTCACGCTGTCTTTTGCAGGAATGGTCAGTTCATCTTGGCTGAATGAAATCGGGAATTCTCCCTTCCATGGAGCCGCAGCTGCTACTGTACCATCTTTATAGATACCTTGAGACTCAAGTTGGTCTATTAGGAAGCCATTATCATCTTCAAGGACCAAATCAGTAAGCACACTTCCGTCCACTTTATAAGTTACTGCTTGATCAGAGAAGTTTTGTGCTTTTAGGGTAAATGTTGCTTTATTATCTTTGATTTCTTTTAAAGCCACTTTTGCTTCATTTGTTGCAGCGTTTGTAACCACGATTGGTGTACTTAATGCTGCATGTAACTGCATGACACCAGCACCTTGACGACGCGGTGAGTATGGATTATGAGTATAAGCGGCATTATATGTGCCCTTATCATCAATTACTTTACTTGTATTCATTAAAATGTTTTTCGCCATACCGACTTTTGCGCCACCTGTAAGATCAGCAAAATCTTCTTTCACACGCTCAAGGACTAGTGCAGACCCACCGGATACGTGTGGTGCTGCCATTGATGTACCACTCATCACACCATATGAGTTGTTATTTAATGTGGAATAGATATTTCCACCTGGTGCAGTGATTTCTGGTTTGAAATCTAAATTATTTGTAACACCCCAAGAAGTGAACGTAGACATCTGTCCTGCAGATGGATTTTGGGTTGTTTTCTTATCGCCTTGGAATTCAATCGATACTGTCTTACCCGCATCTAATGCAGCCTTCATCGTATCTCCATCAGACTTTAAAGCAAATAGCTGCGGAATCTTAATTTCTGGAGATGTAGCCATGCTAAGTAATCCACTTGTGTTGTTATACACGATAATACCTGCAGCGCCTGCAGCCTGTGCATTCATCGTTTTATCAACAAATGTAAGGGTTCCACGTTTTACTAACGCGTATTTCCCTGTGAAATCTTTTCCTTCAAAATCAGAAGGCTGTCCGATTCCAGCATCAAGAATATCAAATTTCTTTTCTTCTAATTTATTCGGGTCTACACTGCTTGAAGAAAGATATGGAGCCTTCCCAGCTTCCGTCCCATCAAATGAGTACGTAGCTGCATATAGATCAAGATAGTTATTTTCAAGTGAGGCAACTTGTATTGAGCTGTTTGCACTACCAGGTGTACCGACTACACCATAATCAGGATTTTGTGCGAGTGGATTCGAATAGCCATCCCCAAGGTGGTTAGAGTTCCCAGCGGAGATCGACATTAACACACCATTATCCACAGCTCTTTGAACGGCTTCTTGCTCTGGAGCGTCAGGCATAACGAAGCCAGCAGTTGAACCTAAGCTCATGTTGATGACATCTGCGCCTAATTTGATCGCATCGTCAATCGCTTTGATTTCGATGTCGCCCCATGTAGAAGGCATTTCTGGGTCATTCCCGAATATTTTCAGAGCAAGTAATTGGGCTTCTGGTGCAACTCCTTTAATACCGCCATTGTTTTCGTCCCCGTTTGCTGCAACCGTACCAGCAACGTGCATTCCGTGCATGGAAGCGTCAGGACCTAGATCAAGAATTTGTGCATTTTCATCGTAATAGTTATAACCGTAAGGAACCTTCTCAGTGTAGAACTTACCAGGCAGTCCTTTTTCGGCTACAGCTGCGTCCACTTCCGCTTTTGTAAGTGCAGCTTTGGTACCATCTGTTAAAATAAAGTCTTTGTGGCTTGGATCAATGCCGGTATCGATAATACCAACAACCATTCCTTCACCTTTTTTCCCAAAAGCTTCCCATGCTTTTTGAGCCTCAACGATTTCTTTACTATATTTCATATTTGGCTCAATTTCAGGACGTTGATATTCAGTTGCAATCGATACTTTTGCTACTCCATCAACCGTTTTAATAGCAGCGATTTGTCCATATTCAACAATACCGCTGAATCCATTAACGGTAGTCGTAAAGTTTTGTTTGAATTGCATTTTAATTGCCTTTTTGGCAAACTGGCTTTTTACAGTCTGCTGGGCGTCTAGTAATTTATTTTGTAGTTGTGCTTTGACTGATTTTGATAGCTCGCTATATTTTTTCCCTTGCTTTGTTGCATATGTAATCGCAGGGTCACCATCAACTTCAACAATTACACGAACTTTATCTGATTTTTTATAATTTTTCTCTGTATTTTTTACTTTTATTGATTTTGATAGTTTTTTCGAGGTGTTTGCTTTAGCAAGTGCTGTTGTCTTGTTCGCCTTGCTCGTTTTTGGCAGTGAAGGAGCTGCTGCCGATGCAAAGCTAGAAAAGACCATTAAAAAGACCAAAAGTAACGGTAATATTCTTCTGATTTTCAACCACTTTTCCCCCTTTTTTTATTTCTAGCATTTTATCACTCTACTAAAATAAAGTGCTAAACAAAACAATAATCCCCCCTATTTGTCCTATTCTCGTGCACAATTAAGTCTATTCAGAATTGATTGAATAGTCAATAAACAAAAACACCGAAATATCGGCCTTTTTCGCAGTTTGTCGAATCCTAATTTTAGAAAACAGACAAAAAAATACCCCTGAAAGTTATTCAGGGGTACCTTCATGATTATTTATTTCTTCACAACTTTTACTGTAGTAGCGGAGCTAGTGTTACCTGCTTTGTCCTTTGCAGTTACTGTTAAAACAGTTCCTGTTTTAAGAGCCTTTTTCAGCTTAACACTGTATTCGCCTTTAGAATTCGATACAGCCGTTCCAACTGTTTTTGAACCAGCTTTAACGGTTACAGTTGCACCTGCTTCAGCTTTACCAGTAACTTTCAAATCATTGCTGTCAACTTTCTTAACAGAAGGTTTGCCAGGCTTTGTTTTGTCTTTTACTGTTGTAGTTGCTGATTTGCTAACATTTCCAGCTTTGTCAGTTGCCGTTACGCTCACAACTGTTTTTGCACTTAGTGCTTTCTTTAATGTAACGCTGAATTTACCGTATTTATCAGCATAAGCAGTACCTACAGTAGTAGAGCCAACTTTAACTGTTACTTTGGATCCAACTTCAGCTTTACCCGTTACTTTCTTATCATAGTCTTTCACTTCATAAACCGTTGGTGTAGAAGGGGCTAAATTATCCAATGCGAAGGATTTTGAAGTCCATTTTAAAGCATTGCCAACTGCATCTAAACCACGGACATGTAAGTACCATAGACCATTTTTACCTGAAAGTTTTAATGTGCTGCCATTTGTGAACTTGCTCCAGCCAGTAGCAGGGACAGTTGCACTTTGTGACCATACATATTCTAATGAGCTAGCTTCAGCATCCTTCACAGTTACCTTAGCAGCAACTTCTTTAGCAGGTGTTGTGCTGCCATTAGGAGCAACAGAAGCTGTTGGTGCATCATTGTCCACTCCAAATGAAGTTTGACCAGAAACAGCATTGCCATCTTCATCCGTAGCCGTTACTTTCACAACATAATTACCAGTTGCACTGGTTGGTAATGTTAATGTACGCTCGAACGATTTGTCAGTACCAGTTAATGTTTCAGACTCAGTTAATACAACTTTGCCATTCTTATCAACTAGTTCATATTTAAGAGCTACGCTCTCACCAGAACCGTCATGATGAACTTTACCTGAAACAGTTAATTCTTTATGTCCAGCTTGGTTTGAATAAGCAGCTTTGCTTAATGGATTTACATCTACTGAGTGAACGCTTCCTGTGTGAATTTCAATTGCTCCAACAGACATATCATCAGCTTGGCCCACTACGTGAATCTTTAAGCCATATTTCGGTACATTGCGTCCTGAATAGATTTGACCAGGATTGCTATAATCTCTTGAATCGTCAAATGCGGTTACTGCTGGTTGTGCACCTAAAGACATAAATCCGTAACCATAATCCAAGAACAACTTATCTGTTTTATTTAAAGAGAAAGCTGCATCTTGAATTTGGTATCTTGTCGCAACTGGACCCGTAACATCTCTACCATCATTAAAGTTACTGTCTTTCCAGATTGCAGTTTCTTGGTGGGCATCAACAACCCCTAAGAATCCATCGCCTGGATGATCGCCTACCCAGTTATCAGTATATTTGTTATCAACATACCAAAGAACAAGACCCGGATCATAAGTTAATTGAGATTTTCCACGAGTAGTAGTTGCAAGTCCTTTATCAGACCCAGCATGAGAGCGCCACTCAGCTAAATAGTATTGAGTTGATAATTTAATACCATTATTTTTCTCAAAACCATCGAATAAAAATGGTGAAGTTGCACCTTCAGCATCGTCTGTTAAAACATCAGCGCCATCGGCAGTTACCTTAACATCGTCAACATAGAGACCAGGAAGAGAAACCCCAGCATCTTGCACATAATGGAATTTTAGAGACACTTTTTTTCCTGCAAATGTAGAAAGGTCGAAGGAAGCATCTTTCCAGCCATTAGAGTCGCCTGTAATTCCATTGCCTGCATTAGCTTGATATGGATTATCATTTGTTGTGATATTCCCTGGAATAGAAACGTATTTTTCTGCGCCTTCTTCTTTTACTTCAACATATGCATAGTCAAAACCGTCTTCAATTTTATACCATGTCTTAAATGATAACTCTGCAGACGTTTTACCTGTTAAATCAACATCCACTGTCATTGCGTTATTTAATTCATCCTCACTGCCGCTAAAGTATTCAAATTGGCCGCTTGAAGGAGTGTTAATGGTTGTTGATTTGTCTGGCAGGTTAATTTTCACAGCGTCAGCGTTTGTACCTTTTTCGCTTGCTTGGTCTAATTTAACCGTTTTGCCACTTGCTAGGTCAGCAAGGTCGTATTCTTCATTTTTGAACCAGTTTGATCCTGGCATAGTGGATTGCAAATATTCTTTATCGTATGGACTAAAACCAGTTGGTTCTGTTCCGTTGATTTTACCTGCCCAGCTACCGGCTGACATGATTGTCCAATATTCAGTAGGAGCACCAACAGAGTTATGTGTGTACATTGTATCGTATTCATCAGGCAGACCTAAGTCATGGCCAAATTCGTGTGCAAATACACCAGCCGCACCGTCTTCAGGTTCAATTGTATATCCATAAGCAATCATCTGACCTTTCCAATATGGAACAGTTGATTGTGAGTTAGGAATTCCTTGTAAGTCAGTAAGCGCAGAGCTGTGAGACCAAATAGCATCGCCGCCAAGTTGACCGCCACCAGCTTCTTCACCGATTCCAGAGTGAACAACCATCAAATGGTCGATAATTCCATCTGGCTCAAAGTAGTTGCCATCGCCATCTAAGTCGAATTCATCCTGAATATCATAATCTTGTAGATTAATATCTGGATCTTGCGCCGCTTGTGCTAAAGCTTCTTTAACTAATGATCGTGGATGTGCATCATTTCCATCTGGTGCTGGGACGTTACCGCCATAATAAGCTGCAGGCTGGCTGGCTGTATACCATTTAGAAACTTGTCCATCGATGGTATAACTGCCACCTGACTGCTCTTCATAATATTGTTTCACAGATACTAGGTTCTCACCATTTGGACCTTCATATCCATCATCACCAAAAATCATATCTTTGTAATGTTGTTGTGTATAATCTTCATATTGAAGAACGGCTCCGTCACCATCTTTAATCGTACTATGAGGTGCATCTGGATAATCAACTAATAAAACAAGTACCTTATCTTTTCTTTCTGGACCAGCCCATGTTTCCTTTTGAATAGGATCTACCTTAGAAGAAGTAACAGGCTTAGATACATTTGTTTTTGAAGCTTTGTTCGCTTTTGGAACTCCTGCATCTTTTATTTTTAATTTTGCCTTTTCTTGCAATTGAGTACGAATTTGCTTTACTTCTTGTTGGTTTGTCCCGGCAACGTTGGCTTTAGCCGCACGTTTTGCAAAGTAAGCATTCATTTGTTTTTGCTGCTCTTGAGGAGAGGCATCTTTGTTCACGATACCTTGATCGATTAATAGTTTAAGAACTTTATCTTCATTTACTAGACCAATATCAAAAGGACCACCCGTATGCTTGCCAAGGAATGGCAGTGTTGATCCTTCTGGAGTTTGTAAAACATTTGAGTATGGAACTTTTGCAACATTAGTAGACTTCGCAAATGTTGCAGGTGCGAAGGAACTAAATACAAGTCCAGTCGATAATAGTGATGTCCCAAGGACATTCTTCCAATTTACCATCGTTTTTTCCTCCTAATTTTTTTGTTTATGTAGATAGCCAGCGTTCTTCCGTCAATCCCTCCTCAGAGATTAATACTTTCTGACTATTAATCTACTTTTTTGTAAAAATTTGTAGATTAATAGTTGCAGGAATTTATTTTATCATTAAAATATTCAAAATAAAATAATATTTTCTAAAAATTTTACATTTTTTTTCGACACACGAAAAAAGACCGAAATAAATCGGTCTTTTCCCACTATGCACTCAAATCTCTCCTTTTATAAAAGGTGAACGTAACCACTAACAATAGGGCGATTACTATTAATGATATAACAATATATAACGGTTCAAGCCCTCTTCCCAGCATCACATTTTTCGCTTCAAAGTATTTAAAAGGGGTTAAATATTTCATGCCTTCCATCTTCTCGTTCAAATCAATCGCAATCGATAACATATAGGTTACCAACAGGATGCCCGTTGCCAGCGATGGAGCTGTTTTCGGTTTCTTTTTCACGGCGGCTAGCGAACTGCCAATGACCAAGAACAGGACTTGTAAAATAAACATCCCCACCTGAGTGAGGACAATCTCACCATTTACTGCTTCCCCAGTATTGTTGTATTTCTCAATGAGAGTTACGACTGATGCCAATGTGACGAGATTAAAAATGACGATATTCATGCATGCTGCCACTAGTTTTGCGGTAATAATGGCTGTTCTAGAAACGGGTTTGGTGAATAAAAATTCCGCTGTTTTGTCCCGCTCTTCTTTGGCAATAATGGAAGCTCCGAGCATCGCTGCGTGGATCGTTGCCATTAATAACAAATATATATACAGTAATGAATAATAACCGCTAATCTTTGACAAATCGACCACACCAAAACCCATTACTGCTTTTAACGATTTGGGCAAATCCGCAATCAGATCATTGATGGATTGGCCCGATGAGGAATAGGCAGCATATTTCGCCATTCCTGACGCGACCATGAGGAAGACACCGATACTCCAAAAAATCAGCGATTTTCGATACGACTTCATTTCTTTTAAAAATATGTTCACGACTTAACCCTCCTTTTCGCAGCTACACAGAATGGATATCCTTTTTTATATACACGAAATAACTTGCTGTGATGGCCAGAATAATAATCGCGGCACTAACAATTAGAAAGGATGCTTCATAGCCCGAATGTTTAATGATATAGGCGGTGTCAAAATATTTAAATGGCGATATATAACGTTTTGCTTCTTCACCGGTCGAGCTGCTAAACATCCCTAAAAAGTAAAACGCAAATACGGTAGTAAGTGACACCGATAGGACGGACTTAATCTTAGGGACTATCACCGAAATCATGACTCCAATCGCAAGGAAAATCAGCTGAATAAAGAACATCGTGAGTGAAAGCAGCACTAATATTTTCACGCTGAAATCATCTGTCTTGACTTGAAAGGTCAAAATTAACGTTACAATCAGGTAAATGATATTGGTCATCACGATTGAGACAAATGCGGCCAGCAGTTTCGAAGTCATGATCGTTGTCCTGGTAACTGGCTTTGTTAACAGAAAATCAGCTGTTTTTTCTCGAACTTCTTTGCTGATAATACTTGTGCCAAGATTCATCCCCTGAATGGCACCGCACAAAGTAATGAACGATAACGGAAAGCAATAGAAGCCGAGAATCGTAAAGAAGTTGCCAAGGTTAAAGCCGATTGCATTTCTGATCGCCTCTGGATATCCTTCCATGATCTTTTTAAAACCATCTGCATCCTTTGCAAAGGCAGGATAAAACGACATAAAGAGCGCAATAATCAGTACTAACGATACTGTCCAAATGATCGTTGATTTCCGATAAGCCCTTAACTCATGAACAAATATATTCATAGCTTCTTAGGCCTCCTTTTCATAGTAATGCATAAAGATCTCCTCAAGGTCTGGCTCTTCTATCCAGAGATTCACAAGCTCAATATCTGCGATTTTTTTCGTGATTTCATTTATATTTCCTCTAAACAAAAAGCTTGCCTGAGCACCCTTAACCTCTAAATTATTGACGCCGCTAATGTTAAAATAGGTCGGATCCAGTGGTGCTTTCGTTTCCATTTTGAACTTCTTATAGTTGTTTTCTTGTAAGGTACTAATCTTTTCAACAGTAACAATTTTACCTTCTTTAATAATGGCAACCCTGTTACATAATCGCTGCACTTCGCTGAGGATGTGCGATGAAAAGAGAATGGTTGCTCCTTTTTTATTCTCTTCTTCTAAAAGCTCAAAGAATTTCTGCTGCATGAGCGGATCAAGGCCGCTGGTCGGTTCGTCCAGGATAATCAACTTCGGTTCATGGAGCAGCCCTTGAACAATTCCAACCTTCTTTTTGTTCCCCAAAGAGAGGTCATCAATTTTTTTATTGAGATCTAGGTCCATAATCGTGGCCAATTCTTTGATTCTCTTACTGCAATCTTTTTTATAAAAACTAGCTGAATATTTTAAAAGGTCCTTAACCTTCATATTGTCATAGTAAAAAACTTCAGAAGGCAAATAACCGATTTCCTTTTTAATTTCAGACGCAAATTGAACGGAATCTTTGCCAAAGATGGTAGCACTGCCGCTTGTTGGGTAAATCAGCGACAACAGGGTCCGGATTGTAGTTGATTTACCCGCACCATTGGGCCCAATAAAACCAAAAATCTCGCCTTCTTCCACATGAAAGCTAATGTCTGTAATCCCTCTTGACTTCCCATATGTCTTGGTCAGATTGTTAATTTCAATTACATTCATCTTGACAGCCTCCTAATGTTCGTTGTTATACCTGAATGGTCTTATCCTCAAGTCTTTATTTATAAAAACACTTAATCATGACCTCAAAATACTCTTCTGCTTCGGCTTGAATCTTTTGATAATCGATCTCGTGGGTGGGTGACAACTTTGCTTTTTCTATCGCTTCATCACTCATTTTTTCAAACGTCCAACTGATAATTTTTATGATTTTGGTAAGGTCTACATCCTCCCTAAATTTCGAAAAATCAATTCCCTCATACGCTTTTTCGATATTGATATGTGTCAGTTCTGATTTCTTTTTATCAAATTCAACCTTTATTTCAGCCGATTCCTCCATAAATACCTCTTGGATGAACTTAAAGATTTCTGGATAGGTTGTGAGCATCTCCATTTTGACTATGACGGCTTGACGCATTCGTTTAAAAAAGTCGGTCTCTTGTAAATTAATTTTTTTGTAAAATTCGTCCACTACAAGTTCGTAGCAGTAATCAAAGACAAATAAGAACAATTGCTTTTTGTTCTGAAAGTAATGAAACAGCAACCCCTTTGAAATACCTGCTTCTTTGACAATTTCATTGGTCGATGCCCGGTCATATCCTTTCTCAGCAAATTCCTTAATGGCTGCATTTATTATTCGATCTTGTTTTTCCTTATCTAGGTTGAGAAACTTCGAAAACATGGTTGCGGCCCTCCTTTTTCGTTGTTGACCACATCAGTCAATCACATTGTACTCCCGTTGACCGAACCGGTCAATAGTGGTCAAGCTATATTTTTTACAAAAATATGAAATGGTCAGTTGATGTATAGTATGGTCTTTGAGGATGTGCTACGATGCAGGGTGAAGGTAGGAATTTGGGGGTGATTGGCGAAGCCCAGAGATGGATTATTTATGGAGGTTGTGGACAATTTTGATAAAGGACAGAAATGAAACATTTTTTTTGGAGGTGATTTTCGATTTTAATAAAAAATAGAGATGTGTCGTTGACGTTGGAAGGATTAATTGCCGCAGAGCAGCGGTTATCAGCTAACCATGAATTCCAGCCGGTTTTGGCTGCGAAACGTGGATCCGTTGAGGCAGGGATTGGTGGAGAGGAGCGGGTGGTTGAGGTGTTCCGCAAGCATCCATTTTCAGCTGACCATCATATTTTCCACGATCTATCTCCTGCTTGGCGTGAACAATTTCAAATGGATTCATTTGTACTGACTCCTTGGTTTGGTACAGTTTTAGAAGTTAAGAATATTGGCGGAGTCTTGGAGTTCAGGGACCAGCCACCCCAGTTAATTCGAACAAGAGAGGACCGGCACCAGGACGGATATGAAAGCCCAGTTGTCCAATTGGAACGCAATCGCGAACTAATTAGTGATTGGCTACGGAGTCGAGATATAGATCTCCCGATATTCGGTGCAGTTGTATTGGCGTATCCTAAACAAATTGTAGCCGTTCCCCCTAAGAACACAAAAATCTTATTCCCCAGATTGATTCCATCTTTCATAAAAAGTCTCCCACACCAAGCCAAAAAGTTGGATCATGAAACCTTTCAGCGGTTGTCCGCTGAGCTCCTAAAAAGTCATCAACCCTTTATTCCAAAAACAATATGTGAGACCTATGGTATCCCGTTCAGTGATTTTCGATTTAGGATCAGGTGTGAGGCATGCGGTGAGTTCGGGATGATTAAACTCCCCCGGACGTGGTGTTGCCCACAATGCGGGGGCCATGATCACCTTGCCCAACAAAGGGCTATACGCGAGTGGTTTTTAATATTTAAGCGGAGCATTACAAATCGGGAGTGCAGGGAGTTTTTGGGGGTTGACGATATCCATACAGTAAAACGCATTTTAGTAAGCATGGACTTGAAAAGCGAAGGGACTTTTCGAAATCGGTGTTATTCTATGGATTTAAGTTGTATTAACCAAGCTAAGAACCGTGAAACCATTATTATTCGTTAAAGGATAAGGGCTGTCGCCAGTTATGCGGGCTTATCCGCCAGTAATGTCAGGGTATCCGTCAGTAAAGCATGCCTATCCGCCAGTTATGCGGGCCTATCCGCCAGTTATGCGGACCTATCCGCCAGTTATGTCAGCCCATCAACCAGTTATGCGGACCTATCCGCCAGTTATGTCAGCCTATCCGCCAGTAACCCAGCCTATCCGCCAGTAACCCATCCCATCCAACACCCAATTATGAAAAACGTGTAACCGCTCTCTCATAGTGATATGATATTCATGAATTCAACTCAAAAAGGGGAGTGTAGTGGAATTGAAAAATGAACTGATTGAAAGGTTTACTTCTTATGTTAAAGTGGATACCCAGTCCAATGAAAATAGCGAGACTTGTCCGTCCACTGAGGGGCAATGGACATTAGCCCGGATGCTTGTTCAAGAATTAGAATCGATCGGGATGCAGGAAGTCACGATTGACGAAAATGGCTACGTGATGGCGACCTTACCTGCGAATACTGATAAAGAAGTCCCAACTATCGGCTTCCTTGCCCATGTGGATACAGCTACTGACTTTACTGGGAAAAATGTGAATCCGCAAATTGTGGAAAATTATGATGGCAATGACATTGTTTTAAACGAGGCCCTTAAAGTAGTGATGTCACCGAAAGATTTCCCAAGTCTTCCTGAATATAAAGGCCATACGTTAATCACAACCGATGGCACGACACTGCTGGGTGCTGACAACAAAGCCGGGATCACGGAAATCATGACTGCAATGGCTTACTTGCTTAACCATCCAGAAATTAAACACGGTAAGGTCCGCGTTGCGTTCACTCCTGATGAAGAAATCGGCAGAGGACCACATAAGTTTGACGTTGCGGCCTTCAATGCCAAGCATGCCTATACTGTGGATGGCGGTCCACTCGGGGAATTAGAGTACGAAAGTTTCAACGCCGCTGCAGCGAAGGTCACGATTAAAGGAAATAACATTCACCCTGGCTCAGCCAAAAACAAAATGGTCAACTCGATGAAAATTGGGATGGAATTACATAGCAAGCTGCCTGCACAGGAAGCACCAGAACATACTGAAGGATACGAAGGCTTCTTCCATCTGCTTGCATTCAACGGAGATGTTGAACTGACTAAGCTCCACTATATTATCAGAGACCATGACATGGACAGCTTCAAGGCGCGCAAAGCGTTGATCGAAACCATCGTCAATGAACTCAAGTCCAAATACGGCAACGACACCATCCAACTAGAATTGAACGATCAATATTACAATATGGGTGAAAAAATTAAGCCGGTGATGGAAATCGTTGACATCGCCCATGAAGCCATGGTAAGCCTAGACATTACGCCAATTGTTAAACCAATCCGCGGCGGTACCGATGGTTCACAGCTTTCCTATATGGGTCTGCCGACACCAAATATTTTTACCGGCGGGGAAAATTTCCACGGCAAATTTGAGTTTATTTCTGTAGATAATATGATCAAAGCCACGAACACCGTCATTGAAATCATCAAATTAACCGAACAAAAGGCCTAACTAAAAAAGCTCGCTTTGACTAATTCGAAGTGAGCTTTTTTTCATAAGGGCTGTTTTCAAAGAGCTGCTGCACACTGTTGAAGACTTGCGGCCGTTTCGGCTAGTTGTGTATTCAGCTGCACGGTCGACCATTTTCCGCCGTTTTCCACTAAGTCTTTTTGAATAAGTAAGATCATCCAAATCGAGAACACAGACGCAACTAAATAATACTCTTTAAAAAAACGAGACCGGTCCTCTTCAAACGTAACCAGATTAAGATACGTTTCCAAAATTCTCTCCCGCATTGAACTCGTTATTTTTTTTGGAAAAAGGGGGTGGGACATATCAATCAAGTGATAAAGATCCCAGTACGGCGAATTCAAATGAGTGTGCTCCCAATCCAAAATCTTCAACTCATTGCCAACCATCGCAAAATTTCCGGTATGTAAATCGCCATGAGATAACACTTTTCTTTCTGAAAACTGCCATAGACTAAGTTCTGAGAAAATGCGATCAATCAACTTGCGTTCCATGTTTAACGAAGACAATAATCGATATACACCATCTTTCTTTATGGAAACTTCTGATATTACGTCCTCTATTTTTGGTTTCAGTCCTGTCAGGGGCACATTTCCCAGGTTCTCTACCGGTAGAGAATGCCACCAAGCCATCCACTTAATGACCCTCATCACTATTTCCTCATTAAAGTCATGAGAGAGTGGACCAAGGTCCTCGAAAATCATCCAATTACATTCGGTACAGTCATGAATGGAGTAAGAAATCATTTTTGGAAAAATGACTGGAAAATGGGGGAGAATATGTTCATACACCCAGACTTCTTTGCCTAATTGACCATTATTTGTAAGAGGTTTAAAAATATAGCTCGTGTCAGGATTCAAATAAAACCTTTCAACAAATCTTCCATTCATCCCTTTATAGAGAATTTCTCTTTTCAGGATGACAGAATCATTCAATGTACCATTGGCCTGAACAATTTTGTTAGGCAGTTGCATCGGTTCACCACCTATTCCATATTCATAGTTTCATAGTACTTCTTATCTATACTTATGTTCAATTGAGAAGTTTAACTCCCATTACCGGAATATTTTAAGTACGTGAGGTCAAACTAACATTGGTTCGATTTTTCAAGGAGGTTAGGTGGAATGGATAACAGAAACACACACGAATTTGTAGAACAGCTGCATGAAAAGCAAGAAAAGGACAAGAAAAATAAAGAACGTCAAGCTAATAGTCAAAAAAGCCAAAGGTTACCGAATAATCAACATTAACACACTACGAAAAGGGCCAAACCTCTTAGCCGCAACTTGCGGCACCTGAGGTCAGGCCCTTTTACTTATTCATATTTGCAAGAAAACCACCAAGTAAGTCGTCAATATCTTCTTCGATTTCATCTTCCTCCATGACCGGTTGCTTTTCTTTAGCACTTTCCCAATCAAACTCACTGAGGTCGTCTTCCATCTCATTTATGTCGAGAGGGGAGGGCGAATCTTCCTTAGCTGCAGCCATTTGCTGATAACTGTCATCTTTAAGAAGTTCCTCGGGAAATACTTCTTCCTGAAGGTACAAAGCTTCGTCGATATCGATTGAATGACTGTTTAAAGAAGCAAGTAGTGAAGTCGAACGAACTGGGTCAGAAATCAGTTGATAAAGAATACTTCCCAGCAATGCTTCTGAATGCTCATGCTTTAACCAGTTTCTCTGGGCTTTCGTTAACTTCTGAGGGAGGGGGATCGTAATGGTCTCCTTTTCCCTCGAAACAGAACTACTCACACCTTGCATGACAAACTCGGCAATTTTACTGGAAAAATTCCTTCTTTCTGTATCTTTCAACTTTTGTAAATGCTTTAAGATATGGTCAGGTGTATCAGAGGGGATACGAAAAGATATGGCCTGGCCCCGCTGAACCTCATTTGAGGCTGGTTTTTTCATATATAATCACCTTATTTAGCTTTTACAGGTTCAACTTTAGGCGCCGTTTGTCTCTCAGCCTTTCGAACAAAGTCGATGATGAGTTTATAATAAGCATTGGCCATCATCCAAATACTTTCTTTCTCATCTTCAAAGAAATCAATATTATAACCGTCTAAATTGTTATTTAACGTCTTAAGATATTCCTTTAAGACATTGGCTCCGCCACCCACAAAGTAGCAAATTTCCGTTTGCGAGTTTCTCTGCCAAACGTTACGTAATAAACGATATTGCTTTTTAGCTAAATCAAGCATGATTCGGTCGGTAATATCATGAACACTTGTCCGGCTTCCTTTAACCATAATATGATTACGATCACTTTTCTTAGTGATAATCTCAACCACATCACGACGGCTATCGAGTTCAACTCCATGCTTTGTTCTAATCTCTTCACGAATGGCTTCTAATGATTCAGAAACCCCTAGATTAAACCCTTGTGCTTTATCATCATCAACATTACGATTTTTGATGACAGCAATATCCGTTGATAATCCGCCGATATCTTGAATTAAGATGCGCTTATCAATAAGATCCTTATTAATGATTTTTCCGCTGTTATCCAAAACTAGATTAATAAATGCGGCGAATCCTTCAGGATATACTTTTACTTCATCAAATTTAATATTAACTTTCAACCCTTGGTACTTTGGAGTGACAAGGAATTCAACTTGATGGACGGAACCAACTAATTTAGAGCGGTAGCCAGCATCTTTTCCTTCTTTTACTTCGCGAAGGGGAAGACCAGTTCCTAAAGTATAATTGGCATCAATTATATTTTTAGTGCGCGGAAAAGCATTTGAGTTATTTTCCTTTACTGCATCTAAAGCTAATGTTGCAAAAAGCATAATTAACGTTTGATCTTCCTCTGACTTGCTGCTGCCAGGGTCTAGCTCAGTGGCATTAATACTTTTAGTAGCTAAATTACCAATACGATAAATTCCGTTGTTCTCTTTTAAAGCAGGGGAGTGGACTTTGATGTGAATTCCATCTAATGGATTCTTATTATCAAGTTCTTCAATCCCAATAACAGGCCGGTCTTCTGTATCCCGAGCAATAATGTTAGGAATATTTAATTCATACTCTAATTCTCCGAAAATGGCCTTAATGGAGTCGTTCCCAACATCAATTGCTGCAACTCTGGATTTATTCATTAACATCATTCCTTTTCATTTAATAGATTTATTTTTGAAAGTAGTATGTAATTCTAGCTCCTTCTTTAAGGGTATAGAAGATTAATAGATTCTTCAATGATTTCCAAACAAAAAAAATATAACTGTAAAGATGTAAACAATATGTAAACTTCAGTTAATTGTAAACACTTTTTGTAAACAACAATGACAAACCTGTATACATGCCGATATCATAACACGTATACGGGTTTGTTTACATGTAAACATTTTCGTAAACACGATGTATACAATTTTGCAAACAAGTATACATAAAACGTAAACATGTATGCAAAAATGTATACTTTCGACTAATCCTGCCTTTTCTATCCCACCGACTTTGACAATAACTATTCTTAGCAAAAAAGCACGCCATCTAAGGTGCTCATTAACTAATAAGTTATTAAAAGGAAGGAAGAAGGATATACTCCCCATGCTTCACTCATTTGAATTTGATAAATTTGTCCTCGATAGGGCGTTTATAAGGACAGATGTTATGTTCTTCATCGAGCATATTATGGACTTAATCTATTGTTTTTGCGGCGGGTTATGTCCTTCATCTTTTACAACTCTTCATTTCTACATAAAAGTAATACCATTTCTCCATGTAATTTAGTCAGCCTATCACTTCTTCACTTTCCTATTAAGTTTGTATTTTCCCTCTAACCAAATTGGAACTATTTGAATCGGCAGCCTCGTCTTTGTCGAAATAACCCCACTGACTGTGTTGTTGCTAGAGCTAGAGTATTTTTCATGACCCCCTTATCAACAAGAAGGTATCATCTACCTTCTGACCAAGTTTTCATGACACCAAAGTATCGAGATCATACCATTCATATCGTTCGTCTGGCCTGCCTGTTTTTATGACACCGTAATGTATACATTTTTGCAAACAACAATAACAAACATGTATACATTGCGTCATTAAGCTATGTGCACAAGTTTGTATACATGCAAACATATTTGTAAACACCAAGTATACATTTTTGCAAACAAGTACACATAAATGTAAACATGTATGCATAAATGTAAACAACCCCATTTTCCTCCTTGATGTGCTACAACAAATTCCATTTCATCCCCCCTTTCTTTGCACAAAAAAAACACACCTATTGAAGGTGCGCTTTCACTATTCCTGATCTTAAAAAAGGAGCTGAATCGAGTCCCCTACCCTTCATTCATAGAGCTGGCAACCATATCTTCACTAACATAGAGGTAATACCATTTCTCCTTGTAATTTAACCAGCCTGTCACGACCGACTCATGAGTGCTTAGTTTGTATTTATCCGCTAATAAATTCGCCGGCTCTGACTTTGTGTCTTCACCTTTGTCGAGATAATCCCACTGACTATTGTTGACGAGCTCCTGGGTATTTTTCATGACACCACGGTCATTAAGGAAATACCATCTGCCTTCAGAGTTGATCCAACCGGTTTTCATCACGCCCAAATCATCAAAATAGTACCATTCTCCCCTATCAGCAAGCCAGCCTGTTTTCATTGCACCGCTGTTATCAAGATAATAACGTTTTGCATCTACCGCTAACCATCCGGTTTTCAGTACCCCTTTATTGTCCAAATAGTATTTCTTTCCACTGTCAGCGATCCACCCCGTCTTCATCGCACCGCTATTATCAAAGTAGTATTTCTGGCCGCCTTTTTCTAGCCACCCTGTTCTCATTACCCCTTTTTTATCGAGATAATATTTCTGACCATTCTCGGTAAGCCATCCGGTCTGCATAACTCCGGCGTCATCAAAGAAATATCGTTTTCCATTGATTGATTGCCAGCCTGTTTTTACTTCACCATCAACATAATAATAAGTGTTACCGCTTAGTTCGACCCAGCCGCTGCCATATCCGTTCGCTTTGGCAATTGAATTAAAGCTGCTATCCGTATGGGTGATGATAACTAATGTATACTTTTTAACGTGGCTATATAGCCAGCGTACTTCTGAATTGTGCATCCTGATACATCCTGAACTTGCATAGGTTCCAATCGAATTTTCATTCGCATTCCCATGAATCGCATAGGTTGTCCCATAGGTTCCTCTTGCTTCTAATCCCATCCAACGGCTACCTAATGGATTCCGTGGATCTCCGCCTGGGATCTTCAATTTATAATAGGGCCGATTAACGATTTTACTAACAATCCTAAACGTTCCTTCTGGTGTTAGCGATCTTGTCCTCCCTGTGGCCACGCTAAATTTTTTAACTAGTTTCCCGCTGTCATAAAAGGCAAGGGTATTGGTCTTCTTGTTAATAATAATTAACTGGAAACCGCCGCTTGCATCAGCTTGGCTCGTAAATAAGAATAGACTGAATAGCAAAACGAAAGTGATTGATAGTTTTTTCATAATAATCCCCTCATTTAATAGTTATTACTAAAAATAACATATAAAATCAGAATATTTTGTCAAAAATTAGGTTAGAAAGTAAGCATACTTCCCTGTTTTTAAAGAAATTTACTTTGAAAATCTCTATCATTTCGACATATTTCTAACCTTGTTCCAAATTGAGCTTCTCCTATCAGGTATCAGGCACTGAAGGACTTGAAAAAAGGGGAGCAGTTGGGTATGGTAAAAATACAATTCTCCATTTAGGGTGTGTATCATGCGTATTAATAAATTTATAAGTGAGTCTGGACAGTCATCTCGAAGAGGCGCAGATAAATTAGTTAGTGAAGGAAAAGTTACGATTAATGGGAAAGTGGCGGTAATGGGCAGCCAGGTGGAGCCCGGAGATGATGTAAGGATAAACGGCAGCCAGGTTAGAGTGGCCCAAAATTATGTCTATATCGCTTTAAATAAACCTGTTGGGATTACGAGCACCACAGAACGCCATATAAAAGGAAATATCATCGATTTAGTTAACCATCCCTTACGCATCTTTCATATTGGACGATTAGATAAGGATTCAGACGGTCTCATCCTCTTAACGAATGATGGCGATATTGTGAATGAAATCTTGCGTGCCGAAAACAAGCACGAAAAGGAATATATCGTTACAGTCGACAAACCGATTACCCCTGAATTTTTAAAGAAGATGGCAGCCGGTGTGGAGATTCTTGGTACAAAGACGCTTCCCTGTAAAGTAACGCAGCTATCTAAATACGTCTTCCAAATCATCTTAACGCAGGGTTTAAATCGCCAAATCCGCAGGATGTGCTCAGCGCTTGGCTATGGGGTGGTCCGCTTGCAGCGGACTAGAATCATGAACATTCACTTAGGCAACCTGCCGCTTGGACAATGGCGTGACTTATCAAAGAAAGAGCGTAATCAATTATTTGCTGACTTAAACTATCAGCCTAAAGAATGGTAAGGAAAATATTTTTTATTCGGAAACATTAGAGGTGGCTAATTTGGATATAGGATCAAAAATTCGTGCAATACGAAACCGAAAAAAAATCACCATTGCCCAAATGTGTGAGGGGACTGGACTATCAAAAGGGTTTATCAGCAATGTCGAAAACAATAACACCTCTCCCTCGATTAGCACGTTGCAAACCATCGCAACCTTTCTCGGGGTTCCGCTACCCTATTTGTTATTAGAAAAAAAGGAGCACATGCGGGTCGTTAGAAAAAATGAACGGACTTATTCGACTTTTAACAACTTGAAAATAGAACACTTAACCTCTAAAGGGGGATTACGAATGATGCTTGTCGAATTTCCTATGGGTGCTTCGATGGGTGAATTAAATGCCCATGAAGGTGAAGAGTGCCATTTAGTGTTGGAGGGAAAAGTCCTTGCCGAACAGGGAGAAGACTCAATGATTATTGAAGCAGGAGATTCGTTCAGCTGGAACGCGAGTGTACCACATTTTGTTAAAAATATCGGTGAGGGTAAAGCCGTGGTACTCATTTCAATTTATTCCAATAGTGAACTAAGAGACATTTTCTAATTTTTCTCCTAACTATTAGGCTTCACCTCTCAAGAGCCCCTTGCAAGAATGAACAAAATAGTAAACAATCAAAAAGGCTGTCAAACAGGACCAGTATGATCCCTTAATGTCAGCCTTTTCATTTGTTCCTAATTTATGATCATATCATTGATTACTTCCTGTGCAGCCCTCTCGCCAGTCTCGACAGCTCCATTTAAATAACCTTGATACTTGATAGAAGTGTGTTCACCAGCAAAAAATATTTTGCCTTCCCGCTCTCCTAAAATGCCAGCAAATTTCGTATATTGACCTACCTTCCAATACGAATAGGCCCCTTTGGTCCATTGGTTACTAAGCCAGTGGTCTACGGTAGCTAAACCATTCCAATTGTTCATGCTTCCTGGCAATACAGGCTCTAGTTTGTCCAAAAATTCCTTAGTGGTCTCTTCTAATTTATGGTCAGTAAAAGCAAACTGGTTGGCTGCTGTTTCACCACCAGTAAAATTAACAAGAATCCCTGAATGTCCGGGTTGTGCTCGTGTTGATTCGAAAGTCTGCTGATATCCTGTATCTGCAAATGATTCACCATTATTGCCAAGCTCATTCCAGAACCGGTTAACAAATTGAGCATGCATTTTTGTGTTAACACCCATTCCGAGTTCTTCAATCGCTGTTTGTTTTAACAGACAAAATCCAGCATTCTCATAATCTATTGTTCTTAAAATACTAAAAGGGAGAGCTAGAATCAATTTGTCGGCTAAAACTTCCCATTCCTCTTCTTTTTTTCGAAAAACGAGCCTTATCTGTTTTTGAGCCACTTGTTCAATCTTTATCAACTCGGAATTGAATTCTATTTGTCCCTGAAGTTTATTGGCTAATAAAGCTGGGAGTTGGTCATTCCCACCCTTTATATGAAAGCATTCATCTGAATCACCGTACACTCGAAAAGATTCCTGTTGAGCATACACCAACATATAAAGTAGATTTAATGCACTTTGCTCGTTAGCATCAGCACCATATTCAACAGTATAGGCAAGTGCTAATAATTTGCCAAATCGAGAATGGATGCCATCTGGTATGGTTTCATTGATATAATCGACGATAGACATTTGATCGAGCTCCAATCCTCGCTCAGTAAAACGATTATATAGAGTAGTTTCACCTACCTCTTCGAGATCCTTTTGTAATTTAGGGAGGATTTTTATAAAATCATTGGTTACCTCATCAAAGGTATAAGGCTGTTGACCAAAAAAATAAAATGGTTTGGTCTCGACGGGCTCTGCCATGATTAAATTATCTAATTCTAAACCCAGCTCTTTTGCAAGATTCTGAATCTCCTTATGGCAAGTATCAATTAATTCCCCGCCCCGCTCGACCATTTGATTTTCTTTGAAGTAACCTCTCCTCGTCCAACAACGTCCTCCGACCCGATCCGACGCTTCGTAAATGGTGGATAGGATTCCTGCCTGCCTAAGCCGATAAGCACACGTAAGCCCCGCTAAACCTGCTCCTACAATGACGATTCTTGGAGCAGGTTGCCCACTCCCGATTAAAGACTTTTGTGGTGTGTAATCCACATTTTGCATATGATGAAGATCTAGTGTAATTGCTTGTCCGGTATTTAATTGTTTCTCCATTTCAGTACCTGCCGACATATAGGATTTCAGCAGGATACTTGCTAATGGTGTTCGTGCCAAGAAAAACCAGCCCCTTTATGCAAAAATAAAACCATGCTACATTACTGATTAACTATCCTTGGATAGTGATTATCAATAAAATATGCATGGTGTATAAATTTGCTTGGGACAAGAAGCCGGTTCCTCGATTTATTTTTTATACCTCTACAAATTTTCTGTCCATTTCAGTAAAAAAGCCTCGGAAAGTTGAACAAATTCTGCCTCATGTAATTTAATTACATCACCGACGTTATACTTCAAAATCGACTTTTCAGTCTAGATAATACCCTTAAACTTTAGCTAACTTACTAGATTTGACCTATATCTCACAAACAAAATGAACTACTATGATCTTGTTTGACTAATATTTTACAAAATTCTGATTGTATGTGAAAATAGGTAGGATTATTAAAGTATATGTGCTTGTGCTAGGGATCAGTAGGTTGGATTCAATCGGATCAATTTTATAGCTGCTATCCTTTCATGAAATCATCCCATTTCAAAACTTGGAGGACACTAAATCAATGAGAACCATTAAACTTGGAAGCAGTTCATTAGATGTGCCAGTTGTAGCAGTGGGCTGTATGCGTATTAATTCACTTGAAAAGACAGAGGCGGACCGCTTTGTTCAATCGGCATTAGAAGAAGGAGCAAACTTCTTCGACCATGCTGACATTTATGGCGGCGGCACCTGTGAAGAAATTTTTGCGGATGCCATCCATATGAATTCGAGCGTCCGTGAAAAAATCATTCTGCAATCTAAATGCGGAATTCGTAAGGGAATGTTTGATTTTTCAAAAGAACATATTTTAGAATCGGTTGACGGAATTTTGAAGAGATTGAAAACCGAATATCTCGATGTGCTGCTTTTGCACCGCCCTGATGCGCTTGTCGAGCCCGAAGAGGTTGCAGAAGCCTTTGATATCCTTGAGAGTTCAGGAAAAGTGCGCCATTTTGGTGTTTCTAACCAGAATCCCATGCAGATCCAGTTGTTAAAAAAATTTGTGAAGCAGCCGCTTGTCGCTAACCAACTGCAGTTAAGTATCACCAACGCCAACATGATTTCAAATGGAATGAATGTCAACATGGAGAATGATTCAGCCATAAACCGGGATGGCAGTATCCTTGATTATTGCCGTTTGAACGATATCACCATCCAACCATGGTCACCATTCCAATACGGGTTCTTTGAAGGGGTATTCCTTGGCAGCGACAAGTTCCCAGAGCTGAATCAGCAGATTGATGAACTTGCCGCTAAATATGCAGTCAGCAATACGACCATTGCGGTTGCCTGGCTTTTACGTCATCCAGCCCATATGCAGCCAGTGATCGGAACCATGAATATCGACCGATTAAAGGACTGCTGCCAGGCGAGTGACGTTCATTTGACACGTGAGGAATGGTATCGCATTTATCGCGCTGCCGGGAATATTCTTCCGTAACTGTTATTTTGATCTACTCTCCAAAAAAAGAAGGCATAACAAATTGTGTATTCACAAAAAAAGAGTATGGAATCGTTATGATTCCATACTCTTTTTTTCCTATATCACTTGTATTTCCTGACCGCTGTTTTCTTTTTTAAAGGAAATTTTCATTTTGAAAAGACTTACTACAAAATAGACAATCGCGAGCATCAAAACGAAGGTCCAGACTTTCAAAACGATTGGCGTATTTGAGACCCCTAAAAAATAAAGTAAAGCTGGAATGGTTAGGGTTACCCAGGACTGTACGAATGCAACTAGACCAATGTAAGTATCAATTTTCTTTTTAAGGCTATTTGATAAAAAGAATAGAAACCAAAGGTAGGCCCACATTCCCCATGTTAATGCATTGACGATATCATGGAAATGAATAATGGAGGTAATTGTATAAACGACTGCAATAATCGCGACCCATAAGCTAAACCAACCAAGACCGCTGCCATCAAGTCCTTTCAATAAGGTGACACCAACATATAGATACGTCAAGCCAAATAAAAATATCGCTGCAACATTATAAAGATCCCAATTATTTTGACCTGCTGCAACCATTAGGTATGATGGGATGATGATTTGAATAATACCGATAAATATATTAAAGAACCCAACACTTTTTGCTTCAGCCTTTCCTAACAGCATAAGACTGTTAAGAAATAATACTGCTCCCGATAAAAATAACCCAACAAAACTCATATAGATAGTTGTGAAAAGTACTTTTTCACAACATCCCCTCCTTCAATAAAAAAAACGTTTTTTAACTCCATAAATATAGCATAGCCCATGAACAAATGTTAAGTTACGTTTGAACAAAATTTTATATTAATTATTACCATTTCTCCATTCCAGCCCCTATACAAAATAAAAAGCCGACTCTTAACAACTATTGAGTCAGCTTCATGATATACTATGTTAAAAATTTGAAAGTTTATGACCGTTAAAAATGGAGGAAATTTTTTTGCGATTTGTATAGAAAAATTTTAGTGTTTCACTTGGTTTCATAGCTTGTAATTGACGGCGGCTATAGCCCATTTCATATAAATTTCTAATTTTCTTATCTTTATACACTACTTTTCCGCTGTACTTAAAATCCTTTGGCTTTATTAGCGTTAACTCATTCAGTACTTCATTTTTTACTACGTAATTGGTCACTTTGGTATCTTTTTTCATGGTATCCCACGTTGACTTACTAACATTATATTTCGTTAATGGTAACGAATTAAATGTTACAATCGCTGTGATATCTTTCTTTGTAATTTTCCCATAATACTTATATTTCTTTTTATCATTGTTGTATACTTTACCGGTTTTTGCATCAAAATAAAGTTTCTGGGATAACCAGCCGCCTAATGAGTGCCCAGTGAAATACCACTTGTAATTTTTATATTTTTTATTTTTCATGTTGTATAGATAGTTTAAATATAGGTGACCATTCTTGGCCTGAACATTATCGTCACTCGTCACCGCTCTAAAATTATTCTGCCAATCTTTCCAGGCAAGATCTTTTAAATCTGTTTGAGAACCTCTAAAGGCAACCACCAGCTTTTTTTCCTTATTATTGACAAAAACAGTCGCTTGGAAGCTTGATGAAATCGCCCCCCATGGCTTAAAGGCAGGATGTAATGGATTATAATTATCATCTACTTGTTCTACAAATACCCAACCCGCTGGAACTCCCTTTTTTAATTTCGTACCTTCTAAACGAGCATCTAAATAAGCTAAACTAGAAAATTTCTTCATTAAGTCATATGTAGATACTGAAGCTTCGGCTCTATTATTATTTGAAATTAACAAACTACTAATCACCAAAACTAGTAAGACAAAAATATTTGCTATCTTCCTGAATTTCACATACTCTCCCCCTAAATATGAAATAAACAGTTAAATTATAGCAACTAGTTAGTAATGGGTAAATATTTCCACTTACTATCGTAAATACATGTTTTATTTGATTTTCTGTAACATAATTGTAATAAAACGAAATGGAGCTCAGCAGTTGACACGACTAGACTTTTTACCTAGATGAGCATGAGCAAAGTCGCTTTTTCAGATTATTAAATTAACTTAGAAATACTATCGCAATATACTTGCCATAGATGTAAAAGATTTAACATATCCCTGTTATTTGTCTCAGAAAAATCCATGTTACGATATGGAACAATGAGCAGTCACACAACAGGGAGGGTAAAAAGAATGCTAAAAAAACTTAAAACATTCATAGCAGTTGCTATACTCTCAGGAACTGTTAGTGCGAATGTACAAGCTGCTACTATTACTGAAAAACAAGACAATACCCGTTGGGATCAATATAATCAAACTCTAGAAAATATCCAAAAGGAATCGAATACACTTAAAACAGACAATCCTGTGAATCCAGCGGCTCCTGCAGTTACTGAACCATTTCCGGTGTCTGCAAAGCCCGTTATTGCAGAAGCAAAAAAGAAAAGTGCACCCGTGATGAAATTAGCAAGCAGTACAAGTACAAGCGTCAAGGAAATTACCGTGAAAGCCACCGCCTATACAGCTTCCTGTGAAGGGTGTTCAGGTATTACTAAAACGGGGATTAATATCAAAGATAATCCCAATAAAAAGGTAATCGCTGTTGACCCATCGGTGATCCCGCTTGGAAGTAAGGTTTATGTAGAAGGTTTTGGTGAAGCGATTGCTGCCGATACAGGCGGAGCGATTAAAGGAAATCGAATTGATATCTTTATTCCATCTAAACAGGATGCTATCGATTTTGGTGTGAAAAAATTAAAGGTTACCATCTTAAACTAAGATGGAGAAACATGTATCACTATATTCAGACTAAACACTGCAACTCCCTTTATTTATAAAGTGGATGCAGTGTTTTTTGTTGCGCTTTAATTGGCTAGTATAACTTACAAAAGTGTAAGGCGGATGTAAGAAAAACAAATTTTCCACTTTTGACCAATTTATTATAATTTTCTTCAGAAAAGGATAAGGGGGAAAATGATGATGAGGATATCGGAACTTAATATTGAATTGTTTAGAATCATTAATGATAGTGGTAAGGATTTCACTTATTTAAACCCAGCAATGATTTTCATTGCTGAATATATGGTGCTGTTTTTAGCCTTAAGTATCCTGATCTTTTGGTTTACAAGACGTAAAACCAATAGAATGATGATTATTTGCGGATTGATTACCTTTTTAGTGGCGGAAATCATGGGAGAAATGGCCGGACTCATCCATTCGAATAATCAGCCATTCTCTGAACTGACTCACGTGAATAAACTCATCGGACATGAAGTGGATAATTCTTTTCCAAGTGATCACACCATGTTGTTCTTCTCATTTTGTATGGTTTTCTTTCTTTTTAAAAGAAAAATAGGTATTTTATGGATTTTATTAGCATGCCTTGTTGGTCTGTCTCGGATTTGGGTTGGTGTACACTATCCAGGAGATGTGATTGTGGGAGCCGCTATTAGTATTTCTTCTGCCCTAATCGTTTACCGAGTCGTACCTACGTTACGTTTTATAGATAATTTGTTAGCTATTTTCGAAAAAACGGAAAGACTGATCCTGCCCCAAAAACGAAAGTCAAAAGAATTGTAGAAATATTATTGCAATATAAATGCCACGGATGTAAACGATTTAACATCTCCCTGTTCTTTGTTTCAGAAAATTCTATGTTACTATTTAGAAAACTTAGCAACCAAAGAACATGGAGGGTAAAAGAATGCTTAAAAGAATTCTATCAATTTTAGCAGTTGCTGTACTCTCAGTAACTGTAAGTGCTAATGTACAAGCTGCAACTATTACTGTACAAAAAGGTGATACCCTTTGGGATCTATCACGTGCAAATAATACTTCTTTAGAAAATATTCAAAAATTGAATCATCTTACTACGGACCTTATTCACCCGGGTGATGTACTAACGATTGCACCGGAAAAACATTATACTGTTAAAAAAGGTGACACACTATGGAACATTTCCATGGATTATCATGTAACTGTTTCGCAACTTAAAGAATGGAACAAACTAACTACCGATCTTATCCATCCTGGATTAAATCTATTAATCTATGAAGGTTTAAATACTACTACTACTAAGGTTGTAACAGACAAACCAATCAAGCAGGCTGCACAAGCAGCATCTGCAAAGCCTGTAGCGCAGGCACCAAAGGAAAGTGAACCAAAGGTAGAAGCTGCATCAACTAGTAATACAAGTTCAAGGGAAATTACTGTGAAGGCTACAGCTTATACGGCATCTTGCGAGGGATGTTCTGGTACTACTGCTACTGGAATTAACCTTAAAGCAAATCCAAATGCAAAAGTCATCGCAGTTGACCCAAATGTTATACCGCTTGGCAGTAAAGTTTATGTAGAAGGCTATGGTGAAGCAACCGCCGGAGATACTGGTGGAGCTATTAAAGGAAATCGAATTGATGTCTTTATTCCTGAGGAGCAAGATGCCGTTAACTTTGGTGTGAAGCAATTAAAGGTAACCATTTTAAATTAAGATGCCCCAATACTAGGGATAATAATTTCACTTAACGTAAAAATCCGTACGGTGCCTTTGAGCGTACGGGTTTTTCTTGTCTGAATGGGGCCTGGATTAGTTGTCCAAATCAGACCCGCATTCCGACAACAGCAAGCTTTTTGGGCCTATGATTAATCTCACCAAGTGCTGTTGCTCAATATTTTAATGTTAACTTAAATAATTCCGAAAACCCACCTATGAGAAGGCGAAGAATGTATCATTGTTATGAAGGACAGTTCTTCAGGGATCTTAATCGGTTTTGTCCTTCATTGGTGTAATGAAGGACAGTTCTTCATAAATCTTATTTGGTTTTGTCCTTCATTGGTGTTATGAAGGACAGTTCTTCATAAATCTTAATTGGTTTTGTCCTTCATCAGTGTAATGAAGGACAGTTCTCCAAAAATCTTAATTGGTTTTGTCCTTCATTGGTGTTATGAAGGACAGTTCTCCAAAAATCTTAATTGGTTTTGTCCTTCATTGATGCTATGAAGGACAGTTCTTCATAAATCTTAATTGGTTTTGTCCTTCATCAGTGTTATGAAGGACAGTTCTTCAAAAATCTTATTTGGTTTTGTCCTTCATTGGTGTTATGAAGGACAGTTCTTCAGAAATCTTATTTGGTTTTGTCCTTCATTGGTGTTATGAAGGACAGTTCTTCATAAATCTTATTTGGTTTTGTCCTTCATTAGTGTTATGAAGGACAGTTCTTCATAAATCTTAATTGGTTTTGTCCTTCATTGATGCTATGAAGGACAGTTCTTCAGAATTTTTAATTGGTTTTGTCCTTCATCAGTGTAATGAAGGACAGTTCTTCAGAAATCTTAATTGGTTTTGTCCTTCATAACAGAAATAGAAAAATCGTTGTAACAATAATAAAAATTAGGGCGTAAATTCCTATGTTAATTAATGCCTTAAATATAATGTGATTTACCTTTTTGCGCCCCATATCGGAACCCTGTAGCCTTAGACTGCCCCCTTTTATTAAATTAATCTTCTATTTGGAAAGTATAAGTGAAATGGTTTTTCCGTTTTCATCCTGGATTTCCACTGTTGCCCGCTTATTTGCAGGACCTACCTTAAAGTCACCGAAGTTGAAGTAATTCCCTTCTTCCAATTCATCTCCTATTAATTTATCTAAAAAATATTGGAGAATTGTAAATCCGCTATTGATAGAGTATGGATCTTCTGTAAAACAAACAAAAACACTACCTTTTTCTTATAAAAGATCTGATATCGCATGAGAAATGGCCTATTAACTCTATTCATAACCATAAATTTCTCTGAAATAACAAAATCATATTGAGTATTGCAAACATTTATTATAAAATGATTCGCTGCTATTAAAAGTGATAAATATAAAAATTTCACACAGATACAAAATGTGACAAAGTTCACACTATACTTTTAGTAGAATAGTAGTAAAATCTAATAAGATGATTGTTTAAGGATGTAAAACCAAATGGTTTAAGTCGAAGAACGTCGATAATTGGATGTATAGGTACGGGGGGATTATTTATGGAAAATGCTTTATCAGAATCCGTTGAGGGAAGGGCCAAACAACAGGGGAAATCAGCGAAACCAGCTAAATGGTTTAAAAGCTGGAAGTTTATCACAACAAGTATCATCATTATTATTGCACTCATAACTGCGGGAATCAGCTATTATCAGGCAAATCACTTTAATTCTCATATCAAGATCAACGGCACAACAGTCGGGGGACTGAATGCTGAACAGGCACTTAAAGCGTTAAAAACATCTGTCTTAAAAAACGAAGTCTATGTCGGAGAACAGCAAATTATAGATGGTAAAGATACAACAATGGGATTTACGGAGCAAGATCTATCAGGTGTGAAAAAATTATTAAAAAACCAGCATACACTTTTTCCTTCTTCCAAAGCTAAAAATTATTCATTAGTTCCAAGTAATCTCGATCACTATCGCAGCCAAGAGTTGAAAAAACAAGTGGAAGACAAGCTTGTATCCATGAATAAAAGTTTAACTGCGCCAAAAGATGCACAGGCCCGTTTGGAGCAGGGTAAAATTATCATTTCAAAAAGTAATAATGGCCAGCAATTTGATGTCGCTAATTTATTAAAGGACTACGAAAAGCAGGAGTATACTAGTGAAATTCGTCTTAATCCTGTATACATACAGCCAATCAAAGAAGACAGTCAGATTGTAAAAAATGAAGGGAAAAAGCTGCAGGAACTCCTTCAACAAACCGTTGATTATAAGGTCCAGGATAAAGTTTATTCCTTAAAAGGCAGCGAGTTAATTAAAACTGCTTCTGTGTCAGTTGACATGAAGATTAAAATAGATCAAAGCGATATTGACAAGAAAATTGATGAAATTAATAGTTCTCAAGCTACATTAGATAAAGATTTCACCTTTAAGACCCATTCAGGTAAAGTCATTAAGGTTAAGGGACAAGGCTATGGCTGGGCATTAGATGTGAAAAAGGAAACAAAACAGATTAAGACGGCTTTTGAAAAAGGTGAGAAATCCATTACTGCTTCTCATATTATCGGACATGGCTGGAGTAATGAGGGCTACGGTTATGAAACGACTACGAACAATGGCATAGGCCATACGTATGCCGAAGTGTCGATTGCACAACAGCGTGTTTGGCTTTATAAAAATGGGAAATTAGTCCTCACAACAAATGTCGTGACCGGCAAACACAGCACCGGTGAGGATACATCAAAAGGAGTCTGGTATATCCTATTCAAGCGAACACCATCCGTACTCAAGGGCTCACATGTAGGCAGTGGTTCTTATGAAGTGAAAGTCAATTATTGGGCACCATTTACGAACAGCGGGCAAGGGTTCCACGATGCCAGCTGGCGGTCAAACTGGTCAAGCACTGCCTACCTTAATGCAGGATCAGGTGGCTGTGTCAACACTCAATCTAGTATTATGAAATCTGTTTATAATAATCTCGAAACATATGAGCCGGTGGTCATCTATTAACCAATGAATCAGGAAATCGATAACGATTTCCTGATTTTTTTTATTAAGTAAAACTGTAACCATAAGTGGTAATTGAGAAATTTTTATAGTAATTGAAAATTAATTTTTAGAGTTACTAGATCATAACGAATCAGATAGATTCTATTGCATTTATACTAAATCCGGATTTCATGCTTGACAAACCAATAAGATTTATATGATAATAACTTTGTAATTAGAATTATTCTATTTAACTAATAATAATTAAAAGGTTATCATTGTTATTGGTTATTTATAGTTTTGACTTTATGTCAAAAACTAGTTAACAATAAATCTCAAAAAACATTCTAGGAGGAAATAAATTATGTCTTTAATCGGAAAAGAAGTACAAGCATTCACAGCCCAAGCCTACCATAACGGTGATTTTATTACCGTTTCTGAAGCAAATCTTAAAGGAAAATGGAGCGTAGTTTGCTTTTACCCAGCAGACTTTACATTCGTATGCCCAACTGAACTAGAAGACCTGCAAAACCAATACGCAACATTGAAAGATCTTGGTGTAGAAGTTTACTCTGTATCAACTGATACTCACTTTACTCATAAGGCATGGCACGATCACTCACCTGCTATTGGCAAAATTGAATACATTATGGTTGGTGATCCTTCTCAAAAGATTTCTCGTATCTTTGATGTACTAGACGAAGAAGAAGGTCTTGCACAACGCGGTACTTTCATCATCGATCCAGACGGTAAAGTTCAAGCTATGGAAATCAATGCAGATGGCATTGGCCGTGACGCAAGCACGATTTTGAACAAGATTAAGGCGGCACAATACGTTCGTAACAATCCAGGTGAAGTTTGCCCAGCTAAATGGCAAGAAGGTGGAGAAACACTTAAGCCAAGCCTTGACCTTGTAGGTAAAATCTAAGAGGTACGTTTAAAATACTAAGGGAATTGGAAGCTTCCAATTCCCTTTTTCAGTACATAATTAAAACTGCTATTTTATATATTACAGCATCACTTTTTTAAAGCCTAATAATAGTGGGATTTTTCACTTGACTGATAATGAAGTTTATATGATAATAATTATTGAATTAGAATTATTATTGTTTGCAGAATTATCAACTGACTCGCAGGAAAAATTTAAGGAGTGAGATTAATGCTAGATAAAGATATAAAATCACAGTTAGCCCAGTATCTACAATTAATGGAGGGCGATGTCCTTCTTAAAGTAAGTGCAGGATCCAATGACGTTTCTCGCGACATGCTGGCATTAGTAGATGAATTGGCCAACATGTCTTCTCACATTAAAGTTGAGAAAATCGAGTTAGAAAGAACTCCAAGCTTTAGTGTAAATCGTATCGGTGAAGACACTGGAGTGACTTTTGCAGGTGTTCCTCTTGGACACGAATTCACTTCATTAGTATTAGCTCTGCTGCAGGTCAGCGGAAGAGCTCCTAAGGTTGATCAAAAGCTTATTGATCAAGTTAAAAACATTAAAGGTGAATTTCATTTTGAATCTTACATCAGCCTAACCTGCCACAACTGTCCTGATGTGGTACAAGCACTAAACATCATGAGCACTCTTAACCCTGGCATTACGCATACCATGATTGATGGTGCAGCGTTTAAAGAAGAGGTTGAAAACAAAAACATCATGGCCGTACCAACGGTATTCCTAAATGGTGAATCCTTCGGCAGCGGCCGTATGACACTTGATGAAATCCTCGCCAAGATGGGCAGTGGTTCTGATGCATCAGAGCTTTCTGATAAGGAACCATTTGATGTGCTTGTTGTTGGAGGCGGCCCTGCCGGTGCAAGTGCAGCCATTTATGCGGCACGCAAAGGTATTCGTACGGGGATTGTGGCTGAACGCTTTGGCGGCCAGGTTATGGACACAATGGGCATCGAGAACTTTATCGGCACAAAATATACAGAAGGTCCTAAACTCGCAGCAAGTCTTGAAGAACATGTCAAAGAGTACAATGTTGATGTTATGAATTTACAGCGTGCTAAGCGTTTAGTGAAGAAGGATCTTATTGCAATCGAACTTGAAAACGGTGCTATTTTGCGAAGTAAAACTGTTATTCTTTCAACAGGTGCCCGCTGGCGTAATATTGGTGTTCCTGGCGAAGCAGAGTTTAAAAACAAAGGTGTAGCGTACTGCCCACATTGTGACGGTCCATTGTTTGCAGGAAAAGACGTAGCCGTTATTGGCGGAGGTAATTCAGGTATTGAAGCAGCCATTGATCTCGCAGGCATTGTGAACCATGTTACAGTTCTTGAGTTTGCGCCAGAGCTTAAAGCTGATTCTGTCCTTCAGGACCGTCTTTACAGCTTGCCTAACGTAACGGTTATAAAGAACGCTCAAACCAAAGAAATTACCGGTACTGACAAGGTAAACGGCATTTCTTACATCGATCGCGATACAAAAGAAGAGCATCACGTTGAATTACAAGGTGTGTTTGTCCAGATTGGTCTTGTACCAAATACCGATTGGTTAGGCGAAACCATTGAGCGTACTCGATTCGGTGAGATCATTGTAGATAACCACGGAGCAACCAACATACCAGGAGTGTTTGCGGCGGGAGACTGCACAAATAGCCCATATAAGCAAATCATTATTTCGATGGGTTCAGGTGCAACAGCAGCATTAGGTGCATTTGATTATCTAATCCGAAATTAATGACTAAAGTCACGTACTACCAGTTAGGTAGTACGTGGCTTTTTTTTATATCTAGGCCATGGTAAGACTTATTGTTGATTTTGGCACCCTGTTGATCTACGTTCCAGACGCGAGATCCTCGAAAATGCTATCGCATTTCCTGAGCTTTTATAAGCTACAGGGCATTTTTTCTATTTATTAAATAAATAATGCTATCAAATTATCTTGTAGCATTAGGCAGCATATTCCTCGCCTTTTTAATGAAGACAAACGATAATAGCCCGACAATTGCTACGTATAATTCAATGACCAATAGGTTTTTAAGATGGCCTGTTTGGAAGAATACGAGTGGGAAATCAATTGCTGCGTGAATGAGAATTACATAGATGACATAGGAAAATTTCTTTTTAACTACCCCTATTAAAACAAATAAACTAAAAGCGATTTGCATGAATACCGCAAAGAGTCGTTCCAAACATCCTAATAAATAAAAGGAAACCCCTTGATTTAATAACGAGTCTTTCATCGCGGACAACTGATCCGCTGGAAGTTTTGCCGCCAGGGATGACTCAAAGGTACCGGAATTAATCATAAAAGCGAAGATGATGTTTGGCACAACAGTCATAAGCACTAACACAACAGCTTCAATACCACCCCAGCCGATTCCAAAGGAGATTCCACCTTTGTAATCATGGAATTTTTTCAGGAGCCAAGTGAATAATAGAAACCGGCCTAACTCTTCAAATAAGCCTGCTGCCATGCCTCCGTATAAACCAAATAACCATGGGTGATCCGCATAATTCGGAAAGTTTGTTACGACAACTACGTGCAATGCTTTTTCTAAAACCTGTGTTGTTACGACAAATCCAATAGCGCCAATTACCACCGGCTTAACAGCAATACCTGTTTTCTTTCTATAAACCAAAATCAACCCCGCAAATAAAACAAATGAAACTACAATCGGAACAAACATCGAAATAATCGTTGCTGTACTTACCATTCGAATCTCCCCTTTTTTATCCCATTAACTGTATTATTATCATTATTGATAATGATAATAATACAGTTGTTAATTACTGTCAATAATTTTTTGGAAAATTTTTCTTTAGTAATAGTAAATGGTTCCTTAGGTGACTCACCTTCGGACCAGGAGCTAAAACTAGGACTAACTGATTGCCAAAACTATGATTTACGCCACAAGCCAGTCTTTTATCAATTTCCCTGACATATGGGCTGATTTTGCCTTAAAACAAATTAATAGTTTATTAACAATTCTTTACACTCCCTTAATTAACATAGTGAAGGTGGTTACCTATAATAATAGTTAAGGATAATGAAACCACTCAAAGGGGGAAGAAAGTAGCAGCTTCGAGTTGTCTTTTATGCAATTGCAATGCTAATACAGGTTTTTTAATTACAGCCAACAACAGAAAAAGCAAAAAGAAGTTTTATTTGAGGAGGAATTTAAAATGCTACAAAATATTGGGATTCCGGGTTTGATTCTTATTCTTGTAATCGCCTTAATCATTTTTGGTCCTTCAAAATTACCAGAATTAGGCAGAGCTGTAGGCTCAACATTAAAAGAGTTCAAAAAATCAACAAGAGATTTAGTTTCCGATGAAGAGCCGGCAAAAACACAGCCCCCAAAAGAGGAAAAAGCAATTTAATTCATATCATTTTTTAGGAAGATGTGAGAGGCTTGCATCTTCTTTTTTATAAGGAGGACCCATGAAAAACCACGATATGGACCTTATTGGTCATTTTGAAGAATTACGCAAACGTCTCATTTTCGTATTAGGAACCTTTATCCTGCTCTTCATTGTGTCCTTTATCTATGTACAAGACATTTATCACTGGCTGGTGAAGGACCTAGCAGTGAAGCTGGCCATATTAGGACCGAGCGATATTTTATGGGTCTATATGATCCTATCAAGTGTCGCAGCCATTGCAGGAACCATCCCAATGGCCGCCTATCAAACTTGGCTGTTTGTCCGTCCCGCATTGAGAGAAACGGAACGTAAAGTAACACTGGCATATATTCCAACTTTATTCCTTCTATTTATTATCGGGATTTGCTTCGGCTACTTTGTCATTTTCCCTACGGTATTTCAATTCCTCCTATCCATGTCAGAGGATATGTTTATGACCTTTTTTACAACAGAAAAGTACTTTATGTTTTTAATTCATATGACACTGCCATTTGGATTTTTATTCGAACTTCCAGTGATTATCATGTTCCTAACCAGTGTCGGAGTTCTGAACCCATATCGATTGCAAAAGATTCGAAAATACGCTTATTTTGTTTTAATATTAATCGCTATTTTCATCACCCCGCCGGATTTTCTATCAGACATATTGGTAGTCATTCCTCTGATATTCCTATATGAATGCAGTGTTCTATTATCTAAGGTGGTTTATCGGCGAAAGCAAAAAATGAATCTAGCTGTGTAAATTAAAAAAGAAGTCTTAGTCCATGGTAAGACTTCTTTTTTATGAAACAATCAAGCAAACGATCTATACAACATAAGTGAAAAGGAAAAGATGTAAACCAGACATGTATGGCTTACATCTTTTTTTGGATTCATTTAAAACTAAATCTTCAATCCGTGGCGCTCAAACGCTGCCGCCTCAAGAACAGACATTCCTTGGCTCTCGGCAAACTTAACTAGTTTGTCCGATACCTGTGGTGCAAAATCCTTTGAAGGAGCTGCGTAAGACATTTCCCTTGCACGGGCTGCGTTACTGCGGTGGAATGGCCCCCAGATGGCAAAGGTTTTGCCAGGGCTTTGAATATTGACAAAAAGCGTGTTTCCGTCAGGCGAGAAGGTAGGGCCTGTCATTTCAGATCCATTTAGACGATTGTGTGCAAAAGGATAGGTTTTGCCTTCAGGTGTAATCCCCATAAGTCGGTCGTCGCCTGCTCCATCTTCTACGAACCAAAGGTCGCCCCAGGGAGTCATGGCGATATTATCCGGAGATTCCATGTCTTTTGCATCAGTTGCCTCATAGAAAAGCTCCAAGGTATTAGTGTGTGGAATATAGCGGTAAATGCGTCCAAGATTTTTTTCTCCGGCAGAGCTATCATCAAACCAAAAGACGCCCGCCTGGAAGAACGCTCCCTCTAATTTTTTGAATTCAATACAGCCTTTTGCCTTGGCATCCTCGCGGCATAAATGAGGATCTAAATCCTTCCAGACAATCTTAAATGTTTGTCCTGTTTTAAATGTGCTTGCTGATGGGCCAGCTACCTCTTCAATCGCCGCCGCATAAAGCTTGCCGCCTTTTTGCAGGGCACCCGGCTGTTGGGTGGTGTCATTTGGGATAAAACGGTAGAAATAACTTGGGGATGCATCCTCAGTCAAGTAAACATATCCTGTCGCCGGATCAATCGCACAGGCTTCATGAGAAAAGCGTCCCATATCCTTAATTGGGGTTCTGGACATTTCATTCTCCGGTTGCTGCGGATCCACTTCGAATACATATCCGTGTGTCGCAGTACGTGTTTCTTCACAAGTCAGCCAGGTACACCAAGGTGTCGCTCCTCCTGCACAATTTCGAATTGTACCTGAAGAGGTTACATATTCTTTGATGACGTTTCGATTTGGGCCAATAACTAGAGCAGTTGTACCCCCTGCAGATGCGGCATCATATGGCTTGGTGCCAATCACCGGATTTGCTGCACCATTGCTTAATTCATGATTACGAACAAGAATGGTCGTATTATTGGGTCCTTCAAAAGCTGCCATTCCATCAAAGGCGCCAGGGATTTTTCCGCCGTTTGTCAGCTGACCGCCCTCTTCGGAGATAATTTTGTAATGGAAACCTTGTGGAAGATCGAGAATTCCTTTAGGATCTGGAACCAAAGGACCATACCCGCCAAAACCGCTGGTTGGATTACTAGTAGTATCCGCAAATGCTTTTGAACCGAGCGCTAACACTCCAGTTGATCCAAGGGTAAGTGCAAGCGTGCTCATTCCTCCCGCTTTTAAGAAATCTCGTCGATTCATGCCATTTTTAGATACTTGATTTTCCATAAAGTAAATATTCCTCCTCATTTATGTTTTTCTATCTATTGATAGTTTAAATGGCAAACATTAAGCATTAATGGAATTTATGTAGGAATTAGGTAAATAAGTTTAAAGAAATGTAAAAGTACTTTAAATAAACTAAATAAGAGTGGCCATAGGTTTTGCTCCCTCAGCAACTCCTACAGTCCACTCTATCGATATTGAATAGAAATAGTTTTAATAAACCTCATTTACTTATGATACGGTTCTCCGTAACGAATCTAAATGAGGTTATAAAACCATGAATATATTTTATTTTTCATTTAAAGATCTACTTTACCACAGTCAAAACTAATACCTGTTTCATTTTATTTGCCATTTTTCAACGTTGAAGTCTTTTACTTTTGAGTAAATAATTTTGGTGTCTAAAAAAGTTTTAAAAATTCTTTTGCTGCTTTTGATAAATAACTATTCTTCCTCCAAATTACTTTGGGTTCAGATATTAAGGTCTGATCCTTTAGCTGAATGACTCTCAATCCTCCCAATGAATGGAGGGATAATAACGAGAGCGGTAAGATCGTTGCACCAAACCCCGATGAAACGAGACCAAGTAACATAATTAAATCCTGACATTCGCACAGTATATTTGGTTCTAAATCTAACCGTTGAAATTCATTGACAATTTGTCCATACGCACCTAAACCATAGTTTGGTCGCAGAAGAATCAATGGCAAATCGATGATTTCCTCTAACCTGCATTGTTCTGATCCACTCCACGTCCATTTTTCAGGCAAAACAAGCACATATGGGTCACCTTCCAATGTCATTTGAGAGATACTTTTTTCTGTTATTGGACTATTTGTTATCGCAATCTCAATCTGACGTTTAGATAACATTTTTATGAGATGAATCGTTTCACCTTCCCATACTTTGAAAGTAAGACCAGGATTTTTCTCACGAATATCTACCACCTTAGAAAGAATTAAAGATGCACAATAAAGATTGGATCCAACAGATAAAATCCCACTGGCGTCTTTCCTCAATTCTTGAACTTCTACCATTGTTTCATCAAGTTTATTTAAAAGTTCTTTTGCTCGAAGAAGTAATCTTTCCCCCTCCAAGGTTAAATTAAGACTTTTGTTATCTCGATCAAATAAAATGACGCCTAGCTCTTCTTCCATTTGTTTGAGTTGTCTGCTCAAAGGAGGTTGAGCAATATTTAATTTCTTTGCAGCTGTCGTGATCTTACCTTCTTCTGCTATAGTGACAAAGTATTTTAACTGTCGAATATCCAAGATGAAACCTCCATCATACCCAAAAGATATAGTAAAAAGATAAAACAGATATTTTAAGTATTGATAAATTAAGTATACACTAAGATGTAGTGTAATTCATAAGTTGAAGGAGAGTGACTTTGTTGTTCAAAAAAAATACCATACAATTTCCAAAGCTTTTATCGGTTGGGAATATATCGAATGGATTTGTGGCCTGGCTTTTTGGTTCAGCAGGACCATTATTAATTGTTTTACAAGCTGCTGCAAAAGGTCATTTGTCTGGTAGCATAACCAGCTCATGGATTTTCGCCATTTATGGAATGGGTGGACTCCTAACGCTCATCGTCTCCTTATATTATGGGCAACCCATAGGCTATGCCTTTTCAATACCTGGAGCCATTCTTGTCGGCTCAAGCTTAACCCATTATTCTTTCAACCAAGTGGTTGGTGCCTATATTATAACCGGGATCCTTATTTTTCTTTTAGGATTATCTGGCCTTGTTACAAAATTGATGAAGGTTTTGCCTATGCCAGTTATGATGGGGATGGTGTCAGGCGTCTTACTCCCTTTCGGAACTGAAATGATCGGCTCGGTTGTAAAAAATCCTTTACTCAACGGAATCCCTTTACTTGTCTTTCTTGCTCTTTCTTTTTTCTTACGATTTTCAAAAAAGTTTCCGCCTATATTAGGGGCGATCATTGCAGCAATTCTTTGTCTTAAATTTTTGCCGAACGTTTCTGTACAGCCTCTCCATATAACAATGGGCATTCCCCATTTTATCATTCCATCATTTAGTTTTTCCGTTGTAGGGGAACTTGTCATTCCATTACTCTTAACGGTTATTGCCATTCAAAATGCCCAAGGGATTGCTATGTTAGAGACCCATGGCTATCGTCCACCGATCAATGCCATGACCAATTGGAGCGGAATCGGTACCATTATAAATGCTTTTTTTGGGGGCCACCCAGCCTGTATTGCAGGTCCCATGACGGGCTTACTTGTTAATAAAGAATCAGGCAAACTTGAACATAGGTATGTCGCTGCTATTGTATTAGGAGTATTATCCTGTCTATTAGCTCTATTCTCTCCAATAGCTTCGCAAATTCCATATGTCATTCCTGCCTCATTAATTCAATTACTAGGTGGCGTCGCCATGATTAGTGTACTGGTTGACTCTTTGAAAATGAGTTTCTCTGGTCCATTCAAATCAGGCGCCCTCTTTTCCTTTATAATCACAATCTCTGGGATCTCTATTCTCCATATTGGAGCGCCATTCTGGGGTCTGGTTGGGGGTACCTTAGCCACCGCATTCTTGGATAAACAAGATTTTTATAAATCCGAATCAAGTGACCAAAACAATGAAACTAACTTGAGTGAAGCTCTTTGCAAGGACAAAATTTCCTAACACCGTTTCTTTAGGCCTTGGATACATCTCATGACAAAATAAATGACACCTAGACATAGTGCAGTCTAGGTGTCATTTATTTCTTTGTATAGAATAAACCTCATTTACTTATGATACGGTTCACCGTTACGATAATTGGGCAGAAATAAAACTGTAATATTTTCTATTTTTTACTAAAGTCATAAAAATGGAATGCATTTTTACTATTTTCCCCCAGTTTACTGTTACATTCAATTCTAAAAATAATATCTTCGACAATACCCTTCGAACAAATAAGTGATAGTTCTACTTTAATCTAGCTTTTACGACATTTTATTTAATAAAAATTAAGTCATTTGAACGAACGCTTCCTTCAATATTCCCCCAATTTACATTATTATTAAGCCGCTTTATTATTTGAATTAGTCATAAATTAGCTCACTATTTTATAGAATTTGTGACTTCCATCCCTAATACCCACTAACATCAATGACAATTATCCTACCTAACAGTTTATATTTAAACCAAAATTATAAACCACTAATCTCTTAATCATTTTAGTAAAGAAATATAAAACTTATAGATTCTAGGATCACAAGTTTTATATTTAAATATATAAAAAAGGGGCTACGCTTATGAATAAAAGTAAAAATAAGGTATTTAAGGTAATGTCCACTGCCGCTTTAACCTCATTAATTTTTTCATCATTTACTGTTTTTGCAGAAAGCAATGATACATCACCCCCATCTCAAACGGGTGGAAAAATGGTGGAGCAAGGAAGGCCTTTATTTTTTAATAAAGATATAGAAGAAACCAGTAAAGATGATTTGTATTCTAAAGACATTAAAAAGGAAGGTCTGGCTAAACCATATAACCCAAATGATATGGTTCGTTTAATCGTAGAAGTCGAACAACCAACAGAAGTTGATAAAAACTCCAAAAATAAAAAAACTTTATATAGGCAAAAGCAAGACAAAGTAATTGATGAAATCTCAAAGAAAAATAAATCTAAATCAAAATCTCCTACAAAAGTGAAACATCGTTTTTTTGAAGGGTTTAATGGATTTAGTTTACAAACAGAGTTTCAGAATATTAAAGATATCCAGTCCATTCCAGGAGTTACGAATGTACATATTGCAAACACATTCCAGCCAACTATGGGAGCAAGTAAGGAACTAGTACAAGCCCAAAAAGTATGGAACCAATATGGTTATAAAGGTGAAGGCTTACTAGTAGCGGTAGTTGATTCCGGTATTGATTATATGCACAAAGATATGAAACTACCTGATAAAGCAAAAGAAAAAGAGAAATGGACTCAAGCAAGCATCAATACTAAATTTCAAGAGACAGATGTAAACGAAGTTTGGTATAGCGATAAAGTACCAACTGGTTATGATTGGGCAGACAACGATACAAATGTCATTCCTGGTCCAGATGGAAGTTCTCATGGTACGCACGTTGCTGGTACAGTTGGCGCAAGCGGCGATGAAACAAAAGGTGGTGTAGAAGGAATTGCACCAGGCGTTCAATTGCTAGCTGAGAAGGTATTTTCAGATAATGGCGGCGGAGCTTATGAGGATGATATTATCGCAGGAATCGAACATGCCATTATAATGGGTGCAGATGTTATCAACATGAGTTTAGGTGTTGATGCAGGCTTTGTAAGTGAAGAAGACGATCCTATTCAAAAAGCCGTTCGGGTGGCAACAGAAAATGGCACCCTTGTTGTCGCAGCAGCGGGTAATGCATCATACAGTACAAAAAATAATCTATTGTTCTCTTCTTTAAAACCATATGCAGAAAATCCCGATATTGGAGTAGTAGGTTCACCATCTGTAAGTCCATATGCTATATCTGTTGCTTCATATGAAAATTCAAAAATTCATTTTAATACTCTAGTTGATGCAAATGGGTATCAGCTTCCTTACCAAGATCAAACGCAATATAACTTTAAACTATCTAAATCTTTATCACCAAATCAAAGTTATGACCTGGTATATGTAGGTAACGGACTTAAAAAAGCTGATTATTTAGATCAAAGTGGTCAACCAAAAGTAAAAGGTAAGATTGCTGTGGTAAAACTACAGGATCAATATTCTTTCTATTCTAATTTTCAATTTGATGCAGAACGTTATGGAGAAGCTATAGCCGTTATTATTATTCCACCAGATAATATGGCTGACTACCCATACTTAGGCTTAAGTTCTTATTCCATTCCCGCCGCTACAACCGGCAAAGCGGCTGGTCAAGAATTGATCAATAAACTGACAAGTGGTCAAGCGGTTCAGATGAAATTATCAGGCGGTACTTGGCTAGAAAACACAAAGAAAGACTCGATGTCCGATTTTTCATCCATTGGATCCCCGCATACGTTAGATTTTAAGCCAGAGATTTCTGCTCCTGGTGGAAATATCTATTCCACTGTACCAGGAAATGACTATGAAGTAATGAGCGGAACATCCATGGCAACGCCTCATGTTGCAGGCGGTTCAGCATTGTTATTGCAGGCACTTTATGAAAAAGGATTGCCACATTCAGAAAGTACGGTTTTAAAAGCAAAACTAGCATTAATGAATACTGCAAAGGTTGTTATGGATCCACGAACAAATGGTGCTGTACCGTATTCACCAAGAGTACAAGGATCTGGATTAATGCAAATTCAAAATGCCATTCATACACCAGTCATTATCACAAGCAAAGATACACCTTTAAAACAAGCGGGATTCGTTGCTCTAAAAGAAATGGGTCAAAAAACAAGTTTTAAATTAAATGTTGAAGCATTTGATGCTCCTAAAGGTAATAAAGATGATATTGAATACCAGGTTTATGTTGATGTGCTAAAAGATAAGACTGAAATGAAAGAATTTGATTTAGACAATGATGGTACTTTAGACTCCAAAGAGTATCTAACCTTAACAAGTGAACGTATTAATGGTGCAAGCGTCACTGTGAATGATAAAAAAGTAACACAAACAGACGGAGCCTCTATTAAAATAAAACCTGGTCAAACAAAAATGCTAACAGTTAATGTATCTTTACCAGATTCATTAAAGAAAAATAGTTTTGTAGAAGGGTTTGTCCGTCTAGTTCCAGTAGCAAAGGATCAAGATAAAGCCGTACCTTTATCCATTCCTTATATGGGCTTCTATGGAAAATGGGATGAGCCACAAAATATTGACCCTGCAGCATGGGAGAAAGATGCATTTTTAGGCTATACCGCTCTTTGGGATGATATATCAGAAAGTTATCCAATGGGATATGACCCAGCTACGGGAAGATTTAATCCTAATCATATTGCTTTCTCGCCAAACTTCTTTGCTAATGGTGTCTATTCAACCTTTACAGCTTTACGTAATTTACAAAAAACCGAAATGTATGTCGAAGATCCATCAGGAAATATCATTCAATATTTAGGTGACTTTAGCGAGTATACAGGAAAATCATGGAAATTCGGAAAAAATATTATGGCATATGGTGATTTTGGAATTGGCGGATATCTATGGGATATGAAAGATAAGTCAGGAGAATTTGTACCGGATGGTGTTTATCAATATGTGATTAAAACGACATTAGATTATACAAATGCAAAACCACAGATAGTGAAAATGCCCATTAAAGTCGACTCTACTGCTCCAATGATTTCTGATATCCAAGTAACGCCAAAGGATGGAAAATATGAAATTTCCTTTAAGGCAAAGGATAATGAAAATGGAAGTGACTTTTTAGGAGCTGTCCTTTGGGTTGATGGACAATATAAGGATATAGCTCCAGGGGAAACTTCTTTAATTGTAAATAATGAACCAAAAAGTGTTGTCGTCTTAGCGGCCGACTATGCCTATAATCAATCGTACGCAGTTTGGGGAGATCCAAGCTATGTTAATCAAGACATGATCATTTCTTTTTTCTATGTAAGTCCGACGGAAAATGTTAACAAAAATAATCCAGCACAAATTATTAGTTACGCTTCAAACAGAATAGACTGGACAATTAATATTAAAGATGGAAATGGTAAGATAGTCGATTCTTTTGAAGTGAAAAATGAACACACACTTCGAACCCAATGGGCACCTAAATCTGATCTTCCAGATGGGACGTATTACATGTCGGCTGATCTAGTTACAAAAAGCGGCCTTAAAGCGACAACAGAACCTCAACAATTAACGGTTCGCCAACAACCATAAAACCTTCATTTGATTTAAGAAAAAGCTATCGTTCCTATTTATTTTAGGAATTGATAGCTTTTTCTATGTAGAAGCAGTTTTCTTTTATAAGAATTTATGTTCTTGGTAAATTTAAAAATAAGCTCATTTATATATTCCTAACTAGATAACAACAAATCTTCCTTATTCTACGCTATTACTATTTAAGCCGTTTATTGTTAGATGTTTATGAACATTTCATATATATTTTAGAAAGTTTTAAGGATTATGTGATATGGTACATTTGCAAACAGTATCTCCCATTCAAGAATAAGCCGAAAATGGTGAACTTTCATTAAAGAATGAGCAAGAGATAGACACTGGAGTGAATATAATGTCAATTAAAATGAGGTTTCTGTTGTCCTACGTTGGGGTAATCCTTATTTCTATCATTTTATTTTTAGCAGCTGGTTTCTTACTTATTTTTGCGATAACTGGTGATGTAAATTCTATCGAGTATTTTTACAAAAAATCTTATGTTCAAAAACCATTAACACCCGTAGAGGAAAGTGCGTTTCTAGACTTAAAGCTGTTGGCTAAACATAATCCTAAGCAACTTCTTAACCAAGAGGAACTAAAAAAGATTGAACGGCAAGATATTAAGATTGTCGTAAGAAAGAATAGAAACATTGAGTACGCTTCTCCCACTCTTAATAAGCAAACATTGATTAAGTCCCTTCCCGGGTTTGAAGAAACGAACATTAATACACGAGATACGATTAAAATTGAAGATTATTTTTTCACTTATGTGAAGTTTGACTTCTATTTTCCAGATAAAAGTAAAGGAAGTATTTTTGTATTGAGAAAGGCAAGCTCCTTTGCTGAATTGACTCGGGAGTTGTTTCCAATTTTATTCGGTCTATTGCTAGTTCTATTTATAATAATTATTGGACTTTTGAACTATCTAGTTTCACGAAGCATCATCAAGCCTATTTCAATTCTTAGAGAAGGTGCTGAGAGAATAAAATCAGGAGATCTAAATTTTGAAATCAAAGCTTCTTCGAATGATGAAATCGGACAATTAAATAAAGCGTTTGAGGATATGAGAATAAAGTTAAAAGAATCCGTGAATCTCCAGATTCAGTATGAGGAAAATCGAAAAGAACTATTGTCCAATATTTCGCATGATTTGAAGACTCCTATTACTTCAATTATTGGATATGTTGAGGGGATAAAAGACGGTGTAGCTAATACTCCACAGAAGATGGACAAGTACTTATCAACTGTGTACCAAAAAGCAAGATATATGGATTCATTGATAGATGAACTGTTCTTATTTTCCAAGCTGGATTTAAAAAAAGAGCCCTTTACTTTTGAAACCGTCGAACTGGATAAATATATGAGCGACTACGTAGAAGACCTTCATCTTGATTTACTCCAACAAGGGATCCAAATTGACCTTCATCTTATGGACAAACCGATAAGTGTACTAGCAGATAGGGAGAAATTAAAACGCGTAATGGCCAACCTAATTAGCAATTGTGTAAAATATATGAATAAGGACCAAAAGAACATTACCATTTCTCTATATGAAGGAATTTATGATGTAACTGTTCAAGTAAAAGATAATGGACAAGGGATAGAGCCGGCTGCTTTACCTTACATTTTTGATCGTTTTTACCGGGCAGAACAATCTAGAAATTCTCAGACAGGCGGAAGTGGCTTAGGACTTGCAATCACAAAACATATCATTCAAGAGCATGGAGGGGAAATGTGGGCTAAAAGCAAGATAGGAAAAGGTACAAGTATCTTCTTTTCCTTAAAGAAGAAAGGAAATGTATTGTGAAAAAGATATTGCTTATTGAAGACGATGTTAGTATTTCAGAACTACAAAGAGACTATCTAGAAATTAATCATTTTAATGTCGAAATTCAACATAATGGTGATGCAGGGCTCCTACTAGCTCTTCAAAATCATTATGATTTAATTATTTTGGATGTCATGCTCCCAGGTGTAAATGGATTTGAGATATGTAAACAAATACGCGCTGTTAAAAATATTCCTATTTTGTTTGTATCCGCTAAAAAGGACGAGATCGATAAAATTCGAGGTCTCGGTTTAGGGGCAGACGATTATATTACCAAACCTTTTAGTCCAAGTGAACTGGTAGCTAGGGTGAAAGCACATTTAGAGCGTTTTGAACGTTTAGCAGGAAATGAGGCTAAAAAAAATACCATTTTCGTTCATGGAATATCCATTGATAAGTCAGCGCGCAAAGTTCATATGAACGGAGAAGAAATTCCGTTTACAACAAAAGAATTCGATTTATTTGTGTTTCTTGTGATGCATCCGAATCAAGTATTAAGCAAAGAACAGCTATATGAAAATATATGGAGGTTAGAATCAGCAGCAGATGTTTCAACTGTCACCGTTCATATCAGGAAAATACGAGGGAAAATCGAAAGGGATCCTGCACATCCGAAATTCTTGGAAACTGTTTGGGGAGCTGGGTATCGATTTAATGTGTAAATTAAATAATCTGTTTTAGTAACCGTCACAAAGGTGGCGGTATTTTTTATGGATATAAAGAAATTTTATTAAAAAGTTTATTTTTTTTTAAGAAATTATTTAGAGGGAGTTTAAGATTAAGTATTAACATAATTTAAGTAACAATTAACGATTGGCTGGCTTCAATCGTAAGTTTAAGAATATCTAAATATCCTTCTGCACCAGCATACAGGAAGGGGCTATTTTCCATGTTGTCCTGGATGTTGACATCTGCCCCCGCGTCAATTAGGATTTTTGCAATCTCTACATCATTGTTATAAGTCGCAATCATCGTGGCAGTTCGCCCTTGTGAGTCCTGTGAATTAATATCAATACCTTCCTCAATTAATCTTCTTATGGTGTCCGTTTCTTTGTGTTCTACAGCTTGAAATAGTTGTTGATTCACATCTATCTCTCCTTTTCTCTCATTTTGCTGTTTATTCGGATCTCCAGCGTTTTCAGAGGCACATCCCTGAAGAATGAAAATACATCCAATGAATACTGTCAGCCACCTCCACATCACAAGTTCAGCAGGTGCCGACCCATCTGTAACTAACCGGTACGGAGGAACGGCTTTAATCCCAGCTTCTGAACATGGGTATGTGGATGTTATTAAAGAACTTCTTACCAGTACAGATATTGATATTAATCATGTAAATGATCTAGGTTGGACAGCTTTACTAGAAGCGGTTATTTTGGGTAATGGTGACAAAAAACAGCAGCAAACAGTGCAATTACTAATAAATCATGGGGCAGATGTCAACATTCCTGATAATAAGAATGTGACACCTTTACAACACGCACGCAAGAGAGGATTTAAAGAGATTGAACAAATTTTGTTAAAAGCACGAGCGAAATAACAAGATCGAATAAACTTCAATAAGTAAAAACAAACCGTATTTCTACTATAAATCGTAGATACTACTATAAATTACACTACAATAATGAAATAAGGAGACTACAAAATGAACAAAAAAGTAAAAACATTATCATCAATACTACTCGGGTTCACATTATTACTAACAGGTTGTAACACCATTGCACAAGCCAATCAAAGTGAACAGAAGCAAGAACAAAAAGCTAAAGACAGTAAAAAAGATAATAAGGTAACCAAAGGGCAGGAATTGGCTAGTATACTAAGCAATACAAACTGGCAAGGAACAAAAGTATATGATAAAGATAATAATGACTTAACAAAATATAATGCAAACTTTATTGGTCTCGCGAAATATGACGATGAAACATCGAGATATGAATTTTTTGATAAAACCACCAAAGAAAGTCGTGGCGATAAAGGAACTTTCTTTATCACCAACGATGGGAAGGTTAGAGTATTAATATCAGAATCGATGGGTTACCAAGCTGTTGTCAAAATAACAGAGCTAAATAAAGATATGTTTACCTATAAAAGAATGGGTAAAGATGCTAATGGTAACGATGTAGAGGTATTTGTTGATCATATTCCTTATAAAGAAACAGAACTTTCCTTTACTGATCCGGACAAAAAGTTGGAAACAACCACAGGAGAAGTTGTGACAAACATTGATGGGGATAAAATTTTAGCAGGCACCCTATGGCAAGGAACCGTGGCATTAGATGAAAATGGCAACGATGTATCCAGTTATAATTCTAATTATTTAGGTCTTGCCAAATATGATGATAAGACAAATAAATATGAATTTTTTGATGCTAAGACTGGTGAAAGCCGCGGTGATTACGGCTATTTCGATGTCGTACATGGAAATAAGATAAGAGCCCATGTTTCCCTAGGGATGAAGTATGGTGCCGTTCTTGAACTAACAGAGCTTAATGAAAATAAATTCACCTATAAAAGAAAAGGTAAAGATAAGGATGGTAAAGACATAACCATAACGGTTGAGCATATACCTTATGATGGTGATATTAAACTTAAATTCTCTAAGTAATAAATACTTCAAGCAGGACTTAGCATGTAGTCAAGAAGGGAATGGTTTTCTCCATTCCTTTTTTGTTTTCTTTAACAAGTGATACGGCTCGCATAAACGATTATACCTGCAGTATTTCCCAATCACGGCAATCCACTTTATTCCCCTAAAATTTACCATATAAATTTTTTTTATTTGTTACTATAACTTTATAGCATTTTATTTATTTCCATTCTTGCATTATCATTGGTATGAAGAAATAAATAGTTACTTCGTTAAATCCTAGAGTGCGGATTTCATCATGCTAAATCATCCTTGAGGTTAAACATAGCTTAAGTTATCTTTAGCCAAATTATAGAAGTCTGTCTGTAGGACAGAAATGATTTTAAAATAGGAGGAATTTTTATGTGGATTATCACTCGTTACTTAGATTCAAATATTTCCATGTTTGAATTTGAAACTGAAGAAGAAGCAAGAGAGGCTCTCAAATACATGAATGGCTGTAAAATTCTTTCTGAAGTTGTATACTTCAATGATCCTTGTTATCAGCAGGAAGCAGCTTAAGATATTTGCATTCTAATGAAGGTTAGAAGGTTGAAATCCCAGGTTGCCAATTAACTAATTTTCTAGAGAACATAATTAAGCAAAGAGAAATCAAATGACACTCTCTATGAACGATAAAAGCAGGAACTATCATCTAGTTCCTGCTATGCCTGCTTGGAGAGAAGATCATACATAATGGTTACTGCAGAAGATCAGCTGATACCCCGGGACTGAAATTTTTCTGAATGAATTCCCTAATGTATGAATTAGACATGGAAAATGAAGCTAAAGATGCTTTTAAGAATAGACAAGGTTATAAGATTCTGAATGAGATGGTTTACCTTGAACCAAGTTCCTCATTAGTAACGATAAACATCTAGACTGAAAGAACAACAATTATTTCGATGGAGTGATCATAAATGGGATTACAATTGCTGAAGCGAACACAAACGATAGTTCGTTATCAGAATCGTAACGGTGAAATATATTACGGGATCGTTGAGGATAACGAAATTTTACAATTGACCAGTAATTTTACTGAAATTGTAAACAATGAACTAAAATTTGATGGAGTACGAGTTAAATATGATGATGTGAAAATAGTAGAGCCTGTAATACCCTCAAAAATAATTAATTTCGGCTGGACCTATGCCGGACACGCAAAAGAAACGGGTGGAACAGCCAACCTCAAAGAACCCTTTCTATTTTTAAAGCCTACCACTTCCTTGATTCCAGATCGTGGTGAAATTACTCTTCCGCCAAATCATTTAACCCAGCAGGTCGAGCTAGAAGGGGAAGTAGCACTCGTTATTGGGAAAAGAGGCAAGAATATAAAAGAAGAAGAAGCGTTTGATTATGTATTTGGCTGTACAATATTTAACGATGTAACGGCAAGAGATCTTACAAAAAAAGATCCCCAATTTACCCGCGGCAAAGGATTTGACACTTTTGGGCCGTTGGGTCCGTGTATCGTGACAGGTATTGATCCAACTAATTTACGAATCGTTACTACTTTAAATGGAGAAGTCGTACAGGATGGCAATACTAACCAGATGTCGTTGTCGATCCCTTTCCTTATCAGCTGGGTTTCACAAATTATGACATTGGAGCCGGGTGATATTTTGGCTACTGGTTCACCTGCTGGAAGTTGTCCAATGAAGTCTGGTGACATCGTATCTGTGGAAGTAGAAAAGATCGGCAAGCTGAGTAATTATGTACTATAGCAGATCCTTTGAAAAGAAGCAGGGCACTCTTAACGATAATTCGTATAGTTTTGGAGTACAAAATTATAAATAGCACACCAAAACCGTAAAAAACGCACTAATAATCAGTGCGTTTTTTATTTTCAAATTTAAAAAACTAGTAATAATTAAAAAGTGTTTCCTTAATACACCGCCTCCATTTATGGTAAGTTTCACCGTGATCAATCTATATGAGGTTATTTTTAACATCATTTGTATTTATATTAAATTGATTAAAGTAGCCAGTACTAATTCTTAAATTACCGGTTTCATCGTTTCTTTTAGTACTAAAACAGAATGATTGAATTGTTCTTTTTCCTTATCATTGAGCTCAATTTCAACTATTTCTTGAATGCCAGCACGATTAATTTTTGCTGGAACTCCGATATATACATCATTTTGTCCATATTCTCCGTTTAGATATGCAGATACTGTCAGGATACTGTTTTCATTATTAAGGATTGCTTTCGTAATCCGAACAAGGGACATTCCTATTCCATAATACGTTGCCCCTTTACGTTCAATAATCTGATAAGCAGCATCACGGACGTTAACGAAAATGTTATCTAGACATTCTTTTTTTAAATCTCCCTTCCGTTCCAGAACCTTATCGACATGCTCAATTCCTATCATGGAATGGCTCCAAACAGGAAGCTCTGTATCTCCATGTTCACCAATAATAGCTGCATGAACATTTCTTGTATCAACATTGAAGTACTTCCCTAGTGCAAACCTTAGCCGTGCAGAGTCTAATACCGTCCCTGAACCGATTACACGTTCTTTTGGTAGTCCTGATTCTTTCCAGGTTACATACGTTAAGATATCTACTGGATTTGTTGCCACTAAGAAGATTCCATTGAATCCACTTTCCATAATGCTTTTTACAATTTGTTTAAATATTTTCGTATTTTTTTCAACTAATTCTAATCGGGTTTCACCTGGCTTTTGTGCCAATCCAGCAGTAATAACAACTAAGTCCGCACTGCTGCAATCTTGATAAGAACCGCTCCAAACGTTTATTGGTGAAGGTGCAAACGGCATTCCGTGGTTAAGATCCATCGCCTCTCCTTCAGATTTTGCTTCATTTACATCAATGAGGACTAATTCCTCAGCAACTCCCTGGTTAATCAATGAATACGCATAACTGCAACCTACAGCACCTGTTCCAACTAGAACAATGCGATTTACTTTTTCTTTATTCATGATCATTAATCTCCCTTCGAATGAAAAAATTTAAAATATTAACCAACTAATTATTCCAATTACAACAAGTAAGCCTAAACTATATTTAATTGTCACTTTAAATAATTCACTTTCTTTTCCTGCTATTCCAACTGCTGCGGCTGCAACAGCGATAGATTGAGGTGAAATCATTTTGGCCATTGTCCCCCCCATTACATTGACAGCAACCATTGTTTCAGGTGCTATGCCAATTTGTGAAGCAGTGACAGATTGAAGTGGCGCAAATAAGGAACCGCTGTTTACAACACTGCCTGTTAAAAATACTCCTAACCATCCTAGTACGGGTGAGAATAACGGAAATACCGCACCGGTTGAAGCAAAAGCTAAACCGAGTGTTGACGACATACCAGAGTAAGTACAAATATATGCAAAAGCAAGTACACTGCAAATTGTTAGGACTGGTGAGAATAATTCTTTTGCCGTTTCTTTTGTAGTGTCCAACAGTAACTTACTGCTGCAGCGAAAGAGAATGCTTGCGACAATGATTGTAATGATAATTGCTGTTGTAGTAGATGAAAATAAATCTAATTTAAATACTGCCGCATATGGTGTATCTTGCGGAACTATTGGTGCATGCTTAATGACTAAATTATTTAATCCTGGAATTGGCAGTAATAATACCAACTTTTCTAAAGGACCACCTGGAATAAATAAATTTTTGAAAAAAGATAAGTTAAACAAAGTAACACATAAGGTTAAAAATATAAATGGCAGCCAAGCATAAGCAATTTTTCCAAAAGGGTATTTAATCTGTCTATCTACCATCTTTTCTTTATTAATGCGGAAAATTTCTTTCGGTTTCCATACTTGCAAAAACAATGCTAGTGCCACTAAGCTCACAATGGCAGCAAAGATATCTGCAAGTTCAGCACCTAAGAAAGTTAGAACCATTGCCTGTGTAAGTGCAAATGAAACACCGCTGACTAGTACTGCTGGGAAGGTTTGTCTAATCCCTTTCAACCCATCAATGATAAAAATTAGTAAGAATGCTACTACTATACTTAAGATTGGAAGGACAAATGCCGTATATCTTCCAACAACAAGACCATCTAACCCTGTAAGCAGGGAAGGAACAGTTACTGGGATACCCATCGCTCCATAAGCACCACCTGCAATGTTTGCAATCAAACAAAGACTTGCTGCATATATAGGACTAAATCCAAGTCCTACTAAAATGGCCGCTGTTATCGCAACAGGTGCTCCAAATCCTGCAGCTCCTTCCAAAAATGCTCCAAATGAGAATGCTACAATTAAAACTTGTAATCTTTGATCGGCTGTAATAAAAGAGATACTATTTTCGATAATAGTAAATTTGCCTGTTTTTACGGTTATTTTATAAAGGAAAATAGCAGCAAAGACAATAGAAGCCACCGGCCATATACCAGCTAATATTCCATATATTGCAGACATTAAAACTAAGATCGCAGGCATTTTATAGATAAAGACTGCAACAATTCCGGCAACAATTATACTGTAGAGTCCTGCCATATACCCTTTTAATTTAAAAACTGTGAGCATTACAATAAATAAGAATATAGGAATGGCAGCTATACTAGCAGACAACCAAATGTTACTCAATGGATTATATACTTGCTCCCATACATTCATGCTGTTCAACCCCCTGTTAGATGTACATCTTTTATTATTGACCAATTATAAAAAAACATTGATTCATACTGTGAACTATATAAAATTAAAAACCAATAATTTTACTTTCACTAAAAATATTAGTTTTTAATAATCTCACGGTAACAACGGTAGTATATCATCTAGTTTGTGATTATTTTCACATAACATTTGAATAAAATATGAACTTTAATTATTTGCAGCTACTATCTTCATTTCTTTAAATAAAGTTTCTATCGTGATAATAGAGCTGAATTAAGATTAGCAATAAAAAAACAAAGAGCTTTTGCCCTTTGTTTAATAAAAAAATCTCATTTACTTATGGTACGGTTCATTCCGATTAATCCGAAACGCCCGATAAATCTGCTCGACCAGGATGAGCCTCATCAACTGGTGGGGGAAGGTCATCCGCGAAAATGACAGCTGCTCATTCGATCTTTTGATGACTTCCTCACTTAAACCCAACGATCCGCCTATCACAAAGGCGATTTTACTTTTTCCATAGGTTGCAAGTTTATCTAATGATTCTGCAAGATTTTCAGAGGATCCTAATTTTCCTTGGATAGCTAAGGCAATGACATATGTATCTTGGCTAATCTTTGCTAAAATTCGTTCGCCTTCTTTTTGCTTCACTTGCACCATTTCTAACTCACTTAATTCCTCAGGTGCCTTTTCATCGGCAACTTCAATGACATCGACCTTCGCGTAAGCAGTTAGTCGTTTTAAATATTCCTCAATTCCTTGCTTTAAATATTTCTCTTTTAATTTGCCAACCGTAATAATGGAGATATTCACAATCCACAGCCCTTTACAACTTGATTACAAACAGTTTACAAACAAGATATCCACAGAAGTTATCCACATATTCACATTTTTTATCCACATCTTGTATGGAATCACTTGTTCGCCACAACATATGTAGCTGGATTTTGACAATATTCACAGTGTGTTGATAAGTTATCCCCATCTATTTTTGATAAAACCGGAAATGTCTCAAATTCATCCACAATCTCATCTAAGGCAATATCCACATGTTCCTCACAGCTATAAATCATTTTTACCGTCAACCTTTCCTACATTTCTACTTTATCGTTATTGTTTACGTTTTAACTCACTATCATCCGAGATCCCTCAATAACTTATACATAATAACATAAAAAAAACAAGAAAGTGACTTGTTCACTTTCCTGTTTTTTCGCAGCATTATTGGGTTGTATCTGCTGATAATGTTAAAGTCGTTTGCTTTAGCTTCCCATCACGGTAAAATTTAATCTTCAATTGCTCGCCAATTTTCTTTTTCTGGTACAAATGCTTCCTAAGATCGATGACATCATTAATTTTTTCTCCATCCATCTCTACGATTACATCCAACTCTTGTAATCCTGCTTGAGCTGCTGGCGAATTCGGTACGACTTGTCGTAAGGCTACCCCATAATTGATACTACGAGGTAATTTAAGTGCTTCTTCTTGATAGTAGGCAGGAATTTCAGAGACTGATTTTAAATCAACACCCATATATGGACGCTTAACCGTGCCAAACTTTTCAAGGTCGTCAATGATTGGTCGTGCAGAGTTAATAGGAATCGATAAACCAATTCCTTCTACAGCATTTTCCGCAATCTTCATCGAGTTTATACCAATAAGCTGACCAGCAATATTAATCAACGCCCCGCCGCTGTTACCAGGATTGATCGCGGCATCGGTTTGCAGTACTTCCGCATTCCAGTCGATCAGCCCATCCTGATTAATATCCACGGGAATTGTTCGCTTCAGTCCAGAGATAATACCTTGTGTGACAGACCCTGAGAAGGTTGCGCCCAGTGGGTTCCCGATGGCGATTACTGGTTCGCCCATTTTTAAGCTGTCAGAATCACCGAATTCTGCTACCTTTTTAATCTTGGCCGCATCAACTTCAAGTACAGCCAAATCAGTCCAGACATCACTGCCGAGCAGCTTAGCTGGTATCTTAGTGCCATCACTAAAACTTACCTCTAGCTTTGTTGCTCCTTCAACGACATGGTGATTCGTGACAACATAGGCTTTGCCGCCTGCTTTTTTATAGACGACTCCTGAGCCCGTTCCAGCTGCTTCTTCTGACCCGCCTTCTTCGTCGGTCCAAAAGTTGGATGACTGGATATTATTAATTCCAACCACCGCATCTGCAGCCTTTTCAACTGCTTTCGTTGTATTTGTATTCACATCATAAGAAATCTGCTTTTGGGTGAAATTCTGATTATTATTATTGGTATTGGATTCTACTGCATTGTTTTCATTTGTTTCAATTTGATAGGGAAGAATCCCCCGGCTTGATAGGGTAGGAATGGCAATGAAAACTAAGATAGCCCCAATGATTGCACCAACGATGCTAGCAAGGAACACCCCACCTCTATTTCCTTTCTGTTCCCTGAAGCGGTTTTGTGAATGATCATCATAATAACCCACTTACAACATTCCTCACTTTCCGAAAAGATTGCTACCGTTTATTTTGGCTTATAATTACAATTATACTCGCTATTCTGTAAATTACTAAATAATTACCTTGTGTTAATAAAAACTTACCACTTTGTTCATAGATTTTTAATAAATGGCTGGCTGTGTTATGTTGGAATGTTGATTTACGCTCTAGGCGCGTGCGGTTCGCGGGAGTTGCGCGGGGAGCCTCCTCGGCGCATAGCGCCTGTGCGAGGTCTCCCTACCCCCGTACTCCCACAGGAATCTCGCGCCTGGAACGTAGATCAACGGTTTAAGTATCCAGAGTTACATTAAACACAGCCTAATAAATAAAAAAAGAACAAAGTGCCTATAAAAAGGCTCTTCGTTCTTTTAAAATGCTATACAGCTGTTAAGGCTGTTGGTATTTTTGGGTCTGTATCATAGAGTCCGAATTGTTCACCCACTATCAGGCCACGTTCCTGCAAGGTTTGGGTGACCGCCATTTTTGCTAAGTCCTTCATGTTATTGTCCATGCTTAAATGTGCAAGATAGATTCGCTTGGTCTGATCACCAATTACATCACTCATCGCTAGTGCCGCATCCTCATTGGAAACATGGCCTAGGTCACTTAAAATTCTTCGCTTAATATTCCAAGGATATCGGCCCATCCGCAGCATTTGAACATCATGGTTGGATTCAAAAATATACACGTCGGCATTCGAGATGGTTCCCTTCATTCTGTCACTAACATAGCCTGTATCTGTGATCAGGACGAGTTTTTTCCCACCATGATGAAACACGTAGAACATTGGCTCGGCCGCATCATGGGAGACCCCGAATGACTCAATATCCACCGAACCAAAACTCTTCACGGTTTCCATATTGAAGACAAACTTTTGCTCAGTCGGAATGGCACCCACTGAACCTTCCATTGCCCGCCACGTTTTTTCATTCGCATACACAGGCAGATTGTATTTACGCGCGAGAATACCAATTCCTTTAATATGATCACTGTGCTCATGCGTCACAAATATTCCGGAAAGCTTACTAATATCACGATCAATTTGTCCAAACAGAGCTTCCATTTGCTTGCCGCTAAACCCCGCATCTACAAGAAACGAATGTTCATCAGACTCCACATATAGCGCGTTTCCTGTACTCCCGCTTGCGAGAATGCTATAACTTAAAGACATACGATTTCACTCCACTTTACTTTTTTCATCGCTGCTAAATTGAATTATCTGGCCTTCAAATGCGTTCACAAATAGGCTCTCCTTGCCATCGACTTCAAAGCGCCATGTGGGCGCTAATACTTGGGACGCCGCCAGCTGAATCAGCGTGGAATAACCAAGTTCAATTGCGGTTATATTGCTCTTTGACTTCAGCATCCCCTTCTGGTGCAAGGTTTCAATCGCCTTCAACGGCGGCAAAATTTCTTCCTTGGCCGTTAACTTTTCCATCTCCACCAGGTAGGTCTGATCGTAGGAGACAATTTGATTCCCTTTACCAATTTTAAAAGTAATCATCCCATTAATGTTTTTAAATAAAGGGACATTCCCAGAGGTCTGAAAGTAAGTGACTGATTGCTCCTTGTCACTTTTCTCTCCAAATTGATAATCTTCACCAAAAAGGACATTATCGTTTATAAAAGTAGATAATTCAGCAGGTTCAAACTTTGCCGTAATCTTGATTGGCTTCTCTAATGTAACATGGAGCGTTGTCGTTCCTGTTCCCCTAATGGCCACAGGTTTTTCCTTCAGCTTATCAACATCCACCTGACTAAAGACCTTTGGCTTTGCACTGAGATACTGGGCCTGAATGGGGTCCTTGGGAAGGTCGACATACTTAATCTCATCCGCTTTTAGCTTTTCTTCAAACGAGGCCTCGGTTATCACCTCATATTTATTAGCGTCTCGGATTTTCATGAATTGGTATAAGAGATACACATCTAAGATTAAGAAAGTAATAATAAAAATAGTTTTTATCTTACTCCAATCCATGCTGCATTCCTCCTAGCTCTTCCATCGTAATCTCTCCCCATGATTTATCATAGAGATAGAACCAGGCAGGTTCTAAGACGATTAGCTTATTCTCCTTTGAATCCCGATCCATGCGATAGCCCAAGACCATATCTTCTAGGAGCCCTGGTTTAAAATTCTTTTTGTTTTGTAAAAATTTCAAGGCGTCATGTCCTGAAGGACGGGTCACCTTTACCATCTCCGTTGTTAATGGGAGTTCTAAGGCAATGTTAGGCCGAATATATTTATTGATCTCATCGCGGCCCCACACTTCACTAATTTCCGAAATCCCATTTCCACTGAAGACAGGATAACCGTCCCTGCTATACAAGCGAAAGGTTACAGAGTGGGTATATTCATTTTTATAAACATAACGATAAGGATCGGTCCACCCTCCATGTTCATTGACAAAATCAATGCTCCGTTTCACTAAATCATAGGAAGTATTGATATAATTCTCCTCTACGGTCGGATTGACATAACGTAGAAGATTACTTTCAAAATTCACGGTCATTTTACTAGAATCGCTCGTGTACTCTTCTCCTGTAGGGACAAAACTCTTTTGGACAAAACTAGGGTCGCTAAAAAGGGCTTCTTTGAACTCTTCAGAATCAAGCGTAACCGGCAAATATTTATAGGTCGTCATCTCCGTGACTGTTTCTGGCAGGAAAATAGTCCGTTTATCAGATGCTTGAAATGCCAAATGTTTTGGGAACTTTGCCGCCTTCTGATAAAAATCATGTTTAAACTCATTTAAATTAGCCGTTGAAATATGACTAATATAAACTTGCTGATTCACGGTGGAAACAAAGTAAACAATCCCATTTTCCTTGACTGAATTCTCCACATTGATGATCATCCTATTGAAGTTAAAAGAAGGGATTTTTTTCCCTTCGATGTTTAATACACTCCGGTATAATTCAATTGGAACTTCCCCTGGGAATTTAATTTCTGTATTGCCGCTGCCATGAATTAATTCTTTGAAGTTTTTGTCTTCATTCGTATATTTTTTAACATCAAAGAAGGCCCAACCGCTCATTTCCTTAATGACCTTTTCAATCTCGGTTGTGTTGTTCGTCCCGTAATGCTGGCCTTTCACATGATACAACAGCTGATCAGGACGAACAATTTTTTGAACCTCTTGTTTTTCACTTAACGAGACCTCTTTTACATTTTCGCTGCTTTCCATCGTTTCATAGTTCGGTTGGTACGTCCAAAGGTTCCAAGTTAACAAGATACTGACCAAAACTAGTACAGTTAGAATCCCTGATTTAATATTTTCGTATCTCATGACCAATCATCCTCTTCAGAACGTTCATATGGGAGTGAAAAGGAGATTTTTGTTCCCTTTCCTTCCTCACTTGTTGCCCAGATTGCCCCGCCATGAGCATTAACCATTTCCTTTGCAATCGCCAAACCTAGGCCTGTACCGCCTAATTTCCGCGTTCTCGCTTTATCAACACGATAAAAACGGTCAAAAATATTTTTAATATTCTCTTTTGGAATTCCAACCCCTTGGTCTGAAATGCTCACAATAATTTTATCGTCCATTTCTTTAATCGAAAAAGTGACTTGGCCGCCTTCTGGTGAGTACTTTAAGGCATTGGAAATAATATTGTATAAAACCTGTGTCATTTTATCTTCATCCACTTCAACAAAGATGGCATGCTTTGGAAGCTTTCGTTTAAACGTAACATTTTGTTCCTTGGACATTTCAAACCTGTCGATGATGCGGTCAAAGAAATCAACAAAGTTAACCCACTCAATCGTCAGCCGATAATCCGTACTATCCATTTTTGAAAGCTGGAGCAGGTCATTCACTAGACGAATCATTCGTTCCGTTTCAGTCCGCGTCACTTCTAAAAAGTTCGGAGCAATCTCCTCATCTCGCCATGCTCCATCTGCAAGGGCCTCTAAGTAACTCCTCATCGTTGTCAGTGGTGTCCGCAGTTCATGGGATACATTGGCGACAAACTCTCTCCGTTCCGCATCAATTTTTTCTTGGTCGGTAATATCATGGAGGACCGCAATTAATCCATTGACAAATCCCGTCTCTTTTTGAATAACAGAGAAATTCGCACGCAAGAAATAACGCTCTTTCTTGGTACTATAATCTAAAATAATGGAATCCTTTTCTTCCAATAAGTCTTCAAAGGAATTAGTATCATCTAAATCAAGTAACGACACGATAGGCTGTGTCAGCACTGTTTCACGTGAAACATTCAGCATTTCAGCCGCGGGTTCATTGATCAATATGACGCGGCCTTTCCGATCGGTGGCAATCACTCCATCTGTCATATAAGACAAAACAGAGGAAAGTTTCCTTCGTTCCCCTTCGGTCATCGCCTGCGCTTCCTGCAGTTTCTTTGTTAAATTATTAAAGGTAACCGCCAGTGTTCCAATTTCATCATTGCCATAGACCTTAACTTTCCGTGAAAAATTACCCTTGGTCATTGCCAAAGCCTGCTTTTTCATATCGGCAATCGGCCTGGTAATCGTTTGAGCTAACAAAATACCCAACACCGCTGTAATCGATAAGGCAATCGCTGTACCGGTGGCAAAAATCTTATTGATTGTTTTCATTTGTTCAAAGACATTCTCAATTTTGGCTACCAAGTAAATCGCACCGATGACCTTTTTTCCGGACTTTATTGGGGTAGAGAGGACCCAAATCCGATGTCCGGTTGGTTTATCTATATTAATTGCACTTTGATCCTCTTCTAAAACCATCGATTGCTTCACTTGAAGTTTAGTGGTCCGCTGGCCAACCACCCCTTGGTTACTAGGATGGGAGGTACCAAGAATTTTAAGGGACCTGTTTTCAATTACCTGAACTTCTGATATATCACCTGCATCAAAGTCTCGTAGGATTTTCTTGATATCTTCTTCGAGTGTTGGATCTTCAGGTGTTCTTTCTTTCTCCATTTCCTCGACAATATTATAGGCAAGCAAATCAACCCGTTGTTTTAACGATGTTTGGAAGTTTGTCCGTAATGTTTCTTCGAGCTGTTTGACAAAATAAACACCAATAATTTGCATGGCCACTAATATAAGGAGGACATAGATGATAACGAATTTTACGTGTATAGAGCGAAAGAAACCAACCTTTTTCATTCTTTGTTACTCCTGTTCAGGATTGCGTAAATAGTATCCTACCCCGCGCCGTGTAACAATCCAGGTTGGATGGCTAGGACTGTCCTCAATTTTTTCCCGCAATCTTCTAACCGTTACATCCACTGTCCGCACATCACCGTAGTAATCGTACCCCCAAACGGTTTGCAAGAGGTGTTCCCTTGTCATCACTTGGCCGATATGCTTGGCTAAATAGTAAAGCAATTCAAATTCACGATGTGTCAATTCAATTGACTCACCACGTTTTGAAACGATATAGGCATCTGGATGAATCGTCAGAGAGCCAATTTCAATTTCATTCGTTTCAGTTTCAGCATCGGTCTGTGACAGTACTTGCTGGTGACGACGCAAATTCGCCTTAACGCGGGCAATTAGTTCTCTCGTACTAAACGGTTTCGTCACATAATCATCTGCACCGAGCTCAAGTCCTAAAACCTTATCAATTTCAGAATCCTTCGCCGTCAGCATGATAATCGGCATTTCATATTTCTTACGGACTTCACGGCACACTTCCATCCCGTCCCGTAAAGGAAGCATTATATCTAAAAGGATTAAGTCCGGTTGTATTTCGTCAACCAACTCAAGCGCTTCATTCCCATCATAAGCACAATAAACGATGTATCCTTCTTTTTTTAAGTTAAACTGAAGAATATCAGCAATAGGTTTTTCATCATCGACCACAAGAATTTTCTTTTCCATACCATTGCTCCTTTTCAATTAGTCGTTTTAATCTATTTAATCAAATTTTACTAGAAGTCATAACTATACTATTTTACTGTATCATGTTATTGGCATAAATTCACCTATAACCATTTGGTAAGAATGGCATTAATCGATAGTAGCAATTATTGCATTAATAAAGCCTTATTTAAAAATAAGCTCTGTTAAACCTTTCTGTTGATTTCCGCTCCAGGCGCTTCGCTTTCCGCGGGCGATCCGGGGAGCCTCCTTGTCGCTGCGCTCCTGTGGGGTCTCCCATGCCCCGTTCTCCCGCAGGAGTCTTCGTGCCTTCCTCTCCAATCAACAGAGTGCCAAAATCAACAATAGACTTTACCATAGCCTAAAAATAAGAAGAGTCTCTAGCATTTACTAGAGACTCACCTTTTATCTTAAATAAGAAAGTGGATTTACTAAGCTGCCGTTTTTATATACTTCAAAATGCAAGTGTACACCTGTAGCATCTCCGGTAGCCCCCATTATTCCAATGGCGGAACCCTTGGAAACCGTTTGACCTACTCTTACCTTAAGAGATGACATATGGCCATATAGCGTGCGGAACCCATTACGATGGTCAATCACAATTTTATTGCCATAACCGCCGCCCCAGCCTGCAGAAACAACCACGCCATTGTCCGCTGCCTTGATGGTTCTGTTGCTTGGTCTGGCAATATCAATCCCTTTATGCATTCTGCCCCATCTAGGACCCTGCTTACTGGAGATGTACCCACCTACTGTTGGCCAGGCAAAGGTACCGTCACCGCGTGATGGAATCACTTTGGTTCCTTTGATGACAATCTCATCAACAGGCTGTTTCAGGATCGTTTCCTTAACCTCAGCCTTGTTTACGGTTACACCACTTTGTTCAGAAATTTTATAGGTAACGGAGCGCGAGCCGCTTTTACCTTCTTGTTTAACCTTCTTTTTCCCTTTTAACAGCGACTTGTCCTCAACCACTGTATGTTTATAGGGAATTTCTTCCTTTTTGTTTACTTCTTTCTCAACAATTACTTCAATAAACGGTTTTGGAACAGTCAAATTAATTTGCGAGCCAATCTTCAAAAGTGAATCTTTTGATAATCCAGGATTCACGTCTAAAATGTCCGCCAGCTTCATGTTGTGATCATCAGCAATGATTTCAAGTACATCGCCTTCTTTAATCACATATTTCTTTTCTTCTAGCGTCCCTTTTTGTAAAAAGGTAACTGCTTCGTCGGCTGAGATAATTTTCTCTGGAGCCGTATTTTCATTTGAAAATGAAACATTTTTAGATAGTCGTACGTCTAATAAACGAGACTCATTTTCTTTTAAGGCCGGTAATGTCGTATTGCCTGAAGCTTTTCTCGCTTGGAGTTCTGCTAATTGATCTGCTGGCACATACTGATGGATCAGCTTCTTCATGACTTCTTCCGCTGTTGGTTGATCTTCAACATAAACAACAGGTTTTCCATCAATCATGATGGCAGCAGCCTCTGTTTGAAGCTGAAAGATATTTCGAATGGTAGGAACCGATTCAGACTCTTTTTCAGCATTTGGGAATACTTGATACGGAATGTTTTTCACCTGCTGAGCAAGATCAGTTTCACTAACTTTTTCAGCAACGATTTTATTCACCACATTCTTATCCGTTACATTGCCTATATATGTACCTTCAAGATATACATGATAATCCTTCGATGATTGCGATTCATCAGCAAACGCGACAGGACCATTGCTAAAGGCAATCAGCGATGTTGCCATGGTGGTCACAATTGTCGTTTTGAGTAATAACTTTTTAGCATGAGATAACTTATCTAAAAATAACATTTTTCCTCCCTAAACCACGGTAAAACCCTATTAATCTATTGTTTTCTAGCATTAATGAATTTTCCAGAATTTTAGACCTAATTTACTTTACCATAATTTTTTGTAAATAGATTAATAGTCAACATAATGTAACAAAAATGAATAATTACTGACATTCGGCTACTTTATCTTTTTAAAGAATAGGGGGGAAATCCTATTAAATCAGGGTTTTTCTAGTTCCGAAGAAGGAGGAGCAATTATTACAAATTTCGACAGGAACGGATCGTTTTTTTCTAAAAATAGATTTGTTTATTACAATAAGATTACAACAAAAAAAGAAGCCTGCATTTGCAAGCTTCTTTTTTTATGGCTCAGGACGGAATCGAACCGCCGACACAAGGATTTTCAGTCCTTTGCTCTACCGACTGAGCTACTGAGCCACTATATGGCGGTCTGGACGGGACTCGAACCCGCGACCTCCTGCGTGACAGGCAGGCATTCTAACCAACTGAACTACCAGACCAAAATTAATTGATTGTCAGCAAGGAAACCGTCCTTGCCAGTCTCTTCCTGACAACCAAAAGCCATGACCCCTACGGGATTCGAACCCGTGTTACCTCCGTGAAAGGGAGGTGTCTTAACCACTTGACCAAGGGGCCATATTATTGAAAGTTATTTTGCTGTCGCAAAAAACTATGGTGAGCCATGAAGGACTCGAACCTTCGACCCTCTGATTAAAAGTCAGATGCTCTACCAACTGAGCTAATGGCTCGTACTTGTTTTTTCTTCTGTCGTATCGTGACGACGCTTTTTATAATAGCACGGATTATCTATTAAACGCAATACTTTTTTAAAAAAACTTTTTAAAAAGTTTGAAGCCCTCAAAAATGAGGGCTTCATTTCATTCATTACGTCTAACTAATTATGCGTCAAAGAGGTACCGCTTTTAAATTTGTCTCCACGGGCTGCGGACAACATTTGTTTGATTGCGATCTGGCCCCACTGAGAATGTGGTTAATGGAATACCAGTTAGCTGGGTCACACGTTCCACATAATGGCGGGCATTGACAGGCAATTCGTCTAATGTTTTCACTCCCGTAATATCTTCTGTCCAGCCTGGAAGCTCTTCATAAACAGGTTCGCATTGTGCTAATACCTTCAAGCTTGCAGGATATTCCGTAATTAGCTCACCTTTGTAACTATAAGCTGTACAGATCTTTAAGGTTTCAATCCCTGTTAAAACGTCAATTGAATTGAGCGACAGGTCGGTTAAACCGCTGACACGACGGGCATGGCGGACAACGACACTGTCAAACCAGCCAACCCGACGCGGACGACCTGTGGTTGTGCCATATTCACGGCCAACTTCACGGATGCGATTGCCAATTTCATCATTTAATTCTGTTGGGAATGGCCCGTCACCAACACGAGAGGTGTACGCCTTGCATACTCCAACCACATGAGTGATTTTTGATGGTCCAACCCCGGAACCAATTGTCACGCCGCCAGCTACTGGATTAGATGAAGTTACAAATGGATAGGTACCCTGGTCAATATCAAGCATAACCCCTTGTGCCCCTTCAAACAGAACGCGTTTGCCCTCATCTAAGGCATCATTTAAGACAACGGATGTATCACAAACATACTTCTTAAATTGTTGACCATATTCATAATACTCGTCGAGGATTTCTTCTTTCGTAAATCCAGTTGTTTCATAAATACGTTCAAACAAACGGTTTTTCTCTTCCAAATTACGTTCAAGCTTTTCTTCAAACACATCGCGTTCAAGCAGATCAGAAATTCGAATCCCGACACGCGCTGCTTTATCCATGTAAGCTGGTCCAATTCCTTTTTTGGTTGTCCCGATTTTATTTGCGCCTTTACTTTCTTCTTCGACCGCATCAAGTTTTAAGTGATACGGAAGAATCACATGAGCACGGTTACTAATGCGAAGATTATCCGTTGTAATGCCCTTTTCATGTAAATAAGCAAGTTCTGTAACAAGTGCCTTTGGATCAACAACCATTCCGTTTCCAATGACACAGATTTTTTCTTTATAAAAAATTCCAGATGGAATTAGGTGCAATTTGTACGTTTCTCCGTTGAACTGTATGGTGTGGCCTGCATTATTTCCTCCCTGATAACGGGCAATTGTCTCGGCATTTTCAGAAAGGAAATCTGTAATTTTCCCCTTACCTTCGTCTCCCCATTGCGTCCCAACAACTACTACTGATGACATATAAGGCACCTCCAAATTATATACGTTTTTCTATTTTCCATAGACAAGTTTACCAACTTTTGTAGTTAAAAGCAAACAAAACACGAACGTTTATTTATTAACATTATATTATGTTCGTAAAATATTAATTTATGACTCTCTCTTGTAAGTTTGGATCTTTTTCCATAAAATAGAATTATAGTTTCTTAAAATAATGAATAGGATGTGGACTATGCTCATTAAGCCTCGTTTGGAACCACTGAAAATTATCCTGTTGAGATCTTTAAATGCGCGCATGCATTTGTCAGATAAGGAAGTAAGTAATTATACTGTCCTTATAAAAGGCTATGAAGGGGAGAAAAAGAGTGATCTATGGTTAGAAGGACTTTCAGAGGGATGGCTAATCATCCATGATTTATTACTGGAGTATAATAATTCTAAATTCCAAATTGATACGTTACTTATATCCCAAGATAAGATTTACCTTTTGGACGTCAAAAATTTCGAAGGTGACTACTATGTGGAAGGTGATAAATGGTATTCGAGTGCTAGAAAAGATGTAAAGAATCCGGTCCACCAACTAGAACGCTGTGAGACCTTACTTCGAGCATTGCTCCGCGACCTTGGCTATCATTATCCGCTTGAATCGTATCTAATCTTCGTTAACCCCGAGTTTCACCTATATATAACCTCCATCAATCCATCACTCGTCTTTCACTCACAAATGAACCGTTTTTTGAAAAAGTTAAATGCGAGGCCAGTTAATCTAAATAAAAAACACTACAAGTTGGCGGAACAATTAGTTGCTCTGCATAAAGTAGAGTCACCTTATCCGTACTTACCAGGGTACCATTATGAAAAACTAGAAAAAGGAATTCTTTGTCCACAGTGCTACTTCTTCTATTCTGAGATTCAGGGATCGAAATTGAAGTGTGGCCATTGCGGCTGCACAGAGGAAGTGGAGTCAGCTGTGGTAAGGAGTGTCGCTGAATTGATACTTCTTTTTCCCGAGCAAAAAATTACCACAAAGGTTGTTCAGGACTGGTGTAAGATTGTTAAATCGGAGAAAACTATTAGGAGGATTCTTTCAAAGTACTATAAACAAATCGGTCACGGAAAGTCTGCAAATTATGTTATACCAAATGATTAAGTTCATTTAATTACCCTTTTGTAATATCTATGGTTACCGTTAGGCTGCTTTTTCTACCTTAACGGGCATCATACAACTCCTATGGTTACCGTTGGCCTGCTTTTTTCTGCCTCTATGGGCATCATACGACCCCTTTGGTTACCGTTAGGCTGCTTTTCTACCTTAACGGGCATCATACAACTCCTATGGTTACCGTTGGCCTGCTTTATTCTGCCTCTATAGGTATCATCAACCGCTTCATTAGTTCTCAAACCTACCAAAAAAAGGCCAGCCAAATAAAATTTGGCTAACCTTTAAAATCTACGCCCCAGGAGCATCGTTATACCGTGTCTCGAGGTTGACGAATTTATTGTATTCTTTTACAAAGGCTAACGAAACCGTTCCTGTTGGACCGTTACGCTGCTTGGCGATGATGATTTCGATAATATTCTTATTCTCGGATTCCTTGTCGTAGTAGTCATCACGGTACAAGAAGGCTACGATATCGGCATCCTGCTCGATACTTCCTGATTCACGGATATCAGACATCATTGGTCGCTTGTCTTGACGTTGTTCCACTCCACGGGAAAGCTGGGAAAGGGCAATAACAGGGACTTTCAGCTCACGGGCTAATTGCTTTAGGGAACGTGAGATTTCTGAAACTTCCTGTTGACGGTTCTCGCCGGAACGGCCGCTCCCTAAGATCAGCTGCAAGTAATCAATGAGGATCATTCCTAAACCATGCTCTTGCTGCAAACGACGGCATTTGGAGCGGATATCACTGATGCGCACCCCTGGAGTATCGTCGATAAAAATTCCGGAACTGGAGAGACTGCCCATTGCCATGGTCAGTTTGCCCCAGTCCTCATCGGTAAGGGAACCAGTACGAAGCCGCTGGGCATCGATGTTTCCTTCCGAACAAAGCATACGCATGACCAACTGTTCGGCACCCATCTCGAGACTGAAAATCGCTACATTTTCACCCGTTTTTGTCGCTACATTGGCAGCGATATTTAAGGCGAACGCGGTTTTACCCACGGAAGGACGGGCACCCACAATGATTAAATCATTGCGCTGGAATCCAGCTGTCATTCGGTCTAGTTCAGCAAATCCAGTTGAAATCCCGGTAATGTCACCGACACGGTTATGCATTTCCTCAATATTGTCATACGTACGAACAAGCACGTCTTTAATATTATGGAAGGCACCAGCATTCTTGCGCTGGGCCACCGCCATAATATTTTTCTCGGCTTCACTTAACAGAGCCTCTACTTCATCTTCACGGGAATAGCCATCGGAAGCAATGCTTGTTGCGGTGCGTATTAATCTTCTAAGTAAAGACTTTTCTTCTACTATTCTCGCATAATACTCAATATTGGCAGCCGTCGGAACAGAGGCAGCTAATTCCCCTAAATAACTAACGCCGCCGGTATCTTCGATCAATTTGGCTGCTGATAGTTCCTCTGTTACCGTAACGAGGTCAACTGCTTTCCCTTGGTCATTGAGAGTAAGCATGACGTTAAATATTTTTTGGTGGGCGGCACGATAAAAATCCTCAGGGATTAAAATCTCTGAAGCTAATACTAGGGAAGAAGGCTCTAAGAAAATAGCCCCTAAAACAGCCTGTTCGGCCTCAATATTTTGTGGTGGCATGCGATCTGCAAATAAGTCATTCATCTATCAAAAAACCTCCTATCATGAAGAGGATGATCTATTATCAAAGTTCTAAACTATCATATCATGAAATCCAAAAGAAAAAAGTGACCAGCTTTAGACCGATCACATGGCGTTGATTACTTTTTATATTCTATCATGTTCCAGAACCATTTCGCACTGGCAAATTTTTATTTTACTTCTGTAACAGAAGTACTTACCATCACAAACCCGTTTATTTTACTTCAGCAACAGAAACAGTTAACGTCGCAACCACATCGTGATGGAGTTTAACTGGGACTTTTGTGTGGCCAAGCGTGCGAATTGCGTCTGCTAATTCCATCTTACGTTTATCGATTTTGATGCCGTGCTTCTTTTGTAATTCTTCCGCAATTTGCTTGGTCGTAATGGAACCAAATAAGCGGCCGCCTTCACCAGCTTTAGCGGATAGTTGGACCGTGATTTGATCCAATACTTCTTTTAATTTTTTTGCTTCAGCTAATTCTTCCGCAGCTGCCTTTTCTTCCTTCTTTTTTTGGGCATCGAGTGTACTGATATTAGCGTTATTCGCTTCCTTCGCTAAACCTTGTTTAAGTAAAAAATTATGGGCATAACCGTCAGCTACATTCTTGACTTCACCCTTTTTCCCTTTACCTTTCACATCTTTTAAGAAAATTACTTTCATTCTTTTTTCACTCCTTCAAAATATTCATCAATTGCTAGCTTTAATTTACTTTCCGTTTCTGCGATCGATAAACCAGTTAGCTGTGTGGCGGCGTTCGTCAGGTGCCCTCCGCCTTTTAAGGCCTCCATGATGACTTGGACATTGATGTTTCCGAGCGACCTTGCACTGATGCCAATGACCCCTTCGCTGCGCGCTGAGATTACAAAGGAGGCCATCACACCGTCCATCGTTAACAAGGTATCAGCTGCTTGGGCAATAATGACTTGATCATTAAAATCATTTTCCGACCCTTTTGCAATAGCAATCCCATCGCGATAAAAGGTAACAGACTCAATTAACTTGGACCTCTTAATATATGTATCCACATCTTCCTTCAAAAACTTTTGAACGAGGATGGTATCTGCCCCATGTGCTCTGAGATAGGAGGCGGCATCAAACGTCCTTGAGCCTGTTCTTAGTGTAAAGCTTTTGGTATCAACGATGATTCCCGCTAAGAGGGCAGTCGCTTCAATCATTTCAATTTTACCTCGTTTTGGCTGATATTCAAGAAACTCAGTCACCAGTTCTGAGGTCGACGACGCATAAGGCTCCATGTAAACAAGGAGCGGATTGGCAATAAAATCTTCACCGCGGCGATGATGATCAATGACAACCTTATTGTCAATTTTATTAAGAAGCCGTTCTTCGATGACAAGGGATGGTTTATGCGTATCAACCACAACAAGCAAGGTTTTATCCGTAGCGATTTCAAGCGCCTCTTCTGGTCCAATAAAGCGGGAAGACAATTGTTCTTGCTGGCGAATTTCCGTCATTAGCCGCTTAACAGCATTGTCGATTTCCTGCAAGTTGACAACAATATAGGCATCCTTCTGATTCATTTGTGCGACTTTATAAATTCCAATGCTAGCACCAATAGAATCCATGTCCGGATTTTTATGTCCCATGATGATCACTTTATCACTTGCCATGATTAAATCCCTTAGTGCATGTGAAATCACTCGCGCTCTAACCCTCGTGCGCTTTTCGATTGGATTCGTTTTGCCGCCATAGAACTTCACCTTGCCACTTGGCAATTTTATTGCCACTTGGTCGCCGCCTCTGCCTAAGGCTAAGTCCAAGCTTGATTGGGCTAAAACTCCCAATTCTGGCAGGGAAGTCACTCCTGTTCCAACACCAATACTTAAGGTAAACGACACATTATGCTTGGAAGTCATTTCTCTTACTTCATCAAGAATCGTAAATTTACCATTTTCCAACTTTTGAAGTATGCCTTCACTGAACACAGCCATAAATCGTTCGGAGGAAATTCTTTTTAAAAAAATACCATTATCCTGTGCCCATTTATTTAGGATAGACGTCACCAAATTATTAATGCTGCCACGCATTTGGTCATCCATTCCCTGGGTAAGGTCATCATAATTATCTAAAAAGATAATCGAAATAACAGTCCGGTCATTTTGATACATTTTCTCGATCTCTTTTTGTTCGGTTACATCGAAAAAGTATAAAAGACGTTCCTCACGTTTATGGATCACGCGAAATTTTCGTTGATGAAGGGTAATAATCTCTGTTTCAACTTCCTGTTTAATTAACGGAATCAGGGTATCTGCGACATCATAAAGCGATCTTCCCACCAAGGTATCCTGATCAAAACAAGAGGCAAGAAATGGATTTGTCCATTCAATATAATACTCCTCATTAATGAGCATAATCCCAATTGGCATTTCCATCAGTGCCTCTTCGCCTACTCGTTTAACTCGGTAGGAAAGAGTCGAGATATACTCTTCCATTTCTTTTCTTTGGCGGCGATCGACCACAAACATATAGTAAATTGGGAAAAACATTAATAACAGCCCTGCTACACTTAATATCCTATTATATAGATACAGGACAATGAGCAGTACCACTGTGACAGCAATTAACCCATAAAAAGGGTAACGAATGGACCGCTTTTCTAAAAATGCAGGCAAAATTTTCAGCTCCTAAACGGAAGTCTACTCTTGCTTTTCGAACCGCTTTCTAAAATCAAACCCAATATCAGTAATTCCTAATATCATTATTATATAATGAAAAATTGGTATCATGAAAGCAAGAATTACCACAAGCACACGAATCGCTTTCGCAACAGACCTTTGATCGAAAAAATAAAATAAAAAGGAAAGGCCCTGCAAAACCAAAAACATTTCTAATATGTATCTCGCGTTAATTAGCACAGTATATAAGTAGGTTCCTTCATCCGGGTGGATAAGGATGTTCGCACCTATTGCAATTAAATAGTACCATAAAAGACTCTTCGGCAGGGATATATTCTTAAGACTGCCCCATGGCTGTACTTTTACACCAAATCGTTTGGCAATCGGAAAACAAAGCCATTGCGTAACAAAGGCAGAAAGGATGGATGCCAGGATCAGAATACTTGGTGCCAGCGTCTTGATCATCTTAAGCACATTGGCATTCTGCTCTTTTAATTGACTGATTTGGTCTTCTTTGCCCATTGTTCTTAGGATTTCCACGGAATTTTTAACGGATTCATTTAATGCCACCGTAAGTTCATGGATTATATTCATATTTAAAAAGGCTACCATGACTGCGTAGGTAATAACTAGTCCCACCATAAATGTAAGCGAACTTGCAATTAATATGAATGTTCGGCTTTTGCCTTTTTGGAGCATATATCCAATAACCACACCGACGGAACCGTAAACAAGCATAAGCCCAACACCCATTAATGAGCCTGCAATAAACGAGATAAAAATGGCGGCTAAAAAGTATGCGGCAATCAATTTCAGATTATTTTTAAAAGAAAACAAAATAAATGGCAACGGCAGGACCAGATTTAGAAATGACCCAAGGATGGGGACATAAATCGTTAATAATAATAGCGCAGCAAAGGCGGCCAAATAAACAGCACCCTCTGTCAGCTTGCGTACATCTTTCACTACTTCACCCCTATTTATTACTAAGTTATTCTTTATTTTACCCGAGAAAATCGATTCGACACAAGTTCATGAGTATAAGAAAAAGGCAGCAGGGAGCACCCTTACTGCCTTTTAAATCTATTTATTATTCACCTGCAACAAATGGAAGTAATGCCATTTGACGTGAACGTTTGATTGCAACTGTTAATTTACGTTGGTATTTAGCGCTAGTACCAGTTACACGACGTGGTAAAATCTTTCCACGCTCAGAGATAAACTTTTTAAGTAAATCCACATCTTTATAGTCAATCTTTGTGATTGCATTTGAAGTGAAGTAACATACTTTACGGCGTTTCGCGCGACCGCCTTTACGTCCTCCTGCCATGAAAATTCCCTCCTTTTTTCTTATTCAAATTATCGTTCATTTAAGGTTGTTTAGAATGGAAGGTCGTCATCGGAAATGTCAATTTGACCATTGCCAGCAAACGGATCCTCGTCCATTCTTGTATAACCTTTATTTGCGTTTTGGTTTGGACGTTGATTCTGATTGCCGCCGCCATAAGGAGCACTTTGTGGTTCCCTAGGTGGAGCACCGAAGTAATCATTATCGTTTCTACCACCGCCACCACCAGATGCGTTTCTAGGTTCTAAGAACTGAACACTCTCTGCTTGGACTTCGGTAACATAGACACGTTTACCATCTTGTCCTTCATAGTTGCGGGTTTGAATGCGGCCATCAACACCTGCAAGGCTGCCTTTTTTTAAGAAGTTCGCCACATTTTCAGCAGGTTTACGCCAAACAACACAGTTAATAAAGTCTGCTTCACGATCACCTGACTGACTAGAAAATGGTCGGTTAACTGCTAAAGTAAAGGTAGCAACAGGGACCCCGTTTGGTGTATAACGCAAATCAGGATCTTTTGTTAAACGGCCAACAAGTACGACACGATTCATCATCAGAATCAACTCCTTTTTGTTTGGAAAAATGTTCCACGTGAAACGTTTTTACCAATAAATTTCTAATATATATTAAGCGTCTTCTCTAATTACTAAGTGGCGAATGATATCTTCGCTGATTTTTGCAAGACGAGAAAATTCTTGAACTGCAGCAGCTGAAGAAGTAGTTTTTACGATTTCGTAATAACCGTCACGGAAGTCATTGATTTCGTAAGCTAAACGACGCTTACCCCAATCCTTTGTTTCCGCAGTCTCCGCTCCATTTTCAAGAAGAATAGAATTAAAACGCTCAACAAGAGCTTTTTTAGCTTCATCTTCAATATTTGGGCGGATGATGTACATGATTTCGTACTTATTCATCACAGTCACCTCCTTTTGGTCTAAACGGCCCGTTTGGGCAAGGAGCAATTATTCATTACTCACAAGTTGAAATTATAGCATAGTTATTTAACAAATGCAATCTCATTCACAGGATTGAGATTTTTTCCAATTGGCCCGCGTTAAAATGGGGATGTTGATTTCCGCTCCAGACACTCAGCACCTGCGGGGTCTCCCTTGACCCGCTTTTCCCGCAGGAGTCGAGCGCCTTCCGCTCCAATCAACATAGCGCCAATACAATCTTAAACAAAGCCTTCCAATTAAAAAAGCTCTGCAATATGTGCAGAGCTCTCTCTTTTAGACGTTAAAACGGAAATGGATGACATCGCCGTCTTTGACTTCGTATTCTTTTCCTTCTAGGCGGACTTTGCCAGCTTCTTTGGCAGCTGTATGACTGCCGGCAGCTAATAGATCATCGTAGGAAACTGTCTCGGCACGGATAAAGCCTCGTTCAAAATCAGAGTGAATAACCCCGGCACATTGCGGAGCTTTCATTCCTTTTCTGAATGTCCAAGCCCGAACCTCTTGAACACCGGCGGTAAAGTACGTAGCTAGTCCAAGCAAATGATACGCAGCACGGATTAATTGATCAAGACCGGATTCTTCAATCCCTAACTCCGACAAGAACATTTGCTTTTCTTCGCCTTCGAGTTCAGCAATTTCCTCTTCAATTTTCGCACAAATTACGATTACTTCTGCGTTATCGGCAGCAGCAAATTCGCGTACTTTTTGAACATATTCATTGTCTGATGGATCGGCAATATCATCTTCACTTACATTGGCCACATAAAGGACAGGTTTAATTGTTAAAAGATGCAGTCCTTTGACAAGTTTCATTTGCTCTTCTGTAAAATCAACCGTACGAGCAGGTTTTTCTGCTTCAAAGGCATCACGCAGCATAGAGAGGACTTCGAATTCAGCCGCAGCTTCTTTATCTTTTTGCTTGGCTAATTTTTCGACACGGCTAATCCGCTTTTCGACTGATTCCATGTCGGCAAGGATTAGCTCTAGGTTAATGACTTCAATATCATCAATCGGATCCACTTTACCCGATACATGCGTAATATTATCGTCTGCAAAACAGCGGACTACTTGGCAAATCGCGTCCACTTGACGGATGTGTGAAAGGAACTTGTTTCCAAGGCCTTCACCTTTACTTGCGCCTTTAACAATCCCAGCAATATCGGTAAATTCAAAAGCAGTTGGAACTGTCTTTTTTGGTTGGACAAGTTCGGTTAATTTTTGGAGACGGTGGTCAGGTACTTCAACGATGCCGACATTTGGGTCAATCGTACAGAAAGGGTAATTGGCTGATTCGGCCCCTGCCTGGGTAATTGCGTTAAATAAAGTAGACTTACCAACGTTCGGCAATCCTACGATACCAGCTGTTAATGCCATTTATTTCACTCCTCAAGAAATTATGATCTATTTTGAACTAAGAAATAGTTTCGGATATATAAAAAGACAAGTCTTTCACAATTATAGGCATTAATAGAAAAAAAGACAACTGCCGCTTCATAGCGGCAGTTAGTTTATTTTTTCGATATTGACTAGACAATCATATAATGTGCTGCCTAAACCGTTATCGGATGCACTGCTTGACGTTAGGTTATTGACAGACCCGCCAAATTGCTTCCATATTCCTTCATCGATATTAATCGTGTTCGGATGGGCGGATGGCAAAATGGAAAGATAGCCTTTTACTTCGCCGCGGCCATTCCAGACTCTGACATAATCCCCTTTTTCTAAACCGAGCTGTGCCGCAATATTTTGGGCCGCTTCAACCTTAAGTTTCACATTCCCACCTAACAGATGATAGTTCTGCGAGTGATTGGAACGCATCGGATGAATTGTCAGCAGACTGTACGGATATTTTTCAGCCAGCTGTGGATTGGCCCATTTCGACTCCTCTGGTACTGCTAAGGTTAACGGTTCCTCGCCAAACCTTGCTGTAAATTCATACTTACCGCTAGGGGTTGTAAACTTCCGGTCCTCCCAAGGAATGGCTTCGACCGGCAATTCAAGGGTATGCTTTTCCATTAACGTTTCCAGGGAGACACCCTTTTTTTCCAATGCATGAAAGGCCATTTGCAGGAATTGCTTTCTTGTAAAATCAAAATCAGCACCAAAACCAAGCCGTTTCGCTAATTCCGCCCAGATCCATAAATCAGACTTTGCTTCACCAGGTGCTGAGACAAGCTTCGGACCATAATTCACATAATGATGATACATTGACGAATAATAAAGATCCTCTTCCTCAAAGGCAGTAGTTGTCGGCAGAACATAATCGGCAAGCAAAGCAGTGTCGGTCATGAATTGATCAATGACCACTAGTGTTTCTACAGAAGAGAAGGCCTTTTCAACCACTTGAGTGTCAGGCACCTGTGTCAGTGGGTTCCCGCATGTGACCACTATCATTTGAATTTCTGGATTTTTGGCGGTTAACACTTCTTCAGCTTGTTTCATAATCGAAAACTGGCGCTGTTTCTGCCGGCGCTGTGGCAGGGTTAACTCGTCAAAAACAAAGCTTTGCCCCACTTGAAGATTGGCATAATTAGCGCCGCCGCCCGCGATGCCGATATTTCCGCTGCATGCGACAAGGGCATCGATCAGGCGAATCGTATTGCCGCCATTTTTATACCGTTGTAAGCCCAGCCCCATAAACGTTGATGTTGGTTTGTCCGCATACATTTGCGCTAAATGGGTAATCACTTCACAAGGGACCTCCGTCATCTCACCTATTTCTTGTAAAGAAATGCTGGTAAGTAGTTCGACGACATCCGCAAAGCCCACGGTAAATTGCTCAATAAACACTCGGTCCTCTAACCCTAAGCGCAGCAGCTCTTTGATTATTCCCGCTGCCAATAATCCATCCATTCCAGGTTTTATCGAAATATATTCATCGGCAATTTTTGCCGTGGCATTAAAGATTGGATCAATTACGAACAATTTCGCGCCGCGTTTTTTTGCCTCTAACAGTTTCTCATAAAAGTGCATGTTGGTGCGGGCAACATTTCGTCCCCAAATAATAATGTTTTTGCTGTTATAAAGATCATTAGGTGCATGGCTATAAGCATCTCCAAAATCCCACTTTTGTGCTTCAATCCCAGCACCCCAACATAGCGAACCATAAAGTTCCGTAACCCCGCCATAACAATTGAAAAAACGCTGGTCGAGGTTTTTTAATAACCCATTATTTGCATAGTCATGGCTGTGTAAAACAGCTGTCGATCCGTATGTTTCTTTTATCGTTTTGAGCTTATCGGCAATCTCATTCAATGCCTGTTCCCAGGATATTTCCTCGAATTGGCCGTTGATTTTTTTTAAAGGATGCAACAAACGCTGCGTCGAGTTTGTTCTTGTCTCAAGCATCCGTCCCCGCCCACAAATTTTCCCTTGTGTGATTGGATGGGAGGGATCTCCTTCCACTTTTGTGACACGATCATTCTCGACAGTTACATGAAACCCGCAGCTATCCCAACAATTTAACGGACATGCTGCTTGACGTATTTGTTTCAGTGCCAATATTCCCACCCCCTAGCGTAAAACTCTATTTCTACTTTTTTACTAAGAATAATATAGTTTGCCATTAAAAAAATCTATTTTCGCACGGATTGTGGTTTTTCGTATTAATGTCCAATCCCGTACGTATCTAAATATCGGGGCATCTTTTCGTAAAATTCCAGTGTATTTAATAGCTAATTCGTATTTAGTTTCGATAATTAGTATTAAACGCAATAAAGGTTGACAAAAAGAGCCTTTAAAAAAAGCATAAGGTTATTCCTCATGCTTCACCAAAATTTTCTTCATTTTCCTTGAAAATTCTCTCCTTGGAATGAGGACACTGTGGCCGCAGCCCTCACACTTGATGCGAACGTCCATCCCCATGCGGATGACTTTCCAGCGATTCGTTCCGCATGGATGCTGCTTCTTCATCTCAACCACATCATTTAAAGCAAATTCCTTTTCTTCCATGCAAAATCCTCCCCTTATTTAGGTTGACTAGAGCCATACATGACCACTTTTGGATCAGGAGCCTTAATGCCATTTTCGTCTAACTGAAGCTTAATATCCCTGCGAATCATCCGCGAAACGCCCGCCTGCTTCATAGGTTGTGTTTCTGCGACAACCCGTAGAACGATCTCTGTCGCGCCCATGGTTTGAATCCCCAATAACTCAGGTGGCTTCACTAAATCTTCATACTGAGCCGGCATAAACTGAATCGCATCCTCAATTACCTTTTCGGCCTTCGCAATGTCTTCACCATAGGCGATGGCAATATCGACAACAGCGATACTATTATTAAGGGAGAAGTTAGTGATCTCGATGATACTGCCATTTGGTAAAATATGCAGTTCCCCGGTCCAGCTTTTAATTTTTGTCGTTCTTAACCCTATTGCTTCGACATTCCCTTCAAATTGTCCTATGCGGACATGGTCCCCAACGGAAAATTGATCTTCAAAAATGATAAAAAAGCCGCTAATTACATCTTTCACTAAACTTTGCGCTCCAAAACCAACGGCTAAACCAACAACCCCTGCGCCGGCGATTAGAGCTTTTACATCAATTCCTAATACAGAAAGAATCATCATAAAGGCAATAAAATACACCACATATGAAAGGATATTATCAAGTAGCTTCGAAAGTGTTTCTTCTCGCCGTTCTGACGTACTAAGCGGAGAGAGGTTTCGAATTTTAAAAATGTTATGGATCATCAATTTCCCAATTCGGATCAGGATATTGGTAATGATTAAGATCGCAATAATTTTTAAGAGGGCTTCGCCCAAATTCAACCACGTATCTTCATTTTGAAATTTATCAAGTAATTTTTGCATTCCCTTTTGTGTAAGAGTCATTCCAGACACCATCCTCTAAAACCTTTTGCCATTTCTATTTTAGCAATTATTCTACGCAGTGAATAGCATAATGAATTTTCCTTTTTTACCCGCTCCATGTATAGATTTACTGAATTTTCCGTATACTAGTAAGACTATTAGTGTTAGGGAGTGACTTAATGAATCTGAAGAGCAGTTTTTTTGACAGGAGGGCTAAGACACGGATCAGCCATGATGAATTACATGCAGCTGAACATCTTGCTGAAGAGTTACTGACTAGTATTCCACAGGTAACAAGCCGCCCGATTGTCTTTGTATGTATTGGTACCGATCGCTCCACAGGAGATTCATTAGGGCCGCTTGTCGGGACACTGCTGGAAGAAAAGGGCCTGCGGTCGTTCTATGTCTACGGGACACTAGATGAACCGATTCATGCTGTTAATCTTGCGGATAAATTAAAGGAAATCCAAGCAAAACATGATGACCCCTATATCATTGGCATCGACGCCTGCTTGGGAAGGGTTAAAAATGTCGGAGTCATTCAAGTTGGGAATGGTCCTGTTAAACCTGGGGCAGGCGTAAACAAGGAGCTGCCAGCAGTCGGAGATTTACATATCACTGGCATTGTCAATGTCAGCGGGTTTATGGAGTTTTTTGTTTTACAAAACACCCGCTTAAATCTTGTGATGAGAATGGCCAAAACCATTGCCAATGGAATCTACCAGGCAAGCCTGCTCTATCCTAAGCAAAATTGGACAGAATTAAATTTAAATTGGCTGGAAGAAGAAAAGACAAATTAAAAGAGCAAACGGGATGAGACCGGATGCTCTTTTTTTGCTGTCTTGATTGAAGGCTATTTTCGCATAGATTGTGTTTTTTCGTATAAGTTCATCAATCCGTATCACTAGCTTCTTTTCGTAAGAACATTTGCGGAAATTGCCTAGAAACTTAGTAAATGAGCCTTATTAAGCTCCAAAGGCAACGAAGTTTACGAAAAGAGCCTTATTGGATATTCAGATGGTAATTATAGAGGATTGTGACGATTAATCCGGTGATGACAATACCAGGGAGCAGATTGGCTACTTTAATTTTCACCATTCCAGTTAAATTTAAGCCAATCGCAAAAATCATGATCCCACCCGTTGCTGTCATTTCGACAATAAACTGATCCATTAAGGCTTGTGGAACAAACCGGTCAATCTGGGTCGCAAATAGGGCAATGCCCCCTTCATAAAGGACAACCGGAATCGCCGAAAAGATAACGCCAATCCCTAAGGTTGTCGTTAAAATTAACGCGGTAAATCCATCGATTAACGATTTGGTATATAGCACATCATGGTCACCGCGGATGCCGCTATCGAGAGCCCCAATAATCGCCATCGCTCCAATCACAAAGATTAAGGTAGCCGTGACAAACCCTTCTGAGATACTGCCTTTCCCATTCGTAGAGCCGACTTTCTTCTCCAGCCATAATCCTAGATCATTTAATTTATCCTCTAATTTCAGCGCCTCACCAGCGACAGCCCCAACGACCAGACTTATAATCACAATCAGGAAATTTTCACTCTTCAAGCCCATTTGTAAGCCTAACACCATGACGGACAGGCCAATGGCATACATGACGGTGACTTTCATTCCTTCTGGGATCCGGTTTAACCATTTTCCAAGAAGCGTACCGACCACAATTAACAGCCCATTTACAAGTGTTCCTAATAAAAACATTTTACATCCACCTTTTTTACGACCTTCGAAATATATACCTTTTAAACTATCATATTAGTATAAAAAAATAAACCATCGTTTGATGGTTTATAAGGATGGATCTTCTTCATGGAGCATTTCCAAAATCCGTTCTAGATCCTCTTTGGAGAAGAACTCAATTTCAATTTTCCCTTTATTCTTGTTCTGTTTAATATTGACCGTTGTCCCAAACCGTTCGCGCAAGAAATGTTCCCGTTCCTTGATAAAGACATCTTTCTTCTGTTCCAGCTTTTTTGTTTCACGTGGAACACTTTCATTTAATTGTTGAATCAGTTTTTCTAATTGACGAACATTTAGTCCTTCTTTGGTTACTTTCTCAACTAAACTTGGCAGACTTTCTTTTTGACGAAGACCTAATAAGGCACGTCCATGTCCCATCGATATTTTTCCGCCAGAAATTAATTCCTGAATTTTTGAAGGGAGGGAAAGCAGACGGATATGGTTTGCGATATGCGGCCGGCTTTTGCCAAGACGCTTCGCAACCTCTTCTTGGGTCAGCTTTAACTTTTCCATTAACAATTGATAGGCTTGTCCCTCTTCAATCGGATTTAAATCTTCCCTTTGCAGGTTTTCAAGGACTGCTAATTCCATCATTTGCTGTTCTGATAGTGTACGGACTACAGCGGGAACTGTTTCAAGTTTTGCCGCTTTCGCCGCACGGAACCTCCGTTCACCTACAACAATTTCATAGCCACGAATACTTTGTCTAACCACGAGCGGCTGTAAGATGCCATGCTCGATGATGGACTCTTTCAATTCATCGATTGTCTCTTGTTGGAAGGTTTTACGAGGCTGGTACGGATTGGGACGCAATTGGTTCAATTTGATTTCCTGAACTAATTCCTCTTTACTAGCATCCGCAAAAAATGCATTAAGGCCTTTTCCTAAACCTTTAGCCATTCGAGACCACTTCCTTCGCTAAATCTAAATACACCTCAGCGCCACGGGATTTTGCATCATAAGTAATAATCGGTTCTCCATGGCTTGGAGCTTCGCTAAGACGCACATTCCTTGGAATAATGGTTTTATAAACTTTATCTTGAAAATATTTTTTCACTTCTTCAATTACTTGAATACCAAGATTGGTTCGTGCGTCCAGCATGGTTAATAAAACGCCTTCAATTTTCAAATCCTGATTCAAATGCTTTTGGACAAGTCTGACCGTACTTAGTAGTTGACTTAAACCTTCCAACGCATAGTATTCGCATTGAACAGGGATTAAGACAGAATCAGAAGCTGTTAAGGCATTAAGGGTTAATAAACCTAATGACGGCGGACAATCAATAATAATATAATCAAATTGCTCTCTTACTTCTTCGAGCGCTCGTTTCAAACGAACTTCCCTTGAAATAGTCGGTACCAATTCAATTTCTGCACCAGCCAGCTGAATTGTTGCCGGGATTGCATACAAATTTTCCACCGATGTAGGTTTAATCACATTCTTTGCTTCCACATCATCTACTAAAACATCATATATACATTGGTCAACTTCTGCCTTTTCAATACCAATCCCGCTGGTTGCGTTTCCCTGAGGATCCGTGTCTACAAGCAGGACACGTTTTCCAATATATGCTAAGCAGGCACCTAGGTTGACAGAGGTAGTCGTTTTACCGACTCCGCCTTTTTGATTCGCGATTGCAAGAATTTTGCCCACGATGTCACCTACCCTTTTATTCTCTCAAAGTATTATTCTGTTATTCTATTAAATTTTATAAAAATAATGTTCATTTGGCTAATTTAATCTGAATGATGGGAATGAAAATTTCCATTCCTTTATTTTATCATGAAACAGATCTGTTTTTGGATTTTTTCTTAAAATATTCAACTGTCTTATTCCTGAAATGTCTCTAAATAAGCCAAGAGAAGCACACCTTATCCAAACATTACCATTTTAATCTGACCTTTATCAACTAAAGGTTCATTTGAACGTGACTGTTGGTTTCCACTCCAATCAATATAGTGGCACTATCAACAACAGGCTTTAACAGAGCACAAATAAAAAGAACCAAACATTCAACATGTTTGGTTCTTTTATCTATTGGTCTATTGATCTGTTACTTTTTCTTTGGTATGCGGATTGTAAATTGGTAGAATTCGTCAAATTCTTCTTCTTCAGCATCGAGATTAATTCCGCTATCCGTTACCATCGTTAATGATTGGCGAATCGTATTTACTGCGATTCTCATATCTTTACTGAAAGCTTTCCGTTTCGGTTTAGGCTTTTCATTTTTTTGTTCAAGCAGTTTGACGACACGTTCCTCGGTTTGCTTGACGTTAAAGTTCTTTTCAATAATCTCCGCTAACAGGGCCACTTGTTTTTCCGGATCCTTTAGAGGGATAAGTGCACGTGCATGGCGCTCTGTAATAATTTTCGTTAATAATGCCTCTTGAATCGGCTGCGGTAATTTAAGAAGGCGAAGTTTGTTGGCCACAGTTGACTGCCCTTTCCCAAGGCGTTGTGCTAGTGCTTCTTGGGTCAAGTTATGCAATTCCAACAATTTTCCATAGGCCATCGCTTCTTCAATTGGGGACAGCTCTTCCCGTTGTAAATTCTCAATCAAAGCAACAGAGGCCGTTTCTGTATCCGATAAATTTTTAATAATCGCCGGCGCTTCCGTCCAACCGAGCTTTTTCATCGCCCGAAAACGGCGTTCCCCTGCAATAATTTCAAATTGTCCAGTCGCAAATTCTCGTACAACGATCGGTTGAATAATACCATGTATGTGAATCGTTCGCGCTAATTCTTCGATTTTCTCATCATCAAAAACTGTCCGAGGCTGAAAGCGGTTTGGAACTATATGATCAATTGGTATTTTATTAATTTCCTCGTTTTTTTCCGTAATTATCTCTTTTTCCAGTGCAACCTCTTGTTCTCCCTTATCGCCGAGGCCAAAAAAGCGTGTAAATGATTGTTTCATCCCCAACACCACCTTTACGAAACTCCCTATTACTAATTCTCTACATAGATAAATTCTTCCTGCCTAGAATAACATGTTTGTTGAAAAATTGTTAGTTTCCCTAAACTGTTTTTGTTATGGCTGTTTTCGCATAGATTGTTGTTTTTCGTTATAGTCCATCATTCCGTATTCCTATAAGCTTCATGGCATCTTATCGTAAGTACATGGTCAAAAATGTCCTAGTTACCTATATAAATGACCATTATTATGCTCCAAAACAATCAACTTTATGAAAAAGCCTTCTTATTCAATCGGTGTCTTTCCTGGTGTCCCAGGCTTACGCGGATATTTCTTTGGTGTTTGTTTTTCCTTTTTAATGATGAGAATACTTCGTTCGCTTTCTTCCATTGGCAGCGTAAAAGTAAACATTTCCTCTACCTTTCCGCCAAGAGTGGTAATAGCCTTTTGTCCCATCCCTAACTCATCCTTTGCATGGGCAGCTTTCATGGCAATAAAGTGACCGCCCACTTTCACGAGTGGTAAACAAAACTCACTTAACACAGACATTCTTGCTACTGCCCTTGCCGTAACGACGTCGAAGTTCTCTCGATACTGCGGATTTACCCCAAAGGTTTCCGCACGATCATGAATAAAATGAACATTTTCTAATTTTAAAACCTTAGCAAGATGATTTAAAAAGGAAATGCGCTTGTTTAATGAATCAACAATCGTCACCTCAATATGAGGGTAAACAATTTTTAATGGGATACTTGGAAACCCTGCACCCGCTCCGACATCACAAAGATGAAAAGGCTTTGTAAAATCAAAATAGAACGCAGCGGTAATCGAATCATAAAAATGTTTTAAATATACTTCAGCCTTATCCGTTATGGCTGTCAGATTCATTTTTTCGTTCCACTCCACCAATGTCTCAAAATACTTTTCAAATTGATCGAGCTGTTCACTTGAAAGGGAAATTCCTTTCTCCCGTAAATTTGCTTCAAATTGTTCGATGATCATTTCGTAATCTTCCTCACATAATTATTCATTCGAAACCCTTGCGATTTTCCCCTGTTCAAGGTACACAAGCAAGATGGAAATATCGGCTGGATTTACACCCGATATCCTGGATGCCTGGGCAATGGACAGTGGTTTAACAAGCTTCAATTTCTGTCTAGCTTCTGTCGCCAGTCCTGAGACGGCATCATAATCAATATTCTCAGGGATTTTCTTATCTTCCATTTTCTTTAATCGTTCGACCTGCTGCAGGGACTTTGTAATATATCCCTCATATTTTAATTGAATTTCCACCTGTTCTTTCACTTCTTCGTCTAAAGCAACCTCACTAGGGAAAATGGTTTCCAGCTGATGATACGACATCTCTGGTCTTTTTAATAAATCGGAGGCACGGATTCCATCCTTTAATTCACTGCCGCCGATGCTTCTAATCATTTCTTGAACCTCTTCCGTCGGTTTCAGGAACGTAGACTCTAAGCGATGCTTTTCAGATTCAATCGCTTCTTTTTTAGTCAAGAACTTTGCATAACGGTCGTCACGAATCAACCCGATTTGATGACCAATTTCAGTTAAGCGTAAATCGGCATTATCATGACGTAATAGCAAACGATACTCTGCCCGTGATGTTAATAAACGATAAGGTTCATTCGTCCCTTTTGTAATCAAATCGTCAATTAACACTCCAATATAGGCATCGGAACGACTTAAGACTAACTGGTCACGCCCAAGTGCATTTAAACCCGCATTAATCCCGGCCATTAAGCCTTGACCTGCAGCTTCTTCATAGCCCGATGTTCCATTAATTTGCCCGGCAGTATATAAATTTTTAACAACCTTTGTTTCAAGTGTAGGCCATAGCTGTGTAGGCACAATTGCATCATATTCAATCGCATAGCCCGAACGCATCATTTGAGCATTTTCTAGTCCCGAAATAGACTTTAGAATCCGCTGCTGCACATCTTCTGGTAAGCTGGTTGACAGCCCCTGCACATAAACTTCCTGCGTATGCCTGCCTTCAGGCTCAAGGAAAATTTGATGACGCGGCTTGTCATTAAAGCGGACCACTTTATCCTCAATCGAAGGGCAATAACGCGGACCTGTCCCTTTGATCATTCCAGAAAACATCGGAGAGCGGTGAAGGTTTTCATCAATGATTTGATGGGTTGCTTCGTTTGTATAAGTTAACCAGCATGGGAGCTGATCAGTAATATATTTCGTTGTTTCATAAGAAAACGCCCTCGGAGTATCGTCACCAGGTTGAATTTCTGTTTTACTGTAATCAATCGTATTACTATTGACACGCGGCGGTGTTCCCGTTTTAAAGCGAACCAGGTCAAAGCCTAGTGCTTCAAGATGTTCGGATAATTTGATGGATGGCTGTTGATTATTCGGACCACTCGAATACTTCAAGTCACCAATAATAATTTCACCACGTAAGAAAGTACCCGTAGTAATAACGACGGTTTTTGAACGATAAACCGCTCCCGTTTTGGTAACAACGCCCGTACATACGCCATCCTCAACGATTAATTGTTCAACCATCCCTTGGATTAAGGTCATATTTTCTTCTTCTTCAATCGTTTTTTTCATTTCATGCTGATAGGCAAATTTATCTGCCTGTGCCCGTAACGCCCGCACCGCCGGCCCTTTACCGGTGTTCAGCATTCTCATCTGGATATAGGTTTTATCAATATTTCGACCCATTTCGCCGCCAAGTGCATCTATTTCCCGGACAACAATTCCCTTAGCCGGACCTCCAACTGATGGATTACATGGCATAAAGGCAACCATATCGAGGTTAATGGTAATCATTAATGTTTTTGCGCCAATTCTCGCGGCAGCAAGGCCTGCTTCACAGCCGGCATGTCCTGCCCCAATGACAATAACGTCATAATTTCCTGCTTCGTATTGCATGTTGTTCCTCCTTTTCCGTATGCTACGGAAACATTGCGTTTTACTTTAATTAATGTCTAGCTTCTGCGCTTAAGGGCTCGGGGGCATAAGCCCCTGTGCGCTTTGGATAGCTCCAGCGAATAATCGTCACAGGAACAAGCAGTGCTGGTTCCGAAGGCGCTTTTAGCTTTTCTATTTATTTCCCTAAACAAAATTGTGAGAATAATTGATCGATCAGGCTTTCATGGACACTTTCGCCAATGATTTCGCCAAGTAATTCCCACGTTCGAGTTAAATCGATTTGAATAATATCAATGGGAGTACCCATTTCTACTCCCTCAATCGCTTCTTCAATCGAATGTAGACTTTGGCTCAATAAGCCGATATGGCGGCTGTTTGAAACATACGTCATATCACCAGCATCAATCGAACCTGCAAAAAATAACGAGGCGATAGCTTCCTCTAACTCATCGACACCACGATCTTCAAGCAGGGAGGTGGTGACAACCTTATGCTCTTTCGCTAACGCTTTTACCTTGTCAAACTCAATTTTTTGCTCCAAGTCTGTTTTATTAACGATAACGATAACATCCATGTCTTTAACCACTTCAAACAGCTTTTCATCTTCTGCGCTCAGATGTTCTGCATAATTTAAAACCAGCAAAATCAGATCTGCCTCTTGTAACACTTGACGGGAGCGTTCAACCCCAATTCGTTCGACAATATCCTCAGTTTCTCGGATCCCCGCTGTGTCCAAGAGCCGAAGCGGCACGCCGCGAACATTCACGTATTCTTCAATAACATCCCTTGTTGTGCCAGGAATATCGGTTACGATCGCTTTATTTTCATGAACAAGGCTGTTTAAAAGCGAAGATTTCCCTACATTTGGGCGGCCAACAATAGCTGTCGACAATCCTTCTCGTAAAATTTTCCCTTGTTCCGACGTTTGTAACAGTTTTTTGATCTCTTCCCGAACAAAATGGGCTTTTTCTGACAACATTTTATGCGTCATTTCTTCGACATCGTCATATTCAGGATAATCAATATTGACCTCGACATGGGCAAGGATTTCTAAAATTTCCTGCCTAAGTCTTTGAATCAACTTTGATAAACGCCCTTCCATTTGCCCTAACGCTACATTCATAGCACGATCTGTTTTTGCTCTGATTAAATCCATTACCGCTTCCGCTTGCGATAAATCAATCCGTCCATTTAAAAATGCTCTTTTTGTAAATTCTCCTGGCTCCGCCAGTCTCGCTCCATTCGTCAGTACCAACTGGAGCACTCGATTTACAGAAACAATCCCGCCATGGCAGTTTATTTCAACAACATCTTCTTTTGTAAAAGTTTTCGGCCCCTTCATCACGGATAGCATTACTTCTTCGACCACTTGCTGTGATTTCGGATCAAGCAAATGTCCATAGTGAATCGTATGGGTTGCTGCTTCCGTCAGCTTCTTCCCCCCGATACTTCTAAATAGCTTGTCTGCAATCGGAATTGCCTCATCACCACTCAATCGGACAATCGCAATCGCACCCTCTCCCATCGGAGTCGATATGGCCGCAATCGTATCATATTCCATTTCCTTCACCTCACACTAAAAACTGTTCATCTATATAAAAAATGATTTTTTCTCCAAAACACTAGAATACCACAACATGTTCTTGTTAAAAAGCAAACCATCTTCCTACCGAACTATCCACAGTTCACTTTTATCTCATTATTATTTTAACTTATCCACATGTGAATAACAATAAAACGAAAAACGAGAAAAGATTTATGTTATCAACAACTTCTTTTTTCGACATTTTTTGCGAGAGAGCACAAAAAAAGACATCCTACCATTCGATAGGATGTCTTTTATACAGATCTCATTATCTTTTCGCTGGAGAAATCACAATATAGCGATGTGGTTCCGATCCATCAGAAAATGTCTTAACACGTTTATTATCGGATAAAGCAGCATGAATAACTTTACGCTCATAAGAAGGCATTGGTTCTAGCGTTACATCTTTTCCAGACTTAACCGCCTTTTGGGCAAGTCGATGTGCTAATTGAACAAGCGTTTCATTTCTTCTTTTCCGGTAATCTTCAGCGTCTAAAATCACGGTTAAATACTGATTCGAAAAACGATTAACGACTAATTGGGTCAAATATTGGAGTGAATTTAACGTTTGCCCTCTTTTTCCAATCAATAAGGCGATCTTTTCTCCGGTCATAATGAAGTGAACATGTTTCCCCTCACGTTTGATTTCTATTTCCGCTGGAGCACCCATTTGTTCACTTACCTGAGTAAGAAATTTCTTTGCTTCCTCAATTGGGTCAATGATGACAGTTACTTTGACCACTGCGGGACGGGAACCAAAAATACCGAAAATCCCTTTTTTACCTTCATCAATAATATCAATATCTGTGCGGTCTTTGCTGATTTGTAATTGAGCTAAAGCTGATTTTACTGCTTCTTCGACAGTTTGTCCTGTAGCAGTTACCTGTTTCACTTTTTTGCTCCTCCCGCATTACCGGATGATTTTGCCGTTTTCAGATCCGGTCCTTTAATAAAATACGTTTGCACAATCATAAAAATATTTCCGACTACCCAATACAAGGAAAGAGCAGCAGGGAAATTAAAGGCGAACACAACGATCATGATTGGCATCATCCAAAGCATCATCGCCATTTGCGGGTTCTGCTCTTGACCAGCCATCATCAATTTTTGCTGAATAAAGGTGGTGATACCAGCAATAATTGGCAAAATATAATATGGATCTTTATCTCCTAGGTCAAACCAGAGGAAATTATCTGATGCAATTTCCCTTGTTCGTGAGATTGCATGGTAAAAACCAATTAAAATTGGCATTTGCACGATTAACGGAAAACAACCAGCCATTGGATTGACGCCATGCTTTGAAAACAATGCCATTGTTTCCTGTTGCAATTTTTGCTGAGTTTTTTGATCTTTCGAACTATATTTTTCACGAAGTGCCTTCATTTCTGGCTGCAAGGCTTGCATCGCTTTCGAACTTCTTGTCTGCTTGATCATCAGCGGCAAAATCGCAAGGCGAATGAGAATGGTTACGACAATAATCGATAACCCAAAGCTGCCCCCAAGGATATGCGCCCCTTCTTTAATCAACCAGGATAATGGATAAACAATGTACTCATTCCAAAAGCCCGTACTCTCCGAAGTAATTGGTTTTTTTATTTCACTACATCCTGTCAGCAGGATAAAGACAGAAAGTAAGCCAACTACTAGTAATATTCGTCTTTTCAACCAAAATTTCCTCCCTACAATAAAGATAGTGAAACCACTCTATGTATTATTTTTTTGTAGACTGTTTTCGTATAGATTGTTGTTTTTCGAACAGGTTCATCAACCCGTATTCCTAAATGCATCGCAGCATTTTTTCGTATAGAACATTGGCAAATATGCCCTTGTAACTTAGTAAAATTACTCCAAAATTAACAAAGTTTACGAAAAGAGCCTTTTTATAAGATTTCAAAAGTATTTTAACACTTACGCAAAGGAATTGTCTGCAATATGATGAAATTTTCAGGCGAATTCCTTCGCATTTATGTCCTTACCGTCACTTTTTTAAAACTTTCCCGACTTTAAAGACATGGGTCAAACTTTTTTTCACCTCAAAGACATCCATTTCCGATGCAGGTTTCCTGGCAATGATGACATAGTCATTCCCTTTCGCCAATTGTTCGTTCAGCTCAAAAATAGATTGTCTTACATAACGTTTGATCCTATTCCTTGTGACAGCATTTCCGATCTTCTTACTAACAGACAGGCCGATCCGAAAATAATCTTGTCCCTCTTTTGCTAAGGAATAGACGACAAACTGCCGATTGGCAAAGGACTGACCTTTTTGAAATGCTGCTTGGAATTCTTTATTTTTTTTAATGCGTAGCTCTTTTTTCATAAAAAAACACCCTCAGTCGGATTAGAAAAAAGACCACTGACTTTTCAGTGGTCTATGCTGATAATACTTTTCTTCCCTTTAAACGACGACGAGCTAGAACCTTACGGCCATTAGCTGAGGCCATACGACTACGGAAACCGTGGACTTTACTGTGTTTACGCTTATTTGGTTGATATGTTCTTTTCATATATGACACCTCCCTAAAGGATGCTATCAAGTTTAAATGACAGTCTTACTCATTATAATAACCTCACCATAAAATTGTCAACTGTTCTTCGATATTGTCCCCATTTCCAATTTTTATTGAACATGAATTAGCTAATTTCCAGAAATTCTATTCTTATAGGAACAGCTCCAATAGCAAAGGAAAAGAATTCATTTTTTTACCCTAGGCACTGTAAATCGACAGTCGTGATTTTTGCAAAATCCACTCCCTTTACGCGGACAGCTCGTCAGCCACCTGGTTGTGGATATTTTTTCGACATTTTTTTTGCTATCCACACAAGATATTGACAGGTTTTGCACAAAACATCTACTTGTGGACAAATATTGTGCACATATTGTTGTCGTTGTGGATAAACTACGAAAAGGCATTGCGCCTCAAGCAATTATTTGATATTATATTTGTGTTTTCACTCTGAATAACTTTATCCACACAAATACGTTATCCACAAATTGTGGATATCATGTGGATAGCTTATCCTAGGGTGTTGTAAAAAGTTGTCCACAAGAAGTGGATATTGTCGAAACTCCACTTTACTTCCTTATTATTTATTATCCACATTCACTAATTCGTATATTTATAAATTAATAGGTTGTACTGCAAGTATAAACATCATTTCACAACGGAAAATGACCCAGTCGGATGGGATTACTCCGTCCTAAACTATTTATTGGAGTAAGACAGGTATTACTGCACGTGTGCTAGTTTTCATACATGGTTTTTATTAACGCAAAAAAGGAGGGATATTATTTGGAAAATATTGCGGATCTTTGGCATGCTGCACTAGCCAATATAGAGAAAAAGATTAGCAAACCAAGCTTTGACACATGGCTTAAGTCAACCAAGGCCCATTCCCTTCAAGGTGATTTGCTGATCATAACGGCTCCCAATGAGTTTGCTCGTGATTGGCTTGAAGAACGGTATTCGCAGTTAATCTCCGGCATTCTTTATGAGATTACCGGGGAAGAGCTTTCTGTTAAGTTTATTATTCCGCAAAATCAAAAAGATGCAGAAAACGAAGTGCAATTACCTCCCAAAAAGGTAAAAAAAGATGATGACCATGGGGAATTTCCTCAAGGAATTTTAAATCAAAAATATACCTTTGATACCTTTGTTATTGGCTCAGGCAACCGGTTTGCCCATGCAGCATCACTCGCTGTAGCTGAAGCACCTGCAAAAGCATACAATCCCCTCTTTATCTATGGAGGAGTAGGATTAGGAAAAACGCACTTAATGCATGCGATTGGCCATTATGTTTTAGATCATAATCCTGCGGCGAAGGTCGTTTATTTATCGTCTGAAAAATTTACAAACGAATTCATTAATTCGATTCGTGACAATAAAGCAGAGAATTTCCGAAATAAATATCGAAATGTCGACATTTTACTTATAGATGATATTCAGTTCTTAGCTGGAAAAGAATCAACCCAGGAAGAATTTTTTCATACGTTTAATGCACTGCATGAGGAAAGTAAACAAATCATTATCTCGAGCGACCGGCCGCCACGTGAAATTCCAACGCTGGAGGACAGGCTTCGTTCGCGGTTTGAATGGGGATTAATTACTGATATTACTCCACCTGATTTAGAAACAAGGATTGCCATCCTTAGAAAGAAGGCAAAGGCAGAAGGTCTTGATATTCCTAACGAAGTCATGCTCTATATTGCCAATCAAATTGACTCCAACATCCGTGAACTCGAAGGTGCGCTAATCCGCGTGGTTGCTTACTCTTCTTTAATTAATAAAGATATTAATGCCGATTTGGCTGCTGAAGCATTAAAGGATATTATCCCTAGTTCAAAGCCTAAGGTGATCACCATCTTGGATATTCAGAAGACAGTTGGGGAACTCTTTAGTATAAAACTTGAGGATTTTAAGGCAAAAAAGCGGACAAAGTCACTTGCCTTTCCTAGACAAATTGCTATGTACTTATCACGGGAATTAACCGATTATTCTTTGCCAAAAATAGGAGAAGAGTTTGGGGGCCGCGATCATACGACCGTGATTCATGCCCATGAAAAGATTTCTAAACTTCTTCAATCCGATGCCCAGCTGCAAAGACAAATGAAAGAACTACACGAACTTTTGAAAGTCTAACCATAAATGAATTATGTGAATAACTTCTCTGTATTTACACACAGTCTGTCCACATGTGGATAGGCTGTGTTTCCGTTGAAAAAATGAGTTATCCACATACTAACAGGCCCTACTAGTACTTCTTCTATTTTTTTTAAAAAAATATATTATGTTATTGCAATAAAAAATATGCTTAAAACGGAGGATTACATGCGATGAAATTTATCATCCAACGAGATCGATTAGTCCAGAGTGTTCAAGATGTTATGAAGGCTGTTACAAGCAGAACCACCATTCCAATCTTAACGGGAATCAAAATTACAGCTACAGCAGAAGGAGTTACCTTAACGGGAAGTGATTCAGATATTTCCATTGAATCGTTTATTCCAAATGAGGATGCTGGGGATGAAATTATTGAAATCAAACAAGCTGGATCCATTGTCCTTCAAGCAAAAGTCTTTAGTGAAATTGTCAAAAAACTGCCGACAGATTCAGTAGAAATTGAAGTATTAGGCTCACTTCAAACTGTCATTCGCTCAGGAAAATCTGAATTTAACTTAATCGGTCTTGATGCAGAAGAATATCCTCACCTGCCACAGATAGAAGAAAATAATAAATTCCATATCGCCACGGATTTATTAAAAGCGATGATTAGACAAACGCATTTTGCAGTGTCCACCTCAGAAACACGCCCCATCTTGACAGGTGTAAACTGGCGTGTTGAAAATGGGGAATTAAACTGTATTGCAACAGATAGTCATCGTCTTGCATTAAGAAAGGCGAAAATCGAAACGACTAATAACGAAAATTATAATGTGGTCATTCCCGGAAAAAGCTTAAATGAGCTTAGTAAAATTATAGATGACAGCAATGAACTCATTGATATTGTTATCACTGAAAATCAAATTTTATTTAAAGCGAAGCACTTATTATTTTTCTCAAGATTGTTAGAAGGAAATTATCCAGATACATCGAGATTAATCCCAAGTGAAAGTAAGACGGATGTGACCGTTAATACCAAGGAATTTTTACATGCGATTGATCGTGCCTCGCTATTAGCAAGAGAAGGGAGAAATAATGTAGTTAAGCTTTCAACGATTGAAGGCGGGCTGATTGAAATTTCTTCTAATACACCAGAGGTTGGGAAAGTAGTCGAAGAGATTCAAAGCGAAGCGATTGAAGGGGAAGAATTAAAGATTTCCTTTAGTGCGAAATTTATGATGGATGCCCTAAAAGCACTAGAAGGGACAGATATCAGGGTAAGTTTTACTGGGGCAATGCGTCCTTTCGTCATCCGTCCGCTTCATGATGAAACGATCTTGCAATTAATCTTACCAGTTCGAACATACTAATTTCATACAAGTAAAAACTCAATGCCACCAACTAAAGGTGGCTTTCTTTTAGTTTCCTTTGTAACTCTGGCGATTATTTAGTAAAATAAAGTATTGAGACCATTTTAGAAACGAGGGTGACGATTTGCCTGAAAAAATTAAGCTTGATACAGAATTTATTACATTAGGCCAATTCCTAAAACTAGCTGATGTAATTCAAACTGGCGGCATGGCGAAATGGTTTTTGAGTGAACATGAGATATTTATTAACGGCGAACAAGATCAAAGAAGAGGAAGAAAGCTGCGCTCCGGTGACCAAATCAGAATTCCTGGCTTTGGAGAGTTTGTTATTACCGAATAGCAAGGCTAAAGGATGCGTTTCCTATGTATATCGAAAAATTAGCGCTCACCGATTATCGAAATTACGAAGAATTGTTCGTAGAATTTGAAAATAAAGTAAATGTGATCTTGGGAGAAAATGCTCAAGGGAAAACAAATGTGATGGAATCCATCTATGTTTTAGCAATGGCTAAATCACATCGTACTTCTAGTGACAAAGAACTTATTCGCTGGGACCAAGAATATGCTAAAATAGAGGGTAGGGTAAAAAAACAACACAGTTCGCTTCCGTTGCAATTAATTATTTCGAAAAAAGGTAAAAAGGCGAAATGCAATCATATTGAGCAGCAAAAACTAAGTCAATATGTAGGCAATATGAATGTGGTGATGTTTGCTCCTGAGGACCTTAATTTAGTAAAAGGCAGCCCGCAAGTCCGCAGACGATTTATAGATATGGAGATTGGACAGGTTTCACCAATTTATTTACATGATATGAGTCAATATCAAAAAATACTACAGCAGCGCAATCATTATTTAAAAATGTTGCAGATAAAAAAACAAACCGATCAAACGATGCTGGAGATTTTAACAGAACAATTTATAGCCATGGCTGTGAAAATTGTCACAAAACGATTTGAGTTTCTGCGTCTCCTTCAAAATTGGGCAAAACCCATTCATCAAGGAATTTCTAGAGGTTTGGAAACACTCGAAATTACCTATAAACCGTCGGTAGAGGTATTAGAAGAGCAAGATTTGTCGAAGATGATAGCATGCTTTGAAGAAAAGTTCAGCAAGGTTAGAACGAGGGAAATTGAACGAGGAACTACGTTATTCGGTCCCCATCGAGATGATCTCATTTTTACTGTCAACGGTCGAGATGTGCAAACATTTGGTTCACAAGGCCAGCAGCGGACCACCGCATTATCCTTGAAACTTGCTGAAATTGAATTAATTTATGCTGAGATTGGAGAATATCCAATTTTACTATTAGACGATGTTTTATCGGAATTAGACGATTACCGGCAGTCTCACTTGCTTAATACAATCCAGGGGAAGGTCCAGACTTTTGTGACAACCACAAGTGTCGAAGGTATTGATCATCAAACATTAAGGGAAGCCTCAACATTTATCGTTGAAGCAGGAAGGATAAAGAAAGTTAATTGAGGTGAACCCATGTATATCCATATCGGGGAAGATATCAATATTAGAGCTAGAGACATTATTTCTATCTTGGATAAGGAGAGTGTAAAAAACTCGCCGCTAGTCAAAGAATTCCTCGAGGCACGTAAGGAAAAAGTAATTAATCTATCCAAAAACCCCTTTAAATCAGTCATTGTTACATATGACAATGTTTACTTATCCCCGATTTCTTCTGGAACTTTAAAGAAACGTTCAAATCAAATGAGTATACATGAATTTTAAAGTACTACATGTTTTATTGATTATAGATATATTTTTGTCAGAAGGTGCAGGTGAACAAGCATGACTTTGGAACAAAAAGCAGTGGAACAAACATATGGCGCGGATCAAATACAGGTTCTAGAAGGACTTGAAGCTGTTCGAAAAAGACCTGGTATGTATATTGGGTCAACTAGTGGTAAAGGGCTTCATCATCTTGTTTGGGAGATAGTTGATAACAGTATTGATGAGGCGTTGGCAGGTTTCTGTAATGAAATCAATGTCATTATTGAAGAAGACAATAGTATTACCGTTAAGGATAATGGACGTGGAATTCCGGTTGATATTCAAGAAAAGATGGGTAGACCAGCTGTTGAAGTTATAATGACAGTTCTTCATGCCGGCGGTAAATTCGGCGGCGGAGGCTATAAAGTTTCTGGAGGACTACATGGTGTTGGTGCATCAGTCGTAAATGCCCTGTCCACAGAACTTGAGGTCTATGTCCACCGTGATGGTAAAATTCACTCGATTAAATTTGAACGTGGTGCAGTAGTTCAAGAATTAGAGGTCATTGGAACAACTGATGTTACGGGTACCGTTACACACTTTAAACCCGATGGTGAAATTTTCACGGAAACATTGGTTTATGAATTTGACATTCTGGCTACTCGTCTTCGGGAACTCGCCTTCCTAAATAGAGGAATAAAAATCACGATTGAAGATATGCGGGTTGAAAATAAACGTAATGAATACTACTACGAGGGCGGAATTAAATCTTATGTCGAACATTTAAACCGCACTAAAGAAGTTATTCATGATGAACCGATCTATATGGAGGGTGAACGTGACGGGATTAGTGTCGAAGTTGCCCTCCAATATAACGAAGGGTATACAGATAACATTTACTCTTTCGCAAATAATATCCACACCTATGAAGGTGGAACGCACGAATCAGGCTTTAAAACAGCTTTAACAAGAGTCATAAATGATTATGCTAGAAAAAATGGCCTAATTAAAGAGAATGATACCAATCTATCTGGTGAGGATGTACGTGAAGGTATCACGGCAATCGTCTCCATCAAACACCCTGATCCGCAATTTGAAGGGCAAACGAAGACAAAGTTGGGAAATTCCGAAGTCAGAGCGATCACGGATACCGTTTTTGCCAGTACATTTGATAAGTTTTTATTAGAAAACCCGACTGTGGCTAGAAAAATAGTCGATAAAGGTTTGATGGCAGCACGAGCAAGGCTGGCTGCTAAGAAAGCAAGGGAATTAACACGCCGTAAAAGTGCGTTAGAGGTTTCTAGTTTACCTGGTAAATTAGCGGACTGTTCTTCTAAAGATCCTTCTGAAAGTGAAATTTATATCGTTGAGGGTGACTCTGCCGGCGGTTCTGCGAAGCAAGGACGCGACCGTCATTTCCAAGCAATTCTGCCGTTAAAAGGGAAAATCCTAAACGTTGAGAAAGCCCGTCTTGATAAAATTCTTTCTAACAATGAAGTTAGAGCAATGATTACAGCAATTGGAACTGGAATCGGCGAAGAATTTGATATATCTAAGGCTCGTTATCATAAGGTTGTCATCATGACAGATGCCGACGTCGATGGTGCACATATTCGAACACTTATTTTAACGTTCTTTTATCGTTATATGAGGCAGCTATTAGAAGCGGGCTATATTTATATTGCTCAGCCGCCGTTATATAAAGTCCAGCAGGGCAAACGAGTGGAGTATGCTTATGATGACAAAGAACTTGACCGAATCTTTGCTGAACTGCCAAGTACACCTAAGCCGAATATTCAGCGTTATAAAGGTTTGGGAGAGATGAATCCTGAACAGTTATGGGAAACAACAATGGACCCTGCGAATAGAAGTATGCTTCAGGTGAATCTTGAAGATGCTATCGAAGCAGATGAAACCTTTGAAATGCTAATGGGTGAAAAGGTCGAACCTCGCCGTAATTTCATTGAGGCGAATGCTCAATACGTGAAGAATTTAGATATATAGAGAAAAGGTGAAAGGAGGAAATAAGTATGGCTGATACCCCAAATTCTCAAATAACAGAGATTAATATTAGTAAGGAAATGAAAACTTCCTTTCTTGACTATGCGATGAGCGTTATCGTTTCTCGTGCCCTTCCAGATGTTCGAGATGGATTAAAACCGGTACATCGTCGTATTCTATATGCTATGCATGATCTTGGAATGCATTCAGACAAACCCTATAAAAAATCAGCCCGTATCGTTGGAGATGTAATCGGTAAATATCACCCGCACGGGGATTCTGCTGTTTATGAAACAATGGTACGGATGGCGCAGGATTTTAATTATCGTTATATGCTCGTTGATGGTCATGGGAATTTCGGTTCTGTCGATGGTGACGGAGCTGCTGCCATGCGTTATACAGAATCGCGAATGTCGAAAATCTCGATGGAGTTATTGCGAGATATAAACAAAGATACGATTGATTATCAAGATAACTATGATGGTGAGGAAAAGGAACCAGTCGTTCTACCGGCACGATTCCCTAACCTTTTAGTAAACGGTACAACGGGAATTGCTGTAGGAATGGCGACGAATATCCCACCCCACCAATTGGGAGAAGTCATTGACGGAGTGTTAGCACTAAGTCGTGACCCTGAGATTTCTACCCAAGAGCTCATGGAAATTATCCCTGGGCCAGACTTCCCCACCGGCGGAATCATCTTGGGCCGGAGCGGTATTCGTAAAGCATATGAAACAGGCAGAGGATCAATCACTGTCCGTGCGAAAGTTAAAATAGAACAAAAAGCCAATGGAAAAGAAACGATCATTGTTAAAGAATTACCATACCAAGTAAATAAAGCAAAATTAGTTGAAAAAATTGCTGAATTAGCTCGCGATAAAAAAGTTGAAGGCATTACCGACTTAAGAGATGAATCCGACCGTAAAGGAATGCGGGTTGTTATTGAAGTTCGTAAAGATGCAAATGCCAACGTCCTTTTGAATAATTTATATAAACATACAGCGCTACAAACAAGTTTCGGGATTAACACGCTTGCACTAGTTAATGGACATCCAAAGGTATTGACCCTTAAACAATGTTTAGTCCATTACTTGGATCATCAAAAAGTGGTTATCCGCCGCAGAACAGAGTTTGAACTCCGTAAAGCAGAAGCTCGTGCGCATATCTTAGAGGGTTTAAGAATTGCTTTAGACCACCTGGATGAAGTGATTAATTTAATTCGTAGTTCACAAACGACTGACATCGCCCGTGAAGGCTTGATGACTACCTTTAGCCTTTCTGAAAAGCAAGCTCAAGCCATTCTCGATATGCGTTTACAGCGTTTAACAGGTTTGGAAAGAGAAAAAATTGAAGAAGAATATCAAAATCTAGTGAAGTTGATTGCTGAATTAAAGGCCATTTTAGCTGATGAGGAAAAGGTTCTTGAAATTATCCGTGAAGAATTGACGGAGATTAAAGAGCGCTTCAATGATACACGCCGGACAGAAATTGTGACAGGCGGAATTGAAAACATTGAAGATGAAGATCTAATCCCACGTGAAAATATTGTCATTTCCTTGACACACAATGGGTATGTTAAGAGACTTCCAGTTTCCACTTATCGTGCGCAACGACGTGGTGGTCGTGGAATCCAAGGAATGGGAACAAATGAGGATGATTTTGTTGAACACTTAATAACGACTTCAACTCACGATACCATCCTATTCTTTACCAACAAAGGTAAGGTTTATCGTTCAAAGGGATATGAAATTCCAGAATTCAGCCGGACGGCGAAAGGGATTCCAATTATTAACCTTCTTGGTATTGAAAAAGGAGAATGGGTCAACGCCATTATTCCAGTTGAGGAATTTGTGGATGACTGGTTCTTGTTCTTTACAACTAAAGAGGGAGTCTCAAAACGATCTCCATTAACATCGTTTGCCCATATCCGCAACAATGGTTTAATCGCTTTAAGTTTGCGGGAGGGAGATGAACTAATCTCTGCTCGCTTAACGGATGGCAGCAAAGATATTATTATTGGTACCAAAAAAGGTATGCTCATTCGTTTCCCGGAAACAGATGTTCGATCAATGGGACGAACAGCCACAGGTGTCAAAGGGATTTCGTTAGATAGTGATGATGAAGTGGTTGGAATGGAAGTTTTAGAGGAGGACAATGATGTCCTCATTGTTACTAAAAATGGTTATGGAAAACGGACAACTGCATCTGAATACCGTATCCAAGGAAGAGGCGGAAAAGGGATCAAAACCTGCCATGTAACTGAGAAAAATGGAAAACTTGTTTCGATGCGTGCTGTTACAGGCAATGAAGATCTCATGCTTATTACTACGGGCGGTGTCCTAATTCGGATGGATGTAGGCGGTATTTCTAAAATGGGCCGAAACACACAAGGTGTGAAACTCATAAGCATGAAGGAAAGCGAAGATGAATTTGTAGCTACTGTAGCTAAGGTTGAAAAAGAAGAGGAAGAAGAAAACCTCGACAATCATTCATCCGATGTGGAGGAAAATGCTTTAGAAGATCATGATTCTGATGTGATTTCTGCTGAGGATGAAGAATAAATAATGGGGGGAGCACACGTGGTGTGTTCCCTTTTCTGTTCACTCCTAATCGCTGTTAGTACGAATGTTATAGGAATAAAATATTTTTATAATCGGCATAGTAAAAAAAAGCAGAAAAATGGTTGACTTTCATTTATACAGATGATATATTTATTAAGTCGCTTACGAGGGACAGAGAAATTGTTCTTTGAAAACTAAACAAACAAAATCGTGCAAACAAACAATAAAATTTAGCTTCAATTAAGAAGCTAAGCCAACGTAACAAAATGAGCTAATCAACTTTCTTGGAGAGTTTGATCCTGGCTCAGGACGAACGCTGGCGGCGTGCCTAATACATGCAAGTCGAGCGAATCAATAGGAGCTTGCTCCTGTTGGTTAGCGGCGGACGGGT
>NZ_JAHUWN010000059.1 GCF_019219025.1 Bacillus sp. sid0103 | reverse complement strand
TACATCTTGTGAATGATAACTAGGAGGAGCCGTGTGCGTGAATAGCGCAAGCACGGTTCTGCGAGGGGGGAGAAACACAATCTACCGCGAGGTAGAGAGGTTCTCTTCTACTCAACTAGTTTAATAAGAACAGGACAATCAATATACTATGTAGAATATAATAAGATGACGTTGTATAAATATATAGAAAAAACAGTATATAAAAATTAGGAATGTTGGTTATGGTTCATGCAAAAGATGTTTTATCGGATCAGTTGTTGGCAAATGCCAATGACCCTAGTTGGTACCTACCATTTTCAGATTCAGTAGAAAGATTGTCTGAGGAACATGCATTTTGGAAGCCAAACGAAGAAAGTAATAGTATTGCTGAAATTGTGCAGCATCTAATATATTGGAATCAAACATGGCAAACAAGGTACCAAAAATCTCACGTTGATGCTGTGCCTTCCATAGGAAATAATAATAACAGCTTTATTATTCCTGAAAATCATACTTTTGCTGATTTAAAGAAACAGCTATTAGAGGTGCTTTTACGTTGGCAAGAGTTATTATCTGAAGAAAAAGTTGAGAGTGAAGTTAATGGTTTTCCTGGACACGTGATATGGTGGGCAATACTTGGAAATGTGTCAACTCATAACGCATATCACATTGGTCAGATCATTTATATCCGGAAGTTGCAAAATAGCCGGAAAATAGATGCAGGAGAAGATGAATAAATAAAAGTTGCACTAGCGCCTACTTGAACTAAAGGGTGCAAGAGTTGAATATCTGGCTGCCATTTTCGGCAGTCTTTTTCTTATAGTGCACACGGGGCAGGTTGAACAAGTGAGGTGAAATACAGCTCTTTTTTATGTTTATTGGAAGGAAATCATACAAAAAAAGAAATGGGGTTTCTATGCAATAGTTGTATTTGTTTATCCGTACTTTATTGTCACTCATTAAATTCAAAATTTCATTTTCCTAAGGAATTTTTAATCAATGTAGTTCATATAATCGATAAGTGAAAACATAAAAAGGTGGGAACAATTCTATGTTTAAACCAAACCAAGCGAATACTGCAATAGTTATTACTGACCCTCAAAATGACTTTTTGTCTCCAGGCGGAAGAGGATATCATTTGACAAAGGCAAACATTAAACAGAATAATACTTTAGCCAACTTGGAACTACTATTAAGCACTGCTCGTAGTAAAGGTTATCAGCTCTTTGTTTCCCCGCACTTTTTATATCCACATGACTATGATTGGCAGTTTACAGGGAACGAACAAGAGATGTTGATTAGTTTGCGTGTTTATCAGAAATTAAATCAATATAGTCCTCCAACTCCGGAAGCCGATTATGTTCCAATTTTAGCTCCGTATATCTGGGACAAAACATCCGTCATTGCAACACCGCACAAGGTGGCCAGTCCTCAGACAAATGATCTGGTCTATCAACTAAGGCAACGCAGAAAAGAACAAGTAATTTTGGCTGGGGTATTATCAAACGTATGTGTTGAATCGCATATGAGAGATTTAATCGAAAATGGCTTCAAGACAGCTGTTGTTTACGATGCAACTGCCACGATTAGTGAAAACGATTTTCATGCTGCTGTTACGAACTACCGAGCTTTCAGTAGTGCTACATGGACAACACGTGAAGCCATTTCAAATATGTAATGATACTCTTAAAAAGGCATACTAAGAAGAGATTATTCTTTGATTAATTGTAATGTTGCAGCCGTTAGGTGCTTTCATTAACGATATCCAATAAGTCCATTCTTATAAAATTTAGATTCAATTACAGTGTGTTTCATTAGATAGATTTCCAACATATCCATTGCTAGTTCCTGAATCTCTCCCATCATCTTGTAGCACTTTTTCAAATATCTAACCGATCTTGATACAGACCTACTTTTCGATAATTGCTTCCAACTTAAACATCACAGCAGTTATGGGTGATTTAAGCTCATGCCATATGATAGCAACAAATTCACTTTTATTCATACTTCTTTATTAGCTAGTTCAATATCACCAATAACTTTGATTTTGTAGAGGTACGGAAAAAGATAAGTTCGTGTAAACGAGCTTTCTGCAGTTTTTTATTATGAATATTAACGATTTGTAAGTTTGTGAAGAATTGCACTTAAATTAACGGGGTGCAAGAGTTTAAGATCGGAGCTGCCATATATGGGGCTTTTCTTTTTGTGTTAACGGAGCAGGTTAGTGAAAAAAACTTTTGTAAACTAAATAAAAACAGCCGATAAATTATCGACTCTTAACATCTCCTGCAAATGGAGGAGCATCTATACCATCTTCAAGTGCAAGTCGTGCGGCTTTTACCTGGAATCTAATTAAAAGCAGTTGCTCAGTGATGTCAGGATCAGCACTTAAGAGTATAGCTGTGTGAATATATCTGATAGCATCATTGGTTCTATCTAATGCCAGCAATGCTCGGTTGTCTGATAGTTTAATTCTTATAGGATCATTGGGATAAATTGGGTTAAGTGGAAGTATAGGGTCAGTTGGCCATTGTATATTTAAAGGGGGAGCTAGAATAGTATTAAAAGCATCTGTTAGACTATCCATGGCATCGTGATATAATTGTGGTTTGATTGGATTGGGTGGTAAACCAAAACCTTCAAGTTGTTGAATTATCAGTTTTGCACTATTAGCAAATCGAATGGCTTGTACCGTTAAAGCCAAGACAATTCTTACTGTTGCAACTAAGTTTGTTGACAATATTTTCACTCTTTTCTAATGATATCTTAATAGTTTATGCATTTAAGACAAGCCCGTAAAGGACGGTCGTTTAAATTTTGTGTAGAATTTTACGATTAAAACTTAATTTCATATTCAGAAAAGCATTGGCTATAACATACAAAACTTCTTATTGAACTACTTGGTTGCAAAAGTTGAAGATTCCGTGACTTAATATTGTAATTTTCTTCTTGTTCAACAGTCAGGTTAGTTCATTAAAAAGCTTCCCTAAAAAATGAAAAAATACGCTTAATTAAGCGTATTATTAAACCACCAAGGCAGTTTTTGGTTTCGATTAATTTGTTTTTTACAAAAATCAGGTGGATGATAATTAATCAGTGAATAATCGAGTTCATAACTGTTTGTTGCCAATTGAATAAGCAACATTTTCTTCAAATCAGATGGATGTATATCTTTTGTTTTAACGGTTATAACTTCAACTCCGTTACGTTGTGGATTTCCAACAACAACAACTTGATTTCCTTTTGTATAAACTTCAGTAACATTTGTTTGAAAAACAACAATATATAAGTCAAGGTCGGTTTCATTTTGAAATGTTGGAAAACCAATACTAACATTATGTCCGAAATTAAATAAACCAGAAAGTCCAATATCATAGATTGGGAATAAACGATGTTGTGCGTAATAAATCCTACTTGGAATATAACCCCATCTCCCACCCCCACGGGTGCTATGCCATTGTTCTTGATATACTGGTCTTTCATAGTTTGGTTCATTTGTAATTTTATTGAAAGGGATTTTTGTCCCTTTTTTTAATACTTCAGAAATAGAAAAGGTTTTTGAAGGGTATTTACCCTCCGTTTCTTTTTGTTCTGTAGATTTGAGAAGAGTGATTGGTTCTGGAGGTTCAAGGCTATTTAACCGTCTTTCCATTTCAACGGACAAATTATTGTTTTCTTGTTGATGATTTGATGCGTTAGAAGGTGTACTAAAAACAACACAAAAAGCAAGAGAGAATATACAAATATCAACAATACTATTTTTGGGCATTTACAACACCTCAAAGTTAATATGGGTGTTATTAAGGTAAATTATTCGGGTTGATAAATGGTGTTATCAATTAATAGGGGAAAGCTGTAAAAGGCTATAATTAGAAAGATTGTGAAGCATTTTACTTAAACTAACGGGTGCGATTCTTAAAGAAGGGCATCGCTTTTCTTATTCGACTAACGAGCAGGTTAGGCGAAGAACATGAAGAATATGAGTTTTTTTGTTAAACGTTCTTGGTGCATATAATATTAAAAGAAAAAGAACTCATTATTGAGTTCTTTCCTCTAGATATTTCACCCGTTAGCCACACATGCAGCAGTTCTTCAAAATCTGAGGTTAACGGAAAATTTACATTTCCTTGTTAAATTTATTGGAATCCTTATGAAAAATAGCTACTTATTTATAGAGTTAATATTATTGCTCAGATCACGATTATTGGAAGCTGTATTGTTATCTGCTTCAGCCGACTCCACCATCTGGTTACCAATAACACTGCCTGAAACACCACCTATAACAGTACCAATTAGTCCAAATGGAGCACCTATCATAGCACCCGCAACGGCATCAGTAAAAGTTCCTGTTGCTTCACCAAAGTCGCTGGTACCTTGATTAACATTACTACCAACTTGGTTGTCTCCACTTTCTTCTACATTTTTGACAAAGTTATTGCGTTCGTAACTGTAATTCATCTATTCACTTCCTCGTTTATTAATAGGGAATATACTAAATATGAATGCACACCATCCTAAACATATACTACCCAGCTGAAGTAGTTTTACTCACTATATGTTTAGGAAGCACGCTTTATCCTCAGTAATGCACCTATAAAGGTATACACCAAGGGCATAGCTTTAAAAAGGGGGGCTTTTTTGTTTTTTCAACAAACGGGGAAGAATAAAAAAAGACACGAAAACGATGGTTTAGATGGTTCTGGAGCTGATTCAATCATCGGTGCCATCGTCGCTTTAATCGTTGTCATCTTTTTGAGACTGTTGCCATATCAGGTCACCAAAACATTGTTATTTATATTTGCCTTTATTTGTTTTTGTTTTAGTGTTTATGCGTTTACTCACTTACACTAATGGGTGCTTGAGTTTAACAAAGAGTCGTAGCTGCGACTCTTTTTCTTGTTCCACTAACGAAGCAGTTTAGTTGAAGAAGGAAAATGATTATTTAGTAAAAAAATGGGGATTATCACTTTTTGTTGATATAATTGAAGTAGATGAATAAAAGGTAAATAGGAGATTTTTTATGAAATTAACGAATTTTTTTGAGCCTGTTTCTACTCTTTCTAAAAAGCAAAAAATATTGTGGTCGATTTTCTTTATTGTTTTATTTTCTGATATTATCACTAGTATCCTAAAAATTGATTCAATCTTAGTTCAAAATATAATTGATTCAGTGATGGTACTATGTCTATTTGCTTTCATCCTTGAATTATTGTATTTAAAGAAAAAAAGAAAATGATTACAAGTTTATGTACTTCAACTTAAGGGTGCTTATTTTTAACAAAGGGTTGCTGCGGCGGCTCTTTTTCTTGTTTCACTAACGATGCAGGGAGTCGAGCATTAGTCTTTGCTTTTAAAATTAAATTCCTATTATTTTGTTGTCCTAAATAAGTAAAATCGGTCGTAAATATACTGTGGATATATTAAGACTTTAATTAGGATAGGAGTGAATAGGCAATTATGAAACAAACGATGCGCGTCCTTATTTCTGGTGCAAGCATTGCCGGACCGGCACTCGCTTATTGGCTTCATCGTCATGGATTCGACGTGACTGTAATAGAACGTGCTCCGGCATTGCGCGCGGGTGGTTACGGGGTTGATATCCGTGGTGCAGCCATTTCCGTACTTAAGGGGATGGGTATACTCGATCAAGTTCGTGCAGCTGACACGAAAATGACTGGTGTTTACTTTGTGAACAGCAAGTGCAAGATCCAAGGTCAAATAAGCGAAGCAAGTATGGGGAACCAGCAGGGTCTGGACATCGAAATCATGAGAGACGATCTAAGTAAAATTTTGTACGATTTAACCAAGGATACGGTTGATTACATTTGGGGCGATTCGATTACCGCTATAGATGAGACTGAAGCTGGTGCAGAAGTTCAATTTATTCATGGCAAGCCACAGACATTTGACCTGGTCATCGGTGCAGACGGGCTTCATTCTAATGTACGCAACTTAACTTTTGGAGATGAAGCACAGTTTAAACGGACGCTTGGCTGTTATATCTCGATTTTCACTCTCGAGAATTACCTCAACCTCGACCACCGCCAACTGTTATATACGATACCAGGCAAAACTGTAGGTATGTATAGCGCTCGTGACAATACCGAGGCAAGGGGTATGTTCTTGTTCCAATCAGAGGCATTGAAGTACGACCGCAATGATACAGAATCTCAAAAGAAACTAGTAGAAAATGCCTTCTTAGGCGATTCAGGTTGGGAAACCTCGCATTTACTCAAAACCATGAAAGATGCGACAGACTTTTATTTTGACGAGGTTTGTCAGATTCACATGCCGACTTGGTCAAAAGGGAAGATTACATTGGTAGGCGATGCGGCGTATGGTCCATCTCCTCTATCAGGTCAAGGATCTAGCCTAGCGCTTGTCGGGGCTTATGTATTAGCTGGTGAACTTAAAGCCGCAGATGGCGATTTCGCCCGTGCATTTGTTGCCTACGAACAAAAAATGAGAAAGTTTGTTGAGAAAAATCAAAAAATAGGATTAATAGCTGCCGGGAGTATGATTGAAAAATCAAACTTCAAAATCTTTCTTCGCAATTTAATGTTGCGCATACCCCTGATTATGATCGTACAATTTAAGATGATTTCAAAAATGATAGCCAAAGCTGCTAACGGGATTGAGCTGAGAGATTATTGATATGGATTTATTGGTTGGAGGGTTACTACCAACAGTGACACGTCAAAAAAGGCTGTCTATTATCAGTCACCATATAAAATCCGAACAAATTCCTGTTTAGCCAGCTAAGCGCAAACATGCCCTTTAGCCTTTAAAAATATTTTTAGTCTTCCGCAAGCCGGCGCGATTCTTTAGCAAGGATCGCTTTCTTTATTGAACTCTCCTGAGTCCAGAGTTTTGTAGTAATAAACAATTCTTCCCTTGCTACGCCATTACGCTTAATTGCTTTGCCAACGGCTTCCTCGTTTTGATAGGCGGCAGCTGTATCAATTAAACGATAACCTGCCATAATAGCATCATAAATGCTTCGTTCACATTCATCAGCGTCTGAAATCTGATAAACTTCGAAGCCCAGTGTCTGGTCGTCTTAATTACAGACTTTTGAATAGTTGAATAAAAGGGTGATGATATGTCTCATAAAGATTCTTATCAATGCATTATTGTCGGAGGTGGAATTGCTGGGTTGCAGGCTGCAATTCAGCTCGGGCGATACAATCATCAAGTACTTGTGATTGATAAAGGGGAAGGACGTTCCACATTATGTAAATGTTATCATAACGTATTAGGTTGGCCTGATGGTGTTGATGGACAAACGCTTCGTCACTTAGGAAGACAACATGCAGAGAAATATGGAGTAACTTTTAAGGAAGATGAGATTGTAAAAGTAGAAAAACAAGGGGAAAAGTTCAAATTACAAGGAACTTCACTAAATTGCTATGAAAGTAAATGCCTATTATTAGCTACGGGTATAAAAGATCACATCCCATTAGAAATACCTGACTTAAAGGAATGTCTAGGAATATCAATATATATTTGCCCTGATTGTGACGGCTATGAAGTGACAAATAAAAAGGTGATTGTAGCTGGATCAGGTGATTCTGGGGCCAACATGGCTCTAACCCTTACGTACTGGACGAAGGAACTTATTTATATAAATTCAGACGGTAAGAAAATAAGTGAGAGTGTTCAAATGAATTTAGCTGAAAATGGAATTCCAATGATAGTGGACAAAGTTATTGGAGTAGAGACAAATGGTGAAGGACGGTTTACTGCCTTTTTGACAGGAGATGGAAATAAAATAAAAGGAGAACGAGGGTTTCTTGCCTTTGGTGGAAATAAAGTAAATACAGATTTGTTAAAACAATTAGGCATTGAACGACTAGAAAATCTACATATCCCAACAAATCCGAGGACGAAGGAAACAAATGTACCAAACGTTTGGGTTGCAGGTGATATCGGTGTTCACTCGGAGCTATTAACAATTGCAATGGGAGAAGGAGCACAAGCAGCGATTTGGATCCATAAACGTATATTGGAACAAAGAAGGGACTCGATTGATAAATTTTTTTCCAATTCTTTTGAGAATACTAATGAAAATAGGGGGATTTGAAGAAAAAGTTAAGGAGTTTTTTCATGAAAGAAAAGGCATTATTTTTATCATCATCCTTATAGGTTTGGGAATGATGGCTTACTACGGCGTTGAATAAACCAAAAATCAAGATAGCTTTACCTATTAAACCATTATTGGATTCCAACCTTTCCTACCTTTAAGACCACGTAAAAAATAATAAGTTTAATATATGTAATTTATAGGGTTACAAAAGCATCCCTATATCTCCCTGCATTTTCCATTGATGAAAAAAATCCAGTGAGTTTACATTGGAATTTTATAGCTATAGATACGGGGATTATGCAAGGTGATCCTGGCTCAATCTATTTGATTTGGATGACTCCAGTTTATTTGATTGTCTTAGTTTCTTTAATTCTTACCTTTTTAGCTTTTAAAAAGAAAAAGTAAAATAATCATTCCTTTAAAGAAATTATCAGCTGCATCAGCGGCCTTTTTTAAAGGATTCAATGTAAAAAAAGGATGTAACATAATATATATATTATGTTACATTCTTCCTTTTATTGTTGTCCTTGTAACTCCCAAGGAAATTTACCAGTTTTTCTATCTACTATTCTCATCACTTCAGCAATGTCCTGCTTTGTTACATTTGCCATGTCGATGATTTCTTCATCACTTCTTTTCTTAACATACTTCATGTGTCGAATAATTCGATAACGTTCCTGTATGTTTCCTTTATATAGTGCTTTCTTGTGTGTATATTCTAAGAACGGTTGGCACCACTTTCTGCAGGTCTGCTCTTCATCTTTTTTCAGTCCCATTGTGAATGTAAGGGAAATGACTAGAAAGAAAAACAATATTCTTTTCATTTGGTAATCACCTCACATTTATGGTAACCAGAAGAAATGGAATAATGAATGCAATCCGCTAAAATCTTAGATTAGCCAGAAATCATATGGGAATGTATGGTAAAATAGATGAAAATAATAAGGTAGTGATCATTAATGGATGATGAATTAAATCAGGTCATACATAAATTAAGTTGCAGTAAAGCAAAAAGCCTATTGTTACATATGATGTATCGAGTAAAAACAATAAAAGAATCGAATGATTCACAAGAAGAAATGATAGAAAAACTATATTTTTTACACGATAGAATCCTCGGTGTATTAAAAAACGGTAATCACTTCCAAAGAGAATATGAAGCCGTACATATTGTATGTGGAGAATCTGCTGCGGGCTCTTTAAAAGTAGGTTTAGGCCGTGAGAATAAGATAATTGGCTTTCCTGATTTCTTTGCTGTAGGTCCAATTTGGGAGCTTCATAAAGAAGTTGGGCGTAACCATAGATATGAATGGTTGAGAGATCATTTGAATTATCAAGATGATTTTATTGAAGAAGAGTATGAACGTAGGTTTCTAAACACTCTTTCAGAAATTGATGCAATACTTGCTCAAGTCCCAATTGTCATCTGGACTGCAGAAAATGCAAATGAACAAACGGGAGTATGCTTTCTATTGTACTTACTTAAAGAAAAAACGAATCCTATTTACCTTATGAATACAACAATTGCTTACCAGGAATTATTTAATACAAGTGAATATCAGTATTTTTATTTCCATACGGGCGAGGTTATGCCTGAGAAATTAAAAGCTATTTATCAAAAGAAATTATCTAAGCCTTTAACTGTTCGGGAAAGATCACAATTTGAAAAAGAATGGCTATCCCTATCCGATTCTAAAGGGGTAGTTCGAATTTGGGAGAGTAATAAAATTAAAACTGTAAATGAAGATTATTTCGATGAAATGATTGTTACCGCTGCCCAACAATTACATTCTAAACAAAAAGAGAAGGACTTTATGAAATCAGGAAGGATAATCGGAGAAGTGCTTGGTCATATAGATAATAATGTAGGTGATGCCTTTTTAGAATATAGATTGAGGAGCCTAATATATAAGGGAATTTTTGAAATTAAGGGTATCCCTAAAGGTATGAGGTATTACAGCGTGAAATTAAGGTAATAGCTGTCTGCAAAACGAACCTTGATGTTTCATATCTCTCTAACGAATGCATTACTTCAATTATGATGTAGTGCTATTTTATTATTTAACCCATTTGCGTGTTTGTGAAGGATGACACTTAAACTAATGGGTGCGATACTTAAAAAAGCATTTTTAAAAAAGGAAAAGGCGATGTGGTTTGAAATGGGGATTAAAGGTGCGGTGTTTCTTTCTGTTATATTAGTATCAGTGATGTTTATAATTATTGATTCAACT
>NZ_JAHUWN010000058.1 GCF_019219025.1 Bacillus sp. sid0103 | reverse complement strand
GAAGTGTTGATGATTAATTTGAATTGGATTAGTTGGAACGCCGTATGAGGTGAAAGTCTCATGTACGGTGTGAACGGGGGGAAAAGGGAGCGATAACTTCAAACCCTTACCTATCTGTATGAAGAAGAATTTTTTTTATGTATAATTAGTACCAGGTATTAATACCAAGTATATAATTCATAAAACGAGGTGATTATTCTATGTTCAAATCCAAAACAGTGTGATAGATTCGCATGTTCCAGGAAAGAATCATTAGCTGTCCTTCTGATTTCAAGTACAAAAGGCGGACTACAATATAGCATGTTTTGGGGGAATACATTATTTTCAAATGTAATCGAACTTTTTAGAAGTCTTTTGAAATAATCGTTTTAAGTATAGTGTGAAGAATTAAGAGGAGTGTTGATTATGCCACGTAGAGTTGTAGTGACTGGATATGGAGTAGTTTCACCGTTAGGAAATAACGTAGAAGAGTTTTGGAATAATATTAAAGAAGGTAAATCAGGGATCAAAAAAATTCAATCTGATGACTTCAAAGATATAGGCACTCAAATTGGTGGTTTTATTACCGACTTTAATGCAGAGCAATATCTTGATAAAAAAGAATTAGGGAAATATGATTTGTTTGTGCAATATGGTTATGCTGCTGCTAAACAAGCCTTAGACCAAGCAAATATTGATGTAGATAATATAAATAAGGAGCGATTCGGGGTATATATTGGCTCAGGTATTGGAGGAATTAATACCATATTAGATAATCATAAATTCTTAATTGAAAAAGGACCAAGAAGAGTTTCTCCATTTATGGTTCCTATGATGATTAGTAATATGGCTTCAGGTATTATTTCCATAAAAACAGGATTTAAGGGACCTAGCTATTCTCCTGTTTCTGCTTGTGCAACAGGGAATCAAGCGATTGGGGAGGCTTTTTTAAATATTCGGCATGGTTACTCTGATGGAATATTAGCTGGAGGGGCTGAAGCTCCTATTAATCCTTTAGCTTTTGCTGGATTTTCAAGAATGAGAGCAATGTCCACTTTTAATGATATTCCAGAAAGGGCAAGCCGTCCATTTGACAGTCAACGTGATGGCTTTGTTATGTCAGAAGGAGCAGGTGTATTATTCCTTGAAGAGTATGAACACGCTAAAGAAAGAGGAGCGACAATTTTAGGAGAAATTGTAGGATATGGTTCCACAACGGATGCCTATCATATTACTTCCCCTGATTATAACGGTGCAGCAAATGCTATGAAATTAGCTTTAGAAATGGGTGAAATCAACCTTACTGATGTAAATTATATAAATGCCCATGGAACTAGTACCCCTGAAGGAGATAAATCAGAAACTAAAGCAATTAAAAGTGTTTTTGGTAATCATGCTTATAATTTAAAGGTGAGTTCTACCAAATCAATGACTGGACACCTTTTCGGAGCTGCAGGGGGAATTGAGTCCATTATAGCACTCAAAAGTATCATGGAAGATATAGCTCCTCCCACTATCAATTACGAAATACCAGATGAAAATTGTGATTTAGACTACGTTCCAAACCATGCAGTTAAGACAAAAATAAACTATGCTATTTCTAATGGTTTTGGTTTTGGAGGACATAATGCAGTCTTGGCATTTAAGAAGTTTTCGATAGATAAGACTAAATAAAAGGATTAATCGGTAAGTCATATATTATCTTATCGATTAAATGCTAATTAATTAGATGCTTCTTCAACTAACGGGTAGCTTTACTTGAAGAAGCCAAAAGGAACTAAATGGTCCTTTTATATTTGGTAATAAAATACGAATTTCATTTATTGTATTGGAAATACTATCTGTCGAGGTGAAATAAATGAGCAGATTTAAAGTTGTGTTTGAGAATACAATCCAAAGTGGTGGGTTTTCATTGGAGCAGTATTTGATAACATTACATCAAGAAAAAGATATGTTGGATTCATTTGATGGTCATGATGATTACGAGTTGGATATGAGGTTATTTGAAGGGGAGATTCAGAAAGTTAACCGATTGTTGGAGAGCTAAGGCTCTCTTTTTTTTTTATAAAATAAAGATTTTATTTTCTTCTTCAACTAACGTAAGCAGGTTAGTCCAAAAAGAATATGGAATTTTATGTTAGGATATATACATAAAATTAATACATTTTAATGCTTATTTAAGGAGTGGTAGAATGTTTCCTGTGCTTGAAACGAAACGATTAGTGTTAAGGGAATTAGTTGAAAATGACGCTAAAGATATATTAAAGTGTTTTTCGAATGATTATGTATTACGTTATTACGGTCAGAAACCTCTAACAAGTATAGAGCAGGTAAAACAAATCATTAAAAATTTCGCAGGACAATTCAAAGAAAAAAATGGAGTAAAATGGGGCATTAAACTAAAAGAAACAGGTACTATTATTGGGACTATTGGTTTACAGGATTGGTCTTTTGAACATAAAAGAGCGAACATAAGCTATGCACTTTTCCCAGAAAAATGGGGTAATGGATTTGCTAGTGAAGCTGTTGATAAAGTGATTTCTTATGGGTTTCAAGAACTTGGATTAGAGCGTATAGGTGCAATTGTTTTTGTTGAAAATAAAGCTTCGAGTCAGTTATTAATAAAATTAGGTTTTACAAAGGAAGGTACGCTAAAAAAGTTTATGTATCAAAATGATATACCATATGATACGGATGTTTACTCACTGTTAAAGTAAAAAACAGGTTTTTTGAATTTTTTTAATACCAATAATCTAAAATGATTTTGTTATTGAACTAAACGAGCTAATAGTTTGTGAAGAATCGTACTTAAACTATCGGGTGCTAGAGTTGAAAAAGACCAGGTTGCTGCGGCAGCCTTTTTTCTTGTTCCGCTACCGTGGCAGAAATCTATTTTTTCATTAATTTGACGAAGAATATGATTTGAAGGAACAAACACATTTAAATCAATCAATTCAAGTTTACTTTGATATTCATCTTTAAGACCCATCATAAAAAATTCCCCCAATAAAAAACCTGTATAGAAAAAATTCTATTCAGGTTTTAGAAAATCCTATTATTTTTGTCAACAGCCCCAAAATCCATTGCCTTTTTAAAATGCCTGCAAAGTTTTGCTTGTAAAAAGAATTCCTTCCAAATGATCAAATTCATGCTGGAATATAATCGAATCCATCCCTCCCATCTCACGGAATGTCCTTTCACCAAAGATTGATAAATAGGAAATCCTTATCATGAGGTAGCGCTGAACAATCCCTATAATCCCTGGAAGAGAGATACATCCTTCGCCAGATGGTAATGAGTTGGGTGTTGGATCAAGTATATCAAAACTTGGATTGATTAAAATTTCTGTTCCTGTTGTAAATCGAGCAACAAAAGCCCGTTTTGATACGCCGACTTGCGGTAATGAAATTCCTAATACATGTGGCGAATTTTCCACGAACGTTTTCATTTCATTCAAAAGTGGAGTTACACTATAAATGTGTTCAACATCCATTGCTTTTTGAAACAAAATTGGGTTTGGAAATGTAAGAATGGAAAACATATCATCACCTTTCGTCTGAGTTAAATATTTTTACAAAATTTTTTGGAATATTTTCAAAAAAAAGTCCTTTATAAAATATATTCGAACGGAAGAAAAAAATAATAGGAAATCAAATTGACAATAAACATTATTAAAAAGCCTGTATCGATTTATAAATCAATACAGGTTTTTAATGGTTTATAGTAATTCTTTAGTGGAACAAAGGGTTGCTGCGGCAGCCTTCTTTTTTATTGAACTAAAGGGCAGGATAATTTAACAAGAAAAGGTTTTAATGGTAAAATTATGTAAGGTATTTTTAAATAGAAAGATGTTGCGATTGTATTATATACATAGGGAGGTGCTTTGTTGAAGGAGAATAAAGAGAATAGAGGGCATTGGATAAAGTTTATTAGCTTTACATTTATCGTTGGTTTAATTGTTGCATTTTTTTCGGTTATTTCTGATAATTTGCCATATTTGAGTGATGGTGTAACAGTTATTGAATTAATCATTTCATATTTAGCGGTAATGATTAATTCCTTACCAATGTGGTTTATTCTTGCAATGCTTGTTGGCTATTTGTTTTCGAGGAACATTAGGGAGGCTTCATTACTTGGAGCCATTTATACAATTTCTGCAATTTCATTTTACTTCGTGATTGGGCATTTTTATACGGATGCAGCAGTATCTTTATCATTCAAAGAACAGGCATTTATTTATGCGAGTTGGTACGGAGCTTCAACTATCGGTGGTATCCTTGGTGGAATTTTAGGATTTTTAATAAAAAAAACACCATATGTTCTAATGGTTTTACTTGCAGGGTTGTTCCTACAATTGTTTGTGAATGGTATAAGGAGCTGGAGTGACATTATTGGAATTGCACAAAATGTTACCTATTGTCTAATGATTGTAAGTATTGTTATTTATTTAGTGATTATGAAGAAAAATGAAGGAAGAGAATATTTGAGAATGTGAAGAGATGCACTTAAACTAATGGGTGCGTTAGTAAAATAACTTAGAAGCCATTTTTTGTAGCCCCTTTAGCGTTTTTCAATCTTCCGCAATCAGGCGCTTATATCGAAAAGCATTAACTAAAGGCTATAAAAGATCCTAAATGACACATAAGCCTTAGGATTTTTGTTTCATCAATATTGAAGCTAAATCATGTTTCAGCAAGATTTAGTGTCTTAAATTTATTGGGAGTTTCGTGTCGATAGTAAAAAGAGAGGAGGATCTTTCCTTCCTCTAATTTATTTACGCTATCATTTGTGCGTAAAATACCAGTTTTACGAATAATTTACATAAGAATGAATGTTTGGTATACTATTCATATTATCATTAGGGAGCGTGTCTTATGAAATCAGAAATGTTTCAAAAAATTCAAGATTTCCTTATAGGCAAAATGAATCCTTCATTTATTATTGTGTTTGGTTCTTATGCGAAAAGCTGTACACATAAGGACAGCGACATTGATGTGGCTTTCTACAATCAGGATTCATCACTTTCTACATATGAGATTTTTTTATTAGCTCAAGAATTAGCAGATATCCTCAAAATAGATGTGGATCTGGTTAATCTGGGGACGGCATCAACCGTTTTTAAGGCACAGATTTACACAACCGGTATTGTCATTTACTCAAAAGATGACACATTACTGAGGAATCAACAAATGACTGCTCTTAGCATGTACACAAAGTTGAACGAAGAACGGAAGAATATCTTAAAAAATATCAGTGAAAGTGGGTCTGTTTATGAAAAATGATGTGATTTTGAACAAAATAAGTGTGATTGAACGCTGTATAAACCGCATACAAGAAGTATATGCAAACGATCCCGCTAATCTAAAAGACTATACGAAACAAGATTCAATTATTCTAAACATACAACGTTCATGTGAAGCCTCTATAGACTTGGCCATGCATATCGTTTCTGAACAACGCCTTGGATTGCCTCAGACCAGTAGAGATGCGTTTGATATGCTTCAGTCTAACTCGATTATAGACGAAAATATAGCCAAAAGACTAAAAGCAATGGTAGGATTTCGAAACATTGCTGTACACGATTACCAAACCCTTAATATAGACATTCTAAATCAAATCGTGGATAAGCATCTAAGTGATTTTACCGATTATACAAGACAAATTCTAGAATATTAATAAGGGGGGTTTTCTATGAGATATAAAATTAGAGTATTTCATATAAATACGAATGAAGAAGCAATTATTTTAAATGAAGTTTTTGAATCTAAAGAAGCTGCTGAAAATGCTATTAGTAAGTTTAGAAGTATGTATCCGGATAAGTATGATTACGTAAAAGTCCCTATAAAATAATCCTACTTTCTTACGGCTCCCTTTTTTTCAGTAAAAAGCAATAAATCCTATGTTTACCATGAAGTTATTATGTTAATAACTATACGTAAAAATTGAATTTTACGCATAAATCGACAAAATATCACAAGGAGCATACCCCTTATGGCTGATTCGAGACAACATCAGATACACGAAAAGAAACTAATGGAAATGGTCAAAATGATGCCCTCCTATGTTGGTGAATATGTTGACGATAAGATTGACAATCGTTCTCCCTCAACTCTTTTGAATTACTTGTACGACTACAAATTGTTTTTTGAATGGTTAGCAGAAAAAAAGATTGCTAAGGTATCAAATATAAAAGACATTCCCATATCCGTCCTAGAGAATTTAAAGTTGGATGATGTAAAGAATTTTTTTAAATATCTTCAAAGACGTGATATTAAGGTACAAAAAGATGAAACGAAAAAACCAGAAAAGGTCTCAATAAACCGAAAAATATCAGCATTACGTTCCCTATATAAATATTTAACTACTCAAACAGAAAATGATGACGGTGAACCCTATTTTTATCGTAATGTAATGTTAAAAATTGAAGTCAACAAAGTAAAAGAGACGCTTGGTGCTCGAGCAAGTAAAATCTCAACGAAAATATTCCATAATGATGATGACATTCACTTTTTGCAGTACATTCAACAAGAATATGAAAATGAGTTAGAACAAGAACCAAGAAAAAAGATTTACTTTAAGAGAGACAAGGAACGTGATATTGCTATCCTCTCCCTGTTTTTAGGCAGTGGAATTCGCGTAAATGAACTTTCAAACCTACGTTTACGAGATTTAGATTTTGATGAAAATCGTATTAACGTTATTAGGAAAGGTGGCAAACAGGATACCGTTTCCGTTGTACCTGAATCTATGCAGGATGTGAAAGCCTATCTAGATATACGTCAAGAAAGATATAAAGCAAGCTCTGAAGAAAATGAGTATGTATTTGTTGCAAAAGTTCATAATACCTCCTCTGCCCTTTCAAATCGAGCAATTGAGAGTTTAGTAAAAAAGTATACAAAAGCTTATAAACACAATAAATCGATGTCACCCCATAAGTTAAGACACACTTATGCTACAAATTTAATGGAGGAAACGGGAGATATTCATCTTCTTATGCGCCAGCTTGGACATTCTTCTACAACAACAGCTGCACTCTATTCCAACCCTGAACAAGAAAAAGCTCAGCAAGCGGCTAAACAATTGGGAAGGAGAAGAGAGCGGCTAAAGTAAATTTTTTCTTGTAATGTGTCCAGCATGGATATTCCACAGAAGGAATGTGTTCTAGCCTGATGACATTGTGGCATGGGTTTTTCATGCCGGAATCCATCAAAATGTTAAAGGATCTTTGGAAGAATGATCAAAAAACTCCTAGACCACTGCTGGATGAAATGAAAATAGAAGAGATGGAACAGCTATTATCTAATAGCATGGAAACCAAATTACTTTTAGAAATTACTACATGGAAAGACGGATTTTTTACTTCCCGTATTGGATTTGTAATGAAAATTGATTCTTTAAATAAAAGAATTCAAATCCAAGATGAATTTGAATCCATCATTAATCTTGATTTCTTTTCCATAACCAATGTAAAGGTCAAATAAATACTTACCTTAAAAAGGTCAAACCTATAATTATTGCACTTCAATAGGAGGATTTTTTTTACATACATAGAAATAATTAGAGACAAGTCATTAAATCGAGGGGGATTTGAATGGAGTTTTCAGTTCTCAATACTTGGTTGCAATTTTTCTTGTTGATTATGGGTGGATGTCTAATTTTATTCATAGCAATGTTATTTATTTCCAACAAACACATAAAGAATAGATTAAAGCAAATGGAAGAAATCGATAAAAATGAAGTTAATATAACGAATTAAACGCTGAATTTTTTCATTGTTTGTGTTAGTTATGAATTTAGCCCTTCCAGCAAAATGTGGAGAATGTATGCTCAAGCTTAGAAGGGCTTTTAAATCGGAGGAATAGAAACAAAGAAGATATCATTTACAATGAGTGGTTAATTATTTCAACACTTTATCATTTCAAATCTTTAAACATATTTTTAGAGAGTTAAAGGCGTAATAAATGTTCTTCTAAAATTCTTAAATGATAAAACCTATTCCTAATAAAAGCAGGATAGTCATTTATACTATCCAGCACATCTTATTTGTCAGAAGTTTTTGTTAAAATTCTTCATCCTTTATTTTCCACATGATTTAACGAAAGATGTTAAGTCTATCACCACAAAGACATGTACATCTGCCCCTGGTTTCAGCCCCACTTATGCCAAATATAAGGACGGCCACTCATGGATACCCTTCGCTATTTACTAGTATAGAAAACGGTTACATTTTTTAGATTATTTAGACTTCACTTTATACAAAATCAATAACTTTTTGGTGATACACGATTTTCATATCCTTTTCAGTTGCCAAATCACCAAGAAGATGCTGCCCTTCGATTAACACCTTCCACTCATCTCCAGTAAAAACAGGCTTTTGATCAAACAGTGCTTAGGTTTTTACTCCAGCCTTCTGGGGCTTTTGCATAATCAATCTTCATGATGGACCATCCAATTTTCCCGTTTCCGGATTCCGTTTACTAAATTCTGTGGCATAGCTGCCCATGCTATTTTCCATATGTAAATTGTTAAGACAGCCGACGCTAGAATTATAGAAAAGGATGGTTTTAATTTTTTTACCTTCTTGGAGACTGGTAAGTTTGCTCGCTTAAAACCGCCTTTTAACCTTTTAAAAGGCGGGATATTTCATTCATTGCTTGCGGCAATATCTGCTTTCCCAGTACCCTTTCGTATTGTATTGCTCCTTTCATACAAGACACGATGGCAAAAGCTAATGATTCAATTTCTTTGGCTCCCCTATTTTCCAGTGTGACCTTAAGAATATTTTTAATAATCGTTATTTCTAACTGACTGATTTCTCGTACTTTTTGCCTTACCTTTTCAGGAAGGGATTCATAATCAGACTGAAGAGATGATACGGCGCATATCCCACCGTCACATAAAACAATTTGTCTCTCATAAAAATTCTTGATTTTTTCTTCAACAGTCAGGTTAGAATTTGTAATGAACGAGGAAAAGTCCTGCAAATTTTGAAGCACCCGTTCGGTAACGGCAACTCCCAAATCCTCCTTTTTTTCAAAATGATAATGGATGCTTGCTTTCGTCACACCCAATATTTTGGATAAATCATCATAGCTAATGGCTACATAACCTTTTTCACGAATTAGTTTCAGTGCCAGATCGATAATTTGTGTTTTCCTGTTTCCCATCATATTATTTTTAGGAAAAAATCCGGTCAATTTCTTGAATTTCTTCATTCGTTAAATGGACTTCCAGTGTTTTCAGATTTTGCAAGACTTGTTCTGCCCTTTTCGCTCCCGGAATGATGACGTCAATGCCTTCACGGGTTAAATACCAGGCAAGAACGACATGGGCAACTTCAGTCCCTTTTTCACCGGCAATTTTACGAACTTTCTCGATTTTTTCCAGGTTCTCCTCATAAACGCCCTCTCGGAATTGCGGGCGTTTTCTCATTTTTTCACTTAAATCGGTATTTTTGTTATATTTGCCCGTTAATAATCCTGAAGCAAGCGGGAAGTACGGTATAAAGGAAATGGTATGCTCAGCAACATAAGGGAATAACTCCTTCTCGGCCCCGCGGCTTAGCAGATTATACTCCCCTTGAAAGACATCCACATAACCATCTTTATTGGCTTCTTTCAATTGCTCAATCGAAAAATTGGAGACACCGATCGCTCTGATTTTTCCCTCATCCTTCAATTGTTTTAGGGCTCCAACGGCTTCATCCTTTGGCGTATCCTGATCAGGGAAATGAATATAAAATAAATCAATGTAATCCGTTTGCAGACGTTTTAAGCTCTCTTCGACAGATTGTTTTAAAAAAGCAGGAGAATTATCAATCACAACTTCAGGACCAACAATTTTATGAGCTGCTTTTGTCGCAATCACAATTTCTGAGCGATTACCGGTTTCTTTTACGACTTCACCAATGATCTCCTCGGAACGTTTGGGACCATAGATAAAAGCTGTATCCAAAAAATTTATCCCGTGTGCCAGTCCTGCGCGAACTAATTTCCTTCCAGTTTCTTCATCAAGGTTAGGAAAAAGATTGTGACCGCCGACTGCGTTTGTTCCTAAACCAATTGGATTGACATATAAATCTGTTTTCCCGATTCGAACGTGCTCTGCCATTTACCCTTCAACTCCTTTAGTATTATTTTTTCTTTATGGATACGAACAGTCTTTTTACAATTAGTACATTTCATTTGAATTCGGCTTCCGATAGAATTTGTACCATGATGGTAAATACGAGCTTGCTTACTTCTTATACTTTTTCTCTTAGTACTTGGGGTAACGATCACCTCATATTTACTTTACAATCATTACAGCACAATGAGCGTGCTGGACCACTTTATGACTTACACTTCCCACGAGCAGTTCTGAAAAGAGGCTAAGTCCCCTGCTGCCCATTACGATCAGGTCGTAATCTCCTTCTTTTGCCTTCTTGCATATCATTTCTGCAGGATCTCCAATATGGTATTCGCTATCATATTGTATAGATGACC
>NZ_JAHUWN010000057.1 GCF_019219025.1 Bacillus sp. sid0103 | reverse complement strand
ACCCACTGCATTTAAAAATTCTTTCGGATAATAAGCCTTCTCATCAATTTGTCTGATATTTGGTTTAAGATGGTCATTAATTATTTGATTAAATACAACATTTTCTATTTTTTTATCCATATTGCAAATCCTAAAAAATAGTTTATGGAAAGGTATCTTCTCCATATTATCGGATTTTAAATTTTTAAGACCGTCCAATGAGCTGCTTTTTTCACCATCCATTTGTTGTTTATCAAAAAAGGATCATGTCAATAACATGATCCCTTCTAACTTTAAATATTAGTAGACGCAAGTGTTTCCGCAAACCTTCGCAGATGGCATTGGACGTGATGCAAGCACACTTATTAACAAAATCAAAGCAGCACAATATGTTCGTAACAATCCAGGTGAAGTTTGCCCAGCTAAATGGCAAGAAGGTACGGCAACCCTTAAACCAAATCTGGATCTTGTAGGAAAAATTTAAGGAGACCTGTCAATAATGATACTAGAAGCAGATATAAAAGCACAATTAGCCCAATATCTTCAATTGATGGAGGGCGATGTGCTGCTAAAAGTAAATCCTGGATCCGATGATGTATCCCGTGACATGCTGGCTCTAGTGTATGAATTAGCCAGCATGTCACAAAAAATAACAGTAGTACAGACGCAATTACCGAGAACGCCTAGCTTTAGTGTGAATCGTGTTGGCGAAGATACTGGAGTCACTTTTGCTGGTATTCCTCTGGGACACGAATTTACTTCTTTAGTATTAGCTATGCTGCAAGTTAGCGGAAGAGCTCCAAAGGTTGATCAGAAGGTAATTGATCAAGTCAAAAACATTAAAGGCGAATATCATTTTGAATCTTACATCAGCCTAAGCTGCCACAACTGTACTGACTTTGTACAGGCGCTCAACCTGATGAGTATTTTCAACCCTGGAATTACGCATACCATGATTGATGGTGTGACGTTCAAGAAAGAGATAGAAAGTAAAGATATTATGGCAGTCCCAGCTGTTTACCTAAATGGTGAAGTCTTTGGAAGTGGTCGTATGACCCTTGAAGAAATTCTTGCCAAAATGGGTAATACAGCAGATGCATCAGAGTTTGCCGATAAAGATCCATACGATGTGCTTGTTGTTGGGGGCGGTCCGGCTGGTGCAAGTGCAGCAATCTATGCAGCACGAAAAGGTATTCGTACAGGCATTGTTGCTGAACGCTTTGGCGGTCAAGTTATGGACACTTTGGGTATTGAGAACTTTATTAGTATGAAATACACGGAAGGGCCTAAGCTCGTAGCAAGTTTGGAAGAGCATGTGAAAGAGTACGGCATTGATGTGATGAATTTACAGCGTGCCAAACGTTTGGAGAAAAAGGATCTCATCGAAATTGAACTTGAAAGCGGACCTGTTCTAAAGAGTAAGACTGTAATCCTTTCTACAGGTGCTCGGTGGCGCAATGTTGGTGTACCTGGAGAAGCAGAGTTCAAAAACAAAGGTGTAACATACTGTCCTCATTGTGACGGTCCATTATTTGCAGGGAAACATGTAGCTGTTATTGGTGGCGGAAACTCTGGTATTGAGGCTGCAATCGACCTCGCAGGCATTGTTAAACATGTAACTGTTCTAGAATTTATGCCAGAGCTGTAAGCTGATGCAGTACTGCAAGACCGCCTTAACAGTCTGCCTAATGTGACTGTCCTAAAGAACGTTCAAACAAAAGAAATTACCGGCACTAATAAGGTAAATGGTATACGCTACATTGAGCGTGATTCGGGAGCCGTTCATCACATTGAATTGCAAGGTGTGTTTGTTCAGATCGGCCTTGTGCCAAATAACGATTGGTTAGGCGTAACGCTTGAACGTACTCGCTTCGGTGAGATTGTTGTCGATAAGCATGGCGCTACCAACATCCCTGGAGTGTATGCTGCAGGCGACTGTACGAACAGTCCCTACAAGCAGATCATTATTTCTATGGGATCGGGTGCTAATGCAGCCTTAGGTGCATTTGATTATCTAATCCGAAATACGTAAACCACCTACAAAAAAATATAAAAAAGTAAAAAGGAACATTCACTATACTCCTCTTTAGTGAATGTTCCTTTTTATCAATTCGTGAACCAACATCGGCGCTGATCCAGCCGATGTTTTTTCGTTTCCAATTTTATACTGATAAAATCATCGTATTTTTTGTGGGTTTATATTTTTCGTTCATAGCTTCAAAAAATGGTAGACTATAGATTTTCTTAGACTTTCAACCGTATTCAAATGGATGATAATCGATTTCCTCTTTCAGACCTGCCTTTTCAATGGCTTGTGTCTCATCTTTATAAAAATCAGATACGATAATGATTATGAAAAAATCCTCCTTTCAAGCAAAGGGGAAATATCCCCTTTGCTATATTGGTATTTTTATAGATGTCATTTTCCTTTAGGCTGACATGCTTACCGCTATGGCTGACAATCACATGGTCAAGGAGCTGCCCGCTCCCCTTTGAATTCATCTACCAATACTGGTGCATGCGCCTATCCCCTCATTTTAAAAACATAATGTTAGACTTAGCCTATGTAATATTCCTTTTTGTGGCTGGTTAAATAACTAAGTCTACAAGCCCATATTTAAAAAAATGAGTACGTGGTCTTGTTGATTTATTATCAAGAGCAGCATAAAAGGCTCCTAAACTTTTTACTAAAGACTGGTAATATATTCTTCTAGTACTCTTTCCATCTCTTAACTTATATGACGAGTTTAATGACCTAAAAATCATATTAAATCGGGGATGTACACCCTAATGTCAATATACCAATTTAAAGCAGAGGTGAGAGCATTCTTGATAAAACTTCTTTTGCCCGCTGATATTTTGAGCGATTACAAAACTCTGTCATTTCAATTTGCTTGCAATATTTTAGATCATGATGGAAATCCTTAACGAGAAGTTCTATGGTTTCTTCATCTAAAATGGCAGCATTTAATTCAAAATTATCAAATAGGCTTCTCATATCTAAATTAGCTGTACCGACAGATGCAAGGATATTATCTACAATCATAACTTTAGAATGAATAAAACCATTGTTATAATAATAAAATTTAATTCCCGCAAACATTAATTCTTCCATATAGGAAAATGCTGCCCATTTCACAAGTATATGGTCCTCAAGGGACGGGAGGATAATTTTTACCTCAACCCCGCATAGAGCAGCTGTTTTGAGTGCAACCAATATACTCTGATCCGGAATAAAATAGGGCGTCGCAATATAGATTCGATCATTTGCTGCATTTAAAGCGCCAAAATACAGCTCCAAAATATTATTCATATGGGCGTTAGGTCCACTCGCCGCAATCTGTAATTGTTTAGTTCCTGAACATTCTTGTACAGGAAAGTAACTCTCCTGACTAATTTCTTGTTTACTGGCCTGATTCCAATCATTAAGAAAGATATTTTGCAGAGGAAATACAGCCTCCCCCTTTATTTTCAAATGGGTATCCCGCCAAAAACCAAATTTCTTACTTTCGCCTAAATATTCATCTCCAATGTTATAGCCTCCTAAAAAACCAGTGGTACCATCCACGATAACAATTTTTCGATGGTTTCGATAATTGAGCTTTTTATTAAAAAATGCATTGGTTATCGGCGAATATACATTAATTTCAACATTGGCATCCTTTAATTCTTGAATAAAGGATTTGCTTAATTCAAGACTGCCCAATCCATCATATAGCAGGCGCACCTTAACTCCTTCTTTTGCTTTACGAATTAAAATCTGCTGGATCCTTTTGCCGATTTTGTCTGACCGAATAATATAGTATTCCATGTGTATATGGTCTTTTGCTTTTTCCAACTCTTCAATTATGGCAGTTAAAGTGGCCTTTCCATTGTTATAAATTTGAATATCGTTACACGTGGTAATTGGGGATTCAGAAATGGTTTGGAGTAATTCAAGCAGCCGCCGCTGCTTGCGTAACGGTGTTTTTGTGAACTTATCAGGAAAAGAAGTAATGTTTAATTTATTCATTACATCTTCAGGCAGCTTGGACCCCTTCAAGTTTTCTCCTGCAGCGAAGGTCCTTATTTGATAATCTTTTGCTAAAAACACATACATGACAAAGCCGATATTGGGAAATAAAAAAATAATCGCCAGCCATGCAGTTGTTTTTGATGGATTCCGAAATCCTACAAATAATACGAAACCAAATTGAAGGATGATAGTAAAAAATATCAACATTATCCATAACATCACAAATTCCTCCCAATTGGTGCTGCTTAATATTTTTATTTGTGAAATGAATCCAAAAAGAAGAAATTTGTCAACATTAAAGGAAAGGAAGAATATCTCCCTTTCCCCTTCATACTTTTATTTATTCGTATTGATAAATAACTTACATTTTGTTTGTTGCTTTGTAACATTGCCGTACAAGTCTTTTACACTTACCTCTATCCTCGCCCCGCGTGCATTACGTAAATTTGATGGAACTTTCCAGATCGATTTTCACAATAGCGTAGTTCGTATACTTGCCATTAAGCGGTGATGTTATCTTCGGGCTGTCAGCTTCATAATCCATTACCGCGCGAATCATAATGTTACCTGTTTCATAGGTTCCTTTAGACCAAAATCCTCTGTCAAGCAAATAGGAATGACCAAAAAATTGTGAATCTGTATCTAAGCTGATTGCCGGCATGAAAGGAAAATCAGTCGTTTGGATATAACCAATGTAGAAATCACCCTTCACAGTAAGCTGCAGCCTAGACAAATCTCCCATCATCCAATTTCCATTAGCTTGAACAGTTGCATCAATAGGACCCGCAATCATGGTTCCGGTATTGGAGGAATAAATATTCGCCTTTGATGCTAGAAATGAGTAAAAATCATCATCAAGCGTCGTCGGATAAGCAAGCCTCATCGCAGAATCTGAAATATCGATAAACATTTCTTTATTACCCATTAGTAGGTAAGTATAACTCACTTAAAACCGCCTTTTAACTTTTTAAAAGGCGAATATTTCATTCATTGCTTGCGGCAATATCTGCTTTTCCAGTACCCGTTCGTATTGTATTGCTCCTTTCATACAAGACACGATGGCAAAAGCTAATGATTCAATTTCTTCGGCTCCCCTATTTTCCAGTGTTACCTTAAGAATATTTTTAATAATCGTTATTTCTAACTGACTGATTTCTCGTACTTTTTGCCTTACCTTTTCAGGAAGGGATTCATAATCAGACTGAAGAGATGATACGGGGCATATCCCACCGTCACATAAAACAATTTGTCTCTCATAAAAACTCTTGATTTTTTCTTCAACAGTCAGGTTAGAATTTGTAATGAACGAGGAAAAGTCCTGCAAATTTTGAAGCAAATGTTCGGTAACAGCAACTCCCAAATCCTCCTTTTTTTCAAAATGATAATGGATGCTTGCTTTCGTCACACCCAATATTTTGGATAAATCATCATAGCTAATGGCTACATAACCTTTTTCACGAATTAGTTTCAGTGCCAGATCGATAATTTGTGTTTTCCTGTTTCCCACCATATTTTATTTTTAGGAAAAAATCCTGTCAATTTCTTGAATTTCTTCAATCGTTAAATGGACTTCCAGTGTTTTCAGATTTTGCAAGACTTGTTCTGCCCTTTTTGCTCCCGGAATGATTACGTCAATGGCTTCACGGGTTAAATACCAGGCAAGAACGACATGGGCAACTTCAGTCCCTTTTTCACTGGCAATTTTACGAACTTTCTCGATTTTTTCCAGGTTCTCCTCATAAACGCCCTCTCGGAATTGTGGGCGTTTTCTCATTTTTTCACTTAAATCGGTATTTTTGTTATATTTGCCCGTTAATAATCCTGAAGCAAGCGGGAAGTACGGTATAAAGGAAATGGTATGCTCAGCAACATAAGGGAACAACTCTTTCTCGGCCCCGCGGCTTAGCAGATTATACTCCCCTTGAAAGACATCCACATAACCATCTTTATTGGCTTCTTTCAATTGCTCAATCGAAAAATTAGAGACACCGATCGCTCTGATTTTTCCCTCATCCTTCAATTGTTTTAGGGCTCCGACGGCTTCATCCTTTGGCGTATCCTGATCAGGGAAATGAATATAAAATAAATCAATGTAATCCGTTTGAAGACGTTTTAAGCTCTCTTCGACAGATTGTTTTAAAAAAGCAGGAGAATTATCAATCACAACTTCATTACCGACAAATTTATGGGCTGCTTTCGTCGCAATCACAATTTCTGAGCGATTACCGTTTTCTTTTACGACTTCACCAATGATCTCCTCGGAACGTTTGGGACCATAGATAAAAGCTGTATCCAATAAATTTATCCCGTGTGCCAGCCCTGCGCGAACTAATTCCCTTCCAGTTTCTTCATCAAGGTTAGGAAAAAGATTGTGACCGCCTACTGCGTTTGTTCCTAAACCAATTGGATTGACATATAAATCTGTTTTCCCGATTCGAACGTGCTCTGCCATTTACCCTTCAACTCCTTTAGTATTATTTTTCTTTACGGATACGAACTAGTCTTTTAACAATTAGTACATTTCACTTGAAATCATCTTCCGATAGAATTTGTACCATGATGGTAAATACGAGCTGGCTTACTTCTTGTACTTTTTCTCTTAGTACTTGAGGTAACGATCACCTTATATTTACTTTACAATCATTACACCACAATGCGCATGCTGGACCACTTTATGGCTTACACTTCCCACGAGCAGTTCTGAAAAGAGGCTAAGTCCCCTGCTGCCCATTACGATCAGGTCGTAATCTCCCTCTTTTGCCTTCTTGCATATCGTCTCTGCAGGATCTCCAATATGGTATTCGCTATCATATTGTATAGATGACCCTGAAAGGACTTGTGCGGATTCCTCTAAAATCCTCCTAACTTCCTCTACTTGCAATTGTTCAATATCCACTCCGTAAGCAACTGTATTGATATTGTTGCTAGGAATGATATGAAGCAGCGTTATACGGGCATTTATCCCCATGTTTTGCGCCAACCATTTAGCCGATTTCAATGCATGTTTGGAGTGTTCGGAACCGTCAACTGGAACCAAAAATCTTTCATACATGTTGTCTCTCCCCTTTTTATAAAATCTTATTTTTATAATAAAACCCATGACGGTGATTATTGTGATGTAACCTTAGAATAATAACGATTAAATCTGTACGAGCGAATTAGCGCGATGAAATGGAAAAAATAATTTCATTGAAAATTACTCCCAATCGAGCAAATGTGTCTTGAACCATTCCACGGCTGCGCTGCTCGATTGATCGAAATATTGCGAGTACGGGTCAAAATGTCCTCCCGGTATCAGCACCAGTTTTTTGGGCTCCAATGCTTGCTCGTATGCAGCAAGTGCCAGATCGGTAGGAGTTATAAAATCGTTTTTTGCAACCAACATTAACAGCGGCGTAGGACTAATATTGGCAATAAAAGCTCCCGGCTCATAACCTCTTGATAATTCAATCGAACGCAGCGTAACTTTGTTAATGAATTTCTCTGAGCCTTTCGTATAGAATTCAATTGCATCCTTCGATTTATAGACGCTATTTTCATATTCACCGCCGGGAACGACCGAATAATAAACGGGGTCTCCGCCGCGCTGCCGGTTTAATCTATCATCGGCGAACGAGTCCAGCAGCTCCGTAAGCGCGTCTCCGTTCACTCTTCTTAGCGCAATTTTCGAGCCGCTTATCGTCGGAACTTGGGATACGACGCACTTTACTCGTTTATCGGTTGCGCCGACAACCAAGACATGTCCGCCGCTGTAGCTTGTGCCCCATACTCCGATTTCATAGCTGTCGACTTCCGGTAGCGAGCTGGCGTATGTTATGACATGCCGGTAGTCCTCCACTTGCTGCCAAGGATCGATTTCGTGCCTTGGGGTTCCATCGCTGTCTCCAAAATTCCGATGATCGAACAATAATACTGCAAATCCGTTGGCGGCGAACTTCTCAGCGTAAGGCTTCAAAAACATCTCCTTCAGTCCCGCATATCCATGCGCCATCACAATGGCCGGTATCGGCTTATTATCTTCGCGTTGCGGCAAATAAATCCATCCTCTGAGCATGGTTCCTTCAGCATTTATTTCCACATTATTTCTCGTAAAACCCGATTGTTTATTCATAAAATGTTCACTCCTTCTATGATTAAATGGAAGAGTGGACTGCTTGTCCACAGTCATCTCCTGTCAAAAATAAATAACGACTTCGAACTTTACTTTCCTTATTCTCCTTACTCGGAATAAAAGTAAGATGAGTCAATTTCGCCGGAAAGGCGATCTCTTAACACTGCGGAAAATTTCAATGCGCCTCCCAGAGGGCGGTGATGTATCGCAATATGCGCGATTGCTTTATTTTCGTTCCGCGTAAGCACAGTGACACCTTTGAGATGTACGCCGTCAAATGTCTGTGCTTCCCATTCTTTATACTCCAGAAGACCGGCAGTCGTGTTTCTCGTAAACGTCAAGCTTTCATAGATTTTGCTGGCTTCTCCCAACACCTTCTGAACGTTTTCCCTACCTGTGATAGTGGCGTTCAATACTGTGGCTTCGAACATTACATCTTCTGCGAAGGCCTCGGCAAATGCGGCTTGAGACTTATTCGCGAATGCGGTTTCCCAGTCGCTCTTTGTTGTTTTATCCATCTCAATCACTCCTATTTAATAGTTTGAAGAGCATTGTAAGCTTTATTTAAAATTAAGGCTGTTTTTCATCATTTATTGACCGCCATTGTAGAACTAATGTGCATTTTAATACTAACGAAGATCCCTTTTAATTAAGCTTTGACAGCATTTGCTGATCCCCAAATCGCTCCAGGGTTTACTCGATTTGGATAAAGATTAAGCATTGCATTGTATAAATCTAAAACGGTGACTGTTTCTTTATCCAAACGAATAAAGTCTAACAGATATTGTTTAGTTTCATCCAAAATTTTTGGGTTATTATCATTTTCAGGGACTTTATGACCCGCAATAACAAATTTGGGATTTAGTTCTTTCAAGCGATCGATCGCTTGGATCCATTCAAGTCGAGAACTCTCTGTTGTTTCAGCCAGATGCTGATGGATCCCGTTGTAGACAACATCACCTGCCACTAGTAATTCAATATCTGGAATCCATAATGACGTTGTATTTGCTGTATCCGTAAATCCAGCTTCAATAATTTCTAACCTATGTCCTTCAAGTTCAAAAGAATTTGAATCGATTCCATCAGGAAAAACTTGGGGTTGAGGAATTTGATTTGGGAATAATTTACCCCAAAAACTTTCAATATGTTTTGGACTTCCTTGTTTATAACTCACTTCAACAGATCCTTTTGTTGCTAGTACTTTAACATTGGGAAATGCCTCTTTTATTTGTTTGATTCCAAAGAAATGATCTCCGTGACCATGCGTGATATAGATGTATTTTAAGTTACGATCAAAAGACTTTATCCAATCAATCAATTTTTGGTTTTGTTCAATTGTAGTAAAAGTATCCACTAAAACTGCGTCTTTTTCTCCATAAATTAAAATAGCAGTATTGGAAACCCATTGAAGTTCTTCTTTTCCTTTTGGCAGGTTTCTTGTGAGACCGGCACGTTTTACGCATAATTCAGCGAATTGTAAGTTTGACATTTTAACCATCCTTAAATTTTTTTACTAAACAATCCCCATGAATGACTGAACACCAATCCGCTAGCAATAAATAGTAGCAGTATTTTTCAATAGCATGTAATATGCGGGCTAACGTTTGTGTTCTACTTTCAATGTTACTGCCACTTGTCGACATAACCTACTAGTAAGTAAGTATCAAGCAATATTGCAATGATTAATTCATTACCAATCTCGCGGCATTGGACGAAACATAAGGTATTGTCTCACGAAATTAATGTTTTTAGAATACAGCGACGGGTAAATGACCCTAAAAAGAAAGTCTTAGACCGCCGCTTGTGTTTCAGCCTTTTATTCAATTAGTCAGCTTCAGCCGAACGCTCAAACCATGTGTTGACCTCTTCTAGCCGTTTGATATACGCTTCGCGAATTGTATATGCAGCTTGAGATCCAACTGCCAAACGAAGCGGCGAATTGTCGCTTTTTATAACGGAAATAATCAGTTGCACTGCTTTTGCCGGGTCGCCGGTCTTGATGTTCGACATACCTTTCTCGTATCCTTCATACAGCGGAGCATATTCTTGTTTCTTCTCGGTATGCTGCATCGATCCACCAAAAAACTCTGTTGCGAACACAGAAGGTTCGACAATCGTCGTCTTGATCCCGAAGCCTGCGAACTCTTGCGCGAACGCTTCGGAGAATCCTTCAACTGCAAACTTGGATGCAGCGTATATGCTGTACGGTGGCATGGACCAAGTTCCGAAGAAGGATGAAAAATTAACGTAATGGCCCGATCCTTGACGTTTAAAGACGGGTAGTGTCGCTCGGATGACATCTAATACACCGAACACGTTGACATCGAACTGCTTCCGGATTTGTTCATCCGTATACTCCTCCATCATTCCGAACAGTCCGTATCCGGCATTATTTACCACAATATCGATTTTCCCGAAAACGTCAACGGCTTCTTGAACGGCGGATTGAATTTGCTCCTTGTTTGTCACGTCTAAAGCAGCGAGGTGAACACGATCCGGTGCCAGTTCTTTAAAATCCTGAATAGATTCAAGTTTGCGCGCGTAGCGACCACTTTGTCTCCTGCTTGAAGCAGCTGCTGCACAAATTGTCGTCCGAATCCTGACGAAGTTCCTGTAATAAACCATACTTTACTCATTGTTTTCATTTCTCCCTTTTTAATTATTCAGACCTGATCCTCCGCTTTGGTGACAAAACTTGACGGCGATCGATCAATAACTTATAGCATTTAAAAGTTAATAATTTGAAGCTCTTTAATATAATCACCCAAATTTCTCCATTATATTTACAACTTTTCCATCGTTTGCGACACTAACGGGGTACTTCTCCTATCTATAAATCCATAATTTTTGTTTTTCGAAAAACTATAAATTACCTGACCACTGAATGCTGATTTCCAACAAACTTTTTGGTTGTTTCGGCCACACGTTTTCCAAGGGCCCTTCCTAAAGCAAGATCATTTTGATTAAGGATGTTGTCAGATTCATCAACCGGACATGTAATTCCAACCCCATAATAG
>NZ_JAHUWN010000056.1 GCF_019219025.1 Bacillus sp. sid0103 | reverse complement strand
CTACATACATTTAATATCATTAATTATAAATTAAAAAGGCAGTTGAAAGTTCAATTCAATTGAAACTTTCAACTGCCTAATTTAGATATTGGACTTTTTCAGTGCCCTCGTATTGTACCGGGGTCATCCTATTTAATCCCCACTGGTAACGATCATTATTGTACTCCTCGATATATGAATCCACTAACTGTTTTAGTTCACTTAAACTCTCACAGACTTTATAATCAACCTCATCTTTAAAATGACCAAAGAATGATTCCATTGGCGCGTTATCCCAACAATTTCCCTTTCGGGACATTGATTGGATGATACCCAATTTCTTTACTCTTTCTTGGAAGAGGGGATGAGTATAATGGAACCCTTGATCTGAATGTAGGATCGCCTCAGGATGAAACCCATCATACATAGCTTCATCGAGTCTTCTCAATGTTTTATAAACAATATCCATCTCTAAAGAAGTGGACAAATAATGGGCTAATATCTCGTTCGAACTACCATCTTTTACACAGGATAAATAAGCTTTTTGACCATTTGAATAATATAGATAAGTAATATCAGTTAATAACACTTTGCCAGGCTCTTCTTGATTAAATTCACGATTTAATAAGTTAGGGCATGTTCGATGTTCTTGAGTAGCTTTTGCCATTTTTTTATAAGGCTTTGCCCTTCTAACTTTAGCAATGAGTTGATATTTGCGCATTAACCTTCGTATTTTCTTATGATTCATTTCCACAAAATAATCATTTTCTAAGATCATTTTGATTTGTAAAGCCCCGACCTTTTCCTTTTTCTGGTGAAAGATAAACTGGATTAGTTCAATATCCAGTTCATCCTCAACATCTCTACGTTGGCGAACAGTGGCAGCCTTTAACCAAGCATAGTATCCACTTCTACTCACTTCAGCTAATTCACATAAATAACTGATTAAGTTCTTTAACTGGTGTTGACGAATGGTGTGTTCAATAAGTTGAAATTTCTCTGAAGGAGTTAAAACCGTTTCTTCTTCAACGCCTGCCTCTGTAGTTCCTCTAGCTTTTTTAAGAAGTCATTTTCTGCTTCTAAAAATTTGATTCTAGCTTCAGCCTTTTTGAGTTTTTCTTCTACAGAGAGATCTTTTGAAGAAGGTCGACCACTACTTGCCTTTCCTCTACGCTCTGATTGAAGACCAAGTTCACCAAACTTCTCATAGATATCACGCCATCTTTGAAGACATCTTTTGGGCTGGCTTTTACCTATCACTTCAAGGTTAAATCCATTTTCAATAAAGATTTGAGAAGGAATTTTCCCAGTTTTATACTCCATTACAGCCGTTACTTTGAAGTCAGAATTATAGGAAATACCCGTTCTGATACACGTAAAACGTTCGGGTTCTTCTCCAATTCTTTAATCTGATATTCCGTAAATAAATTCTTACTCATGTAAATCCTCCGTCCACAATAATTCTTTTATTATAAACGGGTTTTCTTTCTGAGGACATAGAAAAACCCGAATAAAGGGCACTTTTTAATTAGTGTCCATTATTCGGGTTATAGTTCAGGTTCAGGGAATTCTTTTATTTCTTGTTTGATTCTAACGACTTCAAAGATTGACATAAAATCCATTTTTCCTAACTCCCTTTCATTTTTCGTTTTTTCTTTTCCCTTTTTTCTTTTGCCTTGCGAAGTGAATAAGTTCCCCAAAGGGGATTATTTTTCCCCTTTGGCATGGAGAAACGAAAAACACGCATAGGCGTCCGGTCAAGGGAACAGCACAAAAAGTTTTTTGCTGTTGCGAAAGCGTACGAAAGCAAAAAAGTCTTTTGCCCCTTGATTGGCCGACTACCGCTTTAGCTTTCAGCCGGATAGGTTCGGGTGTCCTGCCGGCTGGAAGGTTAGTCGGTTTACGATGTTTTACGATTCGTAAGGCAAAAGGGAAAAATAAACAATAAAAGCAGCCCTCAGGCTGCTTTCCTTTTGTTTCTTATGTATTTGCTCTTATAGGTTTTGGGCTCGTTTGGTACGGCGGCTTGCCGTAACTGGAACAGGAACCTACGGATTGTAGGCGCTAGCCGTACAAAACGTGGTTATCGGGCCATTTAGTGCCAAAGCGACACGTACGGAATGGCAGAAAGACGTTTTTCCTTTTTGATCAGTCCGTAGTGCTGCCGCCCGAAGCAAGTTCTACATAGTTTTGAAAGATTTTCGTTAAAAACATACATTTCTAAAGAAAAAACACTGCCTTAAGGCTGCCCCTAATACTCCTGATTCCTTATAAGCAGCACGCCACCTAGAAGCTGATCTATTTACTCTGACAATACCAAGGACTTCAACATCAAAGCCATTTTCTTCAAAAAATTGCGTGGTAATTTTCCATTCTCATTTTCAGCTATGAAAATCTTTTTAAACTCATCTGTATACGTAATTCCCTTTGAACTTACAGATTTGACATAGGGATTATTGGATAGGTTTCTCATTTCCTTTTCAGTAAAGTGTTTTTTTGACATTTGATTTTTCTCCAGTTCCCCATTTTTTATTCATTACACATAAAAGTACCCTATAGCGCAGACCTTTTTTAAGGTGTCTACTCTATAGGGTACATTTTAACCGTTTGCACAGTATGCTATTCGTTCACCGGAAGTTACAGGTTAATTTAGGGAATATAGACAGCGATGGCATAAGCTAATCGCTGTTTTTTCTTGGGGGAAAATTTTTCGAAATGGAGCATAAGGCCATGAGGCAGGTGTTTCAAATTGTGGAGGAAGGCTGGGGGCGCTGACAAGAGCGCCATTTCATGTCTTTAAGGGGAATCGAAATTTACCTAGGAAAATCATTTGACTCAAATTATTTTTCTAGTAAATCATTTTTAACCGGCCCCATATATTCTATATCATATCGATATGAGTTATTTTCCAATGTTCATTCTTAATCAGGTGCTCCAAGCTTTCTTTGTCTTTATTCTTAAAGCAATCAATAATTTGTTTATGCTGTTCATTCATTTGTTCTAATGATGTAAAGAGTTTTTCTTCGTCTTTACTTAAATAAATCTGCCTGACAAAACTATTCTGTAAAGAATCAAGAAGCTCAATTAATGTAGGGTTGTAACACTTATCAATGTATACTTTATGGAATTGGTTTTGGTATTTTTGATAATCTGTATAATTTTTCTGAGAAATGGAAAGGTCGATTTTCCTAACCAACTCTTCCATTAGTTCCATGTCATCTTCGGTCAAATTCTCCAGAGCTAAAGTAGCTGCAAAGGCATCTAGTACACCAACAACACTAAAAACATCGAGCTTTTTCTTGGTATCAATTTCCTTAACGATAAATCCTCTTCGAGGAAAGGACTCTAGTAAATTTTCAGAAGCTAGTTGAATTAAGGCTTCCCTCACAGGGGTTCTGCTTACTTCTAATTTCTCGCTTAGTGCTATTTCATTTATCTTTTGATTGGGAAGCAATGTTCCATTCTGAATTTCTGTGGCTATATAATCATATACATGATCTTTTAGTGATCGGTACCTCTTTTTGATAGTTATTCCCCCCTAAGTTAAAAAAAGTAGAAATTCTCGCTTTTTATATTAGCATGAGCATCCAAATTCTTCAATATGGTCCCAAAGTAACTCATTATCCTTTTAAATCTATTGTCTCCAAGTCTAATATGTTATGAATCGATGCATATTAGATTCCTATTTTAGGAAAATTAAAAGAATAGGGAAGAAGCGGAGCTGTGGTTTTTTAAGTCCAGCCAATACAAATATATCTTAATTATTAAAACTAGACAGTTAGATTTTAAAATATATTTTTAAAGTTTTACATTGAAAATGGAAAAGGTCCATTATATAATCTTCATACAGATATTTTTCAGATAATTCAGCGTATTATACATTATACAATATATTGTATAATTTAAAGCGTCTTAGTAAGAAGGTGTCCAAAAAACGCACTAATTAAAAATGAGAAGTGCAAACAATTTAGCGTAAAGGGGGATTTTTTTTAATGAAATTTAGTTGGGATACAAAAGGACATTTTCAAAATTATAAAAATGAGAGGTGGTAGAAACATGAGTGAAAGAAACTTTAAAGATATACAAGACGGTACAAAAGCTGTATGGGCAGGAGAAAAAGAATCTCTTGCTTACAATGCAACCCAAGTTCCTGTGGTGCTTAGTGTAGCCTACAATTACGATGACGTGGATGAGTGGCAAGAGGTTGCTATCGGAAATAAACCTGGACATATTTACAATCGAATGACCAATCCAACTGTGCAAGCTTTTGAAGAAAAAGTACGAATTCTTGAGGGAGCGGAGGAAGCGATTGGTTTCTCATCAGGAATGGCCGCTATTAGCAGCACCTTATATACATTTTTAAGGCCTGGAGACCGGGTAATATCCGTAAAAGACACCTATGGGGCAACTAATAAAATCTTTACCGAATTCTTATCGAATATCAATGTAGATGTGACGTTATGCAACACTGGAAATCATGAAGAAATTGAAGCTGAAGTGGCCAAAGGATGTAAGGTTTTATATTTGGAGTCTCCAACCAACCCTACCATGAAAATTACGGATATTGAGAGAATGGTGAGAGCTGGAAAATCGGTGGGGGCATTGGTGATAATAGACAATACTTTTGCTACTCCTATTAATCAAAATCCAATTCAATTAGGAGTTGATATCGTCATCCATAGTGCCACTAAATTTTTAAGCGGACATGCCGATGCTTTAGGGGGTGTGGTGTGCGGCTCCAAAGAACTGATGAAAAGAGTTTATCACTATCGGGAAATTAATGGAGCAACCATGGATCCGTGGTCAGCTTATCTTATTTTAAGAGGGATGAAAACGTTAAAACTTCGTGTTCGACAGCAAGAAAAGAGTGCAATGGCGATTGCAAAGTATCTGCAAAAGAAAAAGCTTGTGGAAGCAGTTTATTACCCTGGATTAGAAACACACCCACATCACCAAATTGCAAAGAAACAGATGAAGGGTTTCGGCGGAATATTAAGTTTTGTATTGAAAGATGAAATGGAGGCGATCAAAATTTTATTGCCAAAATTACAATATGCAAACAAAGCTGGAAATCTTGGAGCTGTTGAAACGATATACGGACCGGCAAGAACGACCAGCCATGTCGAATGTACTCTTGAAGAACGGAAAGCTCTTGGTATTCCGGAAGGTTTGGTTCGTATCTCCGTAGGGATTGAAGATACAGAAGATCTTATTTCGGATTTAGATCAAGCTTTTTCCCATTTAGAATCGCAATTGCCTGTTAATAGCAGCAAGTGAAAATATAACAATGGAAGAGGTATTGAGTATGACACATAAAATTGCGTTGCTTGGTTTTGGTGTAGTTGGTCAAGGATTTGCAGAAATTTTAGAAGAAAAAGGTGAATTGTTACTCAGCGAACTTGCCTTTGATGCAAAAATTGTTGCCATTTCCGATTTTCTTAAGGGATCTCTTTATCATCCAGAAGGCTTAGATATTGCAAAAGCATTACAGGCTGTAAAGGAAACAGGGAAACTTGATCGTTACCCGGAAAGCCCTGGTTTGGTAAGAGGATGGGATAGTTTTCAGACAATCCGTGAAAGTAATGCGGACACCATTGTAGAAATTACTTTCACAGATGTCAAAACCGGCCAACCTGCTATCGATCATTGTAAGGCAGCATTTGAAAGCAGAAAGAATGTAGTAATGAGTAATAAAGGCCCAGTTTCTTTAGCTTACCAAGAGCTAGTTGAGTTAGCCAGAAAGAATCATGTTCGATGGGGCTTTGAAGGAACCGTTATGAGCGGAACACCTGCATTGAGAATGCCCCTCGTTGCATTGGCAGGAAATAATATTTCTGAAATACGTGGGATTTTAAATGGAACGACCAATTATATTTTAACCAAAATGGAAGAAGGCTTGAGTTATGAGGCAGCATTGGCTGAGGCACAAACTCTTGGCTATGCAGAGGCAGATCCTACAAGTGATGTCGAGGGGTATGATGCACAATATAAAGCTACTATTCTTGCTAATATTGTCATGAACGTTCCGATGAAACGAGAAGAAGTAGAATGTGAAGGAATTAGTCATCTTACACAACAAGATATCCAATGGGCAAAATCTGAGGGGAAAAAGTGGAAACTTATTGCTAAATGTATAAAAGATGGTGATAAAGTCATCGCAAAGGTAGGTCCCGAAGCGATACCGATTACAGATCCTTTAGCTGGAGTCTCAGGTGCACAAAATGCGATTACATATGATTGCGATTTAGCCGGTCCGATCACGCTTATTGGTGCCGGAGCTGGCCGAAAGGAAACCGGATTCTCTATTCTTATTGATTTAATTAATATTAGCCGCGGTCAATTGTAATCTTTTGCACTATTAAATTACAAAATAAAAAATTAGTCATATGAGGTGGTTACATAATGACATTTATAGAGACACAGACAAAAGAAAATAAGATGTTTCTAGCTGGAAAGTGGGTATCCCGCTCCAAAAGCATAAAAGTCTTCGACCCCCAAGATAATCGTTTAATCGCAACTGTCCCTGCCGCTAATGAGGAAGATGTACTTCATACCATAGAGGAGGCAAAAAAGGGAGCAAAAATTGCTGCTGACATGTCGACGCACGAAAGAATCACGATTCTAAGTCGTGCTGCTGACTGGATTTATGAACATAAAGAAAAATTTGCAACCACGATTGCATGTGAGGGAAGTAAAACAATTAAAGAGGCAAGAAAAGAAGTATTACGCTGTATTGAGACTCTTCGTATTAGTGCTGAAGAGGCAAGGAGAATGAATGGAGAAACGATTTTATTTGACCAAATGCCGGGAAGTGAAGATCGCATGGGATATTATTATCGTTTTCCTATTGGAATCATTGTGGCGATCACGCCTTTTAACGATCCATTAAACCTTGTTGCACATAAAGTGGGGCCAGCTATTGCTGCTGGAAATGCGATTATCGTTAAACCAGCACCAGCTACACCATTAAGCGCTCTTTTATTGGCAGAAGCATTTGAAAAAGCAGGTTTGCCTCCTAAAGTTTTATCCGTCATTACCGGTTATCCAAGTGATATGGGAGAAAGCCTGATTACCCATCCAGCGATACGAATGATATCTTTTACAGGGGGACTTTCCACTGGCCAAGTGATTATGCAAAAGGCGGGCATGAAAAAGTTCAGTATGGAATTAGGATCGAACTCACCGGTTATCGTTCTGGAAGACGCTGATTTAGAAGAAGCCGTTGAATCAACTGTTTCCGGAGCCTTTTGGGCCGCAGGTCAAAATTGCCTCGGAGTGCAAAGAGTATATGTTCAAGAAGGGATTTATCAGGACTTTGTCGGAAGGTTCCTTACTCGTACTCTAAAGTATCGAGTGGGTAATAAATTTTCAGAGGAAACCGATATGGGGCCAATGATATCAGAAAAGGAAGCAAAGCGGGTGGAGAGTTGGGTTAATGAAGCCGTTGAAAGCGGTGCAAAATTGCTTTGTGGCGGCAAACGAAAGGGATCTTTTTATTACCCAACTGTTTTAGAGAATGTACCAGCTGATTGCAAGCTGGCAACGGAAGAAGTCTTCGGACCAGTTGTTACCCTTTATAGTGTTCCTGATCTTGATACAGCTATTTTTCAATCTAACAATGTGGCTTTCGGCTTACAAGCAGGTATTTTCACTCGAAATTTAGATTATGCTTTGGGGGCTGTACGTAAGCTTGATGTAGGCGGGGTTATCGTAAATGACAGCTCCGATTATCGAATAGATGCGATGCCTTTTGGGGGGGTAAAAGGTTCTGGTATAGGTCGTGAAGGAATTAAATTTGCACTTCAAGAAATGACCGAACCAAAAGTTGTTTGTTTTAAGGTTGCCGTTAAAAGATAATAAAAAATGCTAGTTTAATAGGAATTGACCTAATAGGTTGGCCACGTGGTTACCTATACCAAAGGAGGAAACTGGATGCTACAGGCAAATAATTCTGATCAAAATCAGTTAAAGCGTACAATGAAAAGCAGACATTTGTTCATGATTTCGCTAGGAGGGGTAATTGGAACGGGCCTTTTTCTAAGCACGGGCTATACCATTAATCAAGCTGGACCAGGAGGGACGATTCTCGCTTATTTAGTTGGGGCATTGATTATGTATCTTGTTATGCTGTGCCTTGGTGAATTAACTGTAGCCATGCCGGTAACCGGTTCATTTCAAACGTATGCTACAAAGTATGTCGGTCCTGCTACCGGATTTACCATTGGTGTAATGTACTGGCTTACCTGGGTGGTAACAGTAGGATCGGAATTTACCGCATCCGGTCTATTAATGAAGAGATGGTTCCCTGATACTTCCGTTTGGATATGGAGTGTCATCTTTGCGATTACCCTTTTTCTACTAAATGCCTTTTCAGTAAAATTTTTTGCGGAGGCAGAATTTTGGTTTGCCGGAATTAAAATAATTACCATTATTTTATTTATCATATTGGGGGGAGCTGCGATGTTTGGTTTCATACCAATGAAAGGCCATGCATCTGCCCCGATGCTCTCACATTTTACTGGTGAAGGAGGTCTTTTTCCTAATGGGCTGCTTCCAGTTTTAATGGCTATGATTTCCGTAAACTTTGCCTTTTCAGGAACAGAGCTCATTGGAATTACCGCGGGAGAGAGCGAAAATCCGGAAAAAGACATACCCCGATCCGTTAGAAATGTAATTTGGAGAACCGTTTTCTTCTTTATCGGTGCTATATTTGTATTATCTGGATTAATCTCTTGGAAAGAAGCGGGAGTCATTGAAAGTCCGTTCGTTATGGTCTTTGATAATATAGGAATTCCTTATGCAGCTGATATCATGAACTTCGTTATTCTTACAGCTTTATTATCCGTAGCAAATTCCGGTCTCTATGCATCTACTCGTATGTTATGGTCTCTTTCCAACGAAAAAACAATAAGCCCCCTCTTAGGAAAGGTAACCTCAAAAGGAGTGCCGCTTAATGCGTTAATTGTAAGTATGGCAGTAGCCTGTTTGTCGTTATTCTCTAGTGTAGTTGCACCAGATACGGTTTATTTAGTGCTTGTAGCTATTTCAGGATTTGCCGTGGTTATTGTGTGGATGGGAATTGTGTTATCGCAGTATATGTTTCGTAAGCGTTTTATTAAAGAGGGGGGGAATATTACACATTTGAAATTTCGTACACCGCTTTATCCCTTTGTGCCCATCACTGCTTTTGTTTTGTGTTTCGCTTCTTGTGTAGGACTTGCTTTCGATCAAAGCCAACGAATTGCTCTGTATAGCGGAGTACCCTTCATTGCTTTATGCTATTTTTACTACTATATTAAAAATCGTGGAAAGAAGAATCTATTAGATTCTCATGATGAACTCGATCAGTATATAGAGAATATTAAGTAGAGAGGGTCTGGTGTAAGAGATCCATTAAACTGGAATATACTACTGATACTATCGGGAGAGGTGTAAAAAACTGTAAATAAAATAAAAAAACGTACAAAATCTTCGGTTGTCAGACTGTTAAGCTATTAATCCAATCCATTGCTGAATGAATTTCACCTGACTTTGGACAGACTTCTCCGCAGGAGAATCTGTCCTTTCTAACCAAATTCATCGCTTCGACTCTACCTAAAATCTGTTTAACTTAAGTAACGGCCAAGACATTTTTCCAACTTTGGTCTATATTGATGAACTCAGACACTGATGATATAAGAAATAGAAAGTCCTCGTCCTTTCATCATTTCTACGGGATCACAGAAAATTGACTGTAGCGGAGGTACTACAATGAATCCTATTGAAAACATATTACAGAAATTCCCGCTAGTTATACTTGACGGTGCAATGGCAACTGAGCTTGAGCGTCATGGCTGTGATTTGAACGACAGCCTTTGGTCGGCAACCATACTTATGGAAAATCCGGAGCTTATCAAACAGGTACATACGGATTATTTTACAGCGAGAGCTGACTGTGCTATCACCGCCAGTTACCAGGCAACTGTCGAAGGATTTGCCCGACGCGGTTTAAGCGAGGCTGAAGCGCTATTTCTCATAAAGAAATCCGTCCAGATAGCCTTAAAAGCACGCGATGAATTCTGGGGAAAATCCGAGAACCGGTCAAACCGGTCGAAGCCTTTAGTAGCCGGTTCAGTAGGGCCATATGGCGCATTCCTTTAATTGATTTCCGGAAATATCCAAAAAAGGGCCTACCTGATTAACCAAGGCAATCATGTATGCCTCTCCATGTAAAAATGTAGGTTTCAAACTGGAAAAAAGTGTCCCAATTTATCAAGCAAAAAACAGGGTCATCTCTTTCAAGCGGTCACAGGGAATGATATCATCTCTTTCAACACCAAAATTGGTAATCTTTTTTAATATTTTTTCTCATCAATGTACTGCGCTGCGTCATTTTCCTTTTTCATGATTTCCTTCAGATAAATTTCTGTGGTAGTTACTTTCTTATGTCCTAATGTATTTTGGATAAACAAGAGAGGGGCTCCACTTCGATAGGCTTCCTGGGCAAAATAGTGACGAAACCAATGGGGTGTCACATTTCCTTGTTTATATTTGATAAAATCAAAATTAGTTCGCTACGGCAATGGTTTTAAATCACCTTGCTGTTTTAGTCCGCTGTAACATTAAAATACTTCGAATTTATAAAAAGGTTATGATATTATCCCTCTTGTGTAGACAGTTAGGAAAAATCCTATACTGTTCATACAAGAGGGATTTTTTAAAAAGGATCAAAATTTAATTCCAGATTTAAAAATCTATGTTGTTGAGCCGGCTGGTTCTCCTGTATTGTCTGGTGGGAAACCAGGTCCGCATAAAATTCCTGGCACAGGTCCAGGTTTCATACCTAAAATCTTAAATCGGGACATTATCGATAAAATTTTATTGATTCATGACGAAGAAGCTCAGGATACATGTCGGCGTCTCGCCAGTGAAGAGGGGATTTTGGTTGGGGCATCAGGTGCTGCATCTATCTATTTTGCTCTTCAAATTGCTAAATCCTTGCCGCCAACGGCTAATGTTCTAGGCTTGGCGCCCGATACAGGGGAACGATACTTATCATCTGATTTATTTCAAAGTTAAAGAAATATATGCATTAAGAGGAAGGAGAACTTTGGATGGAACCTATTTTAGAACAGGAAGATGTGTGTCCCGTCTGTAATGGCGAAGGGGAAATCTGGTTCAAGACAATCATAGGCGTTGATCACAAAACTTGCGATAGCTGCAATGGAACGGGTAAGTTATGAAAAAAGCCGGAAATGATTTATTTCCGGCTTTCTAAAAGTTCATCTTCAGCATTGATAACTTGTATATTATTAACCAAATTTCCAGTCTTTTTAGAGTAATAGGCTATTCCCAACTCATCACCTGTTGAGGGATCAATCAGTTTTTTATAACATTTTTATTTAAAGGATGAAATTGATTATTCCACCCCTATGGGCTGCATTAATATTTGGTGCAAGATAAAAAAAGAGGTGAATGAAACGCAACTATTGGAGGAATCGATCAAAAAGGGAGTCATTTATGTCCCTGGCTATACGATGGGGTCTCAAAAAGGTTTTGTTCGTTTTACATTTGCAAGGGAAAATGAAGAATCAATTGATGAAGGAATTAAAAGGTTTGCGGAAGCACTTGCGTCTACTAATATTTAAAGTTAGAAGGGATCATGTTATTGACATGATCCTTTTTTTGATAAACAACAAATGGATGGTGAAAAAAGCAGCTCATTGGATGGTAATAAAAATTTAAAATCCGATAATATGGAGAAGATACCTTTCCATAAACTATTTTTTAGGAGTTGCAATATGGATAAAAAAATAGAAAATGTTGTATTTAATCAAATAATTAATGACCATCTTAAACCAAATATCAGACAAATTGATGAGAAGGCTTATTATCCGAAAGAATTTTTAAATGCAGTGGGTAAAGCGGGTCTTTTTAGTTCGAATTTTTTACAGATGGAAGATGTCCGCTGTGGAGAGCTATATATAATAGAAGAAACGGCAAAGTTTTGCATGACGTAAGCATTTACATTATGGTGTCATTTAGCTGCTTTGGCGTCTTTCAGGTTGAGTAACAACCCATATATCAACAACCACTTACTACCATTTTTTGAATCAGGTGACGTCCTAACTGGAACTGGATTATCA
>NZ_JAHUWN010000055.1 GCF_019219025.1 Bacillus sp. sid0103 | reverse complement strand
ATTAATCCTATTCTGGTTGCTGCACCAGCCTCCAATAATATTCAGTGCCGTAGAAAGGATGTTTTCAATGGAAGTAGTCATTGAAAGAGCATGTGGTATGGATGTTCATAAAGACAACATTACTGCATGTATTATTACTCCACAAGGAAAGGAGGTTCAAACGTTTTCTACCAAAACAGTTTTTCTATTAAAACTGCTCGATTGGATCAAACAACATCAATGTACTCATGTTGCCATGGAGAGTACGAGTGTATATTGGAAGCCAATTGTAAATTTATTAGAAGCTGAAGATATTGAGTTTTTAGTTGTGAACGCTCAACACATGAAGGCTGTCCCCGGACGCAAAACAGATGTTAAGGATGCAGAATGGATTGCCAAAATTCTTCGTCATGGACTGTTGAAAGCTAGTTACATTCCAGATCGTAATCAACGGGAACTACGTGAACTCGTTCGATATCGTCGGAGTATCATTGAGGAACGTGCAAGACAAATCAATCGAATCCAAAAGGTATTAGAAGGAGCGAACATTAAATTGGGTTCAGTTGTTTCAGACGTTTTGGGTGTTTCAGCTCGAGATATGCTTGACGCTATTGCCGAAGGCGAAGAGGATCCTGAAAAACTAGCAAACTTTGCACGCCGCTCAATGAAAAAGAAGAAAGATGAACTGGAACTCGCACTTAAAGGTTATATTCAATCCCATCAACGTCTAATGTTAAAAACGATTTTAAGACATATTGACTTTTTGACTGAAGAGATTGAGATGCTCGATCAAGAAGTAGCGAAAAGAGTACGTACCAACCAAGAAGATGTGGAACGATTAGATTCTATTCCTGGTATAGCCACCAGGATGGCTGAGCAAATTTTAGCTGAAATCGGCACTGATATTACGAAACAATTCCCAAGTGCAGCCCATATGTGTTCTTGGGCAGGTTTGGTTCCTGGACAAAACGAAAGTGCCGGGAAAAGGAAATCGGCTAAAACAAAAAAAGGAAATAAGTATTTGAGATCCGCATTAACTGAAGCAGCTCAATCAGTAAAAGGTTCGAAGAACTATCTCGGAGCACTGTATAGGCGTACAGCATCACGAAAAGGAAAAAGAGAGCAGGAATTGTCGTCGCTCATGCCATGTTACGTATCTCTTATTATCTCTTAACACGGAAAGAAATGTATGTAGACTTAGGAGAAGACTACTTTGATAAACAGAGACAGCAATCCATTGTTCGGCATTCACTTCGAAGACTTGAAGGTTTAGGATACAGGGTTACTCTACAAGAACCCGAAGCTTCTTAATCTATTCAACTGAAATCCATGGATCAATGAATTAGGCGCTCTCCCCTTTTTTAAAAATGAATGAGCTGCGTCTTCTTTAGTATTGCCTTTTTTACTGAGTTACAGAAGTTAATTTTCATGGTAGTTTAACAAGCAACATCTCAATAATGTCGCATTTTTCTCGTTTTACGTACGTAATCTTTGTACGCACCATTTTGTTATCGTTAAAATTAACAAAAAAGTGGAAATACCGTAATGAAAGAGAAGCCCCTCCAAAAAAGAGGTCTAGCCGTTTCCCAGTCATTTGCACTGTCTGTAGCCACACCTCCAATGAAATAAGCCAATGGCAAAGCGACAAATACAAAAAGAAAACAAATAACGAGTTGTTTTTTGGTCGTGCTTTTTTCTTTTTGACGCTCATTGCTTGGTTTAAATCCTAGAACTATCCAGATTAGGAGTGATAAGGGAATACTAATAATAGATAGTATCTGAATTGCCATATTTATGATTTCTACTAAATCTTTCATTTCACACCTCTTTCAGAAGTCATTTCACTCTTCAACCAAGAATTGAATATGTAAATATGGTTTAGCCCCAGTAGTAGTCAAAAAATACATACCAATTAGGATAAACATTTTCACCAAAACTCCTATGAAAAGACGTTTCAATATAAGTCCCCCTATTATATTTATTGTAAACTTATTTACTTAATTGTCTAAATTCCTCAACCATACCTCATATTCCTTCTTCCACTAACCTGCCACGTTAGTGCAATATGAAAGGGATCACAGTACCGACCACTTGTTTAACTCTTGCACACTTTACTTTAAGTACAGGACTTCACAATCTTTTTTTACACCTCATTAAACTCAATCCCTAAATGTGTTGTACATGCAAAAAGACGCCTTCTTATTTAAGAAAAGCGCCCGACTGTTGAACAATGAAATATGCGAAAGATCGCTCTGCAAATACGTTCTAATTTATTTGACTAACACACCCGTTTAGCCATCCATAAAGCAGGAAAATCACCCGCTTCACCATAGAGAATGAAAAGGGCTTCACACCGTCAATACTGCTTCTACAGCTGGGCGAGGAAGGTCGCTGAATTATGGTGCTTTAGGACCAATCAACGCCACCCCAAGAGGATTGCAACTTTCGCAACAGAACAATTTGGCCGAGATGATACGTATCGTGCATCATGATATTGCTGAGTAAACGCTCAATAGAGTACCTGTTAGCTGCATACGGAGCTTTTAACTTTTCATCGTCAAGGTCCGCAATGACCGTTTTTAATTTATTCATGACTTCATTAAGGCGATGCACTGTCTGGGCCCACCCAATTTCGTCTTCTGGATCCCCCGGATTTCCAAAGGTTTCTTCATTGTCTTCTGCCTTATGCGGATTCTCTGTGCCCTTAATTCGATGGATTACGTCTTCATTCCAAAATATCAAGTGGTTGACAATCTGCCAAATCGAATTGCTGATTCCCGAACTTGTCCATGCTGCCTCAGCTGCGATGACTCCATGAAGCGCCTGATCCATGGATGCAAACCAATCATTCTCATGGCAATGCATGTCGAGTTGTTCTAAAAACATTTTGGTTACAACTTGCATACAACCAATCTCCTCACTGTTTAGTGTAATCTTTCAAAGTTAAAAGACAAGAAAAAATCTGACTATAGTATAAATTAATCGGTCCTAAAAAGGTAAAAACCAAATCCAAGTGGTCCCTTCCATATTGGACATACCTTTCTTCCAGCTTCTAATTCTCTCCAACATGGCAGGGTAATCCGAAATTTCCGGGTGATGATAACAATAATCCTCAATCAATTTCGAAAAAAGCCATTCATACGCATAAAATAACCTTCATTTTCGACTGTCGGCCAAATAACGAAAAAATATTCTCTATGAAATACTCCATTCTTTTATTTTGAGAATATACAACAAAACCATGATCACTATGACTTATTCGGCTAATCCAGCTTTTATTCCTTCATCATGAAAAATAAAGTACCCTATTGGGCAGACCTTTTTAAGTGTCTACTCTATAGGGTACATTTTATTTTTCTGGTTGACCTGTTGGCTAAACGACATACCTGGCCTTTGATTTTATAAGTGGCTTAATTCATATAATGCTTTGGCATAGATGGCTGTCGCTTTGATTAAATCATCGATTTCTATAAATTCATCAATTTGGTGAGAGCTATCTACCTTACCAGGGAAAGAGCACCGTAAGCCACTGCATTTTTCATTAACGCTGCATATGTTCCCCCGCCCGATGTTAAAAGTGTAGGTTCATCCCCTGTACTCGATTGATAAGCCGATTGTAGTGTTTTAATCATTGGATGATCGGCAGGGATATAATGTGTAGAGAATTGTTGCGCATCAGCGATTGTAAAATGGCAGGTCTCAGCTTTTTTCGTGATTATTTCAATGGTATGTTGGTAATCATTATTTAATGGGAATCGAATGTTCAACTGAATTGAGCCACCAGCTGTATGATTGTAATTAAAAATGCCGGCATTAACCGTTAAAGGTCCGAGCACATCTTCACTGTATTGGATTCCCAACTTTTCCCCCATTGGATATTCGGAAGTACTCGTTGTTAAATCCTTAACACTCGCAATACGCAATAAGCCTTCCAAGTCCTTTAAAAGATCATCTTTTCTTTTTTCCACTTCTGCCAGCCAATTGATTTCCATTACAACCTCAACTCCCTTCTCAATTATATTAATTTATCAAACTGAATGTATAAAAAATCCTGATTAAATAAAGATATCAAAATGGTTAATTCGGCCTTATAACGATTCACCTAAGATGAATCAATAACATTATCTTTATAAAATAATGGAAACAAGCAGTAAAGCCATTACCATACTTAATATGATGTATCCTATATACTTTGGCTGCCCTTTGTAAAGTAGGTTGTTAAAACCACAAATAATTAATGATAGCGAAATAAATGGCAACGACATTAGTAAACCCATTCCAACAATGAGGCTTATAGTATAAATGAATAACACAGATAAGACGGTTATTAAATTTCGATCATTTTTTTGCTTTTTAGTTAAATATTTGATTTTAATTATTCCCGAACCCCCTTTACCCTTACCCTTCCTTTTCAATAGAAAGAATAATCCCATCCACATCCCCACAGAAACATCGGTAAAAAGTTGTTTATATTATACTAACCTACGGTCTACTGCAACAACGAATGCCATTAATAAAGTCACTTAAAATGTACAGAATACGGGTTCAAATGAATATCATTCAATGCCAAAAAAGGAGGGGTTAACCTAATGAGTCTTCTTCATCCTTCTCTACTAACCTGCCAGTTAGTTCAACAAGAAAAAGCTGCCTCAGTGACAGCTCTGATCTTAAACTCAAGCACCCGTTAGTTTAAGTGAAAATGTTCACAATTAGGAAACAATTTTATATCAAAATAGAGCCTTGTTTATTCACTGTTTACTTATCTAATTTTGGAATGTCCTTAGTATAACCTCCTGCATCAAAGATAACCTATCTTTGGGAGGTGCTAAACATTGGGTCAAAAATTTGAAATAAACCTTATAAAATTCCTTTATTTCTGTGGTATTAGTTCTTTTATATACTTAATAAAAAAAACACTTGCAAAGGACTGGCTCCTTGTTTTCTTTATAAAAAGTTACTATGCATCATTGGTCGATAATCTGGTTGTAAAAAGAGGCTATGTTCAATATCCCACCCGATTTCCAAAACAAGTTAAAACAAGCGTGTTGTTTGATTACATACTTTTCCCAATTACTTGTGTCTTTAAAATCAACTAATTAAGGATTCCCGCATCATTCAGTGCCTTTTAAAAGTTCTGTATTTCAGTATACCTATGACTATTGCTGAGCTATGGTTAGAAAAAAATACACGTCTTATTAAATATAAAAATGGATGGAATTGGACAACTACTTTTTATTCTCTCTCTTTTTCCTTAGTATTGGTTAGATTTACAATGTCTGTTATAAGACGTATCTTCAATAATAAATACGATTTATCTTAGATGGAGGTTGTTAATCAACAATAAGAGTCAAAAAGAATATAGGAACATTTGAAGAAGGATTAAATCTGCATATTTGTTTCAATTATTCACAATTTCTTCTCTATATTAACTTAAATATCCTACTGATTTTCTGTTAATAAGCACCGAAAACGGTCGTTTATGAATATAAAACACTCAGAACATAAACTGCTTAGCATAGAAAAATCAGTGGCTTTTCCTTCCCCAAAATGTTTTAGCGTATAATATACCCGTTTTGTCGGCAGGACCCCAATAATAGACACTTTGAAATAGATACAGCTTGAAGTTTTCATTTTCTTTTCCTAAGTTGTATGGGTTAACCCTATGCCCTTTTAAGCAAAATATATCGAATATTTATTAGCTATACCTTATGAATGAATTTTCACTACATTATGATTAACCCAGCCATTTAATCAGCGTTTTTCCTATTCTTAAAAAAACTATTAAAGAATGATTCATTTTATATTTGGAATAATACCTTTGTATTTGTGTATTTAGTCAAAAAGGAGGGAACCAAAAATGGACATTCAAAAATTAGCCGATCATGAATCATTGGATTTACATGAAGTTATTAATTTCAAAACCCTTTGCTTAGCGAAATCAAAACTAATGCAAGGATTGGTATTTGATCAGGATTTGAGAGCATTAATGCAAAAAGATGTTGAACAATCCATGCAAGCGCTTGGAGAATTACAGGCCATTTATCAACGTGCACCTTTTGAAGCTCCTGTTCCTCAAAACCGGCCAACACCAATAATAAATTGAAAGGAAGGCAAATTCATTGAACAATGACTATTTAGACCCTATAAACTCGCTACACGTACCAGAGCTAGCAGATACCACATTTGCGATGGATTTACTTCTTCGTGCCAAAGAAGGTGTGCGCAATATTGCGGTTGCATTAACGGAGTCCGCATCACCTGATGTTAGAACCCTCTTACGAAACCAGTTAATGCAAGGGATTGCCATGCACCAAGAAATTACAGAATTAATGATTAGTAAAAAATGGTTCCATCCATACGAATTAAGTGAACAATATCAATTAGACCAACTCTCTGCCAACAATACTTTGATGATTGGCAAAATGAATCTATTTCCTGTTGAGACCAATAGAAAAGGTATGTTTGACCGGACACCTGATGAACACTAACACTGGAGGCTGTAACCAATGAAGGCAGTAACGTATCAAGGTATTAAAAATGTTGTAGTCAAAGAAGTTCCAGATCCAAAGATTGAAAAACCAGATGACATGATTATTAAAGTAACGAGTACAGCTATATGTGGGTCTGATTTACATTTAATTCATGGCATGATTCCTAACCTGCAAGAAAACTATGTTATTGGCCATGAACCAATGGGAATCGTCGAAGAAGTTGGTCCAGGTGTGACTAAGCTAAAAAAGGGAGATCGTGTCATTATTCCTTTTAATATAGCATGCGGTGAATGCTCTTACTGTAAAAACCATTTGGAAAGCCAATGTGATAATTCTAATGATAATGGTGATATGGGTGCCTATTTCGGATATTCTGGTACGACGGGTGGCTATCCAGGCGGGCAAGCTGAATATTTAAGAGTGCCGTTTGCAAACTTTACTCATTTCAAAATTCCAGAGACTTGTGAAGAACCAGATGAAAAGTTAGCAGTTATTGCCGATGCGATGACTACTGGTTTTTGGAGTGTTGACAATGCAGGCGTAAAGGATGGAGATACAGTTATTGTTCTTGGCTGTGGTCCGGTTGGTCTTTTTGCTCAAAAATTCTGTTGGCTAAAAGGGGCAAAGCGAGTCATTGCCGTTGATTATGTCAATTATCGCCTGCAGCACGCCAAGCGCACCAACAAAGTAGAAATTGTTAACTTTGAGGACCATGAGAATGTAGGAAGTTACCTGAAGGAAATCACCAAAGGAGGTGCGGATGTTGTCATTGATGCAGTTGGTATGGACGGTAAAATGACTGATATGGAGTTCCTTGCGAGCGGAATGAAGCTTCAAGGCGGAGCATTAAGTGCGGTTATCATGGCTTCACAAGCAGTGCGTAAAGGCGGGACAATTCAAATTACTGGCGTTTACGGCGGCAGATATAATGGTTTCCCTCTTGGAGATATTATGCAGCGAAATATCAATATCCGCTCTGGGCAAGCACCTGTGATTCATTATATGCCATATATGTTTGAATTAGTTTTGACCGGAAAAATTGATCCAGGAGATGTCGTAAGTCATGTACTTCCACTTAGTGAAGCAAAGCGTGGCTATGAGATTTTTGACACAAAAATGGATGATTGTATAAAAGTCGTGTTGAAACCTTGAGGAAGGAGGTATAAAAAATGAACTACGCCTTACATGAAGTTCTTGAGGTCCATGAGATGGCTGCATTTAAGACCACTTGTTTAACTAAATCCAAAACGATGAAAGCGTTAGTTAAAGATCAGCTATTAAAAGATATTATGCAGCAAGACATTGATGTATCTACGAGACAATTACAAGAATATGCTTCTATCCTTTCCAACGCTAAGCAGTAAATTAGGAGATGAATGAACATGAATCCAATCATTGAAACTTTAACTGGCATGGACGCACTATCGGATCAAGTGGTTGCAATGGATCTACTCATTTCAGCTAAAAGTGGAATTAGAAATTATGCCATGGCAGTTACGGAGGCAGGAACACCGGAAATTAAAGAAATGCTCACTCGCCATTTAGTGGAAGCTCTTGATATGCATGAACAAATATCCGCATATATGGTAGAAAAAGGATGGTACCATGCTTGGGATACAAACGAACAGATCAGTTTGGATTTAAATAATATCAATACAGCATTGAACTTACCGACATTATAAAAAATTCCCAGGAACAGTTTAACACTCACCAAATATACTGTTCCTATTAAACCATTTTGAGTTTATTTGGCAGAAGTAAATAAAGTTAATACTTCTTGCTTACTCGTGTTTGTTTTACACTATATAATTAAAACAATTAATTGACTATTTTATTATGAAAAGGTCGGAGCAGGAAATTCATCAATTTTGATACGAAGTAAACTATAAGGTTTCTGTCGTAAGTCTTTTCCATAATGAAATCTAGGCTGCCGATGTAATTGGTTCACAATGACATACAAATATTGATCCGGACCAATTGAAAAAGTATCCGGCCACAAAATTCTCGGATCATGTGCGATAGTTTCCATTATGCCATTTGGCAATATCTTACGGATACTGTTGTTTTCATAATCTCCAGTATAAACAGTTCCCTTTGCATCGGTGATCATTCCATCAGACGCACCTTTTTCTCCCCAATACTCCACATGATAAGGTAAATCCATGTCCGGTATCGTTCTGTCTCTCAGGGCTTCTGTTGAGATCGAGAACAAATGACGACTGGTTAGTGGAGCAAAATATAATATCTTTCCATCGGGAGAAATCGCAAGACTATCAGACGCCAATCTAAATGGAGAAGTTGAACCGTCTTTGTTTCGATTCATTAAAATTTGACCTTCTACTTTCGGTAAAAAATAGGGATCGGGTGAAGTTGAATTTGCCCCATTTAACCCTCTAAACGCGTTTCCATTTGATAAATCTACGACGATAATAGCTCCTGGTCCTCTTGAAGAAGAATCCGTTATATAGGCATAACCTGCTATTCCAACACGAAAATCAAAACGGACATCATTCAGATAAGTTGTAGGCAGGACAACATCTTCTGTAAAGGTATATACTTTTCTTATTGTATTGGTTTCTAAATCAACAGCGACTAATTTTGCCCCCCCTTTAATAGGTTCAGAAAAATTGGGTGCCGCTGTATCTAATATCCAAAGCGTTCCCCTTCCATCAGCAACTACACTTTGGACACTGATGAAAGTCATTGTGATATTCTCGGGGTTAACCAAATTGGTTTGTAAATTAGGATAAGGCTGCAATTTATCCTCAACAATTTCTGCCACCGTAAATTTAACAACGTCTCCCCATTTCGGAAAGCAAATGAAAATACGACCGGTTTCTGAAACAGTAACACCTGTAGGCATAGCCCCATAAAATGCATAAACTAGTTCTAAATTACCGAAATATTTTTCACTAGGTAACATAGGTTTCATAATATCCTCCTCAAGCATTCAAACGGGATATCTCCTATATATGATTTATATTTTTTCTAGTGCATGTTTCTTAATAAGTTTTTCTATACGAAAAGATGATTGAATTGATTGTTTTCGAAATTTAATAAGTAAGTCTGTCTGTCAGAAGAAAGGAAACATTTTAATTTAAAGGTCTCTAGATGAAGTAGAATTCAATTAGCAGGTAGCGAAGTTCAATATTCCCGAATCAACGTTAAGCTGTTATAAATAAAAATTGGGAAAATTTGCTTTTTTAACTTTGTGAAGAAATGTACTTAAGCTAAACTGCCTCGTTAGTTCAACAAGAAAAAGCTGCCTTAATGACAGCTCTGATCTTAAACTCAAGCACCCGTTAGTTTAAGTGCAATTATTCACAAACTTACTATCGCAAAATAACTGCCTTCTCAATTCCTTATTTCAGGTAATTCGTCTTTAACTTGTATAATTCATGTTACTTTCTTATAAGCTTTAGTGTCCAAGGTAGAACCACCCAAAAAACCAACAAATAAAAAGGAATTGAGTAGAAAGGTTTCCACCTTTTTAATTTTAGAAATCTTAATTTTCCTAATATATATTCAACAAGAAAGGATGCTAATGAAAAGAGAAGAACCCTTATTAATTTTGTAGGAGTATTATATCGATTTAGAAATAAGATTGCAGATGTAGCTGGTCCAATCACAAACATAAATATATCAGGTAAACCGCCAATTGAGGGCTTACCTGAATCCATTAAATCCAATATAAAAAAAAAGATAATGTTTGCCATCCACCCGAAAAACCACCCATTCCAAAAAGTAAGAACCACTCTCTCCGTGAGATATTTTTAGTTGTAGTTATAGAAAGATAAAGCAAAATTGAACCTGTTAGGTAAATAAACCACGAACCTTTTGCATATATATCCAACCTTTTTAAACACCATTCCAATACATCCTTTATCCCCTTTCCACAAGAATTACTAAACTCGCCCGAAATCTGCATTATATCTTATTATGTTCTTTGTTAACCCTTTTTTAGTTTTATCCGTTGTTATACTAACCTACCAATATATACAGTATGATTTTTGACCGTAATCATCGTAAAGAACGAAACAAAAACAGTCCTTTTCTATCTTTGTTTACTAGTTATCTTCAGTAAGTAATTATAGTTTTCAATGTAAACAACGATAGGACTTTACTTGGAGAGGTGGTATGATAGGCTCTTTTGCCTGATGAAACAACTGCTTCAGCCTTTCAAGACAAATCGTACCCACAGAGGCTCCATGTCAAGTCCTTAAACGCCATTCTACGGTTACATATAAACAATGAAAAGGTGCATCATATCAATGATTTTTTGCTGATACTGTATATATGGTCAGGTTTCTTGAATAAGAAAATGGCTTTACCCCTTTTTGAAGTAAAGCACCCGTTCGCGTAAGTACATTTTTTCACAAACTTCTTAATATCAAAAAAGTCTTTTCTTTTATTAATAATTTTCTAACTCATTATTTAAGTCCCTTAAAATTACATCTATTTCGACCACTGCTGTATCATTGTCTGTAGGGAATATCGATGGTTTAACTCTATCTTCATTAATAAACTCAGCCAATTCAATTGGCTCAGCTTTGAAGTTACTCCACTCATAATCTGCACAGTTTATCACAAATTCTTTTTTGGGAAAGAAAGGAATCAACATATTTCCATCATCATCCTGTGAAGTTGCCCAACCATCATCATATAGCCCCCAAACTTCCTCATAATCTACGACCTTTTTAATAGGCTCTGTTAAAACTTTGTTGATTTGCTTAAAATTAAAAGCTTGGCATTTTTTCGCCAAGCTTTACCCTTTTCTTAATAAGTTTTTAATCAATATCCCTATAACAACACCAGGGATAACACACAACATTGGAAACCACACTGTTCCTAACAGGTATCCGAATACCTTTATTCCTGAAGAAATCATAAGCCCCACTGTTACAAGGTAAGCAGAAGACACAAACGGTAGGAAAGAATAAGGTTCTTTATCTCCACCTGCATCTTTATATGCATCCCACATCGCAAAAAAGTATACACACGGATAAAACATAAGCCATTGGTATTCTGAGCGTGCAAAGGTTTTTTCAATTTCCCCATTAAAACTAAGCATGATTACTTCGTTAAAATGGGATTGAACGTTTATAACAAATTCCAATAGGATAAAAAGAATTCCTTTGAAATACTTTCCGTTAAGCATTTGCCCAAAACCAGGAAAAGCAATGCTCCATAACAATTTTTCTTTTGGATTCACATTTTTCAAACCTCAATCGGATGCCAATTTTTTTCTATCAACGGCATGTGGCGGTTGTTCCATCCAGCCTTTTTCAACAAAAATTTTTGCTGCCCCTTCAACAAATTGGAAGACTTGCATTAACGACTTGGTATACATTAGCCCAATATCATGCCTTCCGTTAACTGCTTCTGAATTTCCAAATGCTCTTATTTTCATTGAAAACATATCCATTTTATGAAATAACATTAATTTATCTGAAAAGGGTGAAAAAGTTGATGTTGTCACCAAATCGTCCAAAAAAGAAGGCGTAGGTAGATTTTCATCATGTAGCTTTTGCATATAGTGTTCAATGTTTGTGGAGGTCATATCCCTACCCCACTCAAACAATTTTCGAATCTCTTCATCCTTTACAACTTGGGCAAACGCCATAATGAGTGCTTTACTAGTTATGTTATTTTCAATATTATCGTACAGATGAGCAATTTCTAATGCATGTAAGGAACGCACATGTCCCAAGAAGCCATTTAAAAAATCCTGATGAACAAACTCCACCTTTTCAGGGATTGGAATTAAAGGAGGTTTGATGATAAACCCCTTATTCATCAATATTTCATTGATTTGCTCCATTAAATCCATTGTGGCATCCATACAATACCTAAAGAATTCTTTTACATCCTTTCTAATGATGAGGGGTATTGCCACATTATAGATACTCATTCCCGCTTTTCCTGCGTATTTCAAATAATGAACATAGTATTGGTCTTGAAATAAACGTGGAGCTCCAAGGTTTACATCTTCTTCCCCAAATCCTTTAGGAATAGGGAAACTCTCCTTTTCGAATATTTCCTTAGTTGATTTCATGAACTCCAGGCTCAATTTTAATGCATTTTCTAATAAAGTTTTTATATCCTTATCTTCAACATGTTGGAGATAATAACTTATAATGCACTTTGACATGCTGTTCCCCATATAGGTTGCCCAAAGTTTGCCCATTTCTGCTGACGTTAATTTTTCACTAGTTTCTTCTTTGTATGAACCTAATTTAATTGGCTTAATCGTTTCCATGGTTACTCCCTTCTTGCACGCTTTTGATTAGTATTCCCTTCATTTGGAATCATACTCAACAGTTAAACTAATCAAAACCATCAAAACCTAATAGGGAGATTTATACCAGGTAATTTTGTACGCTCAGTCAATCAAGCAATAACAAGCTTGGACTTTCTAAGGGTTTCAAAAGTCTCTTCAACAGGGAAAAGACAAGCGTAAATAAGCTAAAGGTTTTGATGATTTTTCCTCATCTCAATTCGATTCCTTCTTCAACTATCCTGCCCCGTTAGCCATCCATGAAGCGCAAAAATCATCGCTTCACCACAGAGAATGAAAATGGATTAGGCAGTCTATACTGTTTTAATGCTGGCGAAGAAGGTCTTTGAACTATGGTGCCTTTGAGCCCATCCGTTAGTCTGACTCCAACGACCACGGTGTACCACCGACTGTCGCGCCCATTTAGGGGTAGCACTTATGGGAGATTAATCCTTTTTCTGGTTGTTGCGCCAGCTTTCCTGATTTTATATTAAATAGAAAGGTATTACTATTTCGATTTACCAGATAGCCTTATACTCTTTCTTCAAGAGGCTCAGCCTTTTTTAAAAACTGGTTTTTCTGGGTCTATTTTTTCATGCCCTTTTTTCATTTTTTATTTTCATGGGAGTTCAACAAGAAAAAGCTGCCTCAATGACAGTTCTGAATCTTAAACCCAAGCACCCGTTAGTGAATAAGCCATTTTCTTTTATTACACATTATGTTCGAATTACTTATTAATGTTATTCATATATAATTTGATTTCAATTATAATGAAATCTATAAATTCTAAGGAGAGAGTATATGATTCATATTTTTTGGTATTGCTACTTAGGGATTCTAGCAATAGCTGCGATTGGAATACTCATAAGTCATTATAAAACAACTCTTGGTATATTAGATTTTGTATTTTCTATAATCACTTGGATAGGTTTATTTGGTTATGTTACTAATACCCAGTTACTTAATCCTCTTGTATGGAAATTTGTATTCGTAAGTGGTTTATTATGGGATGTTTTCTTTAGTTTCAAAAAGTTCAATGAAAGGGTAAAAGATGATGATGATACACCTCAATCCATTAAACTAGCAATTATCGGAATTACATTTATTATTTTAGTCGGACCTTTATATTACGGCTTATTTAATTATGCTTTTAAATAAAGGGATTATTTTTTTCTTTCGGTCAATAACCCTAACAAAATAAAAAATATTATATTTACTATTATTAGAAAGATATTTACCCTTTACATAAGTACCCATTAGGGTACTTTGTTTATTTTTGGGACCATATATCGTTCCTTTGCAATATCTTCAAATATGAATAAAGAGAATGGCTTGCCCTCTTCTTCCACTAACCTGCTTCATTTTTATTCTTCTTCCACTATCCTGCAACTCAATTAGAAAAAGACTGCCATTTTTGGCAGTCAGATAATTAAGTAGAGCACCTGTCTTTTGGAGTTAAAAGTTAATTAATTTTTCCTTAAATTCTCCTAAAACTTTCTTCCGTTTTTCATAATCTTTAGTATCTGCCTCTTCCCAAAGCTCAAGGTCTGCACCACGTTCAATTAAGTCTATAGCCGTTTTACGCACTTGTTCTTGTAGGCATTTTTTCTTTATTTGACTGGCTGAAAGACCAATATAAACTAAAGACATTACCTCCAAATTCTCTTCGAGATTAAACTCATCCAAATATTCCTCCAAGATTAGCTGCGTGGCTTCTTCAGGTGTATTTCCTTCATCCAAGTAGTCAATAAAACTATCTCTCACATCACAAGTCGTATCATCATCAAATATTCCTGTTCCCCAAGCACCCACACTAACACTCCTTAATTTTTAACTTTACTTTTTATAATAATTCAATAAAGAGATTGGAATTTCCTTCTTCCACTAACCTGCCACGTTCGTATTATAAGGTCAGCCAGATATTTCTAGTTGACAATTTTTTATATGGTTTTATTATAACGGTAGCCGGGGTAGAACGTACCTGCCCGTGGGACAAAGATCCCGTCAGCTAAACAGTTCGCCCCCTACTTGCTTAAACATGATTTGGCTGGTTGGGACCATG
>NZ_JAHUWN010000054.1 GCF_019219025.1 Bacillus sp. sid0103 | reverse complement strand
CAATTTGTTCTTTCTCCATCACAACGCCATCAAATTCTGAGAGTAATTGTAAGGCGGATTCAATGAATAATCCGTCACTTTTATTTACTTCATATACATACTTCCCGTCTAACCACTTTACATCTGTAACTTTTCTAATTTTACTCGTTTAAACACATCTGTTTCTTCATAAAAAATCTTAAAGACTTCAGTATCCTTCAACTTTGAATAAAGTTCCAATATTTTCGTCATTTCTATAAGTTCTCTTTCGGAATATTCAGAATTCATTATGTATATCACCACCTAATTAAATTTTATAATAAAAAGGAAAACTCGTACACCAAAGGGTATACGAGTTAACTAATTTTTTTTCCTTCATTATTATTACTTTTTTTAATTTTGTTTGTTAATTCGATTAGAGCTTTAGTGGCTTTCTCAGCATTAAATGTACCTCGTTCAGAGTATTTAACCTTCATGGTGCAACACCTCAGAATATCGTATTCAAGGGGTCAACATTTGGTACATTGTCCTCCTTGTAATACTCTTCTATCTGCTCCACGAAAAACGTAAATTGAATGATGAAAAAAGTATGTAAATAATAAAAGATCAAAAAAAATCCTATTACTAATCGGAGTAAATACTGGGTAATAGCACAACTAAATTTTAAAAAAACAATAAATAAAATTTTTATTTTATAATAAAAAAGTCATAGTGTAGGCTGTGGCTTTTTAAATCTGATGAAGTGAATGATTAGGAGGAATTATTAAATGAAGAAAATGCAGACAGCCAAGGAAGTTTTGGAGCATATTAAGAATTTGGAGGCCGCTGAGCGATATAAAGTTGTAAAGGAGATTGTTGACTACTCTTGTGGTCCCAGGGGTGAATTATTAAGGGAATTAATTCTTGAGTATATAGAGATAAAAAAAGATGTTGAATATCTCTCAGGAAAAATTGGATTACATGATATGTACCTCAATCGTATTAAAAAAGAGATAAGTGAAATTAATGATGCTTCTAATAAATAAAAAAATCCTGTACTAATCGGAGTAAGTACAGGACAAATAAGTTAATTGCTTAACTCAACTACTTTATTACATTTTATCATTATGCGAAAAGTTACATACATAAAATTGATATTTTATTTCATGTAGATTACATTGTTGGAAAAATGTACAATTTATATTGAGCTAGAAAATTTATATTAGTTAGGTGATTATATTGGAACCAACGGCATTAGGTACCTTTTTAAAACTTTTTGGTGGTAAATTTTTTTCTTTTCTATTTCCTAAAATAAAAAACTCAAAATTTTACCGTGATGTACAAGATAAATGGGTTAAAGATAATTATGCTCAAAAAACAACATTTATGTTCAAAGCTGCAATTGAAGATGCGAAAGTCTCATTAGATTTACCAGAAGATTTTGTTATAAAAATATTACAAGATTCAATAAACAGAGACGAAGTATTTCATTGGGTTTTAGAAGGAACCCCAGAAAAAATTGATGAAAATAGATTAAATCTGGAGCCATATATTGAATCTTTTCCTCAGTACCAAGATCTAATTCGCCCATTTTTCGAATTAATAACCCTTAATTTAAATGCTTATAAAATAAAATATTGGGAACCAGAGTTTTTGGTCCTTCTTAGTAAACTAGATAACCTAGAAAAAATAACAGAAGCAGGTTTTAATAAATTATTAGAAAAACAAACTTCTGTTATTCAATTAGCAGAGGAAAACAATCGTTTTTTAAGAGAGGTTATAGCTCCAACGGAATTTAAGGATTTAAATGAATTAATAAACGTAAGAAAATTAATTACAGCTCGTGAAAAAGCAAACGAAAGGCTAAGAAAACCGAATTTAAAGAGAAATGAGATTTTAGAATTAAATGCAATAATAGCCAAGACTTATATTGAAAGTAAAGAATATGATGAGTCTATTAGGTACTTATATACTGCTATTACGAATTGTGATGACGAACCAAGAAAGTATAGATTAGAGTCATTAATTAATATTTTCCAAAGTAATTTTGAAAAAGCACATGAAATTATCAAAAAAGCTATAGAAATTGAAGGAGAAACTATACCAAATATAGAGATACTAATAAATATACTAATTGAGCAAAAAATGTTTGATGAAGCATTAAAAATCATTGAAGGCCAAACTGTCGGAGGACACGAAATACTTAAAGCTAATATTTTATTATCTTTAAACGAATTTGAAAAAGTAAATCATATTGCTAATGGCAAACTAGAAATTGATTCTTCAGATATTGACTGGTTAATGTTAAAAGCTGAATCATGCATTTTAAAAATTGAAAATGATATAAACAATAACAAAATTGTTTATCCCGAACAAGCGCTACATAATGTAATACCTTTATTAGAACAGGTTGAAAAATCTGCAGGTGAAAATAGAGAAATATTAAAGAGAGTAAAGGAATTAAAAGCTGCTTTATACTTTAGGAACAACAAATTTTCAGAAGCAAAACTTTTGTATGAAGAGCTGTTTCTAGAAAACAAAGATTTTTCAGGTTTATTTTTTAAAAACCTTTTATTAAATTGCTTATGTAGTAAAGATTGGGGAAAAAGTATTAGTTTATTGGAAGACAAAGGTTCAGAACAACAACTTAGCAATGAAGAAATAGTAACATTAGCGGATGTTTATATAAAAACGGGAAAGACTGATGAAGCGATATCTTTATTAAAAGGTAATGAAGCATATTTTAGGACAAGTACTAAATTTCCTTATAGATTTTATTTTTCTTATATTGACGTATTATTCTCGGTCTTTAAATATAAGGAAATTGATAATCTCATCAATTCAATTGAAAAAGAAGGAAACAACCCCCATCCAGTCATTATATTAAAAGGCTATTATTCGTATAAAAACCAGGATTGGGAAAATGTAATAAACTACTTGGAGCCTAATATTGACCAGTTGGATGAAGTTGATTTAATTGAAACAAAAAGCTTTTTAAGTGCTGGTTATTTAAACAGGGGGACTAAAGAGGACTATATTAAACTAAAAACAATTATTGTTTCTATGCCACATTGGATTCAACACGAATTTTTAGTGAATCGTTATGTACAAGCACTTTTTCACCTTGGAGAGTATCAAAATATAATTAATTTATATGAAGAGATTCCACATAAATCAAAATTTTTATTTGATATTATTACGACCATTTATTTCAATTTAGGTTGGTATGATATAGCCATGGAAAATTACCTTACCTTGTATCAACAATCGGGAAATTTGGAGTATCAATTAAGATATGCAAATTGCTTATACCGTAGCGGAAAAATTAAAGATTGTCTTGAAATTTTATCAACAGCTGAAAAAAGAGTAGAAAAATCCGGCAAGACTGGAGATTTCCAATTATTGTCTTTATCATTTATGGATGCAAGGGAATATAGAAAGGCAATGGAATATTCATTTAAAACATATAAATCTGGCAAAGATAATCACCATGCATGGGGATTCTTTATTATACAAATGTCCCAACTTGGGCAATTTGTCGATAACCCAGATGAAGAATGGATTAAAGAATACCAAAAAATGTTTACGGAATTCGAAAAGGTATTTCCAGATGAAAGACCTCCCTTTAAAATGGTCCCTACTCTAGAAGATGGTAAAATTTCAAATGAATTAATCGAAGAATTGAAGCACTCTAAAGATGTTACATCATTAATAAAAACATTATTGGATGACAATAAGTTTCCAATAAGTTTTTTAGTAAGCGTGATGAATAAAGGCCCTTTTGAAACTTGGGCACATATAGCAAATACAAAAGACAATTATCTTTGGACTCTTAATGGATCTATAGAAGAAATATTTAACGGTGCTTTTATTTCAGGACTTTCTTCTAATATTTTGTGTGACTTTACAACCTTGCTCACTATACAATACCTAGATTTGCTTGACTTGCTAAAATATAAATTTAAACTGTATATTCACCAGGAGCAATTTGATGCAGCTTTACAAGAATTTACAAGAAACAAATTAATTAATGAAAAAGGTTTAAAACTTCTTTCATATCAAGATGGAAATGTTAGAATGATAGAATACACTTCTGAACAAGTAAAAGAAACATTAAGAAAACAAGAAAATTTAATTAAATGGGTAGAAGAAAATTGCATAAAACTTGGGAATGTTATTAAGAATAACCACACTGAAGAAAATGAAGACAATACGATAAATTTCTTAAATAACCCCTTAGAATTATGTAAAGACAAATCATTGACAATGTTGGTTGATAGTGTATCAGTAAGGGACTATGCCAAGGAATACTATGAAGTAAACTGCTTCTCCACAATTGATTTAATAACTTTATTTCTTGCCCAAAACAAAATAGATAAAGAAAAACACCATCAACTGATAGGTAAACTTTTAATGTTAGGCTATGTTTTGATACCTATCCATTCAGATTTATTTATTTATTACTTAAAAAATAATAATTATAAAATAACATATGAAATCTCTCTTTTATTTGATTACTTAAAATTAAAAAGCTTTAATGAAGACTTTTTAATAAATTTTATTGCAGAAATTTTTCATTGGATATGGATAGAGAATATTCCCATAAATGACAGGAGACTATTAACCGATGAACTTTGTTCTGTTATAAGTATTAATAAGAATAAATCTGTAGTTACCAAAAAAATAATCGACCATAGTAAAACAATATTCTCCTTCTTGGTTGAACATCAATGGGAAAAAATGAAGGAGTGTATAGAGGAATGGATTGAAGCGCAATCAATCATTTAATAAAGAATTAATAACGACTCACAGAAAAGACAAATAAAAATTGGTCTTTTTATACTGACCTTATACAGGTATTTTATATCTTGACATTCAACACCCCCAGGGCGTTTTGGTACCCTGATTGTGAGCGCACCTGGGGAGGTAATTATAAGATCTTACATCTTTTTTTAGAACAACAGAGGCGATACTGAGTCAGACTGTTAAGTTCAGTCTGCTAGCTTGCATTCATCATCTTCAACCTTCTAGAACTTCTTAGAACTGTGTTGTACTACAAAGTTGTATGATACTTCCTTCAACTCTTTAGTAACTAAATACGAATTCACTTTGTATTGGAGTTGTAGTCTATTGTCTACCTTATCTTGGTAGTATGCTATCACTATCCTCGCTACTACATTCCTATATTCTTCTTCCATACAATACTCTCTTGCTGCTTCTATGTGTCTAAGCTCTATCATTGATCTCATCCTCTCCGATTTAGTGATTACTATATGGTAATGATTATCACTAACCATAGTATGTATAAACTTATGAATATCAGTATGCAGTAAACAGGACTAACGATTAATCAGCCCTGTCTAAATCTGCCTTACTGCTTATTAGCAGCTCTACTAATATATCGATGAACTATTAAGCGCCAGGTACTAATGTTAGAGCGCCTGATCCTTGAAGACTTACTGAATAAGTTACTAAATCGTCATAAGGGAACTCTAAACTAAAGTCTGTAATTGTAACGCTTCCTGAATACTTTTTGCCTGATGGAAAGACTAACTCTACATCAACATTTTCACTGTTCAAGAACTTAGTTTCCAAATAGTCGTAAGCTACATCAGATTCTACGAAACAACCATCAGCATCAATTGACCATTCCTTGAACCCTTGAATAGATTCTTTCCAAAACCCTGCTGTGTCTTTTGACGTAGCATCAATAGTTTCAGCAGAACGATTCAACGTTGCGTTCTTTTGACCAGCTAATGTTACTCCTGTGCTTGGGTTTTTAATTTTAAGCAATACTTTCATTCCAGCTAATTTTGCCATTTTGAACCATCCTTTTCTTTAGTAAAATAAAAAGAAGCCATCCGAAGATGACCCCTTAGTTTGTGAAGAATTTCACATAAATGATTATGCAACAACAGTACCTTTTGCAACTGCTTGGTAATTAGTTACTCGTCCATCACCCAGGAATTCAGCACTGAATGTTACTGAACCACGAAGAGCATTGATTGTATCATTAGCTACTTCTTTACCTTCTAGTTCTTTAGCAACACCGATTGTATAGCAATCTTCGATACTTCCAAACAATACTGGAATTTGGCCTGCTGTTGTTCCATCAGCTAATGCGCTAGTAATTTCAATTTCATGACCAAATAAAGTCGGAATGACTTTACCGTTCACTGTAATACTTTTCACGAAATGATTTCCATCTGCATCTTGGAATGTCGCAACTTTTTCAAAGAAAGCTCGAGACATATACCAAGATGAATTTCCAACGAAATCCTCATGAACAGCTAAGTATACTTTACGAAGCTCTACTATTACTGAACTAGCAGCAAGAGACATATTCTTTGATACAACAGATGTGTCAGGAGCAATACCTTTAAACTCATTGGCAGCAGTTCCTGCAATGATAGATTTTTCAATTCGTTTAACGACACGACGAGCTACTAATTCTTGAGCATGTTGAGATAGATCAACACCAGAATCATGTACAACTTGTTTAGACATAGCAATTGATTTTGCTACCCGACGTTTCTTTAAGTCGGCAAAGTTGCTTAGATTTAATGCAAGTTCTGTAGCACTTTGGTTTTCATCAAGAAAATCAGCATCGTCTAAAGATGATTCATAAGGGACTTTCAATTCAGATCCGGTAAATGGAACCTTACGAGCTTTAGTAAATACAGAAGATGTACTTTCTGCTTTCTTAACTATATTGTCTACTTGTAGTTCTTGTACTGAAACTCCATTGGCAGTTACTTGTAATGCACGTTCTTCATTCATTTTGTTTTCCTCCTGTTTTCTTAGTTCTTGTTTTAAGTCTGAAACTTCTTGTTCTTTTTGTCCTAAAGCCTTCTTCTGTAAATCAATCTGAAAACGATAAGAATCAGGATTTGTGGACTGTGGAGCAGAGATTTCAAGACTTGAGATTGTTTCTTTTTGCTTTGCTATTGAAAGTTCAAGGTCCCGGATTTCTTTTGAGATGTTTCGAGGTTTTACTACTCGAATTTCTTGAACTTCTGTAATTTCTGGATTTTCAATAATTTCGATTGATCTTGCTGCAATTGAACTTTGAGCATATGCAGGATTCTTTACTACTGAAACTTCGAACAATTCAAGTTCACTAACAGTTCGTTCGTAAATATCTTCAGCTGTCTTTTTCCAAGAATCTTTAACGACTTTAAATCCAAAGCTCATGTTTCGTAGAATTCCAGATTTGATCAAAGCATAAGAATCTTTTCCCCAGCTTGTAGGAACGATCTTAGCTGTTATCTTCAAACCAACTGAATCTTCTTCAAGCTTCAATGAATCGTTTCTTGTTGAAGCAAGGATCTGATCAGACTTGTGTTCTAGCAAGAAATCAATGTCTTTCTTCTTATTGATTGCTCGTTGGAAAGCGCCTTTCGCTATCTTTTCTCTGAACCTTTGACTGGAGCCAAGAACTTCACTTAGTTGATCAGTCTTGTTTGCGTATCCAGAAACAATCATTTCGTCTTGATTCTCTGAAACTAACTTTGCATCATGAATTCGTAATTCAATTTTGTTCATTCGTCATTCTCCTTTTTTGATGATTATATTTAGACTTACTTTTACAAGTAAGCGATGGTAAAAAAAAGAATGCCCTGTTGATAAGGCATTCAAAGACGTTTGTCTGCTGATCATCCAGACCAACACTGGTAGGTATGCTTGATGCTACTCTAAACGCTATGGCCCTTTGGAAAGCAATCTCGAAAAGAGTTAAGTTTATGAAGTCGAGAGGGAATCATCCTTTAATGCAGTTCCAGCTGCAGAAGAAAGGAGGATATTCACTTCGCTTTCATTAATAAAGTCGTACTGAATTAACAGTACGCTATCTATGTAAGTTAAATTGATTGTAAAAGTTGGAGGCCGAAATCCTCATAACGACCTCCGGACCGTTCTAGCTCAAGAATCTAAACAAAAGAAAGAAAAGGGGAAACAAATGAATAATTTGAATTACGTTTCAACGATCGAGCTCTTGAAGCTAAGAAAAGAAAAAGGACATGGATAAAGATAGCCATACAAAGAAATAGGGTAAAATTTGTATAACTATCTCTATATATATTATATTTAACTACCATTTTCTGGACAAATTTACTTACTTTTTAAAGTATTTTTTCGAACAATTTGTTCATATCAATAGGCTTGAATTCTTTCTTCAATGACTTTTCTGCTTTTTCTTGTTCATCTGTTTTTGTGACTTTGTATAGTCGTTTTTCTTTTGAAACTAGAGCACTAGGCTTTTCTCTGGTTCCAAAACCGTGGTTGTCAATTCGAGTGATTTCCATTTGTATTTTCCTTTCTTCGAAATATTGAGAAAACAGAACTTTTGCTTTATCTGTTAATACTTTTGAAATTGCCTTTCTCGGAACTCCACCATACTCATTAACACACGCTGAATGAGCTTCATAAGCAGCATACTGCCTTACTGCTCTAATTGCTTCTAGATCACCTTTGCATAAATCAAGTTGTTCGTTTATATTCTCATCACGAATTTCTCGAATGAATGAATGCATTTCAAGCCATTCTACTTTTGTTATTTCTTCTCTAAAGCCAATTGAAGCGTAAACTTTGTAGTAAACATACTTGTTTGGATCGATGTGTGTCTTGAACACTTCGCCAGTTTCATTATCAAAAGTAGGATTATAAATCCTATCAAGTTCCTTAGGCAAAATACCGTACTTTCTGAACAATTTAATGTAAGCACCAACAGTATGACGCTCTAATTGATTTGGTAGCTCATACCCGATATTTTCATAGTTTTCGATCGTCCAATCATCTTCGTATAAAACTTTCAACAATTGAATCGCTGTCTCTTCTTTAGGAAACTTAACTTCTTGACCAGCAAGTGCTTCACAAATTTTGATGAACTCAGATTTTTCTTGTTGCTTGTATCCAATGATATTTAGTCCTATCTGGGCTCTTCCTTCTTTAACAATTTCATAAGAATAGAAAGGGTCAATATTACGTTTAATAAGTTTAGCTCGATTGTTCTTTTTCATGAACTGAACGTCCATGATAGATTCAAGCTCTTCGAATGAATAAAATTGTTTGGTTAGCATAGTAGGGTTAAGTCCTTTCGCAATTTGATTAGAATAGTTGTGCGAAAGTATTCCAGTCAACTTACCTCATATATATTTATTATTAGTGGTAAGTGCATTGGAATACTTTCGTTATTTCATGATTATGTCAAGGGAATCTTTCAATTTTTCGTTTAATTCAAAGTGATAAACTTGGAGACTTGGATTGTGTTTGTTTGGCTCAACTTTCACTAACTCACATCCGTTTTGCATAAGATTAATAGCTAAAGTTTTCTTGAAAATTCGTTTTGTTCTCATTTGAATAGCTCCTTTAAGGTTTTAGTATTGTTATTATTTCTGTCTTTTGAAAAACGTAAATTAAACGAACAAACTTTTTATAAAATTGATTGTGCCGATCACGAACAATCCGATAAAAAACTTAAGCTCGATTTCTACTGCTTTTAGAAAAAACTTTTCCAATTCATCTCCCCCTTTTCAAAAAAAATAAGAGCCGAAATTAATCAGCTCTTAGTACAGTTCATCAAATTCATGAACATCTTTCTTCAAGACTTCTTTTTCTTCAAGATACTTGGTTACTAGCTTTCTCAAGATTGCAGAACGATTAAGTCCGTATGCATCACAATGATTGATAAATTTGTTGTGAAGTTCTTCTGGAGCCGAAAATGTTGCTACGATAATTTTAGATTTTTCCATGATTGATAAGTCTCCTTGATAATTTTATTAATTTTGGACATAAAAAAAATAGAACTCCTGTTGAGCTCTATCTTTGTTGTTACTTCACTCTTATATTAATAATATAAACAACTCGCCTTTTCTGGACACTTCTGTACAAATTCTTTTGGGTATTCACTCTCTCATAAATAATATATACAAGTTCCATTTTTAAAACGAATAATAACCAACATTTGTAATACAGCCGTAATATCCAATAGAATAAAATATAGATTTTATTTTCTTCTTCAACTAATGGAGCAGTTTAGTTCAAGAAGGATTTTCCAAAATTTCCACAGAATATATATATTAAGAAAACCCATCTTGGAGGAATTATATGAATATTTTAAATGATACTTTAAATGGTCTTAAAAAAAGACTTGATAAGGACCATACAATATATATTCAGCAAACACAGGGATTAACTTATGAAGTGACATGCGAGTTCAATCCGCCAGCATCTATAGATGAAATAAAAATGCTTGAGGAGCGATTGGGATGGAGTTTACCACAGGATTATAAAGAGTTCTTATTAAGGCATAATGGGGCAAATTTATTATTTCAACCAGGTATTGGAGAGGGAATTGAACTATATTCAATTGAACAAATATTAGAGATGAGAGAATCACATCAAGAAATGGAAGTGTTTGAAAAGGATTTCTATAGTATCGGTACTTGTAGAGACGGTATGATTCTAATAAATGCTGAATTGTGTAAGCCTAATCCAAATAGAGATTCAAATTATTTAAATTGGTTAATGGATTGCTCTTCAGAAGAAGACATAATAGACTTAAAAACAAATTTTGAAATTTGGTTAGACCGTATTATTGCAGCTCAAGGTGATGATTATTGGAATTGGTCTATTATTTCAGCAGAAAACCATTATAAATATAGATAAAAGCTTCCTATTGAACTAACGGTCCTTACGCTTAGAAAAGAGTCGTTGCTGTGGCAGTTCTTTTTCTTGTTCCACTGAAGGGCAAATTAATAGGAAGGGATTCTCGTAATTCAGGAGGAATTATTAAATAGATAAAATAATTTTATGGAAGAAGAGATAATGATGTATTTGTTTTTATCCATTGTTTTAAGTGCAATTTTAGGCTTCTTATTACTTATGATAGGTCCACCGCAAGTTGCTGGAGTTATTGCTTTTGGTATTATTGTTGGAATTCTTTTTAGAGGATTGTATTTACTAAATAGTTTACATAAATCATTTAATAATAACTCTTCCAAGTATGCTTCAAAAGACGAATAAATCCTCTTTCTACAACTAAAAGAAACTACAAGAGATTGTGAAGAAATGTACTTAAGCTAACGGGTGCTTTACTTCAATAAGGAGTAAGGCTTTTTTCTTGTTCAACTAAAGTGGCAGTATAGTTGAAGAAGGATTATTTATTTAGTCAATAGAATAGGTTAAAGGGTTCATAAATAAAAAGGGGATGATTATTATTTTCATTGACCTCGACCTTCTTTGGTTAGTCATTGGTTTTGGGATTACTATTGCTATACTGTACTATATTTATGTAGTGTTGGGGTTAAAGAAATAACTTGAGCAAGATGTCACAATATTAAATAAAGCGTTAAAAGAGGCGTACATGGGGTGAAATCAAAAACAAAATTGTATTAACTTTTTTATTCTTTATTAAAACCTTTTTATCCTATAATTACGAAATCTAGCAATGTCGTTACCTCGGAACAACTTGGAAAAGCCATGATACAAGTATCAAAAGACGGTTATTCTTTTTTGTTTTTCTATAATAAAATGAGAATTTTATTCTTTATTCTTCTATTAACGAATTTGGAGAAGAAGGGTTTTATATTTCCCAAGAATAGTACCAGTTTGTGAAAGCAATTTTATAATATAGTAGACGAAATTATGTCTTATAAATTGGTATATTATGCTATATTTATAATGTTAAAAATATTAAAACATATCAGGAGAAGATTATGGACAAATTTAATAATGCGGATTTTTTATCATGGGCAAATGAAAAGAATCTTTTTTACGAAAGGTTTTCATTAATTGCTGATAGAATTCAAGGCTTTGTAATCAAACATGTATTAAATAGCGTTGAGAGTGCGGAAGAAGTTGCTGTACGTCTAGATGATGTTATGAAAAATTGTGATGAAATCACATATGATGAATCAGGTGCTGCTGAAGCATATGCAATCCTACATTTTTTAGATAGGTATCATCGCTTCCAGTTAATTTACAAAAAAATGATCGAATTAAATGTATTCCCCATTCGTAAAATTTTAACTAATATGGATGTTGGTACTGGGCCAGCTCCAGCACTTTTTGCTCTATCTGATATTTACACGTTAATTAAGGATTATTGTATTGAGAAAAATTTAAACTCACCTGAACAAATAGAAAATCAATATGTAGAGAAAAGTCAAGGATTTAGAAATTGGCTTCACCATTTTACCGAGTACGCAAATTATATTGAAGGGGAAAACGTATTTTACAATGTTCCTTACCATCATGGCAAATTTAATGATTTTAAGGGGATAGATTTTAATAGAGAATATTCTTACTGGGATTACGATGATGACGGTGATCAATATGTTGCTCGATCAATAGATAAGACTAGAAATAATCTTGTTATATTCAGTAACTTCTTAACAAATAATGATACCGTTGAGAAATTTTCAAATGAATTATATAATTCAGCTTTATTCTTAAGAAATAAGGGGATATTATTGGTTGTTGGAGCAAGGAGTACTTCAGATAAGTATAGGGAAGTTTATACAAAGCTTGATAAGATTATTTCTGAAGGCAAATACACGAACAACAGATTTATTGGTAATTGTAGAAGGATAAATTTAGAGAACCACACGATGTCTTATCGCTATAACACTCCAGAGGGGGAAAGAATGAAGGTTTTCTTAAAGGAAGTCCTTAGTAGGTTTGATGAATTAGGCGTCATCAATCAAATTCCACAGGCTGTATTAAAAATGTTACAGAAAGCTGTGAAAGAGGAATATGATTATGAAGTTCCCTGGGAGGTACATTTATATAAACGTTTTTCAAAATTTCGTCATAAATATAGATTGAAAAGATAATCTATGTTTGTTTAATTCATAATGTATTAGTTTTTAAGTATTTTACATTAAGTTTTGCACCAAACTGGAGCTTATTATATGAAAGATCGCTAAGCTTTATATCTAAATTATGGAACATTAGTTGAAGCAGGAAGGAAACAGACCACAAACTAGTGTGGTCGTTTCTTTTAGAAAATTAATTATTGCTGCTATCTAAATCTTATATAAAATATTGATTTTATTCCAAAGAAAAAGCCAGGCTTATGCCTGACTGTTATCAACTGTTATTTCCCTTGTTGTTTCATGGAGCTAAGCTGATCTTTAAGTCGATTTCTAGATTCTTCCACCATTACTTCCGCAGTTTTAAATTTACCATCCCATATTCCTCCTAGTAGATTAGATTTTGGACTCTCAACATCGTTCGCCATCTTCTTTAATATTTTCTCAAAAGAAGAAGAGAATTGTGCTCCGCCATCATCATATCTATATATAAGGAAGTCAGCTACTGTTTTCCATTCAATTTCTTTCTCCCACTTAAACATTACCCCACCAGTCCGCTTTCCATCTTCAGCACTATATATAAAATGAAGATGTAAGAGTTGCAGTGGATCGGTAATTTCTTCAAGTTCGTGAACATGACCATTGGGATAGAAGCGATCCTCATACGTCAACATTTGTATTTTTTCTCCGTATTTTTCATTATGGTCTTCTACCCAATATTTTTCGACCAATTGCTCTTTTTCTAATTCGAGTTTTTCAAGCAACTCTCTGGCTTGTATTATTTTATTATTCTCTAGACGAGGTCTGCCAAGTTCTTCATCCCAAAGCTCATCATAGAGTCTGTAGAGTAGTTCGCTCTGTTTATCCATCTCAAGGTAAATCTCTTCGATTCGTTCATTTAGTTGCTGTTTTAGAGTTTTGTTTGTCATTGATTAACGCCTCCGTAAGTTGTTTTGTTTTTGTTACGAAGGTATTATAGGGACGTTATAACGAACGTAAAGCAAAATCGAAAAAAATTTTAAAATTAATTTTTAATACACAAAAATGAGAGATAATAATTTAATATTATCTCTCAAATCTAAATTAACCACGCTCATTTTGTGACTTCTGAGGGCTATTCTAGAGCCACTCGATTTCAATTGTGACTTCTGATGAAACACCTTTACTTCTAGTGTCATGATTTGCTTCTGTATTACTGCTAAACCATATTTTCTTGATAAATTGTTTAAGGAAGGTATTGCAATCTTCGGGGTCGAGTTCTTCTAATTTATCTAATGTTTTTATATTTTGTTCTAACCGTTCTTGTTCCTCTTCGGTATTGTCCAAGTTTTCTAATTGAATATCAATCAATTCCACTTGTTGTTTAATCTGTCTAATTTGCTCCTCATTCTCATCACGCATTTCATAAAATTCAGCTTTACTTATTTCTCCATCCATCCTCATTGTCTTCAGATTCCTTTGTCTCTTCTCGAATTTCTCTAACTGCTTTTCTAAGGATTCTTTTTGGGCCATTAACTTATTCTCAACATCAGTTGTATCAAGAGACTTCAATTTCTTTAGAGTAAGTTCAAAATCGGACTTTTTCTCTTTGATCTTTTGAATTACATATTGTTCAACTGGTTCATATTTATGTCCACGATCTGAACAAGTAGAGTTCGAAATTTTATAGGTGCATGATTTTATGAAATCCTGGTGTCTATCACATTGGATATAACGCTTTCTTGAACAAGAATTGCAGTATATTAGATTCTGAAGCCTTCTTGTAGCTTTCTTCTTATTAAAAAAGTTGCCAGTTGAATTTTCTTCTAAAATCTTCTGAACTTCTAAAAAAGTTTGCTTGCTAATGATTGACTCGTGAGCATTTTCAACAAATACAGAATCTATGACTCTTCCATTTACTCTCCTACTTGCTTGGACAACTCCATAATAAACTACGTTTCTTCTTGCAGAAGAAATATGAGAAGTTGTTAATACTTTTCCACTCCTACTTCTCCAACCAAGCGTATCTAGTTGTTTAGCAATCTCATTTGCACTATTCCGTTCTAAAGTCTTTTCGAAGATGTGTCTAATAATCTTTGCTTCCTCTTCAACAATGACTAATTTTTGGTCTTTCCCTTTTGCATATCCAAGAGGTGCCTTATTAGACATTGTCCAGCGCCCTTGTTCTGCAGCAGCTAATCTTCCTCGACCTAAACGCTTACGAATCATTTTATACTCAAAGTTAGCCATCATAGCTTGGAAGCTAAATAACATTTCATTACTTTCCTGTGATAAATCAATTGCTCCCTGTGGTGTCAAAATTTTGATATCATTAAGTATCAACATTTTCTTAATTTCTTCAGCATATGCATTGTCACGAGAAATCCGGTCAATATCCATTACCAACAAATAATCATAGCTATCTAAACGACTTAACAATTTATTCAACTCAGGTCTTTCAGTATTGACCCCAGAAGATATTTCTTGATAAATGTCATATTTCAATTTATTTTGTTTTGCTAGTTTGACAAGAGCATTTCGATGCGCAGTTAGAATTTCTTCAATATCTAATTCCTGCTCATTTCTTGATAACCTGAGATAAATTGCACATAATGCCAATTTCATCACCCCATAATGTGTGTATTTGGAATGATAACATAATTTCAACCGAATAAAAATAGAAAATTAATATCTGTTACCTTGCCAACTGTTCCATAAATGGTAATCACGACCGTATCACCGATCTTATACTTCGGTTTTTTTCTATTTGCCATTTCCTCCCATCCTCTCAATTAATAAGTCGTGAATTTTGATTAC
>NZ_JAHUWN010000053.1 GCF_019219025.1 Bacillus sp. sid0103 | reverse complement strand
GGATCAAACTCTCCAAGAAAGTTGATTAGCTCATTTTGTTACGTTGGCTTAGCTTCTTAATTGAAGCTAAATTTTATTGTTTGTTTGCACGATTTTGTTTGTTTAGTTTTCAAAGAACAATTTCTCTATCGCTCAAAAGCGACTTTGTAATCATACCAAGCTATCAACCAGAAGTCAACAACTTTTTTTATTTGTTTTTCATCGTCTCGGTGACGACTTTTTATATATTACAGCATATCAAAGCATTGGTCAATACTTTTTTATAAATTGTTTTTCAAAAAGAAAAAACCGCCTTTTTTCGGCGGTTTACGATCTAGAGTACCCAATGTTGAATAGCTGCTAAAGCGCACAGGCCAGGGATTCCTAAAAAGCCTGAGATTGCGGAGGTGGCAAAATTAATCGGCACATGAATGCCATAACGGTTGCCTGCTGCATTTAAGAAAAATAAAAATAGCGCTCCAATGACTAACTTAATCGCAGCCTGACCAACAAATCGCGCCGGCTTAAAGGGAGCTCCCGTAAATAATAGGATAATTACTATGCCGCCTAGAATTGATATTACGATAATTGGTTCCAAAAAAACTATCCCCCTTCTTAAGTCACTTTGTTTACAACTTATGTACAAGTTGTCAAGAATAGACCTAAAAAAGGAGATAGCTTGTTTATGATCTCATTAAATTCACATTCCGCTGCTTTGCTTCTCTTAATAGAAAGATATATTTCGCCTCGGCTATTTTCGTTTGGCAAATTACTTCATCGGAAGGATCGAAACTTTTTTCTAAAAGCAGCTTTTCTTGCTGCCAATGTTCTTTAAATCGACTCAGCTGCAGTAAAAGCTTTTCATTATACTCTTTACGAAGACGCCCTTTACGCTGAAAAAACATCATTGATTCCTCCGCGTCTTTAAAATTCTCTTCGGCCTTCAATTGCTTTAGATAAGGTCACCTCATCTGCGTATTCAAGATCCCCGCCCACTGGAAGTCCATGAGCAATTCTCGTGGTCTTAATTCCTGATGGCCGTAATAAACGGGAAATATACATGGCTGTTGCTTCACCCTCTATATTAGGGTTTGTTGCCAAGATTACTTCCATTATATTTTCATCTTGGAGACGCTTTAAGAGGTTCGGAATATTGATATCCTCAGGTCCGATTCCATCCATAGGGGAAATCGCCCCATGGAGGACATGATACAATCCGTTGAATTCCTTCATTTTTTCCATCGCAATGACATCTTTAGGATCTTGGACCACACAGATGATACTCTTATCGCGACGCACGTCTTCACAAATGTAACAAGGGTCTTGATCTGTTATATGACCGCAGACAGAACAATACGTTAAATTCCGCTTTGCATTGACCAGTGCTTTAGCAAAATCAAGCACGGTGTCTTCTTTCATACTTAAGACAAAAAAAGCCAGACGTCCGGCCGTTTTAGGGCCGATACCTGGCAGCTTCATAAAGCTGTCAATCAGCTTTGAAATTGGTTCTGGATAATGCATCTTTTGCTATTCCACTCCTAAAAAGGAAGGTTCATTCCTTTTGTAAATTGCCCCATTGTACTGTTGGTTAACTCTTCTACCTTTTTAAGGGCATCATTGGTTGCAGCTAAAACAAGGTCTTGAAGCATTTCAACATCATCAGGATCAACAGCCTCAGGTTTAATAATCACATCAACAACTTCGCGATGACCTGTTACTACTACAGTAACCATACCGCCGCCAGCTGTACCTTCAATTTTCTTTTCACCTAATTCTTCTTGTGCCTCTGCCATTTTCTTTTGCATCTTTTGCATTTGTTTCATCATATTTTGCATATTACCCATTCCGCCACCGCGCATCATTACCATCAACCTCCAATTAATTAGTTAGTTATTAATCAATAATTTCCACAAACTCTTCGCCAAATAATTTTTTCGCTTCGGCAATATGTGGTTCTTCTTCCTTTGGTGCTTCGCTGGTTTCCCCTTCAGCACCATCATGACTATTCAAAAAGCTCTCGCGAATTGGCAGCCATTGATCTTCAGGCACGCCCAGGAGTACGAATCTTTTGCCCGTTAATTTATATAATGCGCCACTAACTGCATCAAGAAAATCTGTTCGATTCATCGCCATTTGACATATCATCTCATGCTTAAATTTTATGATAAAAGCAGTCGCTGATGCCGCAATCGGCTCCGCATCGTTTAACAGTGCAGCTTGAGATTTTAACAGACTTGCCCGCAATTCAGCCCAATTAGATTTAATCAGATTCAAATCGCCCTTTGTTGCCTGCTTTAACACTTCATTAATTTTTCCAACTGCCGGCTGAAACGCCTTTTTGGCCGACCTTTGGGCTGGCTTTTGCGATTGTGGCGCTGCCTCTTGTGCGGAAGCCGTAACACCATTCGCCTTTAAGTGCTCGAGTTCCATCTCCAATTGACCAATTCTTGTTAATAACTGGTCAATTTGGGCTGGTTGTGCCTGTGCGGTTTGCTTCTCTTCCATTTGACATAGCTTAACGATGGCCACTTCAAGAAAAATCCTTGGATGATTTGTCCAGCGCATTTCTTGTTGCGTTTTATTCAAGAGATCAATCAGTTGATAAATCTGATCCGTTGAAATCGTTTCAGCCATGTTTCGAAAATCGTCATCAAGCAGCACTCTTTCGAGAGATTCTTCCAGGTTTGGCGCTGTTTTATAAAGCAGCATATCACGATAAAATAAGATTAAGTCCTCAATAAAACGCATCGGATCTTTTCCATGAAATAAAAGCTCCTCCAATGCCTCCAGGCCGCTTGCCACATCCTTTTCTCGGAACGCCAAAGCAAGTTTATTTAAAAAACCCTGTGACACCGAACCTGTAACAGTTAATGCATCTTCAACCGCAACATGGTCCTGGCTATACGATATCGCCTGATCCAACAAACTTAGCGCATCCCGCATCCCGCCATCTGCTGCCCGGGCTATCAATTGAAGGGCGCGCTCATCACAATCAATCCCAGACTCCTCCACAATTAACTTCATCCGTTTGACGATGGCTCCAGCTGTAATCCGTCTAAAATCAAAACGTTGACATCGTGAAATAATTGTTAAGGGGATTTTATGAGGTTCTGTTGTAGCTAATATAAAGATGACATGCTTCGGCGGTTCCTCTAATGTTTTTAGCAAGGCATTAAAAGCGCTAATGGATAGCATATGCACTTCATCAATGATATAGACTTTGTAGTTAACAGATGTAGGTGCAAATCTAACTTTATCGAGCACATCGCGCATTTCTTCTACACGTGAGTTCGAGGCCGCGTCAAATTCTAACACATCTGAGATCGTTCCATCGGTTATGCCCCGGCAGGCCGCACATTCATTGCAAGGTTCTGAAACAGGTGAACGCTCACAATTGATCGCCTTTGCTAATATTTTAGCCGCACTTGTTTTCCCTGTTCCTCTAGGTCCTGAAAAAAGATACGCATGTGATATTTTTTGTTGAAGCAGGGCGTTTTGCAATGTCTTGGTTACATGTTCTTGTCCTACTACATCGAGAAATGTTTGAGGCCGCCAAACACGATATAAAGCTTGATATGCCAATGGACATCGCCCCCTTCAAATTTTTTTCATCTTTATGGTTGTCTGGCTCTAACGCCCGGCTGCAAGTGTCCTTCGCAAAACAGGCGTTTCCGCTTTTCTTATTATACCTTAACCATTTTGCTTTTTACAAAATGAATCTATTTAATGTACAAAAAAACTCATCCCAAGTCTGAGATGAGTTAATTTATGTAATATAACTGCCGTGCACCTTCCGTCGACTAACGCCCATAAGCGTTACTTAAGCAGTTAGCTCGGCCCAGGCAACCCTGCGGCACATGGGAGCGTCCACTTAATGCTGCTTCCTTCCGGACCTGACATGGTTCATGGATTCCCATTGCGCAGGACCAGGGCGTCAACACCACTTACTTAAGGCAGACCCTACAGGTCGTTAGCCTCGGGAAGGGATTCAGTCCCGCTAGAGCGGATTGCGGGTACAGGGCACCGCTACCTCCCCACCTAGCACGGCAAAGTTGATACCAAAGTTTTGTGCGTTAACTATAACGCTTTTTTAGTATACAAATATTCTCGTAAAAAAGCAATCCTTATTCACTGTAAATTTCTGTAAGATTGTTTAGTTTCATTTTTTTTGCCTGCTTTTTCCGCTCCCGTATTTTCCGAAAAAAGTCCGAGAGCATTTGCCCGCACTCTTCTTCTAATACGCCGCGTGTAACGTCGCTTTGGTGGTTGAAACGGTCATCCTCCAATAGATTCATCAGTGTCCCTACACAGCCTCCCTTAGGGTCAGCTGCACCATACACTACCCTATTTACTCGCGACAGAATAATCGCCCCTGCACACATCGGACAAGGCTCTAACGTGACATATAAGGTTGACTCTTCCAGACGCCACGAGCCTCTTTCCTTGCAGGCCTGATCAATGGCTAAAAGCTCGGCGTGTGCCACGGCATTTTGCTCGCTTTCCCGTAAATTGTGGGCCCGGGCGACAATCTTCCCATCTATGACAATCACTGCACCAATCGGCACCTCATTCAATTGTTCTGCTTTTTTCGCTTCTTTTATTGCTTCCTTCATAAAATGTTCATCTTGCAACTGCTCAATTGTCATGACATTTCCCCTTTACATTCTCGGGCAACGGGATAAAAACGACTCCCTCACTGCAAAATAGGAGGTGAAGGAGAGAGGCCAATGAACCAAATCCGCCCCGCTCTTATCATAATCGATAGGATCAACAATTTTAATTTTTCCCATGGTCCCATTCTTACCAAAAAGGCGTACCGTATTGCTGGACCGATTAAAAATTTAAAGAACCAATTTAATAAAAATCATTTACCCGTCTTTTTTATTAATGACCATTATAGGTTATGGCAGGCAGACTTACAAAAAATTATCGACCTCTGCAGAAATGAATACAGCCAGCCGATTTTTGATCAACTGCTTCCCGGTAAGAAGGATTTGTTTTTAATCAAGCCGAAGCATTCGGCTTTTTTTGGAACAGTGCTTAACACCCTACTCCACCAACTAAAAGTCAATACCCTGATTCTCACCGGTATTGCCGGTAATATTTGCGTACTATTTACCGCTAATGATGCTTATATGCGTGAATATGAACTTTTCGTTCCGAACGATTGTATTGCCTCAGCCGATGATGGTGATAATCAGTATGCGTTAACGATGATGGCTAATGTTTTAAAAGCAAAGATCGACCCTAGTACACATGAAAATTACCAACATTATATCATGTATCCTCATCCCATCTCATAACATAGTTGTAGCGTATGTTTGTTGGGAGGGATACGAATGCAAATCCATGTGATAAAAGCGAATGAATCTTTGACTACAATTGCAAGAACGTATCATACAACCTTTCAGGATATAGTAGAGGCAAACGATTTACCGAATCCAAATAATCTTGTGATTGGACAGTCGCTTGTGATTCCAATTATCGGTCACTTTTACTTCGTGCAGCCAGGGGATTCTTTATTCACCATTGCTAGGAAGTTTGGCGTTCCCTACCAGGAACTTGCCACCGTCAACCGGATTAACCCTAATCAGCCGCTTAATGCCGGTTTTCGTCTTTATATTCCCCAAGGCAGAAAAAGGAACGCTGAATTTAACGCGTACGTTGAACCGCGCGGCACTACCGTAGCCCCAGTCTTAGAATCTAGTGCACGTGAGGCCGCACCCTATCTAACCTATTTAGCCCCATTCAGCTTTCAGGCCCGCCGTGACGGTACGTTAAAGGCACCATTACTTAATAATTTTCCTGCCATCGCTAAAGCCAACCGCAACGTCTTAATGATGGTTATTAATAATCAAGAGAATGATCAGTTCAATGATGAACTCGGACGAATTTTATTAAATGATACCGCCATTCAAGATAAATTTTTAAATAACATTGTCGCCACTGCTAATAAGTATGGATTTCGTGATATTCACTTTGACTTTGAGTTTTTGCGGCCTGCTGACCGTGAGGCTTATAATCGCTTTTTACGAAAGGCAAAACAACGATTCTCCCGTCAAGGCTGGCTCATGTCAACCGCCCTTGCCCCAAAGACAAGTGCCACACAAAAAGGGAAATGGTATGAGGGTCATGACTATAAAGCACATGGGGAGATCTCAGACTTTGTGGTCATTATGACCTATGAGTGGGGCTATAGCGGCGGCCCAGCGATGGCCGTGTCTCCGATCGATCAAGTGAGAAGAGTGTTGGAATATGCCGTTACCGAAATTCCCGCAAATAAGATAATGATGGGGCAAAACCTCTATGGCTATGATTGGACACTTCCATTCGTGCAAGGGTCCGTCGCCAAGGCCGTGAGTCCACAGCAGGCCATACAGCTCGCCGCAAGCCACAATGTTCCGATTCAATATGACACAAAGGCACAGGCACCATTTTTTAGATATTCTGAAGCAGGGAAACAGCATGAAGTTTGGTTTGAGGATGCCCGCTCGATCCAGGCAAAATTTGACTTAATAAAAGAGTTAAATCTTAGGGGCATGAGTTATTGGAAACTCGGTCTTGCCTTCCCGCAAAACTGGCTGCTAATCGTCGATAATTTTAACGTTACAAAACGTGAGACGTAACTATTTTTATTTCTACAAAAACTGCCGTAATTCGGCAGTTTTTTCATATATTTGACATAAAGCATATTTCTTCTAAATATTCCTTATCCCTTCCTGAGTGAGATTATGATAAAATAAATCTTGCATGTTTTTTAGCGACTATTCACCCAGACTCTCTGGTGAAACATAGATTGAAGGCAGTTGGAGAAGGAGGACTTGCAATGGGGGATACACCCTTTATTACCGTTGAAGGCCCGATTGGTGTAGGAAAAACATCTCTCGCAAAAGCCATTTCAGCGCAATTTGAATTTGCATTACTTAAAGAGATTGTTGATGAAAACCCATTCCTAGGGAAATTCTATGAAAATATTGAGGAGTGGAGTTTTCAAACGGAAATGTTCTTCCTCTGCAATCGCTTTAAGCAATTAGGGGATATCAATACCCATTTTTTAAGTCAAAAAAAGTCAGTTGTAGCGGATTATCATATCTTCAAAAATTTGATTTTTGCTAAGCGATCCTTAAATACAGACGAGTATCAAAAATATGATAAAATTTATCAAATTCTTACCGAAGATATGCCGAAACCTAATGTCATTATTTATTTAAATGCCAGCTTAGATACACTTCTAAAACGAATCAAAATAAGAGGGCGTGAAGTTGAAAAGAATATCAGCCCCTTATATTTAGAGCAGTTATCGCTTGACTATGAAGAAACAATGACGATCTTTGAAAAAGAACATCCAGAAGTACCAGTTCTTCGTTTTAGCGGGGATGAATTGGATTTCGTTAAAAATGAACAAGATTTAAACCATATTTTTGAACAATTATCATTAGCATTAAAAAAAAGCAGCTGGACTAAAACATTATAGAACAGGGGGATGTTAGTGAGTATCGTTATTGGTGGTATGATTGGTCTAGGAAAAACAAGTGTGGCAGACACATTGAATGCACACTTTCAAAATAGAGGAATTGAGAGCAAGGTTTTTTATGAATCGGTGGATGATAATCCCATTCTTCCGCTCTATTATGAACTGACACCTGAAGAATTAGATGCAAAAAGAATTCCATTCTTGCTTCAATTATTCTTTTTAAATAAACGCTTTAAGACCGTGAAGGAATGTGTCAATTGGAAAGAGCCTGTTTATACCATTCAAGATCGTTCCATTTATGAAGATTGGTATTTTGCTTATGTAAATAAATCGTTAGGCAGAATATCAGATTTGGAATTTAAAATATATGAGGACCTAGTTGAAAATATGCTGGAAGAACTAAATGAACTTCCAAGAAAAGCACCAGATTTAATGGTTTACTTAAAAGGATCGTTTGATACAGTTATCGATCGGATTATGGCACGCGGCCGAAGCTTCGAAATTAACCCTGAACTGAAAGAATATTACTTCGAAGTATGGAAGGGTTATGATGAATGGGTTATGAATCAATACGCAGCAAGCGAGGTATTAGTAATTGATATGGATACGACAGACGTCGTAAAAAGCGCAGAAGATGCCAAACAAGTTTGCCTTGCGGTGGAAGAAAAGTTAAAAGAAATCCTAAATATGAGAGCAGCACATATTGGATAATCCAATATGTGTTTTTTTAATTAGGCTTTGTTAAACTTGCCTGTTCATTTCCGCTCCAGGCGCGGGCGGTCCGGGGAGCCTCCTCGTCGCTGCGCTCCAATCAACAGGGTGCCAAAATCAACAATAAGCTTTAACATAGTCTAATTAATAAACGGATGCGTCTTGTTCAGGGGCTTATTACCCCTAGGCGCTGGAACTGGATTCAGTGGCCAATATAAAATTCTCCTGAAAATAAAAAAAAATTCGTTACATAATATGTAACGAACCTTTATCTCCAGTTTTTATGCGCGATTATAAATGTAATGGAGGAGGAAGAGGGATTCGAACCCCCGCGCGGTATGACCCGCCTGTCGGTTTTCAAGACCGATCCCTTCAGCCAAACTTGGGTATTCCTCCGTATCAACAGAATCTAATTTATCACATTCATTTTACTATGTCAACATACTAAATAAAAAAACTGGACAAATTTTTATCTGCCCAGTTTTTTTATATTACATAGGTGCAATGACCTCACGGTTGCCCATATATGGACGTAAAACGGTAGGAATCACGACACTGCCATCGGCTTGTTGGTAATTTTCCAAGATCGCAGCGACCGTGCGGCCAATCGCAAGGCCTGAACCATTCAAAGTATGAACATGCTCTGGTTTAGCCTTTGGTTCGCGGCGGAACCGAATGTTAGCCCGTCGTGCCTGGAACGCCTCAAAGTTACTGCAAGAAGAGATTTCTCGATACGTTCCGTAGCTTGGAATCCACACTTCAATATCATACTTTTTCGCAGCTGTGAATCCAAGGTCACCCGTACACATGCTTAACACACGGTATGGCAGTTCAAGTAGTTGTAAGACCCGTTCTGCGTCATTTGTCAGATTCTCTAACTCTTCATAAGAATCCTCAGGCTTCACAAACTTCACAAGTTCCACCTTATTGAATTGATGCTGACGGATCAAACCGCGTGTATCGCGGCCCGCAGAGCCGGCCTCAGAGCGGAAACATGCACTGTATGCAGCAAAGCGGATTGGCAGGGCTTCCGCACTTAAAATTTCATCGCGGTGTAGATTGGTGACAGGAACTTCTGCTGTCGGAATCAAGAAGTAATCTTCATTTTCAATTAAAAAGGCATCCTCTTCAAACTTAGGGAGCTGGCCTGTTCCCGTCATGCTTGCCCGGTTGACTAAGTATGGCGGCAATATTTCTGTATACCCATGCTCATCAACATGAAGGTCTAACATAAAGCTCATTAACGCACGTTCTAAACGTGCCCCTAGCCCTTTATAAAAGACAAAGCGGCTTCCAGTTACCTTCCCTGCGCGTTCAAAATCAAGGACTCCCAGCTGATCGGCAATATCCCAATGCGGCTTTGCTTCAAATTCAAACTCGCGCACCTTGCCCCATTGTCTAATTTCAATATTATCATCCTCAGTCTCGCCAACTGGAACACTTTCATGCGGGATATTCGGAATGCTCAACATCAAAAGCTCTAGTGATTCTTCGACCACTCGTAACTCATCATCAATTGTTTTGATCTGGTCACCGACCTCACGCATTTCTTTGATTAAATGGTCGGCATCCTGCTTTTCGCGCTTTAATGCTGCAACCTGCTGAGATACCTCATTGCGGCGGCTTTTTAATTTTTCTGTTTCAACGATCAATTCACGTCTTCTTTGGTCCAGCTCTTCAAATTGATCGAGAGCAGATAAATCTTCCCCTCGGTTTTGAAGCTTTTCCTTCACTTCTACAAAATTGGCTCGTAATACTTTAATATCTAGCATCCTACTGGCACTCCTTTTTATTAAATTTTTAGATGGTACGCTGTATGGGGGCATTCACATTAAAAGTAAGACTCTGTAAACAGGCCTGTTGATTTCCGCTCCAGGCATTCAGCGCCTGCGGGGTCTCCCGGATCCCGATTTTCCCGCAGGAGCCTCGTGCCTTCCACTCCAATCAACATAATATGCAACTCAACATTCACCTTTAACACAGCCTAAAAATAAAAAAACTCCCGCCCCTAAAACAGGGACGAGAGTTGCTCGCGATACCACCCTGGTTGACAGAAAAATACTGTCCACCTCGAAAAAACGTTAACGGTTTTCTACCGAAAGTACATACTGACCTCTTATGAGATGTTCCGCACCTTGCTCGAGGAGGGATTCACAAGTTTCATCCACCGGTTCACACCATCCACCGGCTCTCTTGTAGAATGAGTCTCTTGTTACTAGTTCCTCTCATTGCTTTGATCATTATTTATGATTTTGTATTTCTTAATTTACTATAATTATCAGCTAAAAGCAACCAGATTATACTAATTGTTTCTGTTTAGCTTCCTTCACCATTTCGACGAAGTAGGCGGTAAGGTCATGGTTCTCTGTTAATTCTGGATGGAATGAACAGCCAAGAAATTGACCTTCACGTGCTGCGACGATGCGGTCATTATGCTTGCACAGGATTTCAACATTTTCGCCTGCTTCAACGATGTGCGGCGCACGGATGAAGACCGCTGGGAAGTTTTCAGCTACATCTTTAATCGCAAGGTCTGCCTCAAAGCTGTCTACTTGTCGTCCAAATGAGTTACGTTCCACCTTAATGTCCATGACACCGATGTGTGACTCATCATATCCCACAAGATTCTTTGCCAAAAGAATGAGACCTGCACATGTACCGAACATAGGTTTCCCTTCTTTAGCAAATTGCTTAAGTGCATCCATAAAATCATATTTGTCGATTAAACGACGCATTGCCGTACTTTCTCCACCAGGGAGAATGAGGCCATCGATTTCTTCTAGTTGTTCTTTTTGTTTGATGGCAACCGCTTCAACACCGCAAGCTTCTACCGAGCGGATATGTTCACGGACGGCTCCTTGTAGTGCAAGTACACCTATTTTAATCATAAAAATACCCCTTTTAGCGTTTTGAACTTCGATGACTGTCTAGCTCTAGGCTCCATCTGCGCGATGGTCTACAGCCAATCCGTCAAGAAGGTTAAAAGGCAACCATCATGCCGGCTCGTCTTATACTTATCGCCGATAAACAGGCGCCTTTCGCCTTTCAAATTACCATCCACGCTCCTGCATGCGTGCTTCAGGTGCTAGTGAGGAAATTTCGATCCCTTTCATTGGTGTTCCAAGATCCTTTGAAAGTTCAGCAATCAATTTATAGTCTTGGTAATGAGTTGTTGCTTCTACAATCGCTCTTGCAAATTTAGCAGGGTTTTCTGATTTAAAGATCCCTGAGCCTACGAATACGCCGTCCGAACCTAATTGCATCATTAATGCTGCATCAGCAGGTGTTGCCACACCGCCAGCTGCAAAGTTAACAACTGGAAGTCGGCCAAGGCGCTTAATTTCAAGTAGAATTTCAAATGGTGCACCTAATAGTTTCGCTTCAGTCATTAGCTCGTCCTCATTCATCCCAACTACTTTACGAACTTGTGCATTTACTTTGCGAATATGACGAACTGCTTCTACGATATTACCAGTCCCTGGCTCACCTTTTGTACGAAGCATAGAAGCTCCTTCACCGATCCTGCGGGCAGCTTCACCAAGGTCACGACAGCCGCACACAAACGGAACTGTAAAGTCTCTTTTATATAAATGGAATTCCTCATCAGCAGGAGTTAATACTTCACTCTCATCGATATAGTCTACACCCATTGCTTCAAGCACACGTGCTTCAACAATATGACCGATTCTTCCTTTAGCCATTACAGGGATTGTCACAGCACCCATAACTTCTTCAATGATTCTAGGGTCTGCCATTCTTGCCACACCGCCAGCTGCACGAATATCTGAAGGCACACGTTCTAAAGCCATTACTGCTACTGCACCTGCTTCTTCAGCAATTCTAGCTTGCTCAGCGTTGACAACGTCCATGATGACGCCGCCCTTTTGCATTTCAGCCATACCACGTTTTACGAGATCCGTACCTGTTTTCATGATTAAATCCCCCTAATGAATCTTTTTAATATTAAGAATAATCTTCTTATGATAGTGGAAATCTCTATTAAATTAGTCGGAATTATTTTTAACCCCATAAAGACATTAAAGCAACAAAAAAGGATTCCTGTCAAGACAAGAATCCTTTTTGTCAATATCCTATTATTTCCACCTATACATACCTAGTGTTTAGATTAATTAAAACCAACCCTTAACAGTGGTGGAAATCCCATGCCAGACATCGCCAAAGAAGTTACCGATGCCTCTCATCATTAACACAAACCAGTTTGATTTTTCTACATCTTTTGCAGCAACCACATCAACCTTGACGGATTGTTGACCCTCAGCTGTTAAGAAGTTAACCTTTTCACCATTTTTGGATGCAACGGTTAAATAACCAACTTTTTCACCCTTTTTAATTGGCGCCGTTAGATTGCCTTCTTTATTCAACTTGGATTTATCAAGGACTAGTACTGGTTTATAATTAGCTTTGCCGCCATTTGGAATCATCATGTTAATCGCAGATTTTGTATAGATTTTAACTTGATCTTCTTTTCCCTTCGTAACGGGAACTGTTTTTTGCCCCTTTACTTGGTAATGTTTCGGAACAAGTTCTTCTTTTGTAAAATTAGTAAAGGCATAATCCAGCATTTTTTTGGTTTCACCAAAGCGTGCTTTATAACCATCGTCTTTCCCGCTAACATCCTTCGCATTTTGGACAACCGTTATAAATCGTTTTCCATCTCTGCTCGCTGTTCCGGTAAAACAGTAACCTGCAAAATCAGTTGTACCTGTTTTAAGCCCGTCCATACCTTCATAGCCATAAACTAACGTTGGCAGCATCCAGTTCCAGTTTTGCATTACAATTCGGTCATCTGTACCTTCACGAAATACCTTTTTAGGCGTGCTGGCTGTTTTTAAAACATCTGGATAATCATTAATGAGATGAAATGCTAACGTCGCCACGTCGCGAGGAGACATAACATTTTCTTCCTCAGCACCCGTTCCTTCTGGTTGGAGCCCATTATAATCTTTATTATTCAAACCAGTTGAGTTCACAAATTTACTATTTTTTAATCCTAGTTTTTTTGCTTTGTCATTCATCATCTTCACAAAATTCGTTTCCGAACCGCCAATGACTTCAGCAAGTGCAATGGTTGTCCCATTAGCAGAATAAATAGCCATAGCTTCATATAATTCTCGAACATTATATTTTTCACCAAGGCGTAAAGGGACATTCGATAAACCCGTTGGCTGTGAGATCTTATAAACAAGGTCACTTACCGTATATTCTTGATCCCATTTGACCTTTCCGTGTTTCACTGCATCAAGTAAAAGATATTCCGTCATCATCTTTGTCATACTGGCAATTCCTAATGGACTGTCAGCATTCTTTGCATATAAAACCTTTCCTGTTTGTCCATCAACTAAAATAGCTCCGTCTGCATTCACATTTAACGCTGCGTCTGCCTTCGCTATATCAACACCAGCAAATAGTCCAAAAAACAAAATAAGTGCCAGCGCACTTGCTATACATTTCTGATAAAAATGTTTGTTCACTTTAACGCCCTCCATGAATTTATACACCTTGGTTATTTTAACATAAGTCAATAGCAAATCATAGACGGAGCTATGAACCATCTTATGGCTAAATTTGAAAGTTCCTCTAACTTTTGTAGGCCTATTTACATAACAAAAAACGCCTAGGAGTTGAAGCACGGGTTCACAAAAAAACAGAGAAGTCAGCGCTTCTCTGTTTTAACACTATAGGGAGTAGTTAGGAGCCTCTTTCGTAATTTGAACATCATGTGGATGACTCTCTTTTAACCCCGCACCTGTCATTTTAATAAATTGAGCTTTTGTTCTTAATTCCTCTAGATCTTTAGTACCGCAATAACCCATACCGGATCTGATTCCGCCGATGAGTTGATAAATGGTCTCTGCTAACGGCCCTTTATATGGGATTCGACCTTCGATACCTTCTGGAACGAACTTTTTATTATCTTCTTGGAAATAACGGTCTTTTGAACCTTTTTCCATTGCTGCCACAGAACCCATACCACGATACACCTTAAAGCGGCGACCTTGGAAAATTTCCGTTTCCCCTGGGCTCTCGGTTACCCCTGCTAACAAACTGCCTAGCATAACAGCATGTCCGCCAGCTGCCAGGGCTTTAACGATATCGCCAGAGTATTTGATGCCTCCATCGGCAATAATCGTCTTACCGTGTTTCATTGCTTCTCCTGCACAGTCATATACGGCTGTAATTTGTGGAACACCTACTCCTGCTACGACCCTGGTTGTACAAATAGAACCTGGCCCAATTCCAACTTTTACAACATCTGCTCCTGCCTCAATTAGCGCTTTGGTTGCTTCTGCTGTTGCCACGTTACCAGCAATGATGGTTAGGTTAGGATAAGTTGCTCTAATTTCTGTTACCATATCGATGACGCCTTTTGAATGTCCGTGGGCTGTATCAAGTACAATTACGTCGACATTTGCTTTCACAAGTGCATCTACACGTTTCATGGTATCGCTTGTTACACCAACAGCAGCACCAGCTAATAAACGTCCTTGGCTGTCCTTTGCAGAGTTTGGAAATTCAATCACCTTTTCAATATCTTTAATCGTGATTAATCCTTTTAACACACCCTGCTCGTTAACAAGTGGTAGTTTTTCTATTTTGTACCGCTGCAGAATTTTCTCTGCTTCTTTTAAAGTAGTTCCGACTGGGGCTGTAACAAGATTCTCCTTGGTCATAACGTCGGAAATTTTAAATGAATAATCTTGGATAAAACGAAGATCCCTATTGGTGATAATCCCTATAAGCTTTTGTTCCTCCAGGTTATTGACAATCGGTACTCCGGAAATACGATATTTCCCCATAAGATGCTCCGCATCATACACTTGATGTTCTGGAGTCAGGAAAAACGGATCGGTAATAACCCCGCTTTCAGATCTCTTTACCTTTTCCACTTGCTCTGCTTGCTGCTCAATGGTCATATTCTTATGAATAATCCCGAAGCCGCCTTGACGAGCCATCGATATAGCCATTTCTGATTCTGTGACGGTGTCCATCCCAGCACTTATGATGGGAATATTAAGTTTTACACTTGGCGATAGTTCCACTTGCAGTTTTACATCTCTTGGCAATACTTCAGATTTACCAGGAATTAATAACACATCATCAAACGTTAAACCTTCTTTTGCAAATTTACTTTCCCACATTTTTATGGCCCCCAGAAAAAAATATTATTTGTAGGTTATCAATTGGATAAAATACTGTCAAGGAATAAATATTAGTCTGATTCTTCTGAAAAAGGTGATGTAGTCTTGGGTATTCAATATAAAGATTGGAAAAGCTACTCTTGTTTCTTTTCGGCAGAATACTGCCAGCAATTTTTGAGAAATTGTTATCAAAAACGCAATATCGAGAATCCAGAGCAAAAAAGCTATGAAAACTGCTATGCATTTTTATATTATCTTGAACACGGACAAATATATTACCAACAAGCAAGTAGTTCTCCACTTATTATAAAACCAATTTTGCTTTTTTATGGTCTTGTCCATTTAATTAAGGCATGTATATTAACAACAGATCCTGCTTATCCCGAAACAACGGCTGTGTTGGCTCATGGTGTTTCTACTAGAAAAAGGAAGAAACAGAATTATCATTTCTTTCAAGATGAAGTTAAATTCCAAAAAAATGGACTTTTCCCCTTCATCTCTGAAAAATTGTTTCACATGAAACAGTTGGAAGGGGAGAAAGTCATTATGGAGGAATTACTTAAGCTTATACCAGAATTAGATGAATTATTCTTTTTACTTGAGGGAAAGAGGACATTTCTGAAAGTCCAAGCCGATAACCAACAGTTAATTGTACCTGAAAGAATACTAGATCATTTTCACATGACAGAAAATCGCTTTAAGGAATTTTTGGCTTCCAAGTTTGAAAAGGGCGTGGAGTTTTCTGAGGAGGGACTGTCTTTTCGGGTGGACTCGGCTTCTTCTTTTGGAAGCTCACCATTGAAGTTTCATTTAGGGGAAAATTATTATGCGCTGCCCTTAAATAAAGACAACTATTTTAATTTCCCAGAGCTGCTGATTCATTATTTGTTGCTATACAATTTAAGCATGATTGCCCGCTATGAAACAGAGTGGTGGAGCGAACTTACAAAGATGATGCCAAACCGGGATTATCCCTTTATTTGTTCGTTTCTTGATGTCACCATGCAAAAAGGGCCATTTTTGGTATATCAGTATTTGATGAAGTGATCTATTAATACAAAAATGAGGTTGTCAGGAAAGCTTTGCTTTTGGACATCCTCTTTTGATAGGACTATCGCTAGTAAAGTGCAGCTATCGCGAGTAAAGTGCAACTATCGCTAGTAAAACGGAGCTATCCGAGAGTAAAGTGCGGCTATCCGCCAGTAAAGTGCGGCTATCGCCAGTAAAGTACGCCTATTCGCCAGTATAGTGCGCCTATCCGCCAGTAAAGCACGCCTATCCGCCAGTAGTTGTGTGGGTTGTTATTCAGTAGCATTACGATAGACATTTTTTCAGCTTTCTTATCGATTATGTCTATCGGTACCTCCACGATAGACATTTTTTCTAGTTTGGATCATAGATACTGTCTTTCAGTAACATTTTCATAAACATTTTCTCTTCCAAACAAAAAGACAACCCTCTCGGGTTGTCTTTAATGTGCCTGGCAACGTCCTACTCTCACAGGGACGCGTGTCCCAACTACCATCGGCGCTGAGAAGCTTAACTTCCGTGTTCGGTATGGGAACGGGT
>NZ_JAHUWN010000052.1 GCF_019219025.1 Bacillus sp. sid0103 | reverse complement strand
ATCGTCCATCGTTTATTCATTCTCTTACACCTCCATATTTTATCGCTATGCGGAGGCTTTTCTTGGCATCCGTTCAATTATAAGTAAAAGTAGTAATTATCCTAAGTTACTCATTATAACATGAGATGGCACTCAATTAAACAGACGGAAGGTATCTTATTAAACTAAACTGACCATTAGTTCAATAAGAAAAGCTGCCTTAATGACAGCCCCGATCTTGAACTCTTGCACCCGCTAATTCATCACTCGTGAATTATTTATTCTTCTTGTTCTTGTTCATTAAGTACTCAACAAAAGCCATTCCAACAGAGATTGAACTAGTCGTAAGTAATGTTCGGACTATCCCTTGAAAATTCAAATCAGAGGGGATAAAAATTGCTTTAAAAATCAAATTAGTGACTGTAAAAACTGCAAGTTTAGCTTATCAAATACGTTTCATGAAGTTCTTTTTCGGTGGGCACATTAAACTGGACATATTTTAAAGAATCCAGTTGCAACAATATATTATGTCTTCTAGTTTGAATACCCTCTGTTTAACTTTAGTAATGAAAATAAGCCAAAACTATGCAACTCTGTATAAAAAGCTGCATAATATCGGCTCTAAGGATTTTATACGTTATAAAAGATTTGCTTTTCGTTACATTAACAGGGCCTTTCTAATTAAAAATTATAGGAAAAGTAAATGTAACGAAAGCTGCCCAAAGTCCGTAGACCGGCAAATACTTAGTAACAGCATCTTGGATAGTTGAAGGTCCTGATTTGTTTTGTAGAAAACGCATATAGGAGAGCATAATCCAAATTAGATTTGCCCAGATAAGTATGTTTACTCCTAAAACAGCAAGTCTATTAGGCGTAATCCCATAAGAAGATAGTCTGAACACGATGGCTGACAAAGCCACACTGTCAATGATAAGCGCAAGAACAATTAAGGCAAAATTTATATAATCTGAAATGTTCTTTTTCTCGTCTGAGTCGCTCTCGGTAATGGAAAATATGGTAACGGCCAATACACCAAGGAGTATTCCGTTGAAGGCTATCAGGAAATTGCGGTCCAAGAATGGATTTTTTCCGACCCATATAACCGCTATAAGATAGACCAACAATGTGACCAGGACAAGAGGACTAAAAATTTTAGCTATATATGGTGTAATATTCTTAGCAAGTTTAAGATTCATTGATACCAGGTATGCAGCCACAATAGCGAGAGCGGCAGCACCAAATAAAACGACATTACTAAAATAGAAGTCTTCTATATCCAAGCCAACAAAGCTAAATAACTTCATGGTTAATGCTGCTAGTACCATTCCGCTAACTGCCATGCTGGCGTAGAGAATACAATATTCCAAATTAAATTTAATATAGGCTAATCTTGTACTGCCTTTTGAATATTCATTTCCTGTAAATGCAAGCCCTACCAATACCCATAAGAATATGGGAAGGTGTAAATAAGCAAGGATAATACTGTCTTTATAATTTAATGGCAGCATATTAAGATAAAACCCGGAAATTAGGAACAACGCTGCAAGGGAATAAATAACACTTTTTTTCGGAGTATTATTGTAAACAAAATAGGCAGCAATAAAGGGAATTATACCAAAAGCCAGGTTAATTGGAGCAATTGCTTCCTGTTTGACAAAATGGAAAATGATCCTGGTGCTTATCCCGGCCAGAATGGCTAAAATGCCCATGAATAAGAAACCTTTCTGAAGCAAGGAAGATTTTTCTGTATTTGCCGTCTCCTTGAAATGCAATCTTTCATACCAAACGCCAAGAACCTGAGAATCAGGATTTTGTTCCCATGCGTGTGAGAATGCCTTTTTAAAAGTTTTCGGGTCTTTTCTATACATTCTCTCCAGCTCATGAGGGTTAGCAATATTTTCAATAATCAAATTGTTAATGTCCATAGTTATACCTCCCCTAACAATTGTTATGTTAAGTTTCCTTAATATGTTTAACTGTCTTCGTCACTTTTGTATTCTAAAATATCTCCAGGCTGACATTCTAAAACCTTACAAATTGCCTCTAAAGTGGATAATCGAATCGCTTTTGCCTTTCCATTTTTCAATATAGAAAGGTTCGCCATTGTTATTCCAACCTTCTCCGAAAGTTCTTTTACGCTCATTTTCCTTTTTGCTAACATCACATCAATGTTGATTATAATTGCCATTGTTATTCACCTCAGACCGTTAAATCATTTTCTGATTTGATATTAATTGCTTCTTGTAAAAGTTTTTGGAGAACAGCCGCAAAGACTGCGATAACCATCGAAGCAAAAGGAACAACCAATCCGACAAAGATAACTCCTGGTGCGTCGTCTACTTCCGCAAAGATATAGAAGAGCGGCCAAACTAGCACATGCAAAATACTGATTGTGATGGCACAGTATTTGATTTTCTTTAAAGCTTTTACAGATAAATCGGAGAAAGCTTTATTTTTGTCAATATAGCGTAAGAGTTTGAAAGCCTGATACAAAGCAAAGTAAAAAGGTATCGTCGATGCATCAAAAGCGGTGAAAACGAGATATTTTATAAAAGCAAACTCTGGAAGCAATTTTGCTGCAAGATTCGCCATCTCAGGCACCAAAAAGATGCACAGAGCAAGAACTGGGACTCCTAATAGAATAACAGCCATTTTTAAAAACAACGTTGTTACTTTTTCCATAAAAAGCACCTCACTTATTTATGTTGATTTTGATTTTAATGTATATTTTATTGATTTACAATAAATTTTTATTAATTTGAATAAAATTTTTATTGAATCTTTTTGTTTTAAGCAAAAATAAAAAGCATTCCTCATTCAAAGAAATGCTCTATAACTTTAAACCATTAAATTTATAACTTGTACAGCTAACCTGCCACGTTAGTCGAATAAGAAAAAGCTGCCGCAGCAGCCAATATTCATAAATTCAAGCACCCTTCAGTTAGTTTAATAAAACTTATTAAATAATTTTTTCATCTTATGGTATCATCGTCACCACGATGTGCAATTTCCTCTAAAACCCAAGGATTATCTCCTTCCTTCGAGTAAGTTGTAAGATAAGTTTTATTAACCTCGATCAAGTTCCACACCATTGGTTCATTGACCATAATTTTTATTTCCTTTTTACCTGTAATACTGTTGGGGTCAAATGCAATTATCCAGGCTTTTTCATAATCCTTTGAATGTGCTTTTTTTACTATATACAATTCGGAAGTTGTGGTTGAAAAAGGACCACCACAAGCTGTAACAATCAAAAGGAAAATAAAAGGTAATAAACTTGGAATATTTTTCATTGTACACCACCACAATTTAGGCTTTATCACCAATATATTTACAACAAATTCCTTTCATTCATTCTTAAACTAACCTGCACCGTTTGTTGAATAAGAATTTGTTCCACAACTATTTGGTTATTTCTGCATGATTCAAACGTAAATAAAATGGCAAAAAAAATAGAGCTATTTATCAACTCTAAGTTTTTATTCATGATTAAATTTTTTATTGGCAATCCAATAATTCAGATCGTTTGTCAGCTTAAGAAAAAGGATGGCCTCATATATGACGACCTTCAAATGGAACTGTACTCCTTCCCGTCGGATATCCTTCATTGCTTCTCCTTTGCTTTCCAAATCAATTCTGGAATTAAGGGAAGATTATGAAGCGAAACACCAGCTGCTATGGACAATGCATTCCCGAGTGCCCCAGGCATTCCCATTAAACCTAGTTCTCCTATTCCACGAGCTCCGTATGGTGCATCAATCTGTGGGTTTTCAACAAATCCAACCAAGTAATTAGGATTCTCTCCATAGCGAAGTGGACGATACGTCCGAAGCTGCGCATTCAAAACCCTCCCTAAATCATCAAAATAAAATGTTTCTCTCCCAGCGAATGCTAGCCCCATGCTCATTGCTCCCATAACCTGACCTAATGCTGTTTTTTCATTCAGCACCCTGCCAGCATCCACCACCGCAGCAGCATTAACCAGTCGATAGGAATAATCTTTGCGATCGAATTCTACCTCTACTCCATAAGCCGCAACAGACCACTCCGGACCAGGCTTTCCGGCTCCAGTTTCGGGATCCAATTTCGTTATATGGCGTAAAATATAATTCCCTCTGCCGATGATTTGACCGCCAATAGCGTTACCATTTGGATACTTATACCCATATCCAATATCTTTAAAATGGAGACCAATGGATGGATCATCCCTCAAAAACACCCGACTATTTGCCACTTCTAAATCTTCTTTCGGTGCTCTTAGTACACTTGAGGCCACTTCTTTTAATTGCTTAATCACATCTTCTGCGGCATTTAAGGTGGCCCTGCCTGCCATAAATGTTCCCCTGCTGGCAACGGTCTTCCAATGTTCTGGCATGGTCTGGGTATCAACTTCCATTCTGACATGAATTTTATCGACATCCATTTTAAGTCTCTCGGCGAGAATTTGAGCAAGCACAGTCTTCGTTCCAGTTCCAATTTCGATAAGGCCTGACATTAAATTGATACTACCATCTCGATTAAAAGTTAAAGTAACACCGGAGGGAGCGTTGGCATCAATCGTTGACGTTTTCCAACTGCAGCTTACGCCTTTTACTCTAACAAAACGTTCATTTATCTCTTTAATCGGCCCATCTTCCCATTTAATTAAATGTTTTACTTTCTCAATACAATGTGGTAAGTCCCCTAAATTGCTTTTATTTAAAGGAACCCTTGTCGGTGTTGTATTTCCTGGCCTAATTGCATTTATATTACGAAGTTCTAGCGGATCCTTCTGTAGTTTTTGTGAGAGTAAGTCCATTGTTCTTTCAATCACAAAGGAAAGCTCGGAATGAGAAAATCCTCTGTATGGGGAGGCATACGGATGATTGGTATACATACAGTATGAATCACACCATAAATTCTCCACATTGTAGGGTCCTGTGCAATCGACTGCCCCAGATCTCGTTACATCAATTGCTTTATCCGAATAAGCACCCCCATCCCACAAATAAAGGATTTCCATAACTTTAATTTTCCCTTTACGGTCAGCCCCAATTTTAACTGTTGCATCCAAACCAATGTGACATGGAGATGTAATGATATCCTCTTCACGCGTATTAAAAACCTTTACGGGTCGGCCACCAACAGCCTTCGATGCTAAGTACGCAAGTATTTCAAGCTGAACGGCTGCTTTTCCACCGTAGCCTCCTCCAACAAACGGCGTGTGAACAACAATTTTCCCTATATCTTCACCAAAGTATTCAGATATCAGTGTTTTGACCATATAAGGTGCTTGAGATGAGGTCATTATATTGATTGTTCCTTCTCGTGAAATCTCACAAGTTGAACACCTTGTTTCCATTGCGGCATGATCTGAAGGGCCAAAGGAATAGCTTGCTTCTACTGTTACCTCACTCTCAGACCATCCTTTTTCCATATTGCCCTTGCGAATTTTAGTAAGTGCTGCAATGTTTGTTCCCGGAACCGGGCGTGAATCTTTCCCATTTTTATATTCGCCTAACCTCTCATGGACGAGGGGAGCATTCTTTTGGAACGCCTGTGTAGGTGAATTTACTACAGGTAATAATTCATAAGAGACCTTAACCAAGTTAGCTGCTTTCTTTGCTTGTGAAGGAGTATCAGCGACAACTAATGCAACTGGTTCTCCGTGGTAACGGACCTTATCAACAGCAATTGGCGGACGGTCGCGAATGGTCTCACCTGTAAGTGGAAAATGTTCTCCTGCGATAATCGCCCTAACTCCTGGTATTTTTAGTGCTTCTGTCGTGTCAATCGCAGTGATCCTAGCGTGTCCATATGGACTGATGACCTTTGTACAAGAAAGCATCCCGACTGATTGGTAATCATCTGTGTATTTCGCGTCTCCTGTTACTTTATCCCAAGCGTCTTTACGAATGACCCCTTTTCCAATTACATCCAAGTACATCCCTCCTAACCGTCGGTTTTCATGAAACCTTTCCCAGTAAATTAATATTCGTGTAAATAAAGATAAATACATCTATCTCACTAGATATTAAATTGTTTTTACATCTCATTTAGATATAAATACGAAGGGAAATAAAAAATAAAAGGTTCATAAATTAAATGATTGAAAGAAGTGAGTAAATAAGAATAAAAACACTATTTTATTTAGATTAAAAAAGATAAAATAGAGAGAAATTTATAAATGACGATAGAGGTGCCAAAGTGAAAGAGATTCTTTTGATTTTGCTGTTACAACTGATTTATGTACCTATTTACACACTTCGAACAATCTTTTTGGTTAAAAATATAACAGCATTAGCATCGATATTAGGTATTGCAGAAATGTTAATTTATGTTTTTGGACTTTCTCTCGTATTTGGTGGAGATCAAAATTTTGTATCAATGGTTGTTTATGCAGTTGGGTTCGGGTTGGGAATTTTACTTGGGACGAAATTGGAACAAAAAATAGCTATTGGTTATATAAACGTAACGGTTAATACACAAGAAAAAAATAATAATTTGATAGACACATTACGCCAAAATGGCTTTGGTGTTACTTTATATACGGGTGAAGGCCGAGACAGTGAACGGTATCGAATGGATATATTGACAAAGAGAAATAGAGAAAATGAACTAATTGCCACTGTGGAAAAGTTTGAACCTAGTGCGTTTATTATTTCATATGAGCCAAGAAGATTTAAGGGCGGTTTCTTATTGGATCGCCTTCGATAGATGAATGGAAACACAACGAAATGTTGTGTTTTTTATTTTTTGACTATGTTAAAGCTTATTGTTGATTTTGGCACCCTGTTGATCTACGTTCCAGGCGCGAAGACTCCTGCGGGAGGACGGGGCAGGGGAGACCCCGCAGGAGCGCAGCGACGAGGAGGCTCCCCGGACCGCCCGCGAACCGTACGCGCCTGGAGCGGAAATCAACAGGCAATTTTAACAGAGCCAATTTTTTATACGCTGTTTTCGCAAAGTTTGTATCAACCTTTATCTAAATTTTGCACTCCCTTCAAAAAATATGATTCAAAATTCGTTGACTCTCCCCTTGGGGGAGGCTTTACATTATGTTTTGTAAGCTTTTGAAGGGAGTAGAACTACATGCAAAAACAAAACATGATGTTAGTTATCGTATTGATGAATTTATTCATTGTCTTTTTAGGGATTGGTCTTGTTATTCCAGTTACTCCTTCCATTATGAATGAGTTAAATCTATCTGGATCGGTTGTGGGCTATATGGTAGCTGCTTTCGCCTTCACACAATTAGTTGTCTCACCAATTGCAGGACGATGGGTAGACCGATTTGGACGTAAAAGAATGATTATTAAAGGTCTAATCATATTTAGTATTTCAGAGTTTTTATTCGGGATTGGAAAAACGGTTGAAGTCCTTTTTATCTCCCGTATGCTTGGAGGTGTCAGTGCTGCGTTCATTATGCCAGCTGTAACAGCATTAATTGCAGATGTGACAACAGTTGAAACACGAGCAAAAGCACTTGGCTATATGTCGGCGGCTATTTCAACAGGTTTTATTATTGGACCTGGTGTTGGCGGTTTTTTAGCAGAGATTGGTTCTCGCTTACCATTTTTCTTTGCCGCAGCGTTAGGTGTATCGGCAGCCATTTTATCCATTATTTTAATTCATGAGCCAGATCGAAATCCTGAAAATATAGAAGTAAGAGGGCAAAAAACAGGGCTTAGTCGAATTTTTGCACCCATGTATTTTGTTTCTTTTATGGTTATTTTCATCTCACAGTTTGGTCTAGCAGCCTTTGAATCATTATTTTCTCTATTTGCCGATCATAAATTTGGTTTTACACCAAAGGATATTGCCATCATGATCGCTGGTGGAGGTATAGTTGGGGCAATTGTTCAAGTGGCATTATTTGATCGTCTTACGAAATGGATTGGAGAAATTCGTTTAATACGATATAGCCTGATTCTCTCGACGATACTTGTATTTTTAATAACTCTCGTGAACTCATACTTTACGATATTACTTGTTACGATAACAGTATTTCTTGGATTTGATATAATGCGTCCGGCTGTGACAACATATTTATCAAAAGTTGCAGGCAATGAACAAGGATTTGTTGGTGGCATGAACTCGATGTTTACTAGTATCGGCAATGTAATTGGACCAATAATTGGCGGAATTTTATTCGACATCGACTTGAACTATCCGTTTTATTTTGCGACATTCTTATTAGCAGTAGGTATTGGGTTAACCCTAGCTTGGAAAGAGCCAGCGTACCGAACAGCTTAAGTAATCAAAAAAAGCTCATTCGCATTCTTTGTTATGACAGAATAGAATACGCTTCTTTTACTACACTATGATTAAGGAAGTGTTAGCAATGAAGGAAAAGCTTTACACCATAGGTGAAGTCTCAAAACTGGTGAATATTTCTATTAAGGCCCTTCGTTATTACGATAAAATCAACTTATTTAAACCTGCATTTGTCGACCCGGAAACGAATTATCGGTATTATAAAGACTCGCAAATTCACATTCTAGATCTAATTAAATCATTAAAATATATTGGTACTCCATTAGAAGAAATGAAGGAAGTACAAGGATTACAGAGAGATGATTTTTTTGCCTTTTTAACGGAACAAGAAAAAATGGTAAGAAAAAAGATAGAATCTCTAGTAGAAATCGAAAAAATTATTGCAAATGCTAAAAGGGGATTGCAACGGCAGATGGAATATCCACCCCTTGGTGAAGTGTTTATTTCGTATGAAGATGAATTACAAATTATACAGACAAAGGCAGATGGAATTGATCCGAAAAATATTTTAAATGCTTCATATAGTAAATTGAAGAAATTTGATGCATCAACAGAAGGATTTCGAAACAATGGTTATGGTGCCATTTTCACCTATCTGCCTTATAAAGATATAAAAGAGGTAACTTATCGATATTTATTTACACCTGTTTTAACGAATAAACAGATTTCTTTACTTATGCATGATACGGAAGTTACAAAAATTCCAAATGGTAAATACGTATGTATTACATTTAAAAGTGTTTCAATAGAAGATTATTTTTTAAACTTACAAAAACTAATTCATTATGTGGAGTTCCATCAATTAACGGTTATCAGTGATATATACGAGTCCTTAATATACATTGATTCTTTTAATCAACAAGAAGAATTACTGATCGAAATGAGGGTGCGGGTGAACGATTGTTAGCAGATAAAATTCCAAGTAGTTGAAAAACATTTGAGGGGATTTTGGCTTATTTGGAAGTTAATTCTTTAAGTGAAATCTTTCGCAATATAACAAACTTAAGAAGGGATTGACAATGGCTATTTCTTTTTGTCATTACTTGGAAAGTAAATAATTATCCCTAATATGCTGGCAAGTAAAAACAAAATAAAGTTAGGGAGTCTTGCTAAAGAATTTGTCTAATCAGTTGAAAAAAGTTCCCAACTATAAATTATAAGAAGCACCAAAAAAACAAAGAGAGCTACCCAACTAGGCAATCGTTTCTTTTTCGTACGTTCCCCCAAAGTGCTCATTAGTATAAAAGTAAATTCTCCTTTTTCTATTTTTATTCCTTCTTTCACTTACTTGACCCGTTAGATAAATAATCACCGTAAATACAGTGATTTATGAGATATGTAAAATTTTCCTTTTTTTATATGGGTAGGAACGTTTATTCGTGTATAATTATTATATGCCTATCCAAGGAGGAATTTTTTTTGAACTCAATTGATTTAATTATATTAAACTTTAATGAGGTTAGAAGAAGAAGCATAAATGTTTGGACATCTATTCCTAAAGAAAAACTACAGTGGAAGCCAGATGATGAAGCAATGAATTGCATAGAAATGATTAGACACGTACTGGAAAGCGAGCATTATTACCACCTGGCAATTAAAAATAGAAGGAGTTTATCAGTTTTCGACTCCCCTTTCGAAAATAGACCATTTACTTCTGTAGAAGCAGAATTGGAATTTGCAGAACCATATCGAAATGAGTTCATTGATACCATTAAGTCCTTTACTGAAGAAGACCTGGCAATTATAAAGATTGACCGCTCTGATTCAGGTTACATAAGGGATTTAGGTGACATGCTGTTACGTGTTGCCTATCATGAGTCAGTTCATACTGGTCAATTATTGGATTATTTAAGAACAGCAGGAGTTCCAAGAATTCGTATCTGGGATTAGCCATTCATTGGTGCAATCACAATAGTGATGCACCTTTTTAATTCGAAAATTTTTGGTGAGAGTATACTAGTTTCTATTATTAAAGTAACGCTGCCCGTTACTTTAATAAGGAAAAAGCGATTCTTCTTTCTTGAAAAATCGCATCCATAAGTGCAACAAATTCTCTTCCAGATATTCAGTAAGGGTGGTTAGTTCTTGTACTTGCCCTTATACGGTTCCACGGAGAGCGCCTGATTGTGGCAGAACGTCTTATTGTCTTAGTGAAGAAAAGAACTCGTTGGCCATCCATGCAGCACAAAATCAGTGCTGCACCACATAGAATGTGAATGGTTAAGAAGTGTCAATAATGATACAAGAAAAAGCAACTTTTGAAGACTTTAATGTGAATATCTTTTCGCATTTTTTCCTACAAAATCAATGATTAACTTAGATATGATTAACATTAAAACTGTAACTAAAAATGAATACATATAGTTCCAATTTTCTAACTTATACAAGCCAAAATAAACAAAAATAGGAACACCAATGAAACTCATAATAGCTGACATTACAATAGTAGCGAGAAAATAAGCTTTCCATCTACTAAAAAATTGGTATATCAAAGACATAATAACAGGAACCACGGCAAAATCTACCGCATTAAAACGGTGAGTAAAAACAACAAACTGATGAGGATAACTCCAAAAATCAAAATTTGAGCCAAATTCATTAGCAAGTCCCACGATCACAAAATTTACCATAAAGGCAAAAGAAATTAACAACATTCTATAACGGTCAATTAATAATATGAACAAAATAAGAAATAAGACATTTATGATTACAATACTCCACCATTCAGGACTAAATAAATCATGATGAATCCATATTTCTCTTTGTAATGAATTAAATTTGCTACCCATTTTGTCAATTTGAGTGTACATTTTTATTCCTCTTTCTGCATCATCTGATATCCTTTCATTAAATTAAGCGCTTTTCCCAGAATTATACTGTTTCTTTCTATCTAACCAGCGAATAAATTTTAGATTTCCTAACAACAGAGAATAAAAGAAAGGATAAGAAGCTCTCCTCTTTTGTTAATGATTGAGCGGGGTGATCTTAAGTATTGTTATCCGTTAGTGAGTAAAAAGTTCCCAATTGATTAGGTGAGATATGTTATGATAATTAAGATTTTGTTAACTTATTAATTATTTTGGTTAACATTTATATTTAATCAAACCTGTTGAAACGGAGGGGAATTATGTATAAGCTGCGAGGTCATCATCTTTTTTGCCTTTTGGGCTATCGGGGAATGGGCTATTCCCAAGAATACGTGGAAAATATGACACGTCTGCATCAAACCTTGAGAGACCACCCCAAGACGAGAATTCAACTTGTTAAGGGTCCTGATCAGTTGTGTGAAAAGTACCCAAACTCAGGTGAATACCACTGCCAAGAAGACAATATTTATGAAAGAGATGCTGCGATTTTAGAGAAATTAGGACTTAAAGTCGGACAAATTCTGAATTGGGAGGACATTGAGTCGCTCATACGAAAGTATATTGTCCCCTCCGATATTCAAATTGTGTGTAAATCTTGTTCCTGGAGATCATACGGAGTTTGTGAAGAAGGAATTCAAGAGATTCTTGAAGGGAAGGGCTTAAGGGAAGTTAAATAAGCCTTCCCCCTTTATTAAACGGTTCCGTTGTGAAATGTTTAAACTATGCACTCGTCAGCTCCATAACAAAGGGCGATGTTGTATCTTTTCATCATCTATTTATTAATGATTTGTTTTTGCACACTACTAAACCAGAAGATCGCTATATCCGGAGATAATAGCCGTTTTCATTTTTTAAAGGTGGTTTGGGTTCGAACTCAATGGTAACGGCATGAATTAACAAAAAGGAACCAAGAACCTGAAACCAGCTGCCAACCAATAAAATTTGTTCCCCGATTACATTTTTATCGTTTAAAACATAGATATTACCAATCGATCCTAAAAAAGAGCCTAATGCAATGAAACTACCTCCCAATATGGTAAGATTCCTAAAGTCTGATTCTTCTAAAAGGGATGCACCTACAGCCTCAAAAGCTGCACCAAGGCCTTGTATTCCGCTGCCAAGGGTATCCACCAATGTTCCTTCCTCTTCTGAGCCGGATAATTCAATATCTATACCAACTGCATTCGTAGTATTACCAGTGGCCTGAAGCCAGGCACCTATGATGGTATATATTGTTGATAGTTCCCTCTTGGGTGTTAACAGCTTCGTTCTCCCGATGGCTTGTAAGGAATTTCCGAAAGCTTCAATCCCATTTCCTTTTGCGATTAAATCTTTACCCAGATCGCTCCCTGACAAACTTTGCTGAGTTTGCCCGTTTGCATCAATTAGTGAGCCAACACCAAGTATCCATTTTCCTAAACGCTCCTTCATCGAGGTAATAATATGTTATTCATGAAAGTGGATTGGTTTACAAGGTCCTACAAATCGGGACATCTTGGATTGAGAAATCGGATGAGATGTCCTCAATACGGGTTTATATTATGGTTCCTTTTTAAAAGAGTCATTTATGAAGTCATCCATGGTTAATAACAGCAGGCACACCGATAAACACATCATTTTCTCCATATTGTCCATCTAGATAAGAGGAAACAGTCAAGATACAGTTTTCATTATTTAAAATCGCCTTCGTAATTCAAACAAGGGACTTTCCAGTTCATTCTTCTCTAAACTAAACTCGTTGGAAAATCTTGTAGGTCTCAGGTCGTAGCTAAGATTACATCAACTGCCCGATGTTGGCAGTTAGATGGAAAACCTATAATAAAAAAGGTAAAAAGAACCAGAAAGCGAGTTTAGTAGGTTGAGAAATTAGTTAGAATGAAAAAGAATGTACAGTTAACGGAGGGGAAAAGAGAAATGCAATCATGGATTAAGTTTTCATTAAAGAATGCCGGGGTTATTTTTATCGCCATGCTAATGGTGATAGCAGGGGGAATTTATTCAGTTAAAACCATGAAGATGGAATCAATGCCTAATGTCGACATTCCTTATATGATCGTACAGGTACCATATCTTGGAGCCACACCAGAACAGGGGTTAGAGGATATTGGCAAGCCGTTAGAAGCCACCTTATCGGGAATAAAGAAACTCGACAATTTGTACATTGAATCACACAGCAATATGGTCGTGGGGATTCTTGAATTTGAGATGAGCAAGGATATGGATGAGGCGGAAAAGGATGTTACGACCGCCGTCTCTTCTATTAAACTGCCAGCAGGTGCAGAAAAACCGGTAGTCCTAAAAGACGGTCCCTCTGCCATGCCTGTATTTACGTTTGCTCTTTCATCGAATACAGCCAATCAATCCGACCTGACAGAATATATCAATGAACGGATTAAGCCAGCATTGACCGGAATCGATGGAGTTGGAACGGTTGATATTTCGGGTGAAACGGAAAAGGAAGTAGCGGTAAAGCTTGATCCTGAAAAAATGAAGCAACATGGAATTACCTATGAAACTGTTAAGCAAACGTTTTTAGCACACCATTTTTCATTTCCAGCCGGTCAAGTCAATGTGAATGATAAAACATTAAATGTGCAAGCTGACTTCAAGCTGAATTCGGTTAACGATGTAAAAGATATCCAAATTTTGTCTCAAGGTCCGAATGGAGTCCAAAAAGTGAACTTGTCGGAGATCGCCACAGTTTCTTATAGCAACAAAAAAGAAACTGTCTATACTCGATTAAATGAAAAGCCGGCAGTTCTGGTTGAAATGAAAGCACAAGCAGGCTCCAATACCGTCGAAGTGGTCGGGCAAGCAAAAGAAAAGCTCGATGATTTAGAACTTCCAGCTGGATACACATTAACGAAGTTATATGATACATCCAAAGAAGTGAAAACCTCAGTCGATGGAATGCTGCGGGAAGTGTTGCTTGGCACTTTGTTTGCCGTGATTGTTACGTTTTTATTCCTTCGTAATATAAGGGCAACGATTGTGGCTGTTCTGTCCATTCCGTTATCTATTTTAGCATCGATGATTACCTTGAAATATTTTGGATATAGCTTAAACATGATGACACTAGCGGGAATTGCGGTGGCAGTCGGGCGTGTGATTGATGATTCGATTGTTGTGATTGAAAATGTGTACCGCCGGACCTTAACAAGCCCTAAACGTGATGAAAGAATGGTTCTTACGGCTGCCAAAGAAGTGGGAGGAGCGATTACTTCTTCTACGCTTACGACTATTACCGTATTCGGGCCGCTTTCTTTTGTTCCAGGTATTATCGGACGTTTTTTTGCTCCGTTTGGAATCACGGTGATCGTGGCACTGGCGTTTTCACTGATTGTTTCATTGACCGTCGTGCCATTATTAGCCAAACTATTTTTACTTCGCATCAAACCGAAAGAGGTGAAAGAAACCTTTTTTGAAAAGGCTTATAAGCACACACTGTCATGGGTCTTAACGAAACGGGCTGTCACCATTGTGTTGGCGATCCTGATGTTTGCTGGATCATTGGCATTGGTTCCGATGATACCGAAGAACTTCTTGCCTCAAGAAAAAGCCGTCTCCTATCGCTTAACAGCCGATTTACCAGACGGAACTTCACTGGAAAAAGCAAATCTGATTGCGGGTGACATAGAAGAAATTTTAAAACAAGAAAAGCATATTCAATATACACAAACGATTGTGAATGGGGAACATATTCGTTTTTCGATTGATCTAAAAGATGATACTTCAAAGGGGCAAACGAGTGATTTTGAAAAAAGGGTAAGAACTGAAGTAGAAAATCTTAACGATCAAATGCAGGTGGCGCTTGCTCCTGTTGGAATTGTTGGAACAAGTGGTTTAACGTTAATTGTCGAAGGCGGGAATGCCCAGGATTTAGAGACGGCAGGGAAGCTGATCACCGATAAAATTAAGGATATTGATGGATTAGAAAATGTGGAATCCAATCTCTCTGGGGTGAAGGAACAGCTTCAATTTGAAATTGATGATGAGAAAGCAGCTGAAAAAGGATTAAGCCCGATCATGGTTGCGGGATACGTAAGGGAGCTCATTTCGGGTAATACTGTGGCAGACATGCAAGTAGAGGGAAAAACAACGAGCGTTAATTTGTCATTGAACAGTGGTTCCGTGAATTCGATAGATGCTATTATGAGTCAAAAAATGACCAATCCAATGGGGCAGGAAGTAACCCTCTCAGAAGTGGCAACACTTAAAAAAGCACCAAGTCCGTCCGCTTTGTATCGTTTAAATCAGCAGCAATATGTGCAGGTTACGGGTCGGATCACGACTGATAATTCATCAGGTGTGCAAGCTGAGGTGGATAAACGACTGAAGACTATCGATTTACCAAAAGGGGTCAACTATCGTTCCGAAGGTCAAGCACAAGCGATGAATGAAGGATTTACGAATATGATGATGGCCATGGCGGTTGCCGTTGTGCTGGTGTTTATCGTGATGCTTGTCGCGTTTGGGAATATGTTAATGCCAGTTGCCATCCTCTCTTCGTTACCATTCTTATTCTCGGGAGGATTACTAGGCTTATATCTTACTAATCAAGCACTTGGTATGCCTGCATTAGTTGGGTTTCTGATGTTAATAGGTATTGTTGTTACGAATGCGATTGTATTAATGGAGCGAGTGAAACAAAATGAAAAGAAAGGCATGGAGATCAAAGAAGCCTTACTTGAAGCAGGAAAAACCCGTCTTCGTCCGATTCTCATGACGGCTCTCGCCACGATTGGTGCGTTATTACCACTAGCTCTGTCCAGTGAAGGCGGCTTAATATCAAGATCACTAGCCATTGTGGTCATTTCAGGATTATTGACATCGACCTTATTGACCTTGGTTATAGTACCGACTACGTACCATGTTATGAAGTCTATTAAAGGTAGAATTGGGAAGAGGCAGCTGGATGCTGGCGGGGAGAGGGAGACGGCGTAGATTCCGGTGCCTGACACCACACATAAGAAAACCACACTGCACCTTGGCAAGCAATAGGGTGGTTTTCGCAAATAACCAACATTGACAACCACCAGTCGGATGGTAGAGGTAGCAGGAGGGAAGTGGTATAACACTTCTCTCTTTTTTTGTACTAAATCGACGTTCTTTTCTGAAAGACTGCTGATTTTCAAATTCGCCCATTGAAACGCTAGATTCGCCCATAAAGGACCAAAATTCGCTCATTAAGACCCTGGATTCGCTCATTGAACCGGGAAATTAGCCCATTGAATGGATAAAATGTTGTTATGTTGGAATAGAAGTACTTCTTAAAACGCGATTAATAAAGGCAGGAGCTCTTACATCTTAAAAGAGTTATTATCTTATATTTTTGAAGGGACTTTTTCATAGGTCTTCTTATCTACTAAGTGATTCATTCAAAATTATTATATATTCATTCGCTGAATGCATATGGACTTGATTATGGGATCTGGGCTATAAGGATATTGCTATCTCAATAAAGGTTTTAAAGGGAATAAATTTTCCGTAAAAAAAGTTAAATTCTCTATTGCGTATTTAAATCGATGGTGCTATTATAAGGAAGTCGCTTTTAGCAGTAGTATTAATTGCTAAAGTGATAGCGAAAAAAGTTGAAAAATTATATTGACATAGTGAAAGAGATTCGATATAATAACAAATGTCGCTTCTGACATGAATGATTGTTCTTTGAAAACTAAACAAACAAAAACGTCAACAAACAATAATAATCATGTTTCTTCTATTAATATGAAGAGCATGAGCCAACGTAACAAAATGAGCTAATCAACTTTCTTGGAGAGTTTGATCCTGGCTCAGGACGAACGCTGGCGGCGTGCCTAATACATGCAAGTCGAGCGAATCAATAGGAGCTTGCTCCTGTTGGTTA
>NZ_JAHUWN010000051.1 GCF_019219025.1 Bacillus sp. sid0103 | reverse complement strand
CCAATTTAATTCAGATATAACCAATCATCGGACAGACGAATATGGTGGTGACCTTGCTCAAAGATTAACCTTCATGAAAGAAGTAATTAAAGCAGTTGTCGACACAATCGGTACAGAACGAACAATGATCCGATTCTCTGCTCATAAAGCAGATATACCAAATTACATGTGGGAAGATCCAGAAATGGCTATTCGTACATTTGTTGAGGCATTTAAGGAAGCGGGTGCAACCATGATTCACCCATCGATTATGCAATTTGATCGTGTGCTTGCAAATGGAAAAACGATGCATCAATTAGTCCGAAAATACTGGGATGGTGTGATTATTGGGGTAGGTACATTAAATCCAGAAATGGCGAATCAGGCGATTGAAGAAGGAATAATTGATGTCGCTGCTTTCGGACGTCCATTCATTTCTAATCCTGATTTTCTTCATCGTTTAAAAAATGGGAAAGAATTGGAAGAATACGATGCTAAGAAGCATCTTAATACATTAATTTAAAGCTCTAGAATAGAAAAAAGCTTAAGTTTTACTTTTCCCACATATTAAAGGACATTTGGGCCATACCGGTGGCACTTACGCGTAGCGAGACTTTATAAGGAAATCGAAGGTAATTGTAGAAATTAACGGGATTAGACCCAATCTATCAATGGATGGGTTTAGCCTCGGTTAGGAGCTATCAACATGAATGACAAAATCGTTATGCCAGTATGGACGTTCGGACTGTTCATCGTCATGATGAACACAACGATGTTTAACGTCTCCATTCCGAGCATCATTAGGGATATCGGGGTTTCGGCGGCTCTTGGATCGTGGATTGTTTCAAGTTACTCGATAGGATATGCATTATCAACGGTGATTTACAGCAGACTCTCCGACGTACTGCCGATTCGAAGATTGCTGTTGGTTGGACTCATGATAATGGGGCTTTCTTCAGTCTTCGGTATCTTCGCGACGAATTTTCAAGCTCTGCTTATAGCTCGGATTGCGCAGTCCGCCGGCGCCGGCGTAATGCCGGGACTTGGCCTCGTTTTAGCCAGCCGGTATATTCCTTATGAAAGGCGAGGCAGAGCCATTTCTATGATTTCGGCGGGAACTGCAATGGCATTTGGACTCGGGCCAATTGTCGGGGGGATGATCAGCGAGTACATCGGCTGGAAATGGTTATTTGCCGTCTCTTGCCTTGTACTTGCTCTTCTCCCGATTCTGGTGCGCCTGCTCCCCAAAGAGGAGCCAAAGCCTTTCCGGTTTGACATAACCGGCGCTTTTCTGACTGTCGTCCATGCGGTGACTCTTCTGATCGCCGTAACGCAACGATCAGCCGTCTGGCTGGCAGCCGGATTGTTATCGATTGCTGCCCATATCTGGCACCTTAAATGCACGAAAGAATCGTTTATCAACCCGGAACTCTTAGCAAAGCCAATGTACCGGAAATTGCTTGTTGTCGGTTTCTTCCTTATGGTGCTGAATATCGGTAACTTGTTTTTAATGCCACTGGCACTTGCTAATCTATTTGGCAAATCTCCGTTGGCTATCGGCTTTACTATCGGACCAGGCGCCGTTTTATCAGCCTTTCTCACGTTCTTCATCGGACGCTGGATCGACCAGTACGGCAGTGTGCGGTTTCTAATTCTCGGGCATGGGATTTTAGCTCTCGTTTTGATTGCCTTTTGTGCGGACCTAGGCACATCATCGACTGTCATATTGTTCGGGTACCTATTCTTCTCGCCCGCGACCTCTGTAACGTTAGCTTCGTTAAATTACGAAACGTCACGTATTTTGCCGACCAATTTGATCGGCTCAGGCATGGGACTCATGCAGCTCATCCAGTTTTTCGGCGGTTCGTTTTCCGTTGCGGTTTGCGGTATATTACTCGAATTTCAACAAAAGAATTCGCTGGTCCGTGCCTATGAAAATGTGTACGGCGCTTTAATTGCGGTATGTATTTTCTCGTTATTCATGATACTCTGGTACATGCTATCCGTCCGTCGGTCCGAGTCTTCGAGGGGTAACATTACGGAAAAAGCGCGGGCGAGATAGCGAAATAAATGAACAATTGAGGAAAAATAGATTTGGTAAATAAAAAGTGGCCAGTAACATTATGGAGGTATTGACACTTACCTATTAGTAAGTTAGAATTGCACTATGGAAAATCGAAAAGTACAAATAATAGATTTAGCAATGCAGTTGATTCAACAAAAAGGGTATGTAGCGTTTAGCTACGATGACATCTCCAAACAACTGGGTGTCACAAAGGCAAGCATTCACTATCATTTTGAGAAAAAGGAGGATCTAGGAGCGGCGATTACCGATAAGATCATGCAACGATTGGATAGGTTTTCGAATAGTAATGCCTCTATATCGCCAAAAGAGAAGCTAAAGAATTTTTTTACGGACAGAATGGAACGCTTTAGATGTTATGACATTTGCCCAATCTCGTCCTTACAAACAGATTTTGAATCTTTGCCTGAGGCAATGCAGAAAAAGGTAAAGGAAATAAGCGAAAAGGAACTACTAATTATTACGAATATACTCCGGGAAATACAGGAGCAAGGTGAACTTCAGTCTTCAGTCGATGTTGATTCTCTTGCCCTAATGATTTTGGCTGCTGGTAAAGGGGTTCTTCAATACCAACGTGTGCTTGGTAAGGACTTTTTCGCCGATTTTATGAAACAAGTAAGCAATCTTACTGTTAAATAGCAGATTACATTCCAACAACCTTCCACTCCAAAGTAAAGGGTGTTGGTATAAAATTGTAGACTATACTGATCACTTTTCCCGGATTTCATGAACGGGTAAGCCAACTTATCATGGATAAACCGACATTAAAAACTTACGTTTATTGACAATTCAATTTGAATTTTTTTGAAGGAACATAAAAAAATAACTTTATATGTTCCTTTGTTTATTACATATTATTTGTGTTTGCAGCTCAGATTCACTTCATAATTACTAATATTTCTTGTAAATTTCCGAAGTGAATAAATAAAATGACATGATAAAAAAGGAATTAATTTATCGGCTCATCATTAAGATCAAGGAGTTCGTCTTCTAAGATTGAGCTAACTCGTAATTTTGAAGCATTTTCAAATGAAATTGTTTTTATGGGAAAAAGAATTTCCTCCCATGAAAAAGCCTTTAGAATAGATCTCGATGCATGTCATTTGAACGGCGTGACAAAAGGGACTTTTATTATTATTTTGGCTCCAAAGAACAATTGCTCATGGACATTCACTACCAGTATTTTCGTATTTAACAAATTTTAATTTGGAAAATTTAATAGACCTATAAATTTATAAAATTATTAAAAATATTATGATATGTAAGCGCAAACATACTAAACGGTTAGTATCTAAAGATAGTAGGTTACAACTCAGATGATGATTTATCCACTTCTTCTCAAAACGATGCTGTACCGTGCCCGAACAGCTTTACTTGAGAAAGACAGAAATTCCTAAAACGAGTATTGGCAAGTTTTCCAAAAAACCATTGCCAGAATTGTACGAAGCTGGCAAACTGACCGAAGCCCATCAGGTCGGTCGGCGAGAGATATTTAGGTAAATTTGGTATTTGTATAAATATATATTTATATAAATATTGCGGACGATCAATATCAATCAGCATGGTGTGTTTAATGGTCCAAGCGGCCGGGAATGCGATGACGGAGTCTGAAGGGGGTGATTATCAACACATCGCCGATTTACTCGTTCATTGCCGATCGCGTTTGTCTCCCTTGTCACACAAGTAAAGCAGCAGTTGTTGGCATGACACGCGCTTCTACATTAGATCTGGCCCCAAACAATATTCATGATTCGATTGTCGGCGTTCATTGGGGACTGTTCCGAAAATTAATGCCGGAACAAGTGATGATTGCCCACTAGGAACTTTTGGACTTATACGAGCACGGGGCGATAAGTCCGATTATGTTCCAGGAATATCCATTCGAAGCACTGCCTGAAGCATTGAATTTATAGGCGACTCGTAAAACACGGGGGAAATTGGTTGTCCGGCCGAAACTGGTAGCTCTAATACAGAGACGGTTTAAAATATGGCAGCATGTATTCCATAATGATGGAGTTCGCAGTATACGAAAAACCTGGAAATATCCGAACAAGAATGCAATGATGTTCAGGCAGTCAATCTAAAAAGCGTATTCTTAGTATCAAAAGCGCTTCGAAGTGTCATTGTCCAAGGAGCGAAACACGAAGAGCATAACGGGCAATCGTCAATGTAGCCTCACTGTCAGGGCATCAAGCCGGAGCCGAAATTCCTCATTATAGTGCTGCCATAGCCGCTGTAATCAATTTTACCAGAGCACTTGCACTGGAATTGGCGCCTTTGGAGAATCCGCGTGAATTCGGTTTCCCCCGGTTTTATTGAAACCGCTTTAACAGCCAATGGTTTGCAAAATGAGCGGTTTGTCCGCGCCATTGAAAACAACACTGCGTTAAAAAGGGTAGCCCAGCCCGAAGAAATTGCTAATGTGATTGCCTTTGCAGCATCCCACGAAGCCTCCTATATGACAGGTTCCGATTTGCTTATTGATGGAGGCTGGCTGATTAAATAATGCTAGTTAAATTTTAAAAAAAAGAAAGGAAGATTTTTATGACACAAGAACATTTAGTTGTAGAAAAATTAGGTCCAGTTTTATCGTTAACCTTAAATCGGCCACAGAGTTTAAATGCTTTCAGCCCGGATATGATTTTGGGATTAAAAGATGCCCTGAAGAATGCCCAAACCGATGAGGACGTGCAGGTCATTGTGTTATCCGGTGCCGGCCGCTCGTTTTGCGCCGGTGGCGATGTAAAATCGATGGGCGCAGGAGGCGGCATTCACGTCTATGACCATATTGGAAAGGTGAATGAGTTGATTATTTTGATGAAAGAGACGGAAAAGCCGATTATTGCTTCCGTTCATGGTTATGCTGCCGGAGCTGGTTTCAATTTGGCACTGGCCTGTGATTTGATTGTAGCGGCAGATGACAGTAAATTCGCGCTCAGCTTTTCGCAGGTTGGCTTAATCTCCGATGGAGGTGGATCTTATTTTCTGCCAAGATTAGTCGGTCCGCACTTGGCCAAACAATTCTTCTTTACTGCCGAACCCATTCCGGCAGAGCGTCTTAATCAATTGGGTGTTATCAATTATTTGCATCCATTGGAAAGACTTCAGGAAGAAACTACTAAACTGGCATTAAAATTGGCGTACGGCCCTGGTAAATCTTATGGAAAACAAAAGAAATTAATCGACCAGGCATTGACTGCCTCGTTAGCTGAAATCCTGGAACAGGAACGGCTGATTCAAACTTTAATGGTGCAAACCGAAGACCACCAGGAAGGCATTGCCGCATTTATAGAGAAGCGGAAGCCTGAATTTAAAGGAAAGTAAATGGTAACAGTTGCTGAAACATCTAGTTCATTTACATCAAGTTTCTAGTATTCTCATGTTTATGGGAATCGAAACAGCATGCGTCGTTTGCCAAACTATACGGTACGAAGATGGGGAATCGAGTCGTAGACCGTGTCCTGCAAATTCACGGCGGAATAGTATATACCAAAGAATTGCCGAGTCGCTCGTTAGAGGCTGGCGCAAATGTTCTGGAGCCGATGCATCATTAATCATAGGCCCCTTACTCAGGTTTGTGAAATAAAGAATATTAATAAAGCCTGTATCAATGATTACTTGGTAATCTAAGATACAGGCTTTATGTTTTGGTGACTATTTGTATATTTAACCTAATGTGCGTTTTTTATTTAAGTGAAAACTCTAAAATGAAGAAAACAGCCCTTGAATTAAAAAGTGGAAAAGAACTCTCTTGACAGAGCATCTCTGATTAAATATAATATTTCTAGAAATACTGAAATAAGGGTTGCTGAAAGGAGGTTTTTAGCGGTGAATGATGATATTGCAGTAAAAGTCTATAAGGCACTAGGTGAATCGACTCGTTTACAAATCGTAAAATTACTTACTCAACAATCAGAGTTAGCTTGCCTGGAAATGGCAAATCAATTAAAAATCCCTAACAATTCAACATTGACGCATCATTTAAAACCATTACTCGATTGCGGATTATTAGCAGTTCGCAGAGAGGGAACCTTCAGATATTACAGTTTACAACGAGAAGTCCTTGCACAATACGCTCCCGCTTTACTTTAATGTTAAAGCGGAATAATTTTAATTTAAATTTCAGTATTTATAAAAATACTGAATAACTGAAATGAGCGAAGAAAATGTAAGGGTCAAATTAGCAAAGAAACAAATTCTTGAGGAAATAAAAAAATAGTTTAATAGGTTCTTTCATTTTGTAAATTATTACAGTGTTTATATAAATATAGAAATATAGAAATTAATAATGATATTGAGGAGGAATTTTCACTTGTCAAATACAGCAAAGATTTATATTTTAGCCCTGATAAGTTTTTTAGTCGGTACTTCACAACCCATCATCTCAGGTATTTTGGATAAAATGGCAGAGGCTCTAGGAGTGTCAATTGGAGCGGCTGGTCAATTAATTACAGTCTTTTCATTAGCCTATGCCATCGGTACACCTATATTACTGGTATTAACGGCTAAAATGGAAAGACGAAAATTACTGATCTATGCGTTATTTGTTTTTATTGTAGGAAATTTACTTTCAGTGATTGTTCCAGGGTATGGATTATTTATAATTGCTCGCATTATTATGGCTTTAAGTACAGGTGTAGCAGTCGTTACAATTTTAAATATCGCTGCAAAGATTGCACCTGCTAATAAAAAGGCCAGTTCAATTGCAACAGTTGTCATGGGATTTACCGCATCATTAATCATTGGCGTTCCTATTGGACGTTTTATTACATCCACGTATAGCTGGAAATTTGTATTTATCGGTACCGCAATATTAGTTTTACTTGTCATTTTTATTGTTTTAAATACAATACCAAAAATGAATGGTGATGCTTCAATCCCTTTAACGAGACAAATTGCTATGTTCAAAAAACCAAAAATTGCTTTAGCATTATCCATCACCTTCTTTTTAATGACAGGATACGGAATTCTTTTTACTTATTTATCTCCATTCCTTGTAAAAAATGTAGGTATGAGTGATTCTCTTGTAAGCATTACTTTACTAGTTCTTGGAGTTGCAAGCTTATTTGGTTCTAAACTAGGTGGATTAAGTGCAGATAAGAGAGGCGTCATTTTTACATTAAAAATAGGGTTACTTGTAAACGTAACATCTTTAGTCGTGCTTTCATTCATATCACATTCAATTATTGCTGTATTTGTTATATTGACAGTCTGGTCATTTGCAGGCTGGTCATCAGGTGCAACTCAGCAATATAATTTAGCAACGCTATCATCTGAATCCTCAGATGTGTTGCTAGGTCTGAACCAATCGATGATGCAATTTGGCTTTGCGGCTGGTGCAGGTTTTGGTGGAATCATTGTGGGGCAAATATCATTGTCTTCCATTACATGGTTCAGTGCGTTAAGTATTGTGTTTGCAAGTATTGCAACATTTGGATTATCTCGTTTCTTAAATAATAAAAAGGTAGTCAACCAAGATTTTGCGCCACAAAAGCAATCTTGGCCAAATTGGGAATCTTAAATTGTGATCTTTGTATTTTTGTTTACACATCAACTTGTTCGATAGAACAGAAATTGTTTGTCCTAATGTTTAAAGTGGTTCTAACATCTGAAAGGAGAATGTTTATTATGGATATTTCACAACAAACCGCGCTCGTTACTGGCGCAAATCGAGGACTTGGTCGACAACTCGCTCTTGAACTCATCTCTCGAGGTGCTACTGTTTATGCGGGGGCACGCAACCCTGATAGTATCCAACTACCGGGAGCAAAACCATTGCAAATCGATATCACCGATTCTAACTCTGTGGCAGCGGCGGCAGAGGTAGCGGGAGACGTGACTCTGCTGATAAACAATGCTGGGGTGTCGACAGGCGCCTCCCTTATCAATGGTAGTTTGGAGGACATCCACACCGAATTTAATACGCACTTTTTCGGAACTCTTTCAATGGTTCGAGCATTCGCACCGAAGATCGCCTCGAACGGGGGCGGTACTATTCTAAACATTCTTTCGGTGTTGTCCTGGTTCAGTAGTGTGAATTCAGGAGCATATTCTGCTGCCAAGGCAGCCGAGTGGGCTCTCACCAACGCAATACGTTTAGAACTGGCTGACCAGAAGGTACGCGTAGCTGGACTTCATGTCGGGTACATGGAGACAGACATGACTGCTAACATCACCGCTCCTAAGTTGAATGCTGCTGACGTAGCAAAGATGGCTATCGACGGAATCCAGGCTGATAGCTATGAAATTCTTGCCGACGAGTTAAGCCGAAAGGTTCAGAAAGGTCTGGCTGGTGGAGTCACGGCTCTATACCCACGGTTCGTATGAGCAATACAATGGAGCTGTACCCACAATGGACATCTCCACTTGTATCGTTGAAAAATACTTTTAAAAGTAAAATTTATTAGTTTGATGGTCGGCTTTCCCTTTTAATATTAAACTAATGTTTTGGGGGACTTAAGGAATACACTTTTGAATCGAAATATTTTAAAAGGGTGAAATCCAAAAAAGGAATTAGGCTAAATATACCTTTATTCTCTAATCATAGGTGATCCCTCCAAGTTCTACAGCAAGAATTGTGCTCTTTCTGATGTTTTGGACTATTTATTGAATATCAACAGGAATTTTTGAGAGGAAAAATGGTGTTATAATAAAGCTTAAAGCTAATTAAGGTGGGATTAGAAAATTGAGTTATGAAGTCGTGAATACAACCGTGTTTCCTTTGGAAAACGGTGGAGGTAACCCGTGTCCTGTTGTTTTGAATGCAGATGGTTTAACAACAGATACAATCCAAAAGATGACAAAGGAATTTGGTCATGAATCAGCCTTTGTTTTGAAATCAACTCGTTCTGATTGCGATTTGAAGATTCGTTTCTTTGTTCCATTACATGAGATGGAGATGTGTATCCATGCGACTATTGGAACAATTACAGTTCTCGTTAAACGAGGTATAATAAAGCATTCACCGACTATAGTGGAGACAATGTTAGGACCTATTAAAGTTGAATGGGAAGTAAATGGATCGAATTTAGATGTTAATGTGGAACAATTCTCTCCACAATTTATGGATGTAAACCCAACAGTAGATGAAATATGTAGAGCATTAAACATAGGAATAAATGACATAAATGATTTTCCTATTCAATCTGTCTCTACGTCTCGTTATAAATTGGTTATTCCATTAAAAAGCGTCGATACGCTTAATAAACTTGAACCTAATTTTGAATACTTATGGAGATTATGTGATGAGTTTAACACTACTGGATTTTATCCTTTTGCCATTGAACAGAAAAGTAAGCAGTGTGTCCAGGCACGTCAATTCCCCAAAAGAGCTGGATATGACGAAGATCCAGCAACTGGTGTAGCTGCATCTGCATTAGGTGCATATTTAACCGAGCACAAAGTATTCTACCCTTTAAAGGATGCTTGGAACAGTTATAAGATTATTCAAGGGGTCGCAATGGGACGGCCAAGCATTATTACATCCGAAATGTTTATCAAAGAAAATAAAATTCTCAGAACCAGAATTAAAGGAAATGCTTTAGAAAAACTCTAAGTGTTCTAATGTGCTAGACTTCATAATTCATTTATAATGTTAAAGGTCTTCAACAATCGGCTTACGTATACAGCCGGGCTACTTTAGCCGGCTGAATGGTTTAATGCTTTTATTTAAAGATGTACAAGATAAAAGAATGGATTTTTTAAAGTAAATTAATGAATGATGGACTAATAATGCATTAATAACTTTATATTTACCTTTGTTTATTACATATTACTTGTGATTGCAGCTCAAATTAACTTCATGTTGGACTAATATTTCTGGTAAAGTTTAGAAGTGAATCAATGAAATAAAATGATAAAAAAGGTGGTCATCAGTTTGAAAGCTGTTTTTGTGGATAAAAGAAATCAGGACTTGTATATAGGAGATGTCCATGATCCTATCCCAACAGAAGGGGAGTTGCTTGTAAAAGTCAAAGCATCTGCTGTTAACCGTGCCGATCTGTTGCAGCGTAAAGGATTGTATCCCCCGCCTCCTGGCGCATCGAACATTCTTGGATTAGAGATGGCTGGTGTGATTGAAGGTGTAGGGAGCGGTGTGACCGGTTGGACAGAAGGTGACCGTGTGTATGCTTTGTTATCAGGCGGCGGATACGCAGAGAAAGTTGTCATTCCCGCAGAGATGGCGATGAAAATACCGAATGGGATGAGTTTTGAGGAAGCCGCTGCCGTTCCGGAAGCTTTTCTAACAGCCTTTTTAAACACAGTTGAATTAGGCCAATTGAAATCAGGAGAGCATGTTCTGATTCATGCTGGAGCAAGTGGTGTCGGGACAGCTGCTATCCAGATTGCAAACGAATTAGGGGCAACCAGCATTATCACCGCCGGATCTGCTGAGAAGTTAGATAGATGTTTAGCTCTTGGGGCCAATTATACTGTAAATTATAAAGAAGAGGATTTTTCTAAAAAGGTTCATGCAGTTACCAATGGAGGCGGGGTCCAACTGATTCTCGACTTTATTGGGGCCTCCTATTGGGATGCCAATATCAAATCCATTGGTATCGATGGGAGATGGATTTTGATTGGGGTACTAGGGGGGCAACAATTAGCAAATGTGAATTTGGGGGCATTTCTGCAAAAAAGGATACAATTTATCGGCTCATCATTAAGATCAAGGAGTAAGTCTTTTAAGATTGAGTTAACTCGTAAGTTTGAAGCATTTTCGAATGAAAAGTTTGCAAATGGAAAAATGTTTCCGATTATTGATCGTGTTTACAAATGGCAGGATGTAGCCGCAGCTCATCAATATATGGAGGAAAATCGGAACATTGGTAAGATTGTTCTGAAAGTTGAATAAGAACGAATTTAAGTTAATTTAACCATACATCATTAACAAACCATTGGAAGGACATACCTACTTGAATTCTAAGGAATTGAACAAGCGCTTTATTGTACTTGCATAAATAATATTAAAATCAAGTTAAAACAAGAATTAACAAAGGAACCCATATTGTAAGCGAAAAAAAATCCATGTTTAAAATGCTAAATTAAAATGGATTCAGCAGTTACCACTTGTGATGCATAAATAATATCTAAATTTTCACTCTATTTGTCTTCCCTAATTAGAGCCTAAAAGTTAAATCCCTAATTAAAGGTGGCTCTGTCAATTTGGAAATTTATTCACAATTGCGAAAATAACAATTCTGTTTTCATGGGACGGATTTTCCTTCTATCTTTCAAAGCCAAATATGCCCTGGTTTCCACAACACGGTCAAACACATACATACACTCTTTGTTGTCTACCATGATTTCCAGCTGACAACGGTTATGTTATTTGGCAGTTGCCATCACGGCTTTTTCAGGGGAGGAAATTCCTTTTTCAATAAAAACAAGCCGTTGATGCAACTTCACTCCCGACTTAGTTTTGCAGATTTCTGCCCATTTATGATTCGTCAAATTGATTGGCAATGTGCTTGATCGATAATTTTTAAAGACATCACAAGTTTCGTGTAATTCGATTTGACATGAATTTGTGACACTAAATCAAGAGAAAGCCTTTGGAATAGATCCCGATTCATATTAATGCTAAATATATAATAGACCTATGAAATTATAAAAATATTAAAAAGACTGTAAGCGTATACATACTAAACGGTCAGTATCTAAATGTCAAAAGAAGGAGCCAATTTACTAGCTGTTATGAAACAATTTGGATTTACGACTGAAAATGTGGTGCATATGGCAAGAAATCTTTTGAAGAAATCTTAAGATAGAACTCTGCAAAATAAAAATAGTTATATTCATTGGAGGGAAATAGAATGGAGGTGGGCTTAATTGGTTTAGGGAAAATGGGTTTAAATTTAGGACAAAATTTAATGGATCACCATCACGAAGTAGTAGAATTCGATGTTAATCCAAGTGCGGTAGAAGAAATAAAAAGTTACGGAGCTATAGATGTATCAAGTTATCAGGAAATTGTTCAATCATTGGATCGACCAAGAGTTCTTTGGATTATGGTTCCACACTCTGTAGTTGTTAAAGCTGACACCTAGTTCTTTTAATTCATTATAACGGCGAATTGATTCTTTATAATGGGAATTACCAGCTTCAATAACAATATCCCCTTTTTCTAGAAACGGTCGAATATCACTAATAACCGAACAACAGAACCAGCGATTGCTTTTCGTATCTTTCGAGACTATTTAGAGAAAAAATATGGAAAAGAAGAAGTTCAAAAACGTATTTATGCTACAACTGATCGTCAAAAGGGGGCATTAAAAACACTTGCTGATGAAGAAGGTTATGAAACTTTTGTCATTCCAGATGATGTTGAGGGGAGAATTTAATGTACATTAATAGCTCATAATTGAAAGCCCTTATGGTTTGAATTTTTTCTTAAAACACCATAAAAATTTCTCAATTGGGTCCCCTTTGTAAAAATTAAAGGGGTCTTTACTTTGTCTGAATGTTTATTTAGAAAGTTTTTTAGGAAGAAATAAAGAGGATTGATGAATAGGGGGAAAAGAAGTTGATTAATTTCTAGGCTTTTCCCCATACTAATGTAAATTAATTCGAATCAATAAAAAATCTTACATATACTCAAGCTGTAATTTTCATTTGTTTTGCAAATATAACATTTTCAAACCTGACATTTAATAATCTTTCTAATAATGCCTGTTTTGCTTTTAATTCTTTGATTTCCTTTTCACAAACTACATTTTCTTGTTTGAGGTTATAGATCATTGCCATTACCAATTGTTTAAAATTGGTGGATTTAGTTATTAAATAATCAATTAATTCTGTAACAGCTTGGTTTTCTTGTTTATTCTTGAGGGCAAAAATACTTTGTTGATCCGGCTCAAATATGATTATAGATTGAATTTCTTCTGTAATTCTTATTCCAAAGTAGGCTTTTTTGGTTCCATAAAGTTCATTATCCCTTATACGAATCAATTCTAAGCCAACCATAAATTCATAAGTGTGAAAGGTAGATTCATGATAATGAAAACGGTTAAATTCTATGTTTGAACTTTGATCTATGAATATTTCTTTCTCTAACTTTGTTTGGATAACTTTGGATTCTAACAAGTTCATTTTAATTACCTCACTTTATTGTGTTTTAAATAAAAAAATTGACATAAAAGTACAATGTGAACAAAAAGTAACCTAGTTACATTTTTATTATATTTAAAAGCGGCTATTAAATCAATCATTGTGATTTTTCACCAATGAAACTGTATTTAGAAGATGGTATTCAAAACCTGATTCTTTTCTCCAATCTAATTTAGAGGTACTAGGAAATGAAAATTATTGTGTTTTGGGTAGTCTTGAAGATGTTAAAGAACATTTAAATGAAATTGAAATGATTGCCGCTTCATTTTATTTAAATTGTTATTTATCATCTTTTACGGATACTTATGAAGATCTATCCACCTCTGTTCAGCAGCTTTCGAAACATAGGCATGGAGCCCTGATTGTAGTTGAACGTCGTGATTCGGTGGAGCATATTATTCAAAAAGGAACAACAATAGGAGTATTAGTAACGCCTAAATTATTGGAATCCATTTTTTACCCAGGGAACCCGTTGCATGATGGAGCGGTTTTAATACGGGGAAACGAAGTAGTTTCTGCAGCCAATGTCCTTCCTTTAACAACAATGAATATTGGTGACAACAAAGGGATTATTCACTTAGCAAAAGGCGGGTGGCATAAATGTTGACAAATTGTTTAAATTAATTTAAAAAAATTATCTCGAATTTGAGATATATTAAAGTGAGTTATTTCATTGATATTGCTTTAATTGGTCCGGGTCGATATGCTTAGACGCTTTCTTAAAAGAACAGATAAATATTGAATAATAAAAAAAAAGGAGAGAAAATAGGTGGTGTATTAAAATGGGTTTTTTATCCAAAGTATTTGGGGATTCATCAGAAAAGGAGAATCAAACAATGTCAAATGTAAAATTAGCTGTCATTTATTACAGCATGGGTTGAACAAACTACCAACTAGCAAAATGGGCTGAAGAAGGAGCAAAAGAAGCAGGTGCAGAAGTAAAAGTATTAAGTGCCTGAGCTTGCTCCACAATCAGTTATTGAAGGAAATCCGGGTTGGAAAGCTCATGTTGAAGCAACGAAGACAGTACCTGAAGTTGCATTAAGTGATTTGGAATGGGCAGATGCCATTATTTTCAATGTCCTACTAGATTTGGTAATATGCCTGCACAATTGAAGCAGTTTTTGGATACAACAGGAGGTTTATGGTTTAACGGAAAACTTGTAAACAAAGTAGTTAGTGCCATGACTTCGGCACAAAATCCTCATGGCGGTCAAGAGGCAACGATATTATCACTTTATACAACAATGTATTATTGGGGTACAATTGTAGTAGCTCCTGGTTATACAGATCCAGTCACTTTTGTAGCAGGTGGTAACCCTTATGGAACAAGTGTTACTGTTGAACAAGATGGGAAAATGATCGAAGAAGTTCAGGCAGCTGTAAAACATCAAGCTAAACGTACAGTTTCAGTTGCGGAATGGGTCAAAAAAGCGAATCAATAAAATTCTTGAAAATGCTAGTCGGAAAATTTCCGATTAGCTTTTAAAAGGTTAGTTTTGAGTAAAGGGTAATAAGCTCTTTCTTTGTGAACATTAGGGCAAGATATAATCATCAAAAAAAGAGAAAATTGATGACTACACAACCATTATTCACATCATCTGCAACTGCTGCCGGAGGAAGACAGGGCAGAGTTGAATCTTCTGATGGAAAGTTAAAACTCGATTTAGCAATGCCAGGATCCCCAAGAGCGAAAGAGTTTCACAAATGCCACGAACCCGGAACAATTGTTCGCTTGCGGTTATTCCGCTTGTTTTGATGGTGCGTTACAACACATCGCAAGGCAGGAACATGTCAAATTCGAATCACAAGTAACGGCAAATGTAGATTTCTTAAAAGATGAGGCTGATCAAGGATTCAAAATTGCCGTAACGCTGCAAGTAAAAGGGACTGGTGTGGAAAAGGAAAAATTAGAAGAACCTGTACATAAGGCCAATGAATTCTGTCCATACTCAAAAGCAACTAGAGGGAATATTGACGTTACTCTTCAGGTTGTTTAATAAATCATCGAATTAGGGGTTTGGAATTTATTTATTTGTAAGCGTAAAAGCCAATCAAGGACCAGGTTCTGGAATGTAAGCTTGTCCTACATCTAAAAAATCTATATTTTAATACTAAGAATCATCTTAAATGCCTCAGAATTCTGGGGCATTTATTTACGTTTTATCCTTAAGCCGTAGATGCACAGTAACCACTAAAGAAGTTGACTATTAGCGTACCTTTTGTTATCTGAGGCTTTATATGTTTGAGTTTAATTCCTTTCTCGAGTTTCAAATTTTGAAAGGTAGTCTTTTAAAAATCCTATCGATCGGTTTAGATAAATGGTGTCGTTATAAAGCTTTGTCATCATAAGAGATCCTTCAATGGTAGATATAATAATTGTCGTGACTGTTTCCGAATCTATTGTAGAGACTATTTCACTATTTCTTATCCCATTTCGAAAACAGACTGGTTTATATTTTTTATTGGAGGGATTTATATGAACGAGAGAATTTTAACTATGCAAAAAATAATTAATCGCGAGGTTCCACCGCCACCTATTGCCAAGTTAATTGGTGCAGAGTTGTTACAAATCGAAGAGGGTAAAGCAGTTTTTGAATTAGAGTGTAATACAGAGAAACATGCAAATCCTATGGGAACAATCCATGGAGGAATACTATGTGATCTAGCCGATATGGCAATGGGCGTGGCCTTTTCAAGTTTGTTAGAAATGAATGAATCCTTTACAACTGTTGAACTTAAAATCAATTATTTGAAACCGATTTGGAATGAAAAAATTACAGCAAAAGGTGAGGTTATAAAGAAAGGAAAGACGATTGGACTTATCAAGTGTGATGTATTTGATGAAGGTGGTTCATTAGTTGCACATGCTTTAAGTACGTGTATGGTCCTTCGTGGTGAAAAATCAGAAGGAAGATAAAAAGTGCCAAGTAGAGATTTTAGAATTAGACGGTGAATAATATATTAAAGCAGAAAAAAGTTCTAACGTCGATTTGAATAAAGCAGGTAAGTTCGGTCTCCAATGAACTGGGAAGAGGAGAGTAATTCTGTTCTTATTGGCTTGACACTTACCTACTAGTAAGTTAAAATACAGTAGTGGAAATCGCAATACACAAATTTTAGATATGGCACTAGAACTTATTCCGAAAAAAAGTTATGTTGCCATAAGTTTTGATGATTTCTCCAAACAACAGGGCGTAAAGAAGGCAAGCATTGACTATCATTTTTGAAAAAAAGAAGATTTCGGAGTTGCCGCTACCAATGAATCAGTGGCTTATACATTTCTGTCATGGATAAGAGGTACTTTGCAATATTAACGTATATTGGGAAAGGATGTATGATCCCAAGTTCTGAATCAAATAAACCGTCTTTTTAAAAATTAAAAGGCGGTTTTTCTACGAATGCAACTTACCAACTAGTAAGTAAAATAAAATTAAGAAAGTAGGAAATTCTAAAATGAAAAGGATGCTTTGGGTTTATCTAATAATGTCCTGCTGTGCAACATTTATTACACCGTTATTTCCTTTGTACAGTGAACATTATCAATTGAATAGTCTGCAAATTACGATTTTGTTTGCCGTTTATGCCGCTATCCTACTGCCGACCTTGCTTGTTGTAGGAGCCAAAGGGAGCACCTGGGGATTGAAGAGGGTGCTTCGCAGCAGTATATGGATTTCTATTGCTTCTACGTTGCTCTTTCTAGGCAGTTTTGATGTTTGGATGCTGTATGCTGCAAGAATATTGGAAGGTATTGCATATGGCTCTTTTACAGGTACTGCCGCTGCATTTTTAATAAAACAAATTTCTCCTAATAAAGTAAGTACAGCTATCAAGTTATCAGGAGCAACGATACTCATCGGCTTTGGCCTAGGTCCAGCTATTGCTGGTTTAATTTTGCAATATTTACATCTGCAGCCGCTTAGAGTACCATTCTGGTTTTTACTTGTAATGTTAATTACTTCTTTAGTAATTCTGGAAACTCTTCCTAAGCATGAGGATTCCCTCATGCAGAAACCGGCTAA
>NZ_JAHUWN010000050.1 GCF_019219025.1 Bacillus sp. sid0103 | reverse complement strand
AGCCGATGGTGCTTGAGGAGGCAGATTTCCAGCAAGCTCGTGATGAGATAAACGACCAACATGCCATATTTGAGCGATCATTGTTCCTCCCTCTTTATGCACAGCATCCGTTACTTTTTTCCATCCCATAATTTGTTCGTCTGAATAAATGCCTGGAATTCCAGGATAGCCTTTTCCACGAGGACTAATGACCGTTCCTTCTGAAATGATTAAACCAACTCCATCAGCAGCACGTTTTCGGTAATATTCAACAATATCCTCTCCTACTACGCCTGTTTGATCATCTGCAAAGGATCTTGTTAACGGTGCCATTGCGATACGAGAGCGTAAATTCCAAGCTCCAATTTTTATCGGTTCAAACAATTTACTTTCTATACCATTTTTTAAATTTCCCCAAGAATTTGTTTCTTTGCTAATTTGAACCATAAATTTTCCCCCGTTCATTTTGATTATTCTGTATTTCTATAAATACTGAAATTAAAATTAAAATTAAAATTAAAATTAAAATTAAAATTAAAATTAAAATTAAAATTAAAATTAAAATTAAAATTAAAATTAAAATTAAAATTATTCCGCTTTAACATTAAAGTAAAGCGGGAGCGTATTGTGCAAGGACTTCTCGTTGTAAACTGTTATATCTGAAGGTTCCCTCTCTGCGAACTACTAATAATCCGCAATCGAGTAATGGTTTTAAATGATGCGTCAATGTTGAATTGGCAGGAACTTTTAATTGATGTGCCATTTCCAGGCAAGCTAACTCTGATTGCCCTGCAAGTAATTTTACGATTTGTAAACGAGTCGATTCACCTAGTGCCTTATAGACCTTTACTGCAATTTCATCATTCACCACTAAAAACCCCTTTCAGCAATTCTTATTTCAGTATTTCTAGAAATATTATATTTAATCAAAGATGCTCTGTCAAGAGAGTGCCTTTCCATTTTTTAATTCAAAGTCTGTTTTCTTAATTGAAGAATGTAAAATGTAATTACCAAGTAATTATTGAAACAGGCTATTTTAATATCTTTATTTCACTAACGCCCCCGTTAGCTTTAAGTAATGTGGTATGGTACACCTGTATCTATGCTAGTAGCAATTTTTGCCCCTTCCACAACCAGGACTTGAAGATTTTCTTTTGTCTCCTCCCATTCCTTGTTATAAGGTGTTTGTTCCTTAAGGGTAAACGTCTCTAATCTTTTTAGTTGAAGAAACGCTACCATGTTTCAAACAACTTTTATCGTAACAAAAAAACCTCCAAATATTAGAATTTTGAAGGTCTTGGACACATTCCAGTTTTGTCTCCACGGTCTCACATGGTTCCGTTTAAAATGACATAAAGAAAAAACTGTTTGGGATAAAATTTAGTTTGTTGACTGTCGGGATTGAATCGCAGCCATTCACCTTGTTCAAAGGTACATTGTAAGCGAAATGTGGTTCCAGTTTGATAAACAGATGTCATAAAACAGCACCTTCTTATTTTATTCGTTTAATTCTGTGTTCCTTTTTCGCTTTCATGAGTTTTTGCTTTTTGACCATTTTCCTTCTTTCCAACTCTATGGAACAATCTTCACTCCATGCAATTAATTCTTCATCAGACATTGTTGGTATTCTTTCAATTATTTCGTTTAATTTTTCCCATTTAATCATGTTCAAAAACCCCTTCAAAAGATTATGATGATAGTCTTTGTCGGGTGTAACTTCATTTATGCTATTTTTTCTTTTTTCTTTTCTTTTTCCCTTGCCTAGTTCACTGAAAGCTATAGCGATTCTTGTTTTAGTGGATAGCCTTTATGATATACCCTTGAAATATTTTCATCTAAAGAAGACTTTATCCTTCCATTCACATCACTTCTGGTTTGCTAAAGCAATTGAAAATCCATCTCGTGGCCCTTCACCAATATCAGGAGAAACATACATACCAGACCCAATTCCCATTAAAATTATATCGCTAAAATTACTTCTGTATTACGCGATGCATCTATAACTATACGTTTCCCATTAACCCTTTTACCATATTAAGACCCTCTTTCTATTTAATGAGTATTATTAAAAATATGGTTGGAAAGCTAACAGAGTGCTTCTAATTGCATTATTGTTGGGCTTAAATTTACTAAGAAAACAGGCGTATGTTGCACTACCATTTAATCCTATATAATTTGTTTTACTTTCTAAAATTAATCCTTCTACATTGACTGGAAGCGAACAAATGATTCTTTGGTTTTCATTTAGAGATGCAAGGATAACAAACCAGTGATCATAGTCCAAATTAGACACGTTAGGTAAGCTACCACTTATCATATATCCCCCATCTGATCTTTTAGCTTTAAGCCGGATCCTATCCAGCCCGGCATAATACTTTATTGCGTTTGATAATCCAGTTCCAGCTAGGATGTCTCCTGATTCAAATAATGGTAATAGCTGGTTATTGATAAATGGATTGTTGCTCAACCTGAAAGAAGCCAAAGCAGCCAAATGAAACCATAATGTAAAAGCTGACGTCATGCAATACTTTGCAGTTTCTTCTATTATATATATCTCTCTACAGCGGACATCTTCCTTCTGTAAAAAGTTTGAACTAAAAAATCCAGCTTTACCCACTGCATTCAAAAATTCTTTCGGATAATAAGCCTTCTCATCAATTTGTTTAATATATGGTTTAAGATGTTGATTAATTATTTGATTTAAAACAACATTCTCTATTTTTTTGTTCACATTGCCACTCCTAAATACGATCTACTAAAAAGAAGGAAGTACCATGAATCACTTGGTTTTCATTATCTGGTTTTTTTACAATTGTTTTAAAATTTTTCAAGGCATACTCCTCGATAAATTCTTGTGAATATCCAGTTAATAGATACCAATGCGTTAGATCTCCATTAAATTTCATTACATATTGTTTTAATTTTTCTGGTGTGTCTACTGTTGGGTCTACACTAAATGATACAATTCCCTTTTAAATCTGATAAATTTATATCGTTTCCTTCTTCCGTTTTAGCTGAAAAATTATCTAATTTCCAATTCAGAGGATCTTTTATCCCTTCGCGGCAGCTTGTTAGTAGCAAAATAAAGAGAAAAGATACTGTAAAAATCCTAACTATTTTCTTCATAAATTTATCTCCTTTTTCAAATAAGTAAATAAGCCGATTTCCTATTAAAAAGAAAACGGCTTTATAACTTAAAATAGATATATGATGTTATTTCTGCCAAATTGTGCTCTCTTGTTTTTCTGTGTTAACTAACAATTTAAAAACATCCGGTCTTGAATAATGACCAACTGGATCACAATCAAATTGGCTGTATGTGATTTGTTTTATATCAAGGTCAGCAATGATGATATCTCTTTTCCCCAAACAGGTTCAGTAACGTATCCGCCTAAAGGTCCAACAATGGCACTTCCTCCATTACACATCACTTCGGAAGCAGACTTTAAATCATTATATCAAGCTAAATCTACAGGATACATATCCTTCGTAACGTATTGATTGCAAGAAAGAACAAAGCATCTTCCTTCTATTGCGATATGGCGAATGGTTGACTGCCATGACTCCCTAGCATCGGCAGTTGGTGCAATATATAGCTGAACACCCTGAGCAAACATGGCGGTCCTTGCTAAAGGCATATAATTTTCCCAACAAATCAATGCACCAATCTTACCATACGGAGTATCAAATACAGGGAGTGTACTTCCATCGCCCTCACCCCAAACGATTCGTTCCGCTGCGGTGGGTTTTAATTTACGATGTTTTCCTATAAGCGATCCATCCGGACCGATGAAAATAACTGAACACAAAAAATTTCTTCTTGTGAAATTAACCAGTTCATTTATTTTTTCAATCCTGCATTCTTTTAAAGGTGGTATAAGATGAAAATACGTTTGAAAATTTTAAACGCAACAAAATGGGCCGGTAGTATAACATTCTGAGACACTGCTGTAACATTAAACGTGTTTTCAGCAAATCCCTTAGTGCTGAAACTAGTGTTACGTCCTATCATTTCACCTGGTTCATCAGCTGCTAAGTTTAATGTAGTAATCATATTCGACATTGCATACTTTTGTCCGCCAAGTTGCGGAATCCAGAAGCTTGTAATCGGTCCAAATGAATAGAGTTGGAATTCAATAGGACGATCAGTCGGAATATATAAATAGTTAACTGTTTCGATATCCTCTTCTGGGTAACTAAAATGCTATTTCCAGTCTGATGATGATGCATATATAACTAAAGGTTCTTTATCTTGATATGCTTTTGGTTTTGCTTCCACAATATAATTACTTTGGACAGATACAAATGATAAGTAAGCAACAATAATGACAGGAATACCTACACAGATTGCCTCGACCCAGTTTTTTCCTTCAATGTGAGGCGGTTCGTAGTCCGGACTTTGTATTGAAGCACGATACTTGACTAACATATAAATCAAAACAGCAAAAACAACCAACACAATAACAGACATGATACCTATTGATAGCATAATATCATTGACTTGCCTTTGGGCTTGAGGCCCTTTAGGATCAAAGACCAATAAAGGCTCGCATCGTGTAAGCACTGTGATAATAGTGAAAAAAGTATTAATAAAGCCGATTTTGATTTCATTCTTCTTCCCCTTTCTCTCATTTAGATAGTTACAAATAAAATGTTGATAGAATGTGATTTAATTCACATATAATAAAAGCAGAATATCTCATATTTATTTAATTATTGAATGTTCTTTAATCACACGTATAGTATTTAGTTCATCATCTTCTGCACCTTGAACAGGAAGTCCAGCTTCGATATTTTTTCTTGTATAGATTATATTATCTTCTGTTATTATTTCTCCTGGTATAAAGATTGGTATTCCAGGAGGATATACCATGACAAATTCCGCAATAATCCTGCCAGCAGATTGTTCGAATGGAATTACTTCCGTATCCTCGTAAAAAGCATCGCGCGGTGTTAAAGCTAACAATGGAATCTCAGGTAACAAGACTGAACTGTCTACATTTGTATCTGTTTGATTCTTATATTCTAGTGAAAGTTGCGATAAAGCCTGTACAAGAGTCATCAAATCTTCTTCAGAGTCTCCTGGCGACACGATACAGAGGATGTTGTAAAGATCAGATAATTCAACTTCAATATTAAATTTGTTTCGAAGCCACTTTTCAACTTCATAACCGGTAATTCCAAGCTCTTTTACTGAAATTAACAGTTTGGTAGGATCCATCGCCACGGCTGCTCTAGATTCCAGGACTTCCCGACCCATACAGTATAGATGGTCTATTTCATTAATCTTTGAACGTGTTTCCTCTGCTTTTCTAATCGTGTCTTCCAGCAGTGCTTGTCCTTCCGTAGCTAAAGATTTTCTGGCAACATCTAAAGAAGCTAATAATAAATAAGAAGTAGAGGTTGTTGTAAGCATACTAAATACAGATTGGACGCGTTTAGAGGATACTAGGTTACTTCGTAGGTTTAAAATAGAACTTTGTGTAAGGGATCCTCCTAATTTATGCACACTTGTTGCAGCCAAATCAGCCCCGGCCTCCATTGCGGATAAAGGTAGTTCCTGATGAAAATGAATATGTGCTCCGTGTGCTTCATCTACAAGTACTGGTATGTTCCTTGAATGGGCAATCTTCACAATTTTTCTTAAATCCCCCGATACACCATAATACGTAGGATTGATGACAAGCACAGCTTTTGTATCCGGATGTAAAACTAATGCTCTCTCAATCGAATCGGGTGTAATACCATGAGAAATACCAAAGTGTGCATCCACTTCTGGATGAATAAAAATCGGAACGGCTCCAGAAAAAACAATCGCACTCATGATTGATTTGTGAACATTTCGCGGAACTAAAATCTTATCACCTGGTACACAAACTGACATAATCATAGCCATAATGGCTCCACTTGTTCCCTGTACAGAGAAGAAGGTATAATCAGCACCAAATGCTTCAGCAGCTAACTCCTGTGACTGTTTAATAATTCCTTTAGGGAGATGCAGGTCATCTAATGGCGCTATATTGATTAAATCGATTGAAAGTGCATTTTCACCGATAAATTCTCTAAATTCAGGATCCATTCCGTTCCCTTTTTTATGACCGGGAATGTGAAATTGGATCGGATTTTTTTCTGCATGTTTTTTTAGGGCTGTAAATAATGGTGTTTCAAATTGGTTTACCAATGTGTAACACACCCTTTCTCATCTTATATTTTGTAAAATCATAGTTGTAGTAGATGACTAAAGAGTTCTTTAGACAGGTACCTTCCTACATAAAAAGAACCAAACTCTCCAAATCGGGCACTAACTTCATCGAATCGCATTTCGTAAATTAGTTTTTTAAATTGAATCGGATCCTCCCCAAATAATGCTACGCCCCATTCATAATCGTCTAATCCCACTGATCCTAAAATGATTTGCTTTACCTTACCGGCATATTGCCGGCCTATTAAGCTATGGCTTCGCATCATTTTCTTGCGTTCTTCTGTTGTTAACATGTACCAATTATCACTTCCGCTGCGTAGCTTATTCATCGGGTAGAAACAAAAATATTTCGCATTGGGAATTTTTGGATACAGACGTTTTCTTATTTCTGGTTTAGCATATGGTCTTCCCCTTTTGGAAGATAATTGCTGAGTTCGACTACTGAAACATACGATGTCGTTTGGACCGTATACTCAGCGAATTTAGTTTTATTAAATGCTAGTTCTATTTGAGTTAGTTCATCAAGGGTGGGACGTAGAAACATAAACATAATATCAGCTTTATGTCCTAATATTTGATAGAAAGCCTGACTACCCTTTCCTCGTTCTTGAATACCATTCCATTCATTCCACAATTCAATTAATTCGTTAACCATCTCTTGACGTTTGTCGGCATTTAAAGATTTCCAGCTTTTCCAGTCAATCTTGCGAAAATCGTTTAGGCAGTACCACCCATCCAATGTTTCGGTTACATTAGACATTTTGAAACACAACCTTTCCCTCAAACGTGATAATTGTGAATCAATTCACACATTTACATAAAAAACTTCAAAAAACATCTACATAAGTAGACATATAAGAATCCACTTCTCCATATTATCGGATTTTAAATTTTTATGACCATCCAATAAGCTACTTTTTTTACCATCCATTTGTTGTTTATCAAAAAAAGGATCACGTCAATAACATGATCCCTTCTAACTTCAATTATTAGTAGACGCAAGTGCTTCCGCAAACCTTTTAATTCCTTCATCAATTAATTCTTCATTTTCCCTTGCAAATGTAAAACGAACAAAACCTTTTTGAGACCCCATCGTATAGCCCGGCACATAAATGACTCCCTTTTTGATGGATTCCTCCAATAATTGCGTTTCATTCACCTCTTTTTTTATCCTGCACCAAATATGAATGCCGCCCATAGGGGTGGAATAATCAACTTCATCTTTTAAATGAAATTCAAGACTTCTAATAATTTGGTCTCTTCTTTTTTCTAATTGTTTGTTTAAATTTTCAATATGAGAATGAAAATTTTGGGATTCTAAGAAATCATTTGCGATCCACTGTGTAAAACTTGCATGACCAAAATCGATTTGCTGTTTCGCATCTGAGAGTCTTTCAATAACAGAGGTGGGGCCAATTATCCAACCAATCCTTAATCCTGAAGCAACGATCTTTGATAAAGAGCTTATATATAAAACATTTCCATTGACATCCATTGATTTTAAAGTAGAGACCTTTTCCCCTGTAAAGGATGTTAAACTATAAGGGTCATCTTCAACGACGGGGATACCATGTTCTGAAGATATTTCAAGAATCGCTTTCCTTTTCTTTTCACTAAGTAAAGCACCCGTTGGATTTTGAAAAGATGGATTCAAGAATATCATACGAATTCGATGCTTTTTATGTAAAGAAAGTATGTCATCTGGGTTGATACCATCATGGTTTACAGGAATATAATAAGGTCTCAGTCCTGCTGATTTAAATATTGGAAGATTAAAGTTGTAAGAGGGATCTTCCAATGCCACGGCATCACCTTGTTTCAATAGACATTGAACCACTAAGTGTAATGCTTGTTGTGCACCAGATGTAATTAAGATGGATGAAGGATTGGATTCAATTTTTCTATATTGCTTAACATGCTTTGCAATCGTATCTCGCAAAATTGCGTTACCTTGCGGATGATCATATCCCAAGCTGCCAATAAACGACCGAGAAGATGTAATCCCCCTTAAAGAATTTAATGGAAATAAATCTTCTGACAGTTCTCCGCTAGCTAGATTAATTAACTTGTGTTCTACGGCTTCTCTTCTAATCCTCTGGGTTACAGGCAAGTTAGGTAAAAAGGATCCTGCTTCAATATACCTGTTCCAGGAAGGAATACGCTTCTTGGTTATTCCCCAGATATCTTTACTAATAGTCGTGCCACTTCCTCTGTTTCTTTGAATTAGCCCATTTGACTCCAATTCATCATATGCAGCAACTACTGTACTTCTATTAATATTGAGATCCTTTGCTAATGTTCTCTCAGAAGGCAATGGTTTATCTGGGGGAAAAGTACCATCTGCAATTCCATTTTCGATATATTCAGCCAGTTGTTTAAAAATAGCTTTTTTAGCTTTTCGATCTGGTTTCCAGTCCATTTACTACCTCCTTTTTTTATATCATTTATTATTTTTCTCTTTGTTTTTTTTAGTCTAACTGACATTCATAAAAAAATTACCTTTCTGGTTATTCGTCAATAGGTATAAAAGTAATTTCATTTTGTTTGTAATGGTATTATTGTTCAGTCCCTTGTGAGGATGAACTTTTACTCGAATAATGGACACTATTAAAAAAATCTAGGACCGGGGTGGGCTGGAAATTTTTAAGGTTTTCATCGCGTATTTAATAACTTTCGCCTTTAAAAATTGGCTCTGTTAAACTTGCCTGTTGATTTCCGCTACAGACGCTGGCGGTTCGGGGAGCCTCCTCGGCTCTTAGGCGCCTGTGGGGTCTCCACTGTCCCGTACTCCCGCAGAAGTCTCGCGTCTTCCGCTCCAATCAACAGGGTGCAAAAATCAACAATTAGCTTTAACATAGCTTAAAAATTAAAGCTGAAAGCCTCCTACAAGATGTGTACTAAATTTTCGGCAACATAAGTGGAAAGGGAAAGATAGTATCTTTCCCTCCTATACTATAGAGCATTTCAGAAAAATAACCATCCAATTTTATAATATTTTAACCATCCACTTATTTTAATGAATTCCACACGCCAATAAAACCTAGATAGAATCTGGTGAAAATGAAAATGGAAGTGAATTGTATGAAATGTGACGATTTATCGAAATATAAAATAAATGTTTACTTAAGTGATTTTCTTGTTATAATCGTACCGAATATCGTTGTTGGTCGTCTGACGACTATTATTCCTATTTATTTTGAAAGGGGCTGTTTCATTTGAAATATGCAAATTTAATTGATCATACATTATTAAAGGCGGACACAAAAAAAGAAGAGATTGTAAAGTTATGTGAAGAAGCAAAGCAATATGGTTTCGCTTCTGTATGTGTAAACCCAACTTGGGTACAAATGGCAGCAGAAATTTTAAAAGAAACAGATGTAAAGGTTTGTACAGTGATTGGGTTTCCATTAGGGGCCAATACCCCTGAAACAAAAGCGTTTGAGGCAAAAAATGCAATTGAGAATGGCGCTACGGAAGTCGATACAGTAATCAATATCGGGGCATTGAAAGATAAAAATGATGAAATGGTAGAGCAAGATATTCGTGTGGTTATAGATGCTGCAAAAGGAAAAGCATTAGTTAAGGTAATAATAGAGGCGTGCTTATTAACAAAAGAAGAAAAAGTTCGCGCATGTGAATTAGCGGTAAAAGCGGGAGCTGATTTTGTCAAAACATCAACTGGATTTTCTTTGTACGGGGCAACAGTCGAGGATGTTGCAATAATGAGAAAAGCAGTAGGCCCAGACATCGGAGTAAAAGCCTCCGGCGGCGTTCGTGATCTTAACGATTTGAAAGCCATGGTAGAGGCGGGAGCAACAAGAATTGGTTCAAGCTCAAGTGTTGCCTTATTCACTGGTAAAGCAGACTCTACTGGTTATTAATAAAAACAATGAGTCATGTTTTACGCTTAAAAAGCGACTTATATGATACATGTTGATTGTGATTATAAAGAAATCCTCATGGTTGAACACGAGGATTTCTTTCAAAGAATACAATTGCCCCCATGCTCTTCAAGCTTAGAACCCTTGATATAGCTGGATTGGGGGACTTCGTGGGAATCGAACCCGCCAGACCTGACAGTTAGGTCTCAAGCAGTTTTGAAGACTGTGCTCTCTAATTGCAAATTAATAGATATATATAAAATCAGGAGAACCCCCGCCAAATCTACATAAAATAAATTTTTTTTAAAGCACTTCACTAGTATTTGTCTAATTAAATCACTTGTACTGACGTCAAATCCACCAGTTTTAGTATATCCGATTCTCTCTATTCATTATATAGTTTTGTAAAAATTGCTACCTATTTTGCTTGCCCTCTTTCCCTTTCCTACTTTAATTTACACACTGAATCAACTCAACATACGAATTAAGTTAAGTCAAAAATTAAGTATTGGTCATAAATCGATAACCAATTCCTGGTTCTGTAATGATAAAGTTCGGCCTAGCGGAATCAGTTTCAATCTTTTTTCGCAAATGCCCGATGTATACTCGCAAATAATGACTATCCGTATCATATTGATGGCCACCCCAAACCTTTTGAAGTAATTGTTTATGAGTCATGACTCGTCCAGCGTTGGTCGCAAGTATTTTCAAAAGTTCATATTCCGTTGGGGTCAGTTTAATTTTCTTGCCATCTAATTCAACAGTTCGCCCAGACAAATCAATGACAAGCCTTCCAAAATCCAAGATAGGTTCATCCTGTGATTTGGCATTATGTCTTAATGCAACCCGAATCCGAGCAACGAGTTCACCCATTCCAAACGGTTTCGTCACATAATCATCCGCTCCACTATCTAGTGCAGTAATCTTATCTTCTTCCCGGTCCTTTGCCGTTAGAACAATAAACGGTATTTGAGTCCATTCGCGAATGCGGTGAAGAACTTCCATACCTGGGATATCAGGTAATCCTAAATCTAATACTATAAGATCCGGGCGAACCATTGTCGTTTTAAGAATACCTTCTTCCCCCGATGATGCCGCGACAATTTCAAACCCCTGTGCCTGCAGCGTAACACGTAATAACTTTTGAATCTGAGGTTCATCATCGATAACCAGTATTTTTGCTCCAGACGTCGTCATGATGTTTCAACACCTTCTTCTTGTAGATTTTCATTTCGCAATAAGGGTGGATCAAACAAGGGAAGATAAACCGTGATAATCGTTCCTTTTGGACTGTTTTCTGTTGCTCGAATGGTACCCCCATGTGCTTCAATAATCCCTTTACAGATAGCTAGGCCAAGCCCGGTGCCAGGTATATTTCTTGTAGATTCCCCACGGTAAAATTTACTAAATATGAGCCCTAATTCATGCGGGGGAATTCCTACCCCTTCATCTTTAATGGCAATTTCAATCACATTTTTGTTTTTCTTGGCAGAAAGCACAATATCGCTTCTATCGGGTGAATACTTAATAGCATTGCTTAATACATTAACTAAAACTTGCTCCAAAAGTACGTCATCCACTTCGATTGGGGGAATGCATATACCCTCAAAGATCAATGCATATTCTTTGAATTTGTAAGCGTTTTCATTTATAATGTAATTGGGTCGGATGGCAAAGGTGGCCATCACGGTATTCAGCGTAGGTGGGGCTGATACTCAACGGGAGCTTATATGCTCTATTTTTTTTTGCATTGCCAACGACATTTAAAAATCGCAAATGCTTATTACTTTGAAGAAATTTGAAATTAAGACATAAAAAAGCGATTTAGACATAAACGAAAAAGTTCTAAGAGTATCCGTTAGCTTTTTACTTTTACTATCCAGGTCGAAATGAACGATTCTAAGGAATAATAAAAAAGTCGGCCCAAATTGGGCTGACCTTTAAGTAAGGTTACTAGCTCTTTTGAATCACCCATCCATCTTACAACTTCAACGTCTGTACGGAATGACAGAAAGGGATCTTTTTTCCTTTCTGATCAGTCCGTAGTGCTGCCGCCCAAAGTCTTTCAGTATGCTTTTAATCAGATTCAAAAAAAGTCCTTATTTACTGAAGAAAAAGTACAGCCTTAAGGCTGTAATGGCTAGTAAATAACCGAAGTTGAATGTAGACAAAAGTCGACTGTTAGTTTAAGTGAAAGCCATCTGATTTCTCCATAAAGAAACCGTCGTCTTTGGTATGTCAACACTAAACTAGACAACTTTTTTAAGATGTCATTTTTTATATTCAATCGGGCTTAAATATCCAAGTGTTCCGTGAATTCTGCTGTTATTAACCCAATGAACATAATCAGTATATGCGAAGGTAATATAGTTTTATCGTTACTTTTAACTGAATTAATTTGCATTTGGGTTAAAAACATACTTGTAGAAAGATTTGCTCCACTTATATTTGCAACATGTAAATCTGTTCTAATAAAATCAACACCTCTTAGATCTATATTTCTTAAATCAGCAACAATTAAATAAGATCCTCGTAAATCAGTCGTTCTTAAATCTTTCCCAGCTAAATTCTTACCAATCCTGTCAAACCCACTGCAATTTTTTCCTTTCTTAATAGCAAAAATAGCAAAAACTTTCGAGCTTAGCTCAGTTCGAATGTATTCACTTTTTTCTAGAAGTAAATCTATGTATTTAACTGTTGTTTCGGATAAATTTATACCATTGCCCTACTTTTAAAACCTATTGTAAAAAAAACCAGTTCCGCTAATGGAAACTGGTTTAGTAGATCTTTATAAGCGTTAGATTACTTGTAAAATTTCACACGATCTTCAAGTGATTGGAATTCTTTTTCACCTGCTGGAACTGTTGGATTACCAAATGGCATTTGCGCAATCAGTTTCCAATTATTAGGGATATTCCATTCTTTTTTCACTTCATCATCAATTAGCGGATTATAGTGTTGCAAAGTTGCTCCTAGTCCCTCTGCTTCTAATGCTGTCCATACAACTAATTGGTGCATACCTGATGCTTGATTTGACCAAATTGGGAAGTTATCAGCATAAAGAGCAAATTGTTCTTGAAGTGATTTAACAACAGCTTCATCTTCAAAGAATAATACGGTACCATATCCTGCTTTAAAGGAATCCATTTTTTGTTGAGTTGCTGAAAAGTCTCCATCCCCAACCACTTTTCTTAATGCTTCAGTTGTAAGGTCCCATAATTTATTATGTGCTTCGCCTGACAATACAACAAGACGTGCCGTTTGAGAATTGAAAGCTGAAGGCGTATGTTTCACAGCAAATTCTACAATTTCTTTAATTCTTTCATCCGATACTTGTACATCTTTATTAATGCCGTAAATTGAACGTCTTTCTTTAAGTGCAGTGTAAAAATCTGTTTTCAACTCAATTGTCATAACAAGGATTCCTCCATTTCATAATCTTGAATCGATATATCTTTATATAATATATCTCGAATTCAATATAACTTTAAACAATAACGAACTTATTGTCAACTTTTCCTCGACCTTATTCCAGAACTTTAGTAAGAGGTATCTTACCATTAATAAAATACCCTTATTCCTATTCATTATGCAGAATAGCGCCCTTTAATGATGCTCTATGAATCCCATCATGAGGCTGCCGATCATGTACAGCCCCAGGCAATTAAGAACGAAGCGTCTTTAATGCTCCGCTCCAAGCCAGAACTTGGTCCAGCATGCCGTTCACGTTCGTCAGGTGCAGGTCTGCGGGCTTAAATACTCCGTTTTCGAAATCCGTGTATAGCGATACGCTGCGTGAAAACGAACGTCCGCAACATTATATAGATAAAGGCAAGCCTGTAATTGGCTTGCCTTCTTTAATGTAACTTAAACAAATTTAGAACAAAGCGTTCAAAGTTATCAGTTGGTAATAGTTGTAATATAAAATTTTCCATTTAAACCATATTTATTTATAATTCGTAGAAATTATATTATACGAATTCTTTAAAACAACTGTCTTTCTGAAATGTGTCTTACAAAGTGCACCCTTTTCATATTCTTTAACTAACTTATAAATGGAGTCCTATTAATTTGCAAAAGAAATGTTATCAGCAATGAATGAAATCCATTACTTGGCCGATTTAAAGTGTATTTGGCATTTAAAAAATGGTTCTTACGCAAATCTGGTGAATAAGTAGAAGTGTTTTTTTGAAGTCGATACTATTTTTCTAAAATAATTTTTTACCAGCGATATAATACTCATTTCTTCAATAGTGGGAAACTTGCACGGCCGTAGAGCATTCTTTTTATTGTCTTTAATCTATTAATTTGCCCTTCTATCACACCATTGCTGTATTTGTAATGAATCGATAAAGGATTGCTTGCAGTTCTTTTTGTAAATAATATAGGAAACTTTTGATTTCAGGAATGGTATCCTTTTTTATGGATGAAATTAGCTTCTGAATACCCAAGGAGTCATAATTGTTTATACATTCACGAAAATATTGTACAAATGCATATATTTCTTGAGTATCAGGAAATCTCGTTAATGCATAATTAAGATCTTGTCGTCCTTCTTCAGTTAGCTTTTAATTAAATTTCCAATAAAGCGATATAGTCGATTGCCGATCATAGGATTTTTCTGGTGGCTTTTCTTTAATCAAATTCTTTAATAGTTCTTTTCGAATAGCTGCTACTTTTACATGCAGTAGGTAATGCCTTCAACCTTTTACCAATTACTGTTTATTGGACGGTTGCTGTTGATACTGAGCCCCTTCTGTGCAGGCACATATGGTGGCATCACCCACATTATCACGAATATTGCAACAGTTGTTTCTCCTACATTAACTGGATATTTAGTTGTTGCTTATCAGGGATATTCTGCGATGTTCGTTGGAGCAGCTATTGTTGCTGTTATGGGATGATTGCCATGCTGTTTGTTAAACCGGGTGTTAAAAAAGTAGCAGTTGAATCAAAGAGGGGGTAAGTCAGATAAGTCCAAAAACGGCATGGCAGATGTAAAAAGATGTGAATTTATGCATTTAGAAATATACAACTTACAGAACACCCTGAATCAATATAGTATGGATGCCAAACCGTTTGGTACTTTGACTTTTTCTCAGTTATGTTCTAAAGTACTAATGGGCTTAAGAAGGGAACTGAGAAATATGGAGTATATAGAGAAAAAAGATAAAGCTTACCAGCGCGTGTTAATATCTATGCTGCTTGGTAGCATTGTTACCTTTGCCGTTTTGTATGCACCGCAGCCGTTAATTAATGTTTTTTCGAAGCAATACGGAGTATCTCCTGCAACCGCAAGTGCATCCATTTCGCTGCCTACACTTGCCCTTGCAGCAAGCTTATTGTTCATTCCATTTTTATCAAGGCGAATCGGCCGGAAGCGAATCATGGCCATTTCTTTGTTTGTAACATCAGTCCTTTCGATTATTTCAGCTTTCAGTTACAGCTTTGGGTTTTTTCTATTTATTCGACTGTTGGAAGGGATTAGTGTATCAGGTTTTCCCGCCATTGCAATTGCTTATTTAAATGAAGAAATTTCTCCGTTAAGCATTGGCGGTACGATGGGAGCGTATGTTGCGGGAACAGCTGTGGGCGGATTTGTCGGGCGTGTAGCGATTGGTCCATTGACTGATTTATTTTCATGGCAAATCGCCTTTTCTGTCTTGGGCTTCGCTTGTTTTCTATGCAGTTTATATTTTTGGTTTTATTTACCAAGTTCGCAGAATTTCAAAACGGAAAAAACGCCTTTCACTAAGTATCTGACAGCATTAGCTGCGGTCCTTGGCAGTAAACGGCTGTTTCCCATTTACACAATGGGGTTTTTGGTTATGGGTTCGTATATCATGTTGTTTAACTATATTGGTTATCCGTTAACCAAAGCACCCTACCATTTAAGCCAAACCGCTCTTGGGTTTTTATTTATTGTGAACTTGGACGGCATGTGGAGTTCGACCATGTTTGGAAAATTGGCTGACCATCATTCACGTAAAAAATTGATGGGACTGGCTTGTCTAATTTTTGTAGTTGGCGCATCGCTGACTCTTATTTCGAATTTGTGGATGAAAATCCTGGGAATCGCCGTGTTTGCTTTTGGTTTTTTCGCCGGGCACACGACTGCAAGTGGATGGGTAGGAGTGGCAGCTCCAGCGAATCGGAAGGCCACCGCTTCCTCCCTTTATTTATTATTCTATTATCTGGGTTCCAGTATCATTGGCTGGGCCGGCGGATTTATCTGGATCAGCCTTCATTGGATTGGCCTGGTATCTGGAATCTATTTACTCATGCTTCTTTGTTATGGATTAACATTTTTAACGAATGAAACAGGAACTGGCTGATTGCTTAAAGAATCATTTCCAAACTAATATCCGCGCCTTCGGTCCACCACTCCCTTGGTAGACGGATTTTTTACTTCCCGTATTGGATTTGTAATGAAAATTGATTCTTTAAATAAATGAATACAAATTCAAGACGAATTTGAATCCATACTCAATCTTGATTTCTTTTCCATAACCAATATAAATGTCAAATAAATAACTTACCTTAAAAAGGCCAAACCTATAATTATTGCACTTCAATAGGAGGATTTTTTTTACATACATAGAAATAATTAGAGAAAAGTCATTAAATCGAGGGGGATTTGAATGGTGTTTTCAGTTCTCAATACTTGGTTGCAATTTTTCTTGTTGATTATGGTACCTCTTAAATAATTACTTTCCTTTTTAATACGCTCAACATCACTTAAGGGACCATCCGGTGCTTTATTGTCTTTAACAAATTAAAAACTCCTTCCTTTTATATTAATATACATCGCGTTGATATCGTATTTGTTGTTGCATATTAGCTAGATATTCTTCCGACTTTTCTTTGCTTAAGCTGCCCTCTTGATGAATAATATCAACAAGTGTTTTTTGAACATCATGTGCCATGTTTTTTTCGTCTCCACAAACGTAAACATGCGCTCCCGCTTGAATCCACTCGAACAATTCTTTACTATGTTCGAACTTTACTATCTGTTGCGTAAAGGAATCAGTGGCACATATAAAACCTAATCTCCACCCTGTCATGGCAAAGCCTTTTGAAAAACCTGATACAAGAATCGTCCGGTCTCTTATTCCCTTTAAAGAAGCTATTGAGCAGAAGGTGCCTTCTTCATACGTCAATTCTGCATAAATTCCATCTGTAATAACTAATAAATCGTGCTCAATGATAATATCGGCTATTGCTTCCAATTTCTGTTTATTTAGCAAACTTCCTGTAGGATTGTTCGGAAAACAAAGAATAATTGCTTTTGTTCTCGGAGTAATAGATTGCTTTATTTTTTCTGGTGTAAGTTTAAACTGATTCTGAAAAGAAGTAACGATTGGCACTGGAATCCCTCCAGCCAATGAAACCAACGCAATATAAGCTACATAACTTGGTTCTAAAATCATTACCTCATCCCCTGGATTTAAAATAGTTCTCAAAGAACTATCCAAAGCTTGACTACCTCCAATGGTTACAATAATTTCTGACCTGGGAGAATTGCAAACATGAAAACGCCTTTCCATATAACTAGATATTTCCTTACGAAGCTCTAAAAGTCCTTCTATTTCTGTATATGACGTATACCCGCTTTCTAGCGACAGAATTGAAGAATGGCATATGGACCAAGGAGTAAAAAAATCTGGCTCCCCTACTCCTAAATGAAATAACGCCTCCCATGCTATTCGCTAAGTCACAAGAAACGACGAATACCTGAAGGTTTTAATTGTTCAGCCCTTGAAGATAGATAGGATTTCACAATGTTTACCACCATTCCCAATTATTTA
>NZ_JAHUWN010000004.1 GCF_019219025.1 Bacillus sp. sid0103 | reverse complement strand
AGGTTTTTAACTGGTTAATCCATTGTAGTAAACTAGCAAAACCCTCTTCATTATTTTCAAATGTAAGAGAATCACCAACTATTATTCCACGGAAATTTACAGCTCTAGCTACGTGGAGTTCTTGGGCGATATCTACACCAACCACAAGGTGTTTATCTGAAATTCTCTCAATTAGTTGATTTTGTTTGTCTTGCATCTTAAAATTCACATAAGGGTTCCTCCTTAAGGTTTTGAGTTAGAGTGGTGTCTATACTCATATCTTACTGAGGGACCTATTTTTTTTCAAAGTTGAAAATTAGCTGCCTACAGGAATTCTAACGGGGCAGGTTGAATAAGAAATTATTTAAAACAAACTATTTTAAATAATACAGAAATAAGCTAATATGGAGAAAATAACCATATTTGAAACAAGGCGTTTTAAATGTATGAGATGGAAAAAGTGCTAGCCTTTTTATTTAGGATTGGTTTGAACGCATTAATAATATTGGCATTATTAAGCCTCAATGGAAAAATAAACCCACATAAAAAACGGTTATCTATCTTAAGTCTTATTTCAACTTTTATTTTCACTTTCATTCCTACAATTGTTAATCGAGTTGATAAAGATTTGTGGGAGTTTAACCTTTGTTTTCCTGCTGAAGGTTTTGTTTATCGGGGTGGATGGGATTTAACTTTTGTCTCTTTCGGGTTTATATTTAACTTTTTCTTCTTTTATTGGGTGTTAAAATTAATTTTAAAACTGTGGAAAGAACCAACAGTAAAGAACTAAAAATTATCGATACTGATACAGATAGGATTTATTTACCCTCTTATTAAGCTAACGATGTGCGATAGTGAAGTAAGATGTCATAACATAGAGATATTTTGGATTAGAGGGATTCTTAATGAACAAAAAGAAAAAGAAAAATTTACAAGCATTGGTTTGGACATTAATAGCAGTTTCATTGTTTATAATTTGGTGGTTTACCAGATAAATACCATAATAACGGGTAGTTTGTGAAAATATGTACTTAAAGTAATGGAGTGCGTTTCTTTAAAAGGGGGTATGAATGTGACTTCTTCTTGGAACTTAAATAATACCTTAATAGATTTACAATACTCATATGAAAGTTTATTGGGCTTATTGAGCAAAATATTACTTAATAAGAATGATTTCTCTCATTATGAATTTGCTCTCTGGTGCGATAATTTTACAATGATCTTTGATGAAAATGAACTATCCCCAATGGATGAAAATGCATATATTGTCGCACGTGACATAGAATGCCAGTGGGATTTATTCTTGATTAATTCCTATCCATTAGAAGAGTTGCAGAATTTAGATTTATCAAAGGTAACTTTACCTCAAGATTGTTATATACAGTGGTTAAAACGATTAAACGAGAGGTAAATGGTGACCTTGCTTGTTCAAATAACGGAGTGCTTTAACAAAAGATGGGCAAAAAAAGGTGTTACCTTATCTGGCAGCACCCATTTTTATAATTAAAAGTCAGTTTTTATTTATGGAAATAAAATTAATTAAATTATAACATTAAACAAATAAGGGCTAGGCAATCTGAGAATTACACCTTGTACCAACTTGTTTTGATTGTAATAAATCATTTAAGGCTTGCTGATTAATCACTTCATTAAAATCAGAAGGGTGGGCTAAGGAAATTCCTCTCCGATTAGCAACAGAAATAATTACACCTATTTCATAATACATATTTTTCGTAAGAATACCTTTTTCAATATTATTAATAATTTCATAGTAAAAACGAATTAATAACTCTTCAGGTAACTTTTCATAGAAATCCATTTTTTTCACCTCAAACTCCAACGATTGTAAGCCTTTTCAATAATTATACCATTAATCGTATGATTATTAATGTTAAAGTTGTGTAAAAAATTAAAAACATTATGATTTGTTATAGTAAAATACGGAATGTTTGATAATCGACTTCACCCTAAAACCTAACAATCCACCTTCATCAATTAACGGGTGCAAGAGTGGAAGAATGGGGATTGCTACGGTGTGACTTTATTTATTCAGTAGATGGTTGGAGGTCTTTTTGTATGGTTAATTTAAAGGATTTAATTGTGTTAACCCCTTTTACAAAAGTTTGGGATAAAATCGTGATCATTTTGGATATTCGCTTATTGGTAGTAATTTTAATGAATGGTTAGGTTTGGTTAAAAGGTATATGAGCTGCTTTCGAGGGGATGAACCGGGGCATCAGCTTACTTTATGGTAAGGTCTAGCTATTTTTTTTGAATTCTTCCTAATTTAATTATAACATTTAAAAAATGGTTAATATAGACTTTTTATTCTCATTTACTACTGCTAAAATCAATAGAACATTAATGGTTAGGGGAGATGTGGAATGAGTTCTTTGGTTCTCGGTTTTCAGGAAATGGAAAAAACACAGCTTTTGCTCGTTGGCGGAAAAGGGGTAAATTTAGGGGAATTATCAAAAATTCAAGGAATACAAGTACCAGAGGGATTTTGTGTTACAACAGTGGGATATCAAAAAGCTATCGAACAAAACGAAACGTTTCAAGCCTTGTTGGATCTACTAACAAAGCTAAAAGTAGAAGATCGAGATCAAATTGGTGAAATCAGCAGGAAGATTCGGAAAATCATTATGGATGTAGAGATTCCTTCCGATGTTGTGAAAGCTGTTGCTCACTATCTCTCCCAGTTTGGCGATGAACATGCTTACGCAGTGCGTTCCAGTGCAACGGCTGAAGATTTACCACATGCCTCTTTTGCCGGTCAGCAAGATACCTATTTGAATATCATCGGAGAAGAAGCCATTTTGCGGCACATCAGCAAATGTTGGGCTTCCTTATTTACGGATCGTGCCGTGATTTACCGTATGCAAAACGGATTTGACCACAGCCAAGTGTATTTATCCGTTATCATTCAACGGATGATTTTCCCTCAGGCATCAGGGATATTATTTACCGCTGATCCGATTACTTCTAACCGAAAGCTGCTATCCATCGATGCCAGTTTTGGACTGGGTGAGGCACTTGTGTCAGGCTTGGTCTCTGCCGATTGTTATAAAGTACAGGAAGTTAAAATCGTCGATAAGAGGATAGCCACCAAGAAATTGGCTATCTATGGACGAAGAGAAGGCGGAACAGAGACACAACAGATCGATCAGAATCAGCAAAAGACACAAACACTTACTGATCAACAGATTTTACAACTATCACACATTGGAAGACAGATCGAAGCTTATTTTGGCTACCCACAAGATATCGAATGGTGTTTGGTTGATGATACATTTTATATTGTCCAGAGTCGTCCAATCACGACTTTATACCCCATCCCTGAAGCGAATGATCAAGAAAATCACGTCTATTTATCTGTTGGACATCAACAAATGATGACCGATCCCATGAAACCATTGGGATTGTCTTTATTCCAGTTAACGTCTTTTGGACCCAGGTTTAAAGCTGGTGGAAGGTTGTTTGTTGATGTCACACCTAGGCTGGTTTCACCTGACAGCAGAAAAATGTTATTAGATGCCATGGGACAACACGATCCGCTCATGAAAGAAGCACTCATTGCCATAATAGAGCGAGGAGATTTCATAAAATCTTTACCAAATGATAAGCACGAACAGAGTTCCAATAAAAGCAATAAAAGTGTGTCGTCTGCGGATTCTCAAGCACAAATCGAAAACGACCCGACAATCGTTTCTGATTTGATCAAGAGTACTCAAACATCGATAGAAGAGTTAAAACAAAACATCCAAACGAAATCAGGATTGGATTTATTTAATTTTATTCTAGAAGATATCCAGGAATTAAAGAAGATATTATTTAACCCACAGAGTTCGCGTGTATTTATGGCAGCTATGGATGCTTCATCCTGGATCAATGAAAAAATAAATAAGTGGTTAGGTGAAAAAAACGTAGCAGACACACTTTCTCAATCTGTACCAAACAATATTACTTCGGAAATGGGTTTGGCGCTATTGGATGTGGCAGATATGATTCGTCCATATCCAGAAGTAATTGATTATTTACAACATGTAAAAGATGATAACTTTTTGGGTGAACTGGTTAAGTTTGATGGTGGACAGGAAACCCAAAACGCTATATATGCTTATCTTAACAAATACGGAATGCGATGTGTCGGAGAAATCGATATTACTAAAACTCGTTGGAGTGAAAAACCAGCTATACTTGTCCCCATGATTCTTAGTAACATCAAAAACTTGGAGCCTAATGCCAGCAATCGGAAATTTGAGCAAGGACTTCAGGAAGCTTTGAAAAAAGAACAAGAGATATTAGCGCGATTGAAGCAATTACCCGATGGTGAACAAAAAGCCAAAGAAACAAAACGCATGATCGACTTAATCAGGAATTTCATCGGTTACCGAGAATATCCAAAATACGGAATGGTTAGTCGATACTTCGTTTATAAGCAGGCTTTACTGAAAGAAGCCGAACAACTCGTACAAGCGGGCGTTATTCATGAAAAAGAAGATATATACTATTTAACATTTGAAGAACTTCACGAAGTCGTACGCACAAATAAACTGGATTACCAGATCATCAGCAAACGAAAAGACGAGTACAAATTATATGAAAAACTAACTCCACCACGTGTTATCACGTCTGATGGTGAAATCATAGCAGGTGAGTACAAACGAGAAAATCTCCCAGCGGACGCTATTGTAGGTCTACCTGTTTCTTCAGGAGTTATAGAGGGAAGAGCACGTGTCATCTTAAACATGGAAGATGCTGATCTAGAAGCTGGAGATATATTAGTCACCTCCTTTACTGACCCTAGCTGGACACCATTGTTTGTATCCATAAAAGGCCTAGTCACCGAAGTTGGTGGACTGATGACCCATGGAGCAGTTATCGCACGTGAATATGGCTTACCAGCAGTTGTAGGGGTAGAAAATGCTACCAAACTGATAAAGGATGGGCAACGAATTCGCGTGCATGGAACAGAAGGGTATATCGAAATATTGTAATTGCTGAATACTCATCTTCACATTTGGAAAGTCGGTCATATGGATGTATTGAGTGGAGTTGGATCGGTAACTATCAATTTGTAAGTATGCACCACCGATAAAGTTGACTTCAACTTTTTGCCCAATGGAAAGATTGTAAGACACCGCTCTGGTAACTACTGGAGCGGTGCTAATAATTAAATCTGAACCCCTTGCAGGAGAAATAGAAGAATATAAGATTTATTGACATCCCATTAGCTGGTTTTGTTCAATAAGGCTTTGCAAGGATCTTCCACAATCTGGCGCAAGAATTGAACAACGATGCACTGTTTCAGCAGTTCATTTTTCTTAGTGTCTAATCAGTTAAAGGGCAGGTTTATTGAGTTACAAGGGCTTAAATTTTGTGTTAGATCTTTATTATTAAATTTTTTATATAGTGGGGATAATAAAATTTAAAATTAAAGAAATTTAGCATATTCAAAAAAGGAGACAATGCCAGTTGAGTGAAGCAATTAATTTACATAGAAGTGCGAGAAACATGTTAATGGCGACAAGCCGGACCTTCTTTATTCCTATTAGTCATCTACCGTCAGGATTACAAGAAGCTGTTACATCCGCCTACTTATGCATGAGAGCTATTGACGAGATTGAAGATCACCCCCAACTCCGATTGGAATCAAAACATAATCTTTTAAGTTCGATCAGCCTGCTCTTGAAAAAGCCCTTCAATAATAAAGAGTTAATGGCTTTATTACACCCATACAACTCCCTCCTACCGGAGGTTACCTTACGATTTGGCGATTGGATAAAGCTTTGTCCACCCACAATTGTAGAGAACATTTTGAATGCCATATCTACTATGGCGAAGGGAATGGCTGACTGGTCTTTAAAAGAGTGGCAGATTCAGAATGAAGAAGGTTTAAATGAATACACATTCTACGTTGCAGGTTTGGTAGGAGTCATGCTCACAGATATTTGGAAGTGGTACGATTCCGTTGAAACGGACAAGGATCTAGCTATAGCCTTTGGGCGTGGCTTGCAATCAGTCAACATTCTTCGCAATCGTGCTGAGGATTTAGAACGTGGTGTGGATTTTTTTCCCGATGGTTGGGAGTTAGAAGATATGTTTATGTACGCTCGACGTAACCTAGCATTGGCTGACGTTTATTTGAAGGATATTAAACCCGGTCCGATCCTTAATTTTTGTAAAATCCCGTTAGCTCTCGCTCATGGTACTCTTGATGCTTTAACAGAGGGGAAGAAAAAAATGAGTAGAACTGACGTCACTGAAATAGTAAGTCGAGTAGTTTATAGAAAATAAAATTGCAAAATTAATATTGATACCTTGTTGTTTCACTAACGGGTGCAAGAGTTAAAGATTGGGATAGCTGCGGCGATCCCCTTTTTATTGCACTAACGTATGCAGTTTAGTTGAAGAAGTAATTTGATTATTAATGTCGCATTTGAGATAAAAGACGACGATAAGAGGTGGTTGTGGAGTGAATAGATTTTATGTAAAAAAGATGAAAAAGAAGCGTCCTATGAACGCTTCCTATAAGTGAGGTTTTTACCATTTTAGTGTTGATTAATCTTATATAAAGATTAGTAAGAGTTTAAATTTTGAAAAAATAAGGAATATTTCGAAATGGAACAGCCGGACCTGAAGATAGGTGACCAGACATATGTGGAGTTGTTGAAACTGGACTTATGTTAAATTGACTACCACCAAATGAATAATATTGGTGAGGGTATATACTATGAATTGGCTGTGCCCAAGCTCCCCAAGTTAAAGGAGTAAAACCATAATAGCCCACTCCATTGATACCAGTATTAATTTGGTACATTTTGTTCCCAACTTTCGTCTGTTTTTTATATTTTATTACTTTAAGAATTTAAATGAGTGTGTCTTTATTGTTTTTAGGTTGAATTTAATATTAAATTTTTCTTTTACAATTTTAAGTTAATGTCCTCATTAATAAGGACAATAAAATAGGACATCAGCATGTCGTCTTTAGAGGATAATGTGCAATACTTGAAATGGTGCTTGTTCAACTGACGGGGCAGTTAGTTCAATAAGATTTTTCTTAGAAATTAAAAATGCCCATCCGTATGAGGAAGGACATAATAGTTATTATTTTTCTTTTGCGATTTCTTTTCTAATAGGAGCGAGTGGAGGTTGTTCTAACCACTTGTATTTCACCATAATATCAAACCAGTTTTTGGTTACTGAAAGATTTTTAAGAACGGCTGTTTCATATGCTACAGCTAGGTCTGTTCGCATGGCTGATGCTAGTCCTGTCCCGTGATATACTTGTGCAGCTTGAGCCAAGAAACCAATATGATACAACATTAATTTATCCGAAAAAGGAGAGTCTTTTGACATTGTAACTTCTGATTCCCACGACATTGGAACTGGTAAATTATCCTTGTGCATAATTTTTGAGAAGGTTTGTATCTGTTCATCAGCCGTTTTTTCAGAATCCTCTAAAAACTTTCTTACCTCTTTCGATTCAGCGACTTGACTGAATCCGATAGAAAGAGCTTTAGCCATTATGCTCTTTTTTATGTTAAGAGAAATACTGATCATTTCTGTAGCAGATAAAACTCTCCCTTTTCCGAAGAATCCATCACTAAAATCTTTGGTAGAAATAAATTCAGGGCTCTCGTTAGGATAGAAATAGGGGTCTCTTTGGAATTTTCCTTTTTTAAGCAATAACTCAATGGTTAAATCATACATATTTTTTGCATCATTATCACATGAATTGTAAAATTCACGTAAGTCCTTTCTGACAGAAACACCTAGAGCAGTTGTATGACCCAACAAACCATGTATACTCATAATATACAAATAATTCAAACAGAATGTATCAGAAAACAATCTCTTTGCACTTTTATTAAGGTCGGACTCAGTAAATCCAATGGGAACTGGAAATCCCTCTTTCTCAATGAAGGAAACAAGCTGCTTCTTTTGCTTTTCCCATGTCGCAAGGGCTATTTCAAAAACCTTTTTTATTGATTCGTCTTCCAAAATAGAAAACATATACCTATTTACTATATTGGTCATTGTTCCGTTTACATACTCCCCCCATAGTGTTCCTATTTCGGAAGATGTAAGTTTTAAATTATCATTTTCCATTTTCTCACCTCTTACGTATTTTTTACTAGTTCAGAAATAGATATGCAGTTCTTCGGACTTTTACCTTTTAGATGATAACAGTTGAGCAGTTGCAGGTTGAACTCCCATGAAAATAAAAACTGAAAAAAGGTATACAAAAATAGACCCAGCAAAACCAGTTTTTAAAAAAAGGCTAAGCCTTTAGTGATCTGTTTAAATTGAAATTGTTTATTGAATACGAGTCGGAACCTCTCAACATAGAATAAATTAGGTTTAGCCGGCGCAACAACCAGAAAAAGGATTAATCTCCCATGAGTGCTACCCTTAATGGGCGCGACAGTCGGTGGTGCACCGTGGTCGTCGGAGTCAGACTAACGGATGGGCTCTAAGGCACCATAGTTCAAAGACCTTCTTCGCCAGCATAAAAACAGTATAGTCTGCCGGACCATTTTCATTCTCTGTGGTGCAGTGCCGTTTTTGCACTGCATGGATGGCTAACGGGTGCAAGAGTTGAAGAACGGGATTGCTGCTGCGATCCTTTTTTGATATGGAGCTAACGAAGCAGGTTAGTTAAACAAGAACGATGTAAATTCATAAATGATTAAATGACGTAATTTACATATACTATTAACTATTAAGGAGATGAATAAATGGAAGAAGATTTTTATTTCTCAAAAAAACAATTTATAAGTGGTTTGATGATGCCGAAAAGTATAGGTGGTTTGACGATGAAAAGAGGTGATGTATCACTCGCTAAGATTAATGATGTGTGGGAAAAATACACAGAATCTGTACCAAGAGGAAGAAAACCTTTATCAAATCATGATGATCTAGTTTGGATTGGCGGAGGCAAAGATGTGGAGATTGAACGGGAGCAACTTTCACAAGAACAGATTGAAACTCTGATTATAGGAATGAAAAATAATCATTAATTCTGAGTACGAAGATGCTTTAATATAAAAGAACAGATAGTCAGCTGCCATACTTGGCGGCTTTTTCTTATTGAACTAGAGATGCAGGTTAGTTGAATGTAAAGAAATAAAGGTCGAGTTAGTTTAAGATATCTTGGGAAATTTTAGCTATCGGTGTGGTAAAGGTGACTCAAAAATGACCTAATTAATCTTAGGGTTTTATTGAACCAAGGGGTAAAGTAAGGATGTTGCGACAGCAGGGTTGAAAAATTAAATACCTTGAAGACAGCTTGTGTTTCACCCCAATAAAAAAGCACCCGATTATTCGGATGCATACTTAATTATTCCGTGTAAATAAACTGAGTATTCTCGTAGTACACATTCTCTTAACTTGATTTTTCCTTCACTTACTAATTCTCCAACCAATTCTTCAATCTTTTTTACATCTTCATTTGTAGCTTTAGGAATCTCTGTTGAAAACAAATTACCTCGACTGGCATTGTGTAGTTTTTTTAATAATTCAACTTTATTCATTGGGTCATCCCCTTTACCTATTGTATTCGACATAAAGGAGGTACTTTCCTTTGAGTTATTTCACAAACGTGGCAGGTTAGTAAAAGAAGGGATCGGTTAAACGTCCATCATTTAGTATGATTAATGAATTTAATTCTAGTTAATATTCTACTTCGATTTTCTATCGAATAACATTTTATTGTAGTTATTTTTTGGGAAGTAGAGGTGATATCTTTGATACAAAAATTACTGCTTTCAATGGAGCAAATGATTTACATAATTCAAAATGGGTTACAAAAAACGAATTCACCAAAGGATGTAACCATTATAGGTGCAGGGATATCTGGTTTAGTTGCTGCTTCACTCTTAAAAGAAGCTGGACATCGGGTTACCATTATTGAAGCAAATAACAGAATTGGCGGAAGAATTTACACAAAAAGGGAACCTTTTATTAATAATCAATATATAGATCTTGGGGCAATGCGTATACCTTCATTTCACCATTTAGTTTTTGAATATATAAAAAAATTCAATTTACAAGTCAATGAATTTATTAATAGCACCCCTAATGATCTGATTTACATCAATAATATATTAACAAATGAAAAAAATTATGGAACAAATCCAGACCAATTAAGGTTTAAAGTCTACCCAAGTGAAAAAGGAAAGACTGCAACAGAGTTACTATTATTAGCAGTTGGTCCAGTTATTGATTTTATAAACCAAGATCCCGAAAAAAATTGGGATATAGTTATTAATATGTATGATCATTTTTCAATGGCTAACTTTTTAAAATATAACCCTGTGGGTGTATCCTTATCAGCTGAAGCAATCGATATGATTGAAACGATGGTCGGATTAGAAGGGTTTTCTGAACTTGCATTTACTGCAATATTAAGAGAAGTTTTAGTACTCCTTACAAAGAACCTAAAACTTTATGAAATTTCAGGGGGTACTGATCATCTTATTAATGGATTTTTACCACAATTAAAAGACGATATTATTACTAATCAAAGAGTAAAAAAAATTATGCAACAAGAATCAAACGTAACAATTTATACAGAAAATCAAATACTTAATACTGAGCATCAACTTACAAGCGACTTTGTTATTTCAACAATTCCTTTTTCTTTATTGAATTTCGTAGATTTACTTCCCTTTGAGTCTATTTCATATGACAAGAGGAAAGTTATTAGAAAGATACATTATGCAAATTCAACTAAAATAGGACTTCAATTTAAAACCAGATTTTGGGAAGAATATGGGTTATATGGTGGGAAAATAACAACCGATTTACCAATCAAGTTTGCATATTTTCCTAGTCATGGTCAAGAGGCATCGGACAGTACAGGGATTATGTTAGCTAGCTACACATGGGAAGACGATTCTAGTATTTGGGATAATATGACACAACAAGAACGTATAAAAATTGCTTTAAATAATCTTTCGTATATATTTGGAAATCAAGTGTTTACGGAGTTTTTAATAGGATATTCACATAATTGGTCTAAATTTCCTTATTATGGAGGAGCATTTGTCATGTTTAAACCCGACCAAATAAAAGAATTAGGTCAATATATTAGTACACCAGAAGGGAGAATTCATTTCGCAGGATCACATTCATCTACTACACCAGGTTGGATTCAAGGCGCGATTGAAGCAGGAGTTAGAACAGCATATGAAGTTAGTAATAGGTAAGTTTTATTTAAATATCAAAAGATGAACTTCCACAAAAAGGTCATCTTTTATTGATAATTAGAGTAGTTATTTAAACAGATTACTGAATATAAAGGATTTTCTTATTCAACTAGCGCATGCGTTAGTTCAATAACGATCGACTGCTTCGGCGGTCTTTTCTTACGATTAGTCAATATCTTTTTTAGTAAATTTATTAGTTATAATATGTACGGAGTTTAGTGGTTACCTAATAATAATTTAGGGACGAATTTTTAAATTTAGATATGCCAAATAGACCCAGCTTACTTGGATTTTTTTTACTAGGTCATTTGAATATGTTATTATAAAAAAACTATGATTTGGAGGCCAACCCGTAATCATAGTTCATATTGTGTGTAGTAAGATAGAAGATGTTCTTCAAAAGCTTATTCACACAGGCGATGGACGCAACTTTATGACATTTGTTATAGGGTTGCGTTTTTAATTTGTCATAATACTCGACGATGTGATTGTGCCCGAAACGCCTTTGCTTAATCATGTTCTGAATGATTAGGAAGAGCAGTTTTCGTAAATGTTTATTACCACGCTTGTTGATTTTGTCCCTAAAAAAGGTTTTTCCCGATTGGAATCGGCGAATATCATACCTGCATAAGCATTCAATTGTTTGTTATTTTCGAAACGATGGATGTCTCCGATTTCTGCCATTAAGCGTACGGCTGTATTGGGGCCAATTCCTGGAAAGCTCAATATCACCTTGTATTCGCTGCGCTCTTTCGCTAATTGGACCATATCCTTGATACATTGTTCTTTCTGTTGGAGAAGGTCTTGGTAACGTCTAGCGTATGTCCGTAGTTGTTCGCACAATACATCTGACGAAGAAACAGCTGGATAGGACTGATGGGATGCTTCAATTAGTGCAATTGCTTTCTTTTCTGCGATTGCTCCTGAGATATTTTTATTTGTATTGGCACGTATTTTATTTTTTATTAGAGAAAAAAATAAATTTTTTACCAATAAAAAACAAAAGTCGGCCGTCTACTATATGAAAGGAGGCCAAAGATGACTCAAACTGGTTTGCAGCAATTAAAGACCTCGGTGGATCCCCGGGATGAATTTAAACAATTATATATTGACCATAAAAAGCATGTTTTCGCGATGGCGTTATCGATTTTAAGAGATTTTGAATTGGCCGAGGATGTACTGCAAGAAGTGTATATCAAACTTTACCGACATTCAAAGTATAATCAAGTGACCAATGTGAGAGCATGGCTGATTCGGGTAACGCGCAACACGGCACTCGACCTTTACCGGAAAAAAAAGCGCGAATTGACCGGGTTTGACGACCAATATTTTGAACGTCTGGAGTACATATCCGAAGACCCTGTCGACAAAATAGTGTTATCCAAATACCTAGCACTCCTGGATAGTGGAGAGAGGCAGATCGTCATCATGAAGGATATCTCGGGGCTAAAGCATAAAGAAATCGCCAAAATTATGGAGATGCCTTTGGGAACTGTTCTCTGGAAATACCGAATGGCCTTGAAAAAACTAAAAAAAGGTCTGGAGTAAGGAGGAAATTTTTGGATGGGAAATGAAAAAATCATGAAGCATTTAGACAATGCTTTGGAAAAGCAGGTCCCAGATGTATGGGATGAGTTGAATAAAAAAATCGATCAGTTAGGGGACAATTCTATGATCATAAGAGAGAAAAAATCTTTTTCAAGAAGGATATTACTTACGGCTGCAGCCTGTTTGATTGCGGCATCTTCCCTGACTTTTTCACCAGTAAGAGCGGCGATCCAAAACGTTTACGATAAAATTTTCTCAAGCGAACATATCGATGATAGTGGATTAAAATCCGCCCTTACAAATGGAATGGGCCAGGAAATCAACAAAATCTACTATGATAAAGATCACGATATTACCGTTCATTTTAATAGTATCCTGATGGATGACAAGGAAGCCAAGCTTTTGGTTACCTATGAAAGCAAGAAAACTAATTTGAAAAACTATTACCTTGATCTTTTTGAAGGCTATACTTCCATGAACTTAGTGGTAGGCAATGAGTTAAAGAAATTGAAAAATATCGGCTGGGGCAGCCGTTATTACGATGAGAAGGCGAACAAAGTGGCAGAAGCGCTCTCGTTCGAATCCATCAGCACGTTCCAAGGGGATGAAGTCCATTTAAAATTGAAAGACTTGACCATTCATGGGGAAAATGGGGCAAACCGTGTGGAAACCGTTTGGCCACTTGATTTCAAGCTCTCGAAAGAAGCGGTTGGTGGTCGCGAAACATTTGATGTGAGTAAAGAATTTACATTTAAAAATGAAACCTATCAAGTAAAGCGAGTGGAATTTTCGCCACTTGAAACAAGGGTGGTCGTCACTGGCACGGACATTAAACCACATATTGAAAACGGTGTTGCCTACGATGTGTTCAGCAAACTCCAACTGCAATTCTTAAATGCCAGAAAAGTTGATAAAGAAAAAGGGTATACTGTCGATTACAACAAGTCTGGTGTATTCTTAAATTCGGCCGGCAAAATGGCCGACCCAATCTTCAGCAAGGCGGAGGCAGACGGACCGCGTGACCAATACGTCCTCTACTTCGCCCCAGTCAAAGACCGCCAAAACTGCGTCCTTCAAGTGGGCGATTTAAAAATTAACTTAAGATAAAATGGGAAGCTGTCTCAAAGTTTTTGGGGCAGTTTTTTTGGTAAATGTATCGATGTTATGCGAATTATCAGGGATTGCAAAAAAGTTGCCGGACAACGGTCGAAAATCCCCTATAAAACGTTTAGGTTCAAGCCTAAGCGTTTTTTTGATAATTATCTCTTAAAGATTGTGAAATAATGTACTTAAAGTAAAGGGTGCTAGAGTTGAAGATTTGGGTTGCTACGGCAGCCTTTTTTCTTGTTCCACTAACGAAGCAGCTTAATGTTATATAGATATAACCAAAAGCGGAGAATAATTCAGAGGTGAATTATGAGACAGTTATGTTTTTTGATAATGATTATTTCCTTTTTTTTATATGATGTAAATAAAGTTCAGGCAAAACCTAAATACTTTTATTATCAAAACAACTCACTTGAAATTAATGAAATGGATTATATCTCAAAAAAAATACCATCAAAATTTGATGGGTATACAATAGTTCAATTGTCTGATCTGCATAGTAAGGTATTTAGAGAAAACCAAAAGGTTTTATACCAAAAAGTGAAATTGTTAAAACCCGATTTAATCGTATTTACGGGAGATCTTGTTGATCAAAAAAATTATAACGAAGAAGCAAGCCTAATGTTAATGAGGGAGATTAATAAAATTGCCCCTGTTTATTTTGTGACTGGAAACCACGAATGCTGGTCCGGAAACTTTAGTTCACTTGAAAAAAGTTTAAATAATATTGGTATTAAGTGATGAGAAATAGTTACGAAAAATTCAAATGGGACAAGATGAAATGTATATAATGGGCATAGATGATCCTGCAATACAATTCGATGGAATTTCTGTAATTGAAATCGTTAAAGAAGAGATAAATAGCACTCTATATAAGATGAAAAAAAGGGAAAGTTTTAAGATTCTGTTGTCTCATCGACCAGAACTATTCCAACTTAAGCTAACGGGTGCAAGAGTAAAATAAAGCAACGCTATCGTGAGATGCGTTGCTTATTTATTTCTAAAAAAACTTCCAATATAATTCCTGCCTGATGCTTCCGCTTAACTGGGCATATATCCGGGTGGTTTCACTTTTTTCATGACCTAATAGGCTTTGAATAACATCTAAAGGTGCTCCATTATTCAAAGCAACAAGCCCAGGCCCCTACATCGAAGCAAATCAAACGAGAGATGGATGATAATAACAAAGATGCCTGGATTGCTTCCTTACGCCGCCGCATTAAGAAGCTAGATTGTGAAAACAAAGAACTAAGAGAACAATTGAAAGTGACTTACGCAGAAGTATATAAAAAAATCTGAAGGAACACCGTTCCCTCCTATCTTCACCTAAAGGGACAGATTGTGGGGGATTGCAGGGTTTTATTAAAGGTCAATCGAATTCATTCGTGATGATTTGATACGGAAGGAATTTATGACATAATGGAAGTTCAGTATAGTGTCGTTGGAAATACAAATTTAGACTGGTGGAGGGATTCGCAATGTCGAACAACATCTCAAACAATACTCCGGGAAAAATACACTTCATGTTAAAGGCTACTTCGCCGAGAGCAACTTTTCCTCAGGACATGACCGAAGAAGAAAGGAACATCATGCTGCAACACATCGACTATTGGACAGACAAGCAGAATCAGGGGATTGCTTTGGTTTTTGGACCGGTTTTAAATCCTAAAGCCCCACATGGACTTGCAATCATCGAAGTTGAGAATGAAGCTCAAGTCCCAAAACTCATCGCAGAAGATCCCGCCGTTATTGCAGGAGTAATGACAACAGAATTTTATCCGATGATGGCAACATTACCTAAATAACACCCTTTGATGATGCTATCGTTAGTGAAAGCCTAATCATAAGCGGACTAGCGATGATTGAAAACAGGCTAGACAAAAAGAGAAATGTGGTTATTTCAATTGGCTTCGGTGAAACTAACGGATGCAAGAATTAAAAACAGTAACTCTTTTGTGGGTTGCTGTTTTTCGTTTCTTAATTGTTATTATGAAGAATTTCACTTAAAGTAACGGTCAGGTTAGTGCAAAAAGTGATATTGATTCTAACATCTATTTTTGCTTACATATCCCTTTCATCTACAAACTTCATCATTTCTTCTTCTATGGTTTCAACCAATACTTGATTACTATACATAAATAAAACAACTTCTTTTAAGTCATCTTCAATATGAATTTCAGCTTCAATGCGTATTTTAGCTTGTTCTCCTTTATAAATAACATTAAAGCTTCCTATTTCTTTTACTCCATTATACTGTTTCAATTTTTCTATTTCAGATTGAATCGCATTGATTTCATCATCAGTAAAGCCAGAGTCTAAGATCGAGGATAATTCTTTTAAAAAAGGTTGTACATTTTCAAGGTCAAAATTCATTCCTGCGGCCAATGGTGCTTCATTGTTGTTTACATTGTTATTTTTGTTAAACATATAGATAGTACCTACTAAAACGATAATAATAAGACAAGCGATTATATATTTCATATTTATTTCACGCCTTTCTGTTTATCATTATAATTCAACAATTAATGGTGGCTTATGAAATCCCTACTTTACCGAAAGATGTGGCAAAAATTATAGAGCATTATCAATTCATTCTTTTTAAATAACCAAGTTCTGAAATATCAATCCTAAATTGCAAAATAGATGACATTCAAAATTTTTAAAATATACTTTAGCAACTCAGTGGATTGTAAGTAACCTTGGAGATTTATCCATTGTTATTCAAGACGGTAGAAAAATGCAAGTGCGTAGAATGAGCAAAATAGGCTACCAAAACCATTTGATTCACATAAAATAAAGCAAATTTTAGTTTTGGAGTTGGGAATAATGGAACTTCCAAAAAATATGAGCAATAACAGAAAAGTTTTCAGCGAGAATAAAAGTAATAAAATTTTAGGACTGGAAAAAGAGGTTGCATTAGGGCTTTGGATTCAAGTAATAGGTCAAATCATTGAAATTAAAGGTTTATCAGGGCTTTTGCATATTGAGGAAGATGCAAATACAATAGGTGAAGAACAAATACTAACTGGTGTTTGGATTAAGACGATTGGACAAATATTAGAGGCTATTTCTGTCTCAAGTCAAATAGGAGAAACAGATTTAATTAAACTGCTGCAAGAACAAAAACTCGCCATCACAGGAGATTTGCTTGTGTCAATTGGTTCAGCTTATGAAGTAATCGGAGGAATTCATGTACTTGAAGAGGAAACAGACAAAATTCCTCGCATAGTTCCATGACGAAAATGATAGGACATTTGTAAAAAAAGTGAACATTTAGCGAAGTAAGGAAAATATGTGCCGCAATACTGTTACAAGTTACAGATGTGTTTATGAAAAAGTAATTCAATTATATTGGTAATTATGACTGGACTTGCAATTGTGGAAGAATTTATTTTCTTTCAGATTGGGAAAATTCGAACAATTTAGCGTTAATGTTATTGCGTGGTACGACAATTTTATGCAATTGAGAGAAGGTATCCATTTACCTTCAATAATAATATTATTCAACTAATTGATTGATTTAAGAAGACTGTAAATAGACAGTCTTTTTTGGGTTTGAGCTCCGGGTAGATTAGTGAAAAAAATTATTAAGCCCTTCTTAAAAAACTGGTATAATTTAGGTGGAGTAAAGTGAATGGGTTCAACTTAGTTTTCAGTTGTTAACATTATAAAAGGCATATATTCTGATGCAACTAAGATATATCTTGTTTTCCCCCTAAGACTTATCTTATTGCATTTTTACAAAGGAGCTAAATACTATGTTTAGTAATCCGATTTAAGCTGTCCCTCATTTCTAATAAATAATTAATAAAAATGGGGGATGAACTTGAAAACAAATCGTAATTTTCTTTTTCTAATGCTTGGTCAGTCACTGGCTAATGCAGGCGATGTGTTTTACATTGTCGGTGTTATTAGTTTTATTTATAAAATAACCGAGTCAGCTACCGCATCAGCGTTCGTTCCATTTATCATTACTTTTGGTATGTTTACTTCAAGCATCTTTACACCGCTACTAATTGGAAAATTTAATTTAAAAAAGCTGTTAGTTGGTTCACAAATAGGAAAGACAATTATTTTATTTGTTTTAAGTTTTGTAATGATGACAGGATTAGAATTAACAAACTATTACTTTGTTTTTTTTATCATAGCAGGTATTGCTACCCTAGATGGATGTGCAAACCCAATTAGGCTGACATTAATTCCTTATTATGTGGAAAAGGAACTCCTAATACAAGCAAATGGAATAGCAGAAACAATTACACAATCCATTCAAATGGGTACCTGGTTTTTGGGGAGCTTGTTATTAATTGTGTTCAATGCAAACCAACTAATTTGGCTTGTTGCTGTACTATTTGTTTTATCCAGCTTTATATTAAGTTTGTTGAAAAATGTTGAACATAAAGCAGAAAAACAAGAAAAAAAGTGGGCTCAATTAACACAAGGTTGGCAAACGATAAATGCTACACCTATATTAAAAAGTATGGCTAAAATGGAGTTTTTTGAATCTATCGCCAGCACCGTGTGGATAGCAGCTATATTAATTGTCTATGTAAAAGAGGCATTACATGCAGAGGAACAATGGTGGGGATTTATAAATAGTTCGTTTTTCATCGGATTAATTATCGGAAGTATAGTATGTGTTAAGTTGTCTCAATTTGTAGAACAAAAAGGATATGTTTTTATTATGACTGGGACCCTTTTGACGTGTGTTTTAACAATTCTATTCGGCATAACGAGTTTTCCTTTTATTGCTTTAATTTTATCAGCCCTGATCGGTCTTTTTGGGCAGTTGAAAAATATTCCTCAACAAACAATAATCCAAACAAGCATTACAAAAGACCAATTAGCAACTGTTTATACGTCTTTTGGTACCATTTCAACAGGTACATTCGGTATTTCTTCACTAATAATGGGAGTATTATCGGATTATCTTGGTGTTCGGAGTGTTTTTGTTCTTTCAGGAGTTTTACTTTCAATTGTTTTTGTAATTGCATACAAAAAAAGACAATTATTTATGAAAACAAGTTATCGAGGATAGGTTCTTGAACCAAGAGAGGAATTGTTTACAATTCCTCTTTCTTCTTCAACTAAAGGGGAGTTTAGTTGAAGATTAAAAAGGTAATTACTTATATCCATCAAATATTTAATTCTGAAAAAAGTATTACCGAATTAGAAGTGTTAAAAAGGTTAGAATTATTATGCAAGGTAAGGGTTGAGAGTTCTAATTGGAGGTACTAATAATGACTAATAAATTAACCGAAGATACATTTCAAGATATAATTCGCAGATCCTCCTAAACTAGTAGAAGTGTCTAATCGCTGATCGGTTTGACCAATTGGCAACCATTGCAACTGATATGAATCCTCTATATAATTAGTTGAATTACCTGTAAATGGAATCCCCAATAAGGGCCATTTACTCGAGTTCCTATACGAAATGAATATGATGGATGTGCATCGGCGAATCAGTTTAAACTCGTAAATGTTGAATGATGACAAATTTAAAACTTAACAAAATCGGAGGAATAAAAATGGCAAAACCAAACCTGTGTCAAAGCTGTGGCATGCCCATGAAAGTGTCAAGTGACTTTGGAACTGAAAAGGATGGGACACCGTCAGAAAAATACTGTCACTATTGTTACGAAAATGGTGAATGGAAGCAGCCTGATTTAACATTCGATGAATTTTATACATTCAGTTTAAAAAAGTTTCAGGAATCAGATATGAATCGGATTGAAAAATTTTTTCTCAATAAAATGTATACAAAAAAGTTCTTAAAAAAATTAGAGCGCTGGCGCTAAAAGACAAAATTTGTAGGTGATGAATGTGAAAACGAAATCAGAATTATGTCAAAACATTATGGGGAAGTATACAAATTGGGCAGAGAAAAGTTTAGAGGCAAGCACCTTACAAGTGCTTACCTATTAAAACCTCATCCAGAGAAATGATTCTATGAGTTAACTCTTCATTCGAATCTAAAACACCTATGACAATTTGATTGTCTTCTGTTATTGTGGCATATCTGAAATGTTTATCCCCATTAATTAGTAAAGCTGTTACCTGTTTTGCCTCCATCTTCGCAAAGACACTTTCTGTGTACTCAAGTGGTAGAAAATCATCTAATCCTTCTGTTGGTCGACCAACCCATTTAAACAGGAAATCTTTGATTGCAAATTGCTCAATCATCGATAAACTTTTCTTGAATGTTAGCTTATCCACGGTTACTGTTTTCACTCTAATCACTCCTCAAATAATAAGTAAAGTTTATACTTTCAAATTGCTAACTTCAACTTTATTACAGTGTCAGAATAGTTACATTTTGATTTCGGGGTATTTCAAATAAGGAACGTATAGAAATCATTATTTAATAATTGCTCCTTTCCTTATTCAACTAATTGATAGGTTAGTTAACAAGCAGGTAAAAAGGTATTTTAAACGTAATGCAGAACTATATAGGTGAACCGGAAAAGGTTTTGATAACAGTGATTTGAATAAGGAGAAAAAATTTGATGAATTGCTTAGTTTCTTATTCTGATAGCAAGATTGTGAAAGCTGTACTTAAACTATCGGGTGCAAGAGTTGAAGATGGGGTTGCGGTGGCGATCCCTTTTTTGTAATGACCTAGCGGGCAGAATACTTCAATAAAAGAAGAGCAGATGCATTCAGCAAACTATAATAAATTAAATCAGTATGAAAATGGTAATATAAATTGGAGATAGTTAATTTCTTTACACTGGAATTTTGGTCACATTCTTGTCAATTAAAAATTAAGGAGGAATAACGATGTCAAAAACAAATCAAAAAATCGTTCCGCATTTGTGGTATGACAAGGAGGCAAAAGAAGCAGTCGAGTTTTACACTTCCATTTTCCCTGACTCAAAAATTACGGGTGTAAAAACAATCCACGATACTCCATCAGGCGACTCCGATATTGTCTCGTTTGAACTTTGGGGGCAGAAGTTCATGGCAATCAGTGCAGGGCCCTTTTTCAAGCTCAATCCGTCGGTATCTTTCATCGTAAATTTTGACCCATCGCGAGAAAAAGACGCGGGAGAAAAAATAAATGAGGTTTGGAACAAATTGTCCGAAGGTGGCACCGTGTTAATGCCACTTGATCAGTATCCGTTCAGTGAGAAGTATGGCTGGATTCAGGATAAGTATGGTTTTTCCTGGCAGTTAATCCTTACCAATCCAGAAGGTGAAGAGCGGCCTTCATTAGTACCGTCACTTTTGTTTGTCGGCGATAATTGCGGCAACGCGGAAGAGGCGATTAATTTTTATTTATCTGTATTTAAAAATGCAAAGCAGGGACTTATCGCCCGCTACCCAAAAGGCATGGAACCTGACCAAGAAGGAACCATCATGTTCTCTGATTTCATGCTTGAAAATCAGTGGTTTGCCGCAATGGATAGCGCGCATGAGCACAAATTCAGTTTTAACGAGGCATTCTCATTTATGGTGTACTGCGACACACAAGAAGAGATTGATTACTACTGGGAAAGGCTCTCTGCAGTTCCTGAAGCCGAGCAATGCGGCTGGCTGAAAGATAAGTATGGCTTATCCTGGCAGATTGTGCCAACTGAGATGGACGAGATGATGAGCAAGGGCACCCCGGAGCAACTTGCGCGCCTAACAAAAGCATTTCTTAAAATGAAGAAATTTGATCTTTTGAAATTAGAGAAAGCATACAAGGGATAATGAGAATACAACTTATGGAAGATCTGAGGTAGTCGAACAAATGACGGAAGAGTTCAGAGAAATGCTTAATTGAAACTAAATTTTCCCTTGATGAATGATAATTTTACATAGAAATGTTATTTGAACAATCTGGTGCAAGAGTTTAAGATCCGGCTACATAGCCGGATTTTTTGTTCTACAACTGATATGAACGAAACTGTCAACCCACCACACCCAAATGTTTTAAAATGGTGTTTTATTCAGTATGAATAGAGCTATTCCTTGTTTAACTTATAGACCAAATATCTTTCGGATTTAGCTTGTCAAGGGCGCACTTTCCCTTGATAAGCTAAATCCGAAATGGATACAATCCTAAAAGTTGAAAAAGGATAACCTTAAAAACTTGGCACGAAGGCAAAAACGCTGACGGTGGTATACAAACTGATATGCGTGGGTTGGGTACCACATTTCACTCCATCCGTGTTATTCAACTAAAGGTGCAGGTTTGTTGAACAAGAAACATTTTTATTTTTTAGTTAATACAACTTCATATATACATTAATAAAATTTTGATGGTAGATGTTGAAGATTACAAGTATAATCAAGTTAGAACTTTAAATTGTAAGCAAACTAGGTGCCCGTGTGAAAACATGGGGTAACAGGGAATCGGGTGAAAATCCCGAGTGGTCCCGCCACTGTAATTGAGGAGCTCTCTTTCATTATGTCACTCAACTATGTAGTTGGGGAAGACGATAGAGCGTGATGATTCAAAAGCCAGGAGACCTACCTAGGTTGTAACACCAAAACAGCCTTCGCGGAAAGGAGAGGTGTACGAAGATGAAACGACAATTGTATTCTGCCAGTTTGTCGTCTATTTGCACGTACCCATAAATCCTCAATCTGTCAAAGGTTGAGGATTTTTTATGTTGTATTTTGTTTATAAAAGGGAGGAAATTTTAATTGGAAACTGTATCACTGTTTTTACTTGTTTTTGTATTGGGACTTCGACATGGGTTAGATGCGGATCATCTTGCCTTTATTGATGGACAAACCCGTTATAACTGGAGAATGGGAAGTCCATTTGCACGTTGGGTTGGTACGTTATTTTCATTTGGTCATGGAGGAATGGTAGCGATGACGGCTGGGATTTTGGGAATGGTGATAAAGAATTTTTCATTCCCAGCTTATTTTGATAATTTTGCATCATGGGTATCCATTATTTCTTTATTCCTCATTGGCACAATAAATACTTACAATCTGTTACGCACTAAAAATAATAATGATGAATTTCAACTTAGTGGATTAAAGGGAAAGTTTATTCCGAAAGTTGCGAAGGGAACAACAAATCCCTTTCTTATCATTTTAGTAGGGGCTTTGTTTGCCTTAGCTGCCGAGACGGTAAGTCAAACAGCTGTCTGGTCCATGGCAGCAAGTAACTCAGGTAAATACACACCTTTATTTTTAGGATTAGTTTTTATGTTTGGCATGATGATTACAGATACAATTGATTCCATGATTGTTTATAAAATGGTGAATCAGTCCAGCAAAATCGGTCAAGCTGCGTCAAGACTAATGGGTTGGGTGATTGTCTTCTTAGCATACGGAGTTTCCTTCTATCTGGCATTTACTTTCTTTAACCCTTGGGCAGAACTAGATTTCGAAATCGTGGGAATCATTCTTTTCATTTTCTTAGTCGCTTCATTTATCTTTATAAGCTTTCGCTCTAAGAGACAAAATCATGAAATAAATACTACGAATTAATTAAAAAAGCTCTGACAATTTTATTGTGTCAGAGCTCTTTTTTCACCTATCAATTCTATTGTCTACACATAATGTAGATCTAGCTTATGAGTGGGCAGAGGAGGTCATCATCTTAAACAATGGGCATTTGTTAGCTCAAGGAACAGCCGTTGAGGTTTTTAATAAAAGAGAAATTCTTGAAAAAAGCCATTTACAAAAACCTTGGATTATGGAAGTGTTTGAAAGATTACAAAGAACGAATTTATCCAATAAAAAGTATCCGAGTTCGAAAGCAGAACTGTTTGAAATGATGGAATCATGTTTTAATGGGCCCAGCATTCAAGTTTAAGATGGAACTCTGACGAGTAATCCGGTTTTATCGATGCATAATTTTTTAAAAGCACCATTTCAACCTAAGAAGGAGCTTATATTAAATTTTCAAAAAAAAAAATAGTATGTTAACTTCCGAGATTATATGGTATAGTTATAAAAAATTTAATAAATACTTTAAATAAGTGCTCACATTTGTGAGATAATAGGGAAACTAGTGAAAGTCTAGTACAGCCCCCGCTACTGTAAGAGCTGATGAAATTACAATGCCACTGAGAAATCGGGAAGGTGTAAGAGTAAAAAGAAGCTTAAGTCAGGAAACCTGCTTATTTAAACGACACTTGCTTTTCGGAGGGAGAAGTATAGGCGGGACAATTATACCTATTGTTTTTGTGTTTCAGTATGCTTTTTTTATACTGCCATTTCACATGCCTGTATTCCTTTTAAAAGGAGTGCAGGCATTTTTTATTTGGAGGTAAGCCTATGAAAAAGGGAAAAATTTTTGTTGTTGGCTTCGGTCCCGGTGATCGTGAGCATATTACAAATCGAGCTGTAGTTGCCTTGCAGCAAAGTGATTGTATTATTGGCTATAAAACATACGTGGAGCTAATTGAACCTTTCGTAACAGCAAAATCCATTGTCAGTACGGGTATGACAGAAGAAGTGTCACGTGCACAGGATGCAGTTAAGAAAGCTGAAGCTGGCCATATTGTCTCAGTCATTTCCAGCGGAGATTCAGGCGTTTATGGTATGGCTGGATTAGTGTATGAAGTGCTGATTGAAAAGGGCTGGACTGAAAAAGAAGGAATTGCGGTAGAAATTGTTCCAGGTATTTCAGCCATAAATTCTTGTGCGAGTTTATTGGGTGCGCCAGTCATGCATGATTCCTGCACGATCAGCCTAAGTGATCATTTGACGCCTTGGACTGTAATAGAAAAGCGCATTGAAGCAGCTGCGATGGCGGACTTCGTTATAGCTTTATATAATCCGAAAAGCGGTAGACGGACACGCCAAATAGTAGAGGCACAAAATATTCTATTAAAATATCGTTCGCCTGAAACACCGGTGGGACTTGTGAAAAGTGCCTATCGTGAAAATCAAAATGTAGTGCTGACAACACTGGCTGAAATGCTTGAACATGATATCGGAATGCTGACAACGGTTATTATCGGGAATTCTTCTACTTTCTTTTATGACAATAAAATCATTACCCCTCGAGGTTATCAGCGTAAATATACGTTAGGTGAAGAAAAGCAAAGCTTAAAACCGCATCAGCGTTTGAAAACGGAAGCCGAACCATGGGCATTAAATCAAGAAACAGGGGAATCGCAAGCTGGTTATGAGCAAATTGAAAGAAATAAACAGAAAGTAAGCTCATTAGATTTGGCCTTAAAGGCTTTATCTATGGTGTCAAAATCGGAAATAGAACATCCGCATTTGGTTCAGCAGCCGATCGAAAATATATTTGAATTTGCTGTTTCACCTGGTGTTGCTAATAAATTTATTAAGCCAGAGCAAATGCGCGTATTGGCAGAAACCATTGGCGAGACAGGCACCATGGAATATACACCGGATCATCGTTTTTTACTAAAGATTCCAACAGATCAGCCTGAATCGATTGTTGAAAAACTTGAACAAAATCATTTAATTGTCATGCCTGTGGGCGATGTATTAAATGTAAAAGCTTGTGATTTTTGCTACGGTGAAAAAGCAGAATCGATTCCATATGCAGAAGAAATAGCAGCAAAATTAAGGGGCTTAAAGCTTCCAAAAGAATTACATATTGGTTTCAACGGCTGCGGTATGGCCTGTTATCGGGCAGTATTCGATGATATCGGGATCGTTTACCGCAAGAAAAAATTTGATTTATTTATTGGCGCAAAGCCTGTTGGCCGTACAGCCCATGCTGCACAGCCAGTAGCAGAAGGAATTGAACCAGATCAGCTGCTGCCGTTATTAACGAAAATTATAGAAGAGTACAAACAAAATGCCCATCCAAATGAACGCCTTTTTAAATATTTTAAAAGAGTGAAAAAAATTCAGTATTTTAACTATCAGGATATGAGCTCCAAAATTGAAGTCGAGCCGGCACCATGTGGAGATTAGGAGGAAGACATGATTTTATTTTTAGCAGGCACAAGTGATGCGAGAGCATTAGCCATTCAATTGCAAAATCAAGGCTATCCTTTATTAGCAACAGTTGTCACAGAATCTGCAGCCGAAAGTTTATATGCCCACCATATTCCTTATCAAGTAGGGCGGTTATCAGTTGATGACATGATGGCGCTTATTCAGAAGCAAAAGATGACCTGTGTCATCGATGCCAGCCATCCATATGCGGAAGAAGCGTCGAAAACCGCAATGGCAGCAGCACAAGCATGTGATATTCCCTATATTCGTTATGAAAGGCCAGAAGAACAGTTTATTTCTCCACTAATTACAGAAGTTGAAAGTTATGAAGAAGCAGCTAAATTAGCTCAATCTCATAAAGGAACGATTATGCTGACAACAGGCAGCAAAACGTTGGAAATATTTACGAAATATTTAATGTGTGATGAAATTCGGCTTATTTGTAGAATGCTTCCAAATATAGGGAACATGGAAAAGTGCCAAAGGTTAGGCATTAAACAAAAGGACATTATTGCGCTGCAGGGTCCATTTTCGGAATCATTAAATAAAGCACTATGTGAGCAATATAATGTGACTCTATTGATTACAAAAGAAAGCGGCAAAGTGGGATCTGTAGATGAAAAAATGACAGCTGCTCTGCAATTAGGGATTCCTGTAATTATAATAAAGCGGCCAGCGATAGAATATAAAAATTTTGGTACTTCTTTCGAAGAAGTAACTCAACTATTGGGAGGTTTTATTCATGGCAAACATGAACTTTAATACAAAATTTATTCCTGTAACGGTCGATCCAGACAAGATTTATGATCACAGTTTCGCCATTATCAAAGAAGAGATGGGCGAACATTCATTTACAGATGAGCAATGGTTAGTTGTTCGGCGGGTGATTCACGCTTCAGCAGATTTTGAGTTAGGCCGCAGCATGATTTTTACGCCAGATGCCATTGAGGCAGGGATTCAATCCATTTTAGCGGGCCGTCATGTAGTGGCGGATGTACAAATGATTGAAAGTGGTTCAGGTCGGAAGCGATTCCAAAAGCATGGCGGGGACTTGCATTGTTATATTGCGGATGAAGATGTCTCAAAGGAAGCAAAGGCTCAAGGAACAACACGGGCTATTATTTCCATGCAAAAAGCAACGCGTTTACATGAAGGAGGAATTTATGCCATTGGCAATGCGCCAACCGCGCTGCTGGAGTTAATACGTTTAATAAAAGACGGTGTGGCAAAACCGGATTTAATTATTGGAATGCCAGTCGGCTTTGTATCAGCAGCAGAGTCGAAAGCGGAGTTAGCAGTGCTGGAAGGGATTCCATTTATTACGAACGCAGGGAGAAAGGGTGGCAGTACAGTGACGGTCGCTGCACTTAATGCCATTTCGATTATGGCGGATGAACGAGCAAAAGAAACGAAATAAAAAAGATCCTTCACAAATGCGTCACGGCTACACGACAGGAGCTTGTGCAACAGCGATGACAAAGGCAGCACTGCAAGCTCTTGTCGTGGGAAAGGTACCAGATGAAGTCACGATTTATTTACCGGTTGGCCAGTATGCAACATTTAAAGTAACCGCATTTGAAGTGTCAGATAGCAGGGTAATGTGTGAAACGATCAAAGATGCCGGTGACGACCCTGATGCTACGCATCAAGCACGAATTCAGAGTACCGTTCATTATTCAAAAGAAAAAGGTATCCATTTAGATGGCGGGGTTGGTGTAGGGCGTGTGACAAAAGCGGGACTACCAGTACCAGTGGGTCAAGCAGCGATAAACCCTGTACCGCGTAAAATGATATGTGGTGTTGTACAAGAAGCAATTGAAAAATATAAATTGGATTGTGGAATTGAAGTGGTCATTTCCGTACCAGATGGTGAAGAGATTGCTGAAAAAACATTGAATGGGCGTTTAGGCATTATCGGCGGAATTTCGATATTAGGTACACGGGGAACAGTGGTTCCATTTTCAAGTTCTGCTTATATGGCAAGTATCGTACAAGCGATCAATGTAGCAAAAGAATCAGGATGTGAGCATTTAGTCATTACAACAGGTGGACGCAGTGAAAAATATGCTATGCAGCAATATCCTCATTTACCAGAAGAAGCATTTATAGAAATGGGCGATTTTGTTGGTTTTACGTTAAAAAATATTGCACAGAAGAAGATTCCGAGAGTCTCGTTAGTAGGGATGATGGGGAAGTTCTCAAAAGTTGCCCAAGGCGTTATGATGGTTCACTCAAAAAGTGCACCTATAAGCTTTGAGTTTTTAGCAGGTATTGCCAATAAAGTAGGTGTTGATGAGGAGACGCAGCGAGAAATTTTACAGGCGAATACAGCTTCACAGGTTGGAGATATGCTTCAGGGAAACGAGGCATTCATAGCAGCACTTTGCAAAAACTGCTGCTATTATGCTTTGAATCATATGAATACTGATATCAAAGTGTCGACAACCTTGTATGCCATGAATGGAGACTGTTTAGGAAAGGCTGAGAATATTGACAAATTGGATGAAGATGATTGGTATAGGGGATAATGGCGCGGAAGGATTGCTCCCCCAATATGCTGAGTGGATCAATGAATGTGATGTACTTGTAGGCGGGGAGCGTCATTTACAATTTTTCCCGGAATTTAAAAAAGAGAAAAAAGTAATCAAAGGCGGTTTGTCAGCATTAACAGCTGAATTACAGCAAGAAACACGAAATGTCGTTATTTTAGTGTCAGGTGATCCGCTATTTTATGGACTTGGCGGTGTACTTGTGAAGAAGCTTCCATTAACGATTTATCCTTATGCCAGCTCGGTACAGCTCGCTTTTTCTAAAATGCAGGAAAGCTGGCAGGATGCGTATATTGTCAGCTTGCACGGCCGTTCCATAAAAGGGTTAGCACAAAGAATTGATGGGCGTAAAAAAATTGCTATTTTAACTGATGAAACGAATTCTCCGCAGGCAATTGCAACCTATTTAAAGCGATTCGGCATGACTGAATATGATGCCTTCGTTGCTGAAAATCTACAAGGTGAGAACGAGCGCTGCCGCTGTTTCACATTGGACGAAATGGAGCAAACCTCCTTTTTTCCATTGAATGTTGTGATTTTAAAACAGCGTGAGGTAGTGGAACGTTCTTCTCTTGGAATTCCGGATGATGCATTTCTTCAGCGAAAGCCAGATAAAGGATTAATTACTAAAAGAGAAATTCGGACGCTTTGTCTGCAAGAGTTAGGGCTTAAGGAAAATAGCATTGTTTGGGATATAGGAACCTGCACAGGTTCAGTTGCGATTGAAGCAGCTAAAATGGCTCGGGAAGGTGCCGTGTATGCAATTGAAAAAAATGATGGTGACCTTGAAAACTGCCTGGAAAATCAATTAAAACATCGTACAGATTTTGTTGCAGTGCTGGGGAAGGCACCTGACCGTCTGGATGAATTTCCAGATCCACATGCGATTTTTATTGGCGGTAACGGTGGAAATATGGAGCATTTATTGCAAACATGTATTTCACGCTTACAGCCAAATGGACGCCTTGTTATGAATATTGCAACGATCGAAAATCTGGCAGAAGCGCTGCAACATCTAAAAATATTAGGCTGTGAAGTATCGATATTACAGGCACAAATTTCAAAAAGTAAGCCAATCTTAAATTTAACACGTTTTGAACCGTTAAATCCAATCTATATAGTGACAGCAAAGAAAGGAGGAAAAGAATAATGAGAATGGGAACCTTATTTGGATTAGGTGTTGGGCCGGGAGATCCAGAATTAATCACAGTAAAAGCATTTCGCAGATTGCAGGAAAGCCCAGTCATTGCTTATCCCAAAAAATTAAAGGGCAGTAAATCTTATGCCCATCGTATTGTTGAAGTGTATATTAACCCGGCAGAAAAAGAGATGCTTGGTTTGGTATTCCCCATGACAAAAGATGAAGATACCCTGCGTACTGAGTGGACAAAATCTGTAGAAACTATTTATAGCTATTTAGTTCAAGGAAAAGATGTAGCTTTTGTGACTGAAGGGGATCCGATGCTGTTTAGCACATTTATACATTTAATGAACTTAATGAAATCGATGTACCCTGATGTTCCGATTGAAACGGTAGCAGGCATTTCGTCGTTTAATGGTTCTGTTAATCGCTTAGGGATTGCATTGGCTGATGGTGATGACCATGTCGCCATGATACCCGCTACGGAGGACATGGAAGAAATGCGCCGAGTAATTGAAAACCACGATGCGATCGTCTTTATCAAAGTAGCAAAAGTTATAGACGCAATGCTCGATTTACTGAAGGATATGAATTTATTAGAAAAAGCACATGTCGTTACAAAAGTTACATCTGATGAAGAGGTAATTTGGAAGATCAATGAACTACGGGGTACAGAATTAAACTACTTGTCATGTATGGTGGTGCGTAAATAATGAAGAAAATTTGGATTATTGGAGCAGGTCCGGGAGATCCGGATTTAATCACAGTGAAAGGCTTAAAGCTATTAAAAGAAGCGGATGTTGTGATGTATACTGATTCTCTCGTAAGCGAAACGTTAGTAGCGGAAGCGAAGGAGTCGGCAGAAATTATCCGCACAGCAGGGATGCATCTTCAGGAAATGGTGGAATGTATTATCGAGCGTGTCAATGCAGGCAAAAAGGTTGTACGTTTACATACAGGCGACCCGGCGATGTACGGTGCAACGATGGAGCAAGTGGCACTACTGAAGCAGCATGATATTAGCTATGAAGTTGTTCCAGGTGTAAGTTCTGTTTTTGCATCTGCAGCAGCAGTTGGTGCAGAGCTGACGATTCCTGATCTAACTCAAACCCTCATTTTAACGCGGGCTGAAGGACGTACACCTGTGCCAGAGCTAGAAAAATTACAGGCTCTAGCAAGCCATCACTGTACGATAGCCATGTTTTTAAGTGCGACATTAACAAAGAAAATTACCAAAGAATTGCAGGCAGCAGGCTGGGCAGATGATACACCAGTTGCTGTTGTGCAACGTGCTTCGTGGCCTGACCAAAAAATTGTGCGGACAACACTGGCTGAATTAGATGAAGCAATGCGTGTCAACGGCATTCGCAAGCATGCGATGATTCTAGCAGGCTGGGCATTAGACCCGCATATTCATGAAAAAAATTATCGTTCGAAGCTCTATGACAAAACCTTTACTCATGGCTTCCGTAAAGGTGTGAAGGCAAATGATTAGGTTACATGAAGGTGAAATTCCTGTTATTGTAAAGCGCAAACCATATGCCCTCGTCGCCATAACGAAACATGGGGTGGCACATGCAAGAAGCTACACGGAAAAATTTCCGTATGCGGACCTTTATTATATGAAGAAATTCGAGCAGGGCGACGAAGAAACGCGCCAAATTCAGTTATTTGATGGTACGGTTCGACTATTATTGCCCGCTTTGTTCCAGCAGTATAAAGGAATTATTTGCATCATTTCCCTCGGTGCTGTCGTTCGCATGATTGCTCCGCTTTTGATTGATAAAAAGAAAGATCCTGCAGTGTTAGTGGTGGATGATAAAGGTCAGTATGTCGTCAGCGTATTATCGGGGCATATTGGCGGTGCCAATGCCTTAACCCATGAATTTGCAAAAGCGATTGGTGCTGCACCAGTTGTAACAACAGCTTCAGATGTTCAAAAAACGATTCCTGTGGATTTATTTGGCGCCCAATTTGGGTGGATGTGGGATAGTGAAGAAAAATTAACACCTGTTAGTGCATCGGTTGTCAATGAAGAGCATGTTGCGATCGTGCAGGAAACGGGTGAAAAAAATTGGTGGATGTACGATCGCTCAATGCCTGACAATTTAAAAATTTATCCAACGATAGATGAAGCGATCATGGCAAAGCCACAAGCGGCACTGCTTATTACAGATCGTTTAATTGAGGCACATGAAAAGGTACTGCTCGAGAACGGAGTTTTGTATCGTCCAAAATCAATTGTACTTGGCATTGGCTGTAATCGTGGTACGGCAATGGCAGAAATTGAACAAGTCATAGATGAAACATTAGCTGAGCTGTGTTTAAGTAAAAAAAGTGTCAAAGCAGTTGCGACCATCGACTTAAAGAAAAACGAAACAGGCCTGCTTGAATTAACCGCTAAACATAACTGGCCATTTGTAACTTACACACCTGACCAGCTAAATGAAATACCGATACAAAACCCATCCGAAACAGTCTTTAAATATACAGGTGCATATGGGGTCAGTGAGCCGGCCGCATTGCATTATGCGAATGCGAAAGAGTTACTGCTGGAGAAAAAGAAAAGCGGAAATGTGACTATATCCATTGCACGTGTCAACTTTGAGGAGGAAGTACGATGAATCGATTTGTACTAGCCGGCACAGGAAGCGGCGTTGGAAAAACAACTTTCACAATCGGCATCATGCGTACGCTTATGAAGCGTGGATTAACAGTCCAGGGCTTTAAATGCGGCCCGGACTATATTGACCCAACGTATCATACAGCTGTCACACAACGCCCTTCTCGTAATATTGATAGTTTCATGATGTCCCATGATACAGTTCGTGCCATTGTCGCAAGAGCGAGTCAAGATGCAGATGCAGCTGTTATTGAAGGAGTGATGGGCTTTTATGATGGCAAATCTCCGTTATCAAATGAAGGATCTGCTGCTCATATTAGTGAGATTACAAAGAGTCCCGTCATTTTAATTGTCAATGCAGCAAGTATGGCAAGAAGTGCGGCTGCGATTGTCAAAGGATTTCAAATGTTAGATGAAAGCTCCAATATTGTTGGTGTTATTGCCAATCAATTAGGAAGTAAAAGCCATTTTGAAATTGTCAAATCAGCAATTGAACAAGAATGTGGAATTCCTGTCATTGGCTATTTGCCAAAAGGAGCTGTCCCTTTGATGCCAAGCCGTCATCTGGGTTTAGTGCCAGCCATTGAACGTGGTGATTTAGATTCATATTTTGATAGTCTTGCAGAAGCAATCGAAGAAACAGTGGATATTGAACAACTTCTGGAAATTACAAAAACACAATCATTGGACGTATCTGAATCTATCTTTGATGCACAGCCGCAAATACAAGAAATACATATTGCAGTTGCAAAGGATGCCGCCTTTAACTTCTATTATGAAGAAAATCTAGAATTACTCCGTACATATGGTGCCACATTACATTACTTCTCTCCATTACAAAATGAAGAAGTTCCAGAAAAAGCTCAGGGGCTGTATATCGGCGGCGGTTTCCCAGAAGAGTTTGCTGAAACATTGGCGAAAAATGAGGAAACGAAGCAATCAATAATAGCCGCGCTTGAGCGAGGGGTGCCAACATTAGCTGAATGCGGCGGTTTTATGTATTTAACAGAGGAAATTGTGAATCGTCAAGGACAGGTATTCCCGATGCTCGGGATCATTCCAGGACGTGTGCGGATGCAAGATAAATTAGCGGCACTTGGATACCGGGAAATTACAGGTGTTCCAGGCAACTTTCTAATCAATGAAGAGGAGCAGGCAAAAGGGCATGAGTTCCATTACTCAACGTATGAGGGGGAGCATACATCACCAGCTTATTTTAGTAAAGGCCGTTTTCGTGCTCAGGAGGAAGGTTATCTACATAAAAATATTGTTGCTGGCTATACACACTTTCATTTTGCTTCGAATCCACAGCTTGTGAAAAATTGGCTGACAGCATGTTTGGAGGTAAACAATGAATTATTTCCCACTATTAATGAATATTGACTATAAAAAGGTTGTTATTGTTGGTGGCGGACATGTAGCTCGTCAAAAGGTAGAAGCTCTGCTGCCAACAAAGGCACTAGTGACAGTGATAAGCCCAGCTGTAACCGAAAAATTGCAGCACTACATCAATGAAGGGCTTGTGATATGGAAAGAAAAAGCATTTGTACCTTCTGATTTAGATGATGCAGCACTGATTTTCGCCGTTACAAATGACGAAGAGGTAAATAATGCAGTGGAAGAAGCGGCACAGCATTGGCAATTACTCAGCCGTGCGGATGCAAAAGGACGTGTTGATTTCATCAATCCAGCAGTCGTTCGCCGTGGTGATTTCGTATTGACTGTATCGACGTCAGGAGCTAGTCCAGGTCTGACACGCCAAGTAAAGACGGATTTAGAAGAGCAATTTGGAGTACATTACGCGCAGTATGTTTCATTTTTAAAGGAAGCGCGTCAGCGAATTTTACAAGTGTTTACGGGCGATGGGAAAAAACAGCTATTAGCAGAGCTCCTGGATCCACAGTTATTACAATGGATGGAGCAAGGTGAAAAACAAAAATGTGAAGCGTGGCTGCAGCAGCGTATAGGAGAAAAACGGTGAGCGGATTTGTATATATTGTAGGAGCTGGTCCTGGTGACCCAAAACTATTGACGATTCGGGGATTAGAGTGCATTCAGCAAGCAGATGTGATTTTATATGACCGTCTGGTGAATGTTGAATTATTAAAACATGCGAAAGCAAACGCCGAGCTGATTTATTGTGGAAAAGAACCAGGCAGGCATGGACTGATTCAAGATGAAATTCATCGTGTACTAGTGGAGCAAGCTAATCTTGGCAAGCAGGTCCTCCGCTTAAAAGGCGGTGACCCATTTGTCTTTGGACGTGGTGCAGAAGAAGCCGCGATTTTACGGCAAGCCGATATTTCATTTGAAATCGTGCCGGGTATTACAGCGGGGATTGCGGCGCCTGCTTATGCAGGGATTCCTGTAACACATCGTGATCATGCTGCAAGCTTTGCGATCGTTACAGGTCATGGCCGCCCGGAAAAGGAGCAGGACTTTTTAAATTGGTCCGCGCTTGCTCAAATTGATACGGTGGCCTTTTATATGAGCATTGGCAATATCGAGCATATTACGAAAAGCTTAATATCCTATGGTAAAAGTGAAACAACCCCTGTTGCCGTTATTGAATGGGGCACAACCAAAAATCAGCGTACGATTACAGGCAATCTCTCCACGATTGCACAAGATATTCAAATCCATCGTATCTCTAATCCATCCATGATTTTAGTTGGCGAGGTGGTTAGTGTACGGGATCAAATTACCTGGTTTATAGAAAAGGAGCATGAATTATGTTAGATGCATTAAAAAAACGCCGTGCGATTCGCCAATTTGAAACGAGCGAAGTGGAACGTGACAAAATTGAGACGTTATTAGAAGCAGCAACGTATGCACCAAATGACCGTATGCGTGAGCCATGGCATTTCTATGTATTACAGGGTGACAGCTTAAACCGTTATGAGCAGGTGGCGCTTGATTATTTACAAAAACGTTTCCCAACAAAACCACATTTAGTGGAAAGCTCAATGGAAGCCATCACAAAAACACCGCTTGTCATTGTTGTGACATCTGCCATTGTGGTTGGAGATGAAGGTGCAACCAAAGATAATACCTTTGCAGTCAGCAGTGCGATTATGTCGATGTGGTTAATGGCCGAACAGCTGGGTTTAGGCATGGTATGGCGTACACGCGGTGTTGGCTTAGTGCATGATACAGTATTACATGATTTTATTGGTGCACCGGATGGAGAGCAATTAGTAGGGACGTTATGCATTGGTTACCCTGCAGAAGAAATCACTTCCGCGAAAAAGCGTACACCATTTGCAGAAAAAACAACTTGGCTTTAGGGAGGCTTGTACATGGCACGACAGGGGATGCTGTTAGTTTATACAGGAGAAGGCAAAGGAAAAACAACTGCTTCACTTGGTGTCGTATTACGCGCAATTGGCCGCGGCATGAAGGTGAAATACTTTCAATTTATTAAATCACCTGAACGTACATATGGTGAACAAATTGCCCTGCGAAAACTTGGTGTTAAAACAGTGCAATTAGGTGTCGGTTTTACATGGACGAAAACACCGGAGGAGCATCGCGAAGCACTTGCGAAAGCCTGGCAGACAGTAAAAGAAGAGATAAATGATGAAACAACAGATGTTTTAGTGCTGGATGAGTTGAATAATGCGTTAGCCATCACACGTTTTCCAATCGATGATGTATTGCCATTACAAGAGGTGTTAGCGGCCATACAAAACCGTCCTAAAACGATGCACCTTGTCATCACAGGCCGTTCTGCACATCCATCTCTACTCGCTTTAGCTGATTTAGTGTCAACGATTGATGCCACAAAACATTATTATGCTGATCAGGATGTCAAAGCGATGAAGGGGCTTGAGTTTTAAGTACCCAGGCCGCCATGGTTAAATCACAAACTGGCACCCAATTCACCAGAGAAGGATTGTCCATTTATGTTGTCGAGATTGAGGAGAAAATTCAATGATAAAAGGTTCCCCTTTACAATTTGATTTTGAAAAGCTGTGGAAAGAAGGCATGTTAGACTGGCATGGCAAGATGCCAGAAAGAATGATCGATGATTTGCTGGAAGAAGAATTTTGGGCTCAGTCCATGAAGAAAAAATCATACAAGCAAACAGATAACTATGCAAAAAAAATTTACGAAAAAATGAAACAACATATCCCCCAAAATTCAACTTGTATTGAAATTGGTCCGGGATGGGGCAACTATACCTTCCAACTCCGTCAAGATGTCAAATGTTTAACTTTAGTGGATGGTTCTGAAAGTGTGCTTGATTATTTAAAACAATACTTTGAAAACAATACAAATGTTCAGTTCGTTCATAGTAAATGGGAAGAAGCGCAAATTGAGCAGCATGATGTTGTTATTGGAGTGAACTGCTTTTATCGGATGTATGAAATGAATGCGGCGCTGAAAAAAATGAACAGTCTTGCCAAAAAGCGCGCCATCATTGGTTTAACAACAGGACCTATTCAACCGCATTACGTTATTTTAAATGAGCAGTTTGGCTATGACATTAAATATCCTCGACGTGATTATATTACCATCGTCAATATGCTGTATCAGTTAGGGATTCATGCAAATTGTGAAATGCTTAAGCTGGAGCGTGAGTATCGTTATGTTACATTACAGCAATTATATGAAGCACAAAGCAAAAAAATCTTATCACCTCGGTTTGATATGGTACATGTGAAAGCATCACTCGAACGCTTTATAGCAATGGAGGATGGCCAGCATGTATACCGTTACCCATTCTATGCTGCGATCATTAGTTGGGAGCCTTTGAAGTTACATGACTAAGTTTCGTTTTGACTTTTGACATTACTAATTGGGGCTTAAATCGGGGGAACTGTTGATATAACAAATAGAAATAGTGGTTAAAAAATGATGGGAGAGGGGGAGGTCACTTTATGACAACATGGAATTTAACGCAAATGCAGCGTCACTTACTCATTTGCAATGGGGCAACCTGTATGGGAGCAGGAGCTGAGGAGGTCACGCAGCAAATTCGAGACGAAATCCGGAAAAACCGTTTAGATGAGCATATTCATACATCGCGTACACGATGTAACGGCCGCTGTAAAGATAAATGCGTCGTAATTGATTACCCAAAAGGGACATGGTATTCGGTTCAACATGAAGAAACTGCACGTGATGTTGTTCATGAAGAAGTTAAAGAAGATGCGATCATATATTCAATGGAGCAGGGTGTGCGGAAACGCAGCGAAGATCGCATAAAAGGAATTGAAAAATACAAGAAAGGTAATGGACCGATGAAAAAAGCTGTATTATTTGTTGGACATGGCAGCAGGCTTGAGGCAGGGAATATAGAAGTTCGCGAATTTGTCGGGCAAATGAAAGAATACATTGATCCAGCCCTTTTAGTAGAAACATGTTTTTTAGAATTTGCATCACCAAATATTGAGGATGGGATTCAGTTGTGTGTTGAAAAAGGTGCGGATGAAATCCATGTAATTCCCATCATATTATTACATGCAGGACACTCAAAACTGCACATTCCTGCAGAGATCGAACATGCTAAAGAGCATTTCCCAGATGTTCGATTTACTTATGGCCAAACGATAGGTGTTCATGAGGAAGTTTTTGAAATTTTAAAAACAAGACTTGCTGAAGCAGGTTTTGATGTAGATCAAAAGCATGAGGATACGGCCATTTTATTAATTGGACGTGGCGGCAGCGATCCATATGCTAATGGTGATTTTTATAAAATCAGCAGATTATTGTGGGAGAAATTAAATGTACCTATCGTTGAAAGTGCCTTTATGGGGGTAACGACGCCAACTGTGGAGGATGGGATGGAACGCTGCATTAAATTAGGCGCAAAAAAAATTATCATGCTCCCGTATTTTTTATTTACGGGAATTTTAATGGAAAGAATGAATAAAATGGCCGAACAGTTTAAAGAGACTTATCCGCATGTAACAATTGATATTGCTCAGTATTTTGGCTATCATCCAAAGTTAAGAACAGTACTGTTAGAACGTATGAATCAGGCCATAAACGGTACATCCACTGGAATGCAAGATTTAGAAAATTTTCGTAAATATGCGGAAGAACATGGGTATGAACATCATCATCACCATCACCATAATTAGAGGATAGACAACCAGATTTTGTTTTATAGTCCGGTTTTTCTTAGTATTATGGTTATTGTTTGCCAAGAAAAGTTCGAGTGGCATACGGTAACGAGTTCCATCAACCTAGTATGTGACCCATGACAAGACATATCGGGGGAGTTAATGGTGCCCTGGGCTAGTCGGAAATTAAATCAGGAAATGTAAGGAGTACAAAGAAGATGGCTAAGGCTCTTAAATTGATGTTTCAAGGTACCAATTCGGATGTCGGCAAAAGTGTCGTCGTGACGGCCTTTTGCCGTATATTCGCCCAGGACGGATATAAAACGGTTCCTTTTAAGTCACAAAATATGGCGTTAAACTCTTATATCACAGTGGATGGAAAAGAAATAGGAAGAGCACAAGGGGTCCAAGCTGAAGCAGCAGGGATTCAGGCGACAACTGATATGAATCCGATTCTGCTCAAGCCGAATCGGGATAACCAATCCCAAATTGTGGTCCATGGAAAACCGTATAAAAATATGGAAGCCAGTGCGTATCGCAAGGAATTCTTTCAAACGGGTATTGAGCTTATTAAAGAATCGCTTGCTGTTCTGTCAGAAAAGTATGAACGGATTGTCATTGAAGGGGCGGGCAGTCCTGCCGAGATTAATCTGAATGACAGGGAAATGGTCAATATGCGGGTCGCAAGAATGGCTGGCGCCCCTGTGATTTTGATTGGGGATATCGAAAAAGGCGGAGTTTTTGCCAGTTTAGTTGGAACCCTTCAGCTCATGGACCCTAATGACCGTGACCGAATCATCGGAGTCATCATCAATAAATTCCGCGGTGATATACGGCTTTTGGAATCTGGATTAACATGGTTTGAGGAATATACAGGAAAACCGGTTCTGGGAGTGATTCCTTATTTGGAGAATTTAAACATCGATGCCGAGGATTCCGTGATATTAAATCAATATACATCGGTCCGAAATACCGAAAAAGAACTTGATATTGCGGTGATTCAGTATCCGAAAATCTCCAATTTCACCGATGTCGATCCTTTTTTTGCCGAACCTGATTGCCATGTCCGGTTTATTACAAGAGCAGACCAATTACACAGCCCAGATTTAGTGATTCTTCCTGGGAGCAAGAATACGATCGAGGATTTGCTGTTTTTAAGAAAAAGTGGTATCGCCGAGAAAATCGTGGAATTGCAGCAAAAGCACGAATCCCTTCTATTTGGGATCTGCGGCGGCTATCAAATGCTCGGTGAAAAAATCGAGGATCCGTTTGCCATTGAGTCACTTCACCAAGAAATCGAAGGTCTCCGCTTACTGCCCATCAGGACTACCATTACAAAAGACAAGACGACCGTGTCATCAAACGGACTCTTACACCTTAACGGCAAACATTTCAACGTGTCAGGTTATGAGATTCATATGGGAGAAACGTGGACGACCCGAGAATCCCGGGGACTAATTGATACACAAGGCCGATCAGATGGCTGTAAAACCGCAGATGAAAGAATCATTGGCACTTACTTTCACGGGATTTTTCATAATGATGAATTTCGTAAGGAGCTATTGAATCAGATTCGCCAAACAAAGGGATTGGCACCGATTGATCAGCGTGTATCTTTTAACCATCTGCGTGAAGAAGCGTTTGATCTGTTAGCGGATCATGTAAGGGAGCACGTAAAACTTGATTTGATGGAACAAAAAATGAAGGAATTTCAAAAAAGGGGGATTACACAATGAATGGTCTAAAAACGACGATTCCACCTCTGGATGCAGAAATGGGTCAAAAGGTCCGTGAGTATATCGATATTTTAACCAAACCTCCAGGCAGTTTAGGCAGATTGGAAGAATTGGCGATACAACTGGCGGAAATGACTTCCGAATCCTTTCCTGTCGTGTCACCTCCTGGTGTAATTGTGTTTGCCGCGGATCATGGAGTGGCCGAAGAGGGGGTATCCGCTTACCCTCAGGAAGTGACTGTGCAAATGGTAATGAACTTTTTAAACGGCGGCGCTGCGATTAATGTCTTTAGCAGACAAATTGGAGCGATGTTTGAGGTAGTCGATATTGGTGTCGCCGCTAATATCGAGGTAGACGGTGTCGTGCAACGGAAGATTCGATACGGAACAAGGAATTTTTGCAAGCACATTGCGATGACAAGAGAAGAAGTGGAAAAAGCGATCACTGTTGGCTATGAACGGGCTGAACATATGATTAAGCATGGATGCAAATGTTTAATTCTTGGTGAAATGGGAATCGGCAATACGACACCAAGCAGTGCCATACTAGCCGTTTTAAGCGGTCAGGACATCAGTACGCTTGTGGGTCGGGGAACAGGGATTGCACCTGAAAAAATCAGCCATAAGCAAGATGTTATTTCCAGAGCACTAATGGAAAGAAAGCCTGATCGGAACGATCCGATCGATATTTTAATGAAAATAGGCGGCTTGGAAATTGCGGGAATGACGGGTGCAATGCTAGCGGCAGCGGCAAACAGGATTCCGATTTTGGTCGACGGGTTTATCTGCACCGTTTCAGCACTACTGGCAAAGGAAATTTGCGAGACTGCAAGTGATTATATGATTGCGGGACATCAGTCCGTGGAACCGGGACACGAAATAGCACTTCAGTTATTAAGAAAGAAGCCGCTTGTTGATCTGGATTTGCGTTTAGGGGAAGGAAGCGGGGCAGCGATTGCCTTCCCAATCTTACAGGCGGCCACATTAATGCTGAAGGAAATGGCCACGTTTGAATCGGCAGGTATTTTAATAGAGTAGCGTAAAGAAAACAACCGCTGTCCTAGGGTTCGCTATTCGCGCAGCAGGACGGGGGAAACGTGTGTTCATGATTCAATTTATTAAATCTCCCGAACGAACCTATGGGGAAAAAATCACCTTCGAAAAATTAGGGATTGAAATCGTTCAAATGGGAGTGGGCTTTACCTGGACCAAAACACCGGAGGAACATAGGGCGGCCTTAAAAACAGCGTGGGCTTTTACGAAAGAAAAGGTGCTTTTTGGCGGTTATGATGTTGTGATTTTAGATGAATTGAATAATGCCCTGGCAATCGAAAAATTTCCGATTGAGGATATCCTTCCATTGAAGGAAGTCCTTGATTTGATCCAGCACCGTCCTAAGGGGATGCATCTTGTGATTACCGGACGGTCTGTACATGATGAAATTATCGCTTGCGCTGATTTAGTAACGGAAATGAAGCCTGTAAAGCATTATTATAATGAAGCAATTCCTGCTGTGAAGGGAATTGAGTTTTAATGTCCTACATTCAAAAGTATGGACACGGAAGCGATCTTCTTCGTGGTTGAACTGGGGATGGAATAGTCGGAGAGGAGATTAAAAATGAAACTTGGTAAAGGAAGCTGTCATGGAACGTTTGGAGAACTTGTACAAGGGGTCATCGGTGACCGCCCTTTTTTAATCACTCTGCCAATCCCAAGTTTAAGAAGCGAGGCTAGCTTTACCCCAGACCCCTCCATTTCCAAAATAAGAGTAGCAGATTCAAAGACAAAAGCCATGAGAGCAGGGGAATTGTTACTCAAACGATTTCATATAAAGGTAGGAGGGCATCTTGAGTTACACTCCAATATCCCAGCTGGCAAGGGGCTGGCCAGCAGCTCCGCTGATATCACAGCCGCATTAAGAGCCATTTCTGACAGTTATTCTCTACCTCTTACGAATGAAATGATTTCCACCATTGCCGCACAGGTTGATCCGACGGATGGGGTGATGTATGAAAAAGTTGTCGCCTATGATCATATTCATGGTCAGCTTTTGGAAAGCTTTGGAGACTTACCCCCCTTTATCCTCATTGGGATCGACCTAGGAGGTACCATCGATACTATCGAATTTAATCAAGTTCGAAAAGCCTATAGCCGAGAGGATCAAAAGCAATTCTTAGAAGCCTATCATCTGGTGAAAAGAGGCTGTAAGGAAAGAAATTTTGCTGATATTTGCAAGGCAGCTACGATAAGTGCACGAGTGAATCAAAAAATCTTGCCTAAGCCTATTTTTCATCATTTAGAAAAAGTAGCTGATACCTATCAGGGAGGAACCGTTGTTGCCCATAGTGGAACGGTCGCGGGTATTTTACTAGATCGTAATATCCCAAATCACGATAAGGTGGTATCACATATATTACGGGAAATATCGATCCCTTTCATGAACTCGAATCTAAGACTTTTTCAATATGATAGCTATGAAAAAATACTAGTATGATGAAATCATCAACATCTATTCGTCAATATTCAGGATGAAATGCCTGGCCGGCTGGTACGTATGTTTGGATGAATTGATTCCGATCGGGGATGAAACTTGCTTTCAGTAGTCCGTGGCGAAGAAGTTGAGCTATCCACTCGGCATCTTTAACATCCGTTTTACGTCCCGGAAGGGCCTTCATATGTTGAGCGTTTACGACTAAAAACTCGATTCCTTCGGCCTCTAATAAGATAACGATAGGTTTCCAATAAACACTGGTACACTTTGGTTCATTTCTTGTAAGATTCATTGTGATAACTCGGTATGAATAGAATATACATATAAAAATCAAGTAGCATCAATAGGTAATTTGTTTGTTAAGAGGAGGAAATATAAATGGCTCCATTTATCATCCTTATCGTATCATTTTTTATTTTGCGCATTATTGGTGTTTTAGGAATATCTTATTTTGACGGGTGGGAAACTTCTTTACGGGGTGCTGTTGCTCTGATGTTCTTATTTACGGCGACAGCTCATTGGGGAAAGAGACGTCCTGATCTTATCAAAATGGTACCTCCGAATGTGCCAAACCCAGGGCTCATGGTGACAATTACGGGGATACTTGAGATTATTGGTGCTATAGGTTTACTGATTCCGTTTACTTCAAATATTGCTTCAATTGGTTTGGCATTGCTACTTATTATTATGTTTCCAGCTAATATCTTTGCTTCAAGAAAAGGTATCACAATTGCCGGAAAGCCTACTACTCCTTTATTTCTTCGAACTATCTTACAAATCATATTTTTGACAGCTGTTATTTTGGCTGGATAAGGTTTTTAACAGTTTTTTATAAAACTACGTTATAAACCAGAAGATATTAACTTCCTCGAATGAAACTTTAAAAAAAACACTGTCTATTAAAATAAAGTTTGTATGTTTTAAATATAGATTGTCTATTAAGATAGCTAAGGCTCTATAGCTTTGGCTATTCTTAATTAACAACAAGAATATCAAGAGCAGTTTCAATATTTATACATTCGCCAGATATTTTACTTCCTCCCTTTAAGGTATCTTTTTGTACACTATGACACATAAATGTGCCTACTTTTGAATATTGATAGTAGAGTTTATTATATTCGTAGAAGCTAAATCAGAACAATTCGTTTTTTTAGACAATTTAAACGGAGAATCCATTAAGGAGGAAGAAATAATGACATATGATAAATTAAATATCGGAATTATCTTAGGAAGCACTCGTAAGGGTCGAGTTAGTCCTCAAGTTGGAGAATGGGTAAAAAAAATTGCTGACAAACGTGGAGATGCAAATTATGAAATTGTTGATATTTCTGATTTTCAATTACCTTTTTTAGGAACAACCGATGGAACAGAACCTGGAATTGCGGCTTGGAATGAAAAGATCTTTAGCTTGGATGGATTCGTATTTATTGTTCAAGAATACAATCACAGTATCACAGGAGCATTAAAAAATGCACTTGATTTTGCTCGTGAAGCCTGGAATAACAAAGCAGCAGGTATTGTAAGTTATGGTTCAACGGGTGGAGCACGTGCAGCTGAGCATTTACGTGGAATTTGTGCTGAATTACTCATAGCCGATGTGAAGGTTCACCCAACATTATCTTTATTTACAGATTTCGAAAACTTTACTACTTTTAAACCAGCTGAATTACATCTTAAAAATGTCAATTTAATGGTTGACCAAGTTATAGCTTGGAGTGGTGCACTAAAAACCTTGAGAAAATAGTCAATATAGATAAATGAACTGTGACTCGAATATCAGATGCTAAAATTAGAGTGTCTGATATTCTTATTTTATCTAGTGAAAATGTTGATTTTCCAAAATGCTCTCTACAAAAAATGATTGTGAACCGTTGCACTTAAACTAACGGGGCGGCATTACTTGAAGAAGGATTATTGGATTTTTATGGAGAATTTAGAAGTGAGTAGTGAAAAAGTAAAGGAGAGGTGTTTTTGAAAAAATATATATGTGAAACTTGTGGAGTTCAGTATTCAAGTTCAATCGAAGCACCAAAACAATGTTTGATTTGCGAGGAAGAAAGACAATTTGTTGGTTCCAAAGGACAGGTGTGGACCACATTAGAAAAGCTGATAGAGGTCGGTACATATAGTAATATCATTGAGCTCCAAGAAGAAGGATTATATAGCATAAAGACTAATCCAAGTTTTGGAATTGGACAGTCAGCTTATCTTGTAAAAGAAAGACATTACAACTTATTGTGGGATTGTATTACATTTATTGATCCATCAACCATTTCACATATTAACAAATTAGGCGGAATTGATGCTATTGCTTTATCACATCCCCATTATTACTCTAGTCAAGTAGAATGGGCTGAAGCATTCGATGCTCCAATTTATATTCACGAAGATGATAAAGAATGGGTGACAAGACCCAGCGAGAAAATCATTTTTTGGTTTGGAGAATCGATAGAATTACAGGAAGGTCTTATCCTTCATAGAATCGGAGGACATTATAAAGGCGGTACTGTTTTAGAGTGGAAAAATGGAAGAAGTCAAAATGGAATTTTATTGAGTGGAGATATTATACGCGTGGCAGCTGATTGTAAGTGGGTGAGTTTTATGTATAGTTATCCTAACTTCATTCCTCTGCCCAGTGTAACAGTTGAAAGAATCGCGGATAGGGTAAATAAATTTACATTTAATCGATTATACGACGCATTTCATCGCATTATTAAAGATGAAGCCGATTTGGTCGTTAACAGATCAGCGAAAAGGTACATTGAAGCACTAAATGGAACATTATTTAATACTTAATTTACTAATTTATATAGCAATACAAAAAAACGTCTCAAACTAATAACCAAGAGACGTTACTACCTCTATAATTTTCCTGCCCTGCATCCGCGATTTTGTACGTGGTAACTAGAAGTTATAAGATCCCATCTTACTTGAATATATCTAGGTAAAGACTGTAAATGGAGGGCTGTTTATGGCTTTAGTATCAATCTATACTGTTGGCAGGCTAAATCACCCCTATGACCACCTTGCCTCTCGTGAATTTTTTGAAGTTGGAAATGAAGTATTTCAGCAGGCATTAAAATCTGGACATCTTATAGAGGCGTTTTCATCAAATGGAGTGTCTTTTCCTGTAAAAGACATTAAAGGGGAAGGTTTTCCTATTCTTACACTAACGGTATGGAAAAACCTTCAATCCCTTTATCGTTTTACCTATTCAGGTCAGCATAAGCAAGCGTTGCGAGATAGGAGCAAATGGATGGAGCCTTATCAAGAGAAACATCTTTCATATGTAGTGTGGTGGACAGAAAAGGTGAAGGATGTCTCATGGGTGGAGGCTTTCAAAAGATACAACTATTATATTCAGCATGGGTCGACTCCTTTTGCGTTTGACTTTAAGCACCTGTTTGATGAAAAAGGGGAGACGTGCTTGATTAAGTAGCAGGGGGCTCTTGTTTAAGTTTAGGAAACAGAGAAACATCACTTTTCTTCTTTCTTGAAATATCTATTGAAACAAATAGGAGAGATTTTAATCTTCCACATTAGGGCGCTTTTCTTAAAAAGAGGCGCCTTTTTGATATTTGTAAATATTTCCAAATTTTAATTGTTTTCGTCACAACAATAGTGTATGATACATAGTATAAATCAAATACTGTATGACATATAGTAATAAAAAATGAGGTGGGTGAATGAGTCATTTATTGGATTCATTAACGACAGAACTTAGGAGAGGAACGTTGACATTAGCGGTTTTAAGTCAATTACGAACCCCCCAGTATGGATATTCACTTGTTCAATTATTGGAGGGATCAGGAATTGCCATTGATCAAAGTACCCTATATCCTTTGCTTCGCCGATTAGAAAAACAGGAGCTGGTATCGAGTAGTTGGGATACATCTGAGAGTAGACCCCGTAAGTACTATGTTTTAAGTGAATATGGGTTAGAGATATTTTTACAGATAAAAAAGGAATGGATTAAGAATTCAAAAGAGCTTTATAACTTATTAAAGGGAGAGGAAGAGGATGAATCTAATTGAGATTTATATTCAGGAAGTTACTCGAAGGCTGCCTGAAATAAATCGTGAGGATATTGCACTTGAATTACGGTCAACCATAGAGGATATGCTGCCTGATGATTACAGTGAAAAAGATATAAAGGCTGTTCTTGAACAATTAGGGAGTCCAGTGAATTTGGCTGGTGGTTATCGAGATCGGCCCATGTATCTTATTGGTCCTCGCTATTTTGATGTATATGTGACGCTGTTGAAAATGATTTTACCGATTGCCGCTGTTATTTCGTTAATCTCGATGATTGCCGAATACTTTATCGGATATGGCGGGGAAGAAGCGGTAATAAATGTTGTTTTAAGACTTTTTGGTGAAGGAATTTGGAGAATCATTGAAATAGGGATCCAAGTATTCTTTTGGCTAACCATTGTGTTTGCGATTTTAGAAAGAACAGATAAAGGAAAAGATGAGCTGCCTCTAACAGCAAGCCTTAAAAAATGGACTCCAGATGATTTGAAAAATATCCCGTATATCCCTAAGAAAAAAGCTATTTCCAAGTTCGAAGTATTTGGAGGATTAATGTGGACTGCGATCTGGGCGACATTTTATTTTTACGCGAGTCACCTTGTAGGTGTATACGAAGGAGGTAAAGACGCTCTTATATTTGTGACTCCAACTTTCAATCAAGAGGTTTTGCTTCAGTATTGGCCAATCGTTGTTATGATGATCGCATTCGAAATAGCATTATCCCTTTATAAATTGATAAAGGGACAATGGACGAAACGGATGGCAATATCCAATGCTGTCCTTCAGATAATTCAAACTATTGTATTTATAGTAATAGTAATAAATCCGAATCTACTAAGCAAAGATTTTATTACGTATATGGTGGATTTATTTTCCATTACCGCTAATCAATTTAAGACCTGGATCGTTGGCGGTGGAATTTTCATCTTTATAGTATCGACAGCTATCAATGTAGTTGATGGCTTTCGCAAGGCTAGAATTCGTTAATAAGTCTTTCCTATTAAAATATCAGATATAAGAAATTAAAATTGGGGTTGCAGCGGCAACCAAAGATTTATAGGAGGGAGCTCTAACAATACCCACCAACTTTTAGCAGCTATGTAAAAGTAGCTGCTTTTTATTGCCCGAATAACGAAGGGGGAATTGAGTTTTGTTACTTCTGTTCTTAAAAAATATATGGCAATTGAAAAAAAGTCAGCAAAAACAGGTAAATTCTATCACTCAGTTGCACTTGAAAGTTTAAAGATAGAATTTTAAGATAAATATAGAATATTTTAAAAATACAAAAATTAACATATTTTTTCAAAGTCAATTCTATTTACATAGCTTTTTTCAGGGGGGATACGGATGATAGCACTTTTTAAAATGAATGATTTATATGAAGACCAAATTACACATTTATTAAAAGAAATGGGATACTCAACAGCGAGTTTTTATTCCATTAATTCCATATTAGATCAGATCATGAATCCAATGGTTATTATTACACCGGTGAATTTCGAGAAAGAATTAGCCGGTCTTTCTTTTCCAATTATCCCTATCTCAGTACATATAGAAGATGTAAAAAAGTGCATAAAGGGATTGTTCGATATCCCAGAAAAAAGAGAGTATTCAATAATTGCTTCAACCAAAGAAATAGAGTGGTTGAGAAAAGAAAACGCCGAACAGGTTACGAAGGATGAGATTCAACTTTCTTTTTTAACCGAAAAACAAGCAGGACTACTTAAGCCGAATCACGTTTATCTAGCCCCAATATGGATGAAAGGGTTAATTTCTAACCCAAGGAATAAAAATTTACATTTTATTAAACCCGCCTTTACTTCTGTGATTTCTTTTTTAAAGATCGCAGGATCATTAGTGAATTTAGTTGAGGAAATCACAAAAGAAAGGTATCAAGTTGATGCAATCGTCCACTCAACGCATGATGGAGTGATTGCGATTGACAGAAGCGGAACCATTAGACTGGTTAATGAACATGCAAAAACAATCTTAGGTGTTGATAAGGTAATGAAGGGGAGAAACATCACAGAGTTCATCCCACAATCTGATATGATCCGAGTATTGAAAGCGGGGAAGATCGAAAGAGGTGATATTGCGACTATCGGAGGCCGACAAATTGTCATTAACCGATCTCCTGTCATCGTCAAAGGAAAAATTGTCGGAGCCGTGTCAAATTTCAAGGAAATTACAGATATTCAAAAAGTAGAATTACAACTGCGGAAGAAACTTCATCAAAATGGCTTGGAGGCAAAATATCGGTTAAGTGATATTATTGGGGAAACACAGGAAATACTGGAGGCAAAAGATCTAGCAAGGAAATTTGCTGAAACAGAATCTACTGTATCAATCACTGGTGAGTCTGGAACTGGAAAAGAATTATTTGCTCAAGGTATTCATTCCGCCAGTCATCGATCAGTTGGTCCATTTGTCGCGGTCAATTGCGCAGTGCTGCCAGAGAATCTACTAGAAAGTGAGATATTTGGATATGAGAAAGGCACATTCACAGGCGGTCTAAAAGAAGGAAAACCAGGCTTATTTGAACTTGCTCATGGAGGCACACTATTTTTAGATGAAATTGGTGAGATCCCTTTACGAATTCAGGCTCTCCTATTAAGGGTTCTACAGGAAAGAACCATTAGGCGCGTGGGCGGGGAGCGAATTATACCAGTGGATGTCCGAATCATTACCGCAACGAATCGAAATTTAGAGGAGGAGGTGGATCGGAAACAATTCCGATCTGATTTATATTATCGTCTGAATGTACTATCTCTGGAATTGCCTCCTCTTCGCGAGCGTTTAGCGGATATACCAAAACTGGTAGAGGCTTTTCTAAATGAGTTTAATGAAAAGAGAAAAAATAAAATCATCAACGTTCAAGAAGAACTAATTGGTTTATTCCAGAAATATGACTGGCCTGGAAATATACGCGAATTAAGGAATACCATTGAACGGTTGGTCGTTCTTGAAGAGAGTCCTAGTTTAAGACTACAGGGGGCAAAGTTTCTTTCTGATAAAATAAGGAGACGGAAGGATTCAGAAGAAACGACAAAAAGACAAAGTATTAAAAACAAGGAAAAAGAACTCATCTTTACGACATTGGAAAAATTCGGAAACAACAAAACGTTAGCGGCTCAATCACTTGGAATTGATCGCTCCACTCTTTGGAGAAAAATCAAAGAATATGATATTTGATGTTTCAAAATACAATACGATGTTGCAGATTAAAACATCATTTTTTTTAACAGGGATATTATATCCCTGTTTTTATTTGATATTTCCGATTTTTCTAAATTTTCAATCTTGGCACAAAAATTGCAAATATATAGGGTAAGAATTATAGCCTTGACAAAATGGAGGTTCACAATGGAAAGAATGTATATCAATGGTGAATGGGTAACATCCGTTTCAGGGGAGTTTTTTTCATCGTACAATCCTGCCAATCAAGAAGTGATCGGCACAGTTCCCAGGGGCGGAAAGGAAGATGTCGATCTGGCCGTTGCAGCAGCGAAAACGGTTTTTGAAACAATTGAATGGCAATCATTAAAACCTAGTATAAGAGGAAATGCCCTTTATGAAGTAGCACGAAGAATACGTGAAAGAGCGGAAGAACTGGCACTGATTGAAACCTTAGACACGGGGAAGCCTCTCACCCAAGCAAGAAGCGATGTAGAAAGCAGTGCACGCTATTTTGAGTATTATGCAGGTGTTGCAGATAAAATGTTTGGAGAAACAATCCCGGTAGCGCCAAATGTTATTGACTACACGGTACGAGAACCAATGGGGGTTTGTGCGCAAATTATCCCTTGGAACTACCCCCTTCAGATTACATCAAGGGGTGTGGCAGCTGCCATAGCGGTTGGAAATACTGTGGTTGTAAAACCTGCCGAAGATACCCCTCTGTCAGCATTAAAGCTGGCAGAAATATTTGCTGAGATAGAAGTCCTTAAAGATGTTCTTCAAGTTGTAACAGGTTATGGGCCTGAAGCAGGTGCAGCACTGGTGAATCACCCGGATGTCAATCATATCACTTTTACGGGTTCCGTTGGCACCGGTACAAGCGTGATGATCTCTGCGGCGCAAAATATTGTTCCTGTCACACTCGAGCTGGGAGGGAAGTCACCACATATTGTATTTCCGGACTGTGATATCGATGAAACGGTGACATGGGTGACTCGTTCGATTATTCAGAATGCAGGTCAAACCTGTTCAGCCGGTTCCAGGCTGCTAGTTCACTCCAAAGTCAAAGAGGAAATAATCGAGAAGTTAACGGAGCGAATGAAAAACATTAAAATTGGTCCCGGTGTTAATGACTGCGAGCTAGGTCCCATTATTTCAAAAAGGCAGTTTGACAGAATACTAGCAATGGTTGAAAGAGCAAAAGACCAAGGTGCACGGGTCATAATTGGTGGAAAGCAAGCAAAAGTAGAGGAGCCGGGTGAAGGTTATTATTTTGAACCAACCATTATTGATCACGTTTCTCCAGCCAGTGAAATGGCTCAAGAGGAAGTATTTGGACCGGTATTGACTGTATTTGAATTTTCAACCGAAGAAGAAGCGATTCAATTAGCAAATGGAACATCCTATGGTCTTGTTACCGGGATTTGGACAAATGATCTATCCCGGGCTCACAGAGTAGCGAGTAAAGTGAAAAGCGGTCAGGTCTTTATTAATGACTATGGTGCGGCCGGGGGCGTTGAACTTCCATTTGGGGGTTATAAAAAAAGTGGAATTGGCCGTGAAAAAGGAGTAGAAGCGCTACAAAATTATACGCAATTGAAAAATATCGCGATCAAAATAAAAAGTGCGGATGAAAAGTAGTTTCGAAGAAATTTAAGTGAAAGGAGTGACAGATTTGCAGCACTTTTCCATTGCTTTAATTCCTGGGGACGGAATTGGCCCAGAAGTGATAAATGAGGCCATAAAGGTATTAAAAAAAGCGGAAGAAATACACGGCGGTATCACTTTTTCTTGTGAATCTTTTGATTGGGGGTGTGATTATTATCTTCAAAATGGGAGAATGATGCCCGAGAATGGGTTAGATCTATTAAAAGATTTTGATGTTATTCTCTTTGGGGCTGTTGGTGCAAAATCGGTACCGGATCATATATCCGTTTGGGAGCTAATCCTGCCCATTCGCCGTAAATTTCAGCAGTATGTGAATTTACGGCCGATTAAACTTCTTCAAGGGTTAGAAAGCCCGTTGCGGTATAAATCCCATAAAGACCTTGACTTTGTGGTTGTAAGGGAAAATACCGAGGGAGAGTATACCAATAGCGGCGGGCGCGTTCATGAGGGAACCCCCTATGAATTAGCTGTTCAAAATAATATTTTTACAAGATACGGTTCGGAAAGAATAGTAAACTATGCTTTTTCCTTGGCAGAAAAAAGGGCCAAGAAAAACCTAACAGTGGCAACAAAATCAAATGCGATTAACTTTACCATGCCTTTTTGGGACGAGATCGTAAAAGAAATAGGTAATAGCTATCCTGATGTAAGCACACAAATCTATCATATTGATGCACTAGCAGCTTATTTTATTTCAAGACCAGAGACAATGGATGTGGTTGTGGGTAGTAATTTGTTTGGTGATATATTAACAGATTTAGGCGCAGCCATCGTTGGAGGATTAGGGCTGGCCCCATCTGGAAACATCAATCCGGAACGGATCTACCCTTCCATGTTTGAACCGATTCATGGTTCCGCACCCGATATTGCAGGAAAAGGGATTGCTAATCCAATTGCCTCGATTTGGAGCCTTAGTCTGATGATGGACCATCTCGAACTCCCTGAAGCAGGGAAACTGATCCTCGATTCCATTGAAGAGGTATTAATCGATGGAAAAATAAAAACACCTGACCTTGGAGGCACATCAAAAACCACTGAAATGGGCGATGCAATCGTTTCTAAAATGGTTCAATTAAGTCTCAGCCCGAAAATCTAAAATCACATTATTGGAGGTGTCCAATCTATGAGTTTATTAAACGGAAAAACGGCCATTATAACAGGAGCCGGCTCGGGAATGGGGAAAGCGATTGCTCAAGCTTTCGCCAAGGAAGGAGCGAATGTAACGTTTGCGGATTTAAATTACGAATCGGCAAAAGCAGCCGCAGGTTCAACTGGTCTAAATCGAGTGCAAGCCATTCAAGCTGATGTAACGAGGGATGCAGATGTGGCAAATCTTGTGAATCAAACAGTGGAAGCGTATGACGGATTGGATATTGTCATTAACTGTGCTGGTGTTCCCCAATCCTTCACCGCGATTGAAGAATTAACCTTGGAACAATGGGATTTAATTATGAACGTGAATACAAAATCGATTTTTTTAACGTCTAAGTATGCTGTGCCGTTCATGAAGCAGCAAAAGGGAGGAAGTATTGTGAATATTGCTTCCATCGCCGGTATTAGAGCGAGACCAGGATTAAACGCGTATTGTGCCTCAAAAGGGGCAGCCATCATGCTGACCAAAGCATTAGCGATTGAGTTAGCTCCTTATAAAATTAGAGTCAATGCCATCAATCCCGGCCCGGCCGATACACCGATGATTGGTAAATTCCTGGTAGGGGATGACGCACAAAAGGAAGAGGGAATGAAAAAAATCTTCCAGGACAGCGTTCCATTAGGAACCTTAATTCAACCGGAAGATATTGCCCAGGGTGCACTTTACTTAGCCTCGGATCTGTCGAAGATTGTAACCGGAGAGGTTCTGAATATTGACGGTGGCCGCGGTATTTAAACGAGAGGAGCATAAAATGGAGCCGATTATTCGCTTAGAAAATGTATCGTTTTCCTACAAAATTAATGAAAAAACGAAAGTATCCGTTCTCAATAATATCTCCTTTTCTGTCTTCCCTGGAGAATATGTTGCCATCATCGGCCATAACGGTTCAGGAAAATCTACCTTATCCAAGCACCTGAACGGGATTTTAACCCCGGATAATGGTGATGTCTGGGTTCACGGTCATAACACGAAGGAAATTGAAAAGAGACGGGAGATTCGTCAAGCTGTCGGCACGGTCTTTCAGCATCCAGATAACCAAATTGTTGCGACCATCGTGGAGGAAGATGTCGCATTTGGACTGGAGAATATTGGTGTCCAAAGGGAAGAAATGAAAAAGAGAGTCGATGAAGCATTAAATGTGGTCAAAATGTCTCAGTATCGCCACAGGCCGCCGCATCACCTCTCCGGAGGCCAGAAGCAAAGGGTGGCGATTGCCGGTGTGCTGGCCATGCAGCCGGAGTGTATCGTTTTTGATGAAGCAACCAGTATGCTGGATAGCTTTGGTCGAAAAGAAGTTCTTCAAGTGATGAGAAAAATGAACAATACGGGGATGACGATGATTACCGTTACCCACCATATGTCAGAGGCAGCGGAGGCTGACCGGATTATCGTCATCGAAGGCGGGCAGATTGTCATGGACGGTCCACCGCGAGAAATTTTTAAACATAAGCAGGAATTAGAGAATCTCCAATTAGAAGTCCCAGCAGTAAGCCAAATGGCCGAGGTGATTCACAGCCAATTTGCCGAATTTTCAACGGACATCATTCAAGAAAATGAGTTTATTGAGGAAGTGGAGAAATTCTCTAAAGAGGAGGTGGTTTAAATGTCAAGCAGGCCGATTATCGAAATAGAAAATCTATCCCATACGTATATGAAAGGGACCCCGATGGAGCATGTTGCCCTAAAAGGAGCCAACCTGTATGCAGAAGAAGGGGAATGCATAGCCATCATTGGCCATACCGGGTCAGGAAAGTCAACCTTAATCCAGCACTTCAATGGACTGATGCGTCCAGAAACTGGAAAAGTCATCATTGATGGGGAAGACTTATCAAAGAAAAAGGTAAATTTGAAAACACTTAGGCAAAAAGTGGGTCTTGTTTTTCAAAACCCGGAGGATCAGATTTTTGAAAAAATCATAGGCGATGATATTGCCTATGGGCCATTCAAATTAGGTCTTCCACTAAAGGAGGTGAGGGAGCGCGTTAAATGGGCGATGTCAGTTGTTGGCTTGGATTTTGAGGCAATGAAGGACAGACAGACCTTTGCGTTAAGCGGCGGACAGAAACGGAAGGTCGCCTTAGCGGGGATCCTTGCCTTAAAACCCAAGATTTTAGTTCTAGATGAACCGACAGCGGGTCTGGATCCCAGGTCAAGGAAGGAATTGCTTGATAAAATTAAACGGTTAAACAAGGAAGAAAAATTAACGGTCGTTTTTGTGTCACACAACATGGAGGAGGTCGCCATGTTAGCAGACCGTGTCTATGTGATGGCAGGTGGAACAGACGTGTTAACAGGCACCCCACAAGAAATTTTTACGGATAAAGAAAAACTGCAGCGGCATCAAATCGGGACCCCTGAAACGGTAAAGGTTCTTTATCGATTAACCGATCTTGGATACCAAGTAAATACGGATGCCTTTTCCATCACGGAAGCAGCAGAGGAAATCAAAAAGGTTCTTACCGGCAAGAAGGAGGGTTCGCGAAATGTCCAGCGAATTTGAAATATCCCGAAGTATTACAATCGGTCAATACGTACCAACAGCCTCATTTGTTCATCGATTAGACCCAAGAATAAAGCTTCTTGTTTTTGTCATTCTCGTGGTGGCCATCGCCCTTAATACGAGTTATCTCGGAAATGCGATTGGTTTAGTTTTATCTCTTTATTTATTCTGGGCATCTAAAATCCCAATCAGCTACGGGTTATCAGGTGTGAAACCAGCCATTCCCTTTATTATCATCTTAGCGATATTGCAGTTGCTTTTTCAAGGACAGCTCTTTTCAGATGGCAGAGTGTATGTGGATTATGGCTTTATCTTCATCACTAGTGAAAGCATTCGATTGGTAGTGGTTTCAGCTGTTCGATTTATTGAAATTATCTTCTTAAGCAGTGTTCTTACCTTATCTACTTCCACCACAGAATTAACTCATTCCATACAAAGCTTACTGAGTCCGTTAAAGAAAATAAAGTTCCCGGTCCATGAAATCTCACTGATTACAACGATTGCGATTCGATTTGTCCCAACATTTGCCATCGAGATGGAAAAAATGATGAAAGCACAAGCCTCAAGGGGAGCTGACTTTGGTAGCGGCGGATGGTGGAGAATCATTCAAAGAACAAAAGAAACGTTTCCAATCATTATCCCTTTATTTAATATCGCCTTGGCAAGGGCCGAGGATTTGATTCTTGCAATGGAATCACGCTGCTATACACCAGGTGGCGAAAGGAGTTCCTACTCCGTGTATAAAGCAATCGCGAAGGATTATCTTGTATTACTAGTTGGACTTTTATTCTCATTACTACTGCTTTTATATCCGTTTCCTTTTTAATAAAAAAACGAAAACAAAGGGGAGAATTTGAATGAAAAGATCATTAACGGTTCGGGATATTGTCATTGCTGGAGTGCTTGGGGCAGTAGCCATTTTATTGGGGGTCACAAGGCTGGGTTATATTCCTGTTCCAACAGCAGCAGGGAATGCGACCATTATGCACATTCCTGCGATTATCGGTGGTATTATGCAGGGGCCGATTGTCGGCTTAATTGTTGGAGCGATTTTTGGGATCTCTTCCTTCCTTAACGCAACGGTTCCACTCTTTAAGGATCCATTAGTTGCGATTTTACCTCGGCTTTTTATCGGCGTGGTGGCATGGCTTGTGTATGTAGGACTCCGCCGCAAAAGTGAATACTTCGCAGTTGGTGCCGCTGCATTTATCGGGACATTGGCAAATACTGTACTTGTATTAACGATGGCTGTAGTCCGTCATTATTTAACCGCGGGAGTCGCCTGGACAGTCGGAATTACAAACGGAATTCCTGAAGCCATTGTAGGGACGATTGTGACGGTAGCGGTTGTATTAGCTTGGAAACAGATTGGCAAAACACAAAAATCAAAAATTTCTAAGGATCTATAAGGAATGAATAATCAAATTACCGATGTACCAGGAGTAAAAGTCGGCAATAAAGAAAATCAACAAGCATTGACCGGTTGTACAGCGATCCTTTTTGAAGGTGGTGCGGTAGCAGGAGTGGACGTAAGAGGGTCCGCTCCCGGTACCCGGGAAACGGACCTTTTGAACCCCGTTAATTTAGTTGATAAAGTGCATGCGATTTGTTTAAGCGGCGGAAGTGCGTTTGGTTTGGATGCCGCTTCTGGCGTGATGCAATTTTTAGAGGAAGAAGATATTGGATTAGATGTGGGTGTGGCCAAGGTGCCAATTGTCCCGGCAGCGGTTTTGTTCGACCTTCCATTCGGCAACCCAAAGGTCAGGCCTGATAAACAGATGGGTTATGAAGCAGCGAAAGCGGCCATAACTGAGAAGTTTGACACTGGAAATTCTGGAGCCGGCTGTGGAGCTACCGTTGGTAAATTGGCCGGTCCAGGCTTTTGTATGAAGGGAGGTCTCGGAAGTGCATCGCTCCGACTAGAAAATGGTGTGGTGATTGGGGCAATTGTAGCTGTCAATCCTGCCGGGGATGTCCGTGACCCTTCCACGGGAGAAATTTTGGCAGGGCCGTATCAGGAGGGAATTCTAGTTGATAGTATCAAGCTGCTTGAACAAAACTATCAACCTACCATACCTGCGGGGTCTAATACCACCATTGGAGTGATTGCTGTAAATGCAGATTTAACGAAGGCTGAGGCAACGAAAGTAGCACAAATGGCTCAGGATGGGTATGCAAGAACGATTTATCCAGCTCATACCATGTTTGATGGTGACACCATTTTTGCTGTGTCCACCGGTGGAGAAAGGGTTCCAGTAGATGTGATTGGCGGGCTTGCAGCAAAGGTCATGGAGCTGGCGATAATAAACGCGGTTAAATCAGCAGAAAGTGTTGAAGGAATTATCGCTCATAAAGATTTATTTAATAATCATAAAACGGACCGGTTATAAGTGGCTGTATATAACTTTGTGGATGATCAGGATTTAATAGAACGTTTTTATACTGGAATGAAAAGTTAAGATTGAAATGATAAATATCCAATCTGAACAAATGTGAAGGAGTGAGACTCTTTGAAATCAGTTATGAGCTGGAATGAATGGTCTAAGCTTGATGCTATCGGACTCGCCGATTTGGTACGGAAAGGTCAGATTACCCCGCGAGAGGTGGCCCAACAGGTTGTCCTTGCCATAGATGCATTAAATCCTGCGATCAACTCCATCATTGAGGTCTTCGATGATGCGGTCATTGACCCCATGAAGGATGGAACGAATCCTGCCGGGGTTTTTGCAGGAATACCCTTTCTGATGAAGGATTTAGGACCCACTCTTAAAGGGCGCCTACAGGAAATGGGTTCTCTTTTGATGCGAGGAAATCGTTCTTCAGCCGATAGCTTCCTTACCAAGCGCATCCGCCAAGCAGGTCTCAACATCATCGGGCGAACGACAACACCAGAGTTTGGGCTCTGCAGTTCAGCCGAGAATCCAGACGTCTATATTACGCGAAATCCTTGGAATCTTGACTATACAACCTGCGGCTCTTCTGCTGGCACGGCAGCTTCGGTTGCGGCCGGAATCATTCCAATCTCACATGCGACTGATGGCGGTGGCTCGATTCGAATTCCCGCGGGTGTGAACGGCAACATCGGTTTGAAGCCGTCCCGTGGTGTCTTTTCAGTAGCTCCATACAGTTCGGACTTGATGGGTGTAGTCTCCGTTCAGGGCTGTCACTCACGCACAATACGTGACACCGCAGCCTTTGTGGACAATTGTAGAGGTGGAGCACCTGGCGAGTTCATGCCCTATTGGATGCCGCAGCAGCCTTACTCCGAACTAATACGACGAGATCCGGATAGACTTCGTATTGCCGTTTCACATGAATGGGGTGATTACCAGGCCACACCGCACATTGTTGCCGAATTGGAGCGGGCGGCTGGCTTCCTCGAGGAACTTGGCCATCACGTCGAGTGGATTATCCCGGATATTGACTTTCATGCCGCCTACGCGGCTCAAACCGAGTGCTATATCATGAATTTTTCACAAACAATTTCGGGTCTATTGGAGCAAAAAGACATGGAACGGCCGCCTGCCGATCTTATTGAACCGATGTGCATTCGGGTCTGGGAAGAAGGCCGTTTCGCCTCCTATACGCAACGCGCCAACATGCAGTCCGTGTTCAATAACACTTCCCGTAGGCTAGCCGCCTTCTTTGAAGACTGGGACATCATCCTAACCCCGACCATGGCCCTACCCACGCCTTTGGTTGGAACGAATGAGTATCTGACAATAAGTGATAATCCATCCGTATACGACTGGTTCGAAAACCTCTGGCGCATATTCTCTTATACTTCGATCGCCAATCTCTGTGGCCTTCCAGGCATCTCGTTGCCGATGGCTGAGCTTGAGAACGGGCTGCCGTTTGGTATTCACGCGCTCACACGGCAAGGCGATGATGGATTGCTACTTCAACTGGGAGCCCAAATCGAGCGTGCACTTAATGGAAAATGGAACCACGGGCAGCGACCTGGTGCACATGTAACATCGATTGATGCAGTGCCGCAACTACTTTCTCCTTATAAAGAATCCAGGAGACGACTGTAGGAAAGGACCAAAAGAATAAAAGACAAAAGGAGAGCAGCCGAAACGGCTGCTTTATTTTGTTTATTTTATCCCCATTTGGGGAAGTTTTTAATTGTCCTTCTGTTTTTATATCATTTTTTGTAAAAAAACAGAAGATTGACACTAATATAAATGATATATAAAATATTTTTATATATTTGAAGATTAAAGATTGGAGCTAAGACATGATTAAAACTGAGATGAACACCGTAGTAACTCTATGTCAGCTTCACACAGACCTATCGGAACAAGACATACAAAAGATCCAAGAAGTGGTTCAAAACCTGCAATTAATTGCCGATTTAAATCAAGCGAATGTGTTTGTCGATTGTCAAACAAGGGAAAAAAAGCATGCTATTGTGGTGGCAGAAGCAGCACCTGGAACGGCTAATTCTGTCTATAAAAATCCGGTGGTCGGAAAGTTTGCCTACGAAACGTTTGAGCCTGCTGTTTTTTATGCGTTTCGGACGGGTAAGCCGCTTTTTCTCAATCATGCCTTAACCCAGGAAGGGAAAAAAGTCGAACAAAGCGTTGTTCCGATTGTTGGAATCCATAACCGGGTGATTGGCACGTTGATCATGGAGAAAGACAACAGTGATAAGCTCCAAAATCAAAATAAACTGAAAGCGTTAACAGAGGCGAATGAGACGCTTAGCGAACTCTTACTGGGAATGGCTGAAAATCGCCCTTTTATCCCAGAAGTGATAGAGGAAGCTCTATTCATCATTGACGAGGATTTACGGATTCAATATTCGAATCCTGCTGCGATGAATCTTGTATTAGAAATGTGTTCGAAGGAATGTAAAAGCGGCAAACTTTTTACTTCCTATTTTCCTAACCTTGCAGAAATGTGCAGGCTGCCGGATGAACTTGTGATCCAAGAAATCATCATTCAAAATAAAGTCTTTCAAATGAAAAAAATTGCTCTTGTGCAGCATGAGAAAAATAGCGGATCATTTATCATTTTTCGTGACTTAACAGAGCTGCGCGAAAAAGAGAGGGAGCTTACCGTAAAGACCGTGGCCATCCGGGAAATCCATCATCGCGTAAAAAATAACTTGCAAACGGTAGCGAGTCTTCTTCGGCTGCAGATGCGAAGAGGGGTCCCCGAAGAAAGCAAGTTTCATTTTATCAAGAGCCTTAACCGAATTGTAAGTATTGCCTCTGTCTATGAAATCATCTTATCCAATTCTGAAAATCAGGATGATGTAGAACTTGTTAGTTTAATAGAAAAAATCGGGAATATGCTGGTCTTTAGTGAAGATCATGAAGGAAAATTGATTTCGATCGTCTATTCGGGCCCAAAGATCTTTATTAAATCGAATCTAGCTGTTTCCGTTGCTCTGGTTATAAATGAATTAATTCAAAATTGTGTGAAGCATGCATTTTCGGAGATGACAGAGGGCCAAATTGATGTAGTCATCCAGGAAGAGGCTTCTGCAGTAAGAGTCCTCGTAATGGATAATGGAATTGGCTATACTCCTTCCATGAAGCCTTCATTAGGACTTGATATAGTTAAAATGATGATTGAACACGATTTAACGGGCCATTTTTCCATTGAAGGAACTAGTGAAGGAACGGAAGTAACCGTCGAATTTCCCTTTGCGAGGGAGGGTTAAGGAATGAAAAAGCGAATTATCGTAGTAGAAGATGAGTCCATCGTCCGATTGGATGTTTCCCTCATGTTAAAAGATGCTGGCTATGATGTTGTTGCACAAGCAGCTGATGGCGAGAAAGCAGTTGAATTGGCCTACAGCCATAAGCCTGACTTAATGATCATGGATATTAAAATGCCGAAGCTGAACGGATTAAAGGCCAGTGAGATTATTTCCAACAAATTCAATATTCCGATTTTGCTGTTAACGGCCTATAGTCAAAAGGAATATATAGAAAAAGCGAAGAAGGCAAATATTTTAGGGTATCTTGTAAAGCCGATTTCGGAGGCTAACTTGATTCCTGCAGTTGAAATTGCTTTGAAGCAGGCAGAAAATGCAATTCTTTACAAAGAAAAAGTAGAAGAAATGAATCGGGAACTGAAAAACCGAAAGATTGTTGAAAAAGCTAAAGGAATTTTAATGAAACAATTGAATTTACCGGAGGAAACGGCTTACAATAAGATTAGAGACCTCAGCATGAAAAAACAAATGCCATTGGAAAAAGTGGCAAAGTACATTATTTTGAAGTACCCAAGTTAGTTACAAGTGAATAGATGAAGCAATGGTGCTTAGTAGGTTTTATTTTTTATAAAAATAAAGTCTATTAGGCATTTTTTTATTAATTTGAGAGGTGGGTTTGTCGTGAACGAAGAGAAAAAGAGGTTTATACAGGAGTTTGTCCCAGGAAAACAGGTCACTTTAAGCCATATTATTGCCAATCCGGACCCGGATATGTTTGAAAAACTGGGGATACAGGAGGCTGGGGCATTAGGGATTTTGACGCTGACCCCAAGTGAGACGGTGATTATTGCCGGAGATTTAGCCACCAAATCGGCGAATGTCAAGTTAGGATTTTTGGATCGCTTTACCGGAAGTCTTGTGATTGTCGGCAATGTTTCAGAGGTGGAAATGGCGATGCAGGAAATTAACCGTTTCTTGCAGGCTACGCTGAAATATACCCCGGCGGAAATCACGAAGTCATAGAATCAGAAAATAGAATTTTTCAAGAAAGGAGGAATTAGGATGATGAAAAAGAACCGAGCCATGCTGATCGGTTCCATTGGGGCTGGAAAATCGACGTTAACGAATGCATTGCTTGGCCGGGACGTACCTGCTGTGAAAACGCAGTCGCTGAATTACTATGATTGGATTGTTGATACCCCAGGAGAATATTGTGAAAACCCGTTCTACTATAAAAATATCATGGCAACGGCATTAGAAGTGACCCATGTCTTGTTTTTACAGGATGCGACCAAGAAGAAAATGATTTTCCCGCCAGGATTCAGCAGCGGAATCAATAAAATCCCCATAGGGGTCGTCACAAAAAGTGATTCAGACCAGGCTGACGTTGAACTAGCTATTTCTTTGTTAAAAAAGGTAATCGTAACCAAAGGTCCGATTGTCATTACCTCTTCCCTAAAAAAGGAAGGAATAGAGGAGATTCGGAATCTGGTAAACTTCCGTTCGACACAGGAAATGAAGAAGCATCTTGAAGGAAATCCATCCCCATTTGTTATTTTTTAAATGAAAGCCTTTACAATATCCAGAAAATAATTTATATTATGAATAACAAATGAATTTAATGGCAATGGCGCCTCTTTTAAACTATCTAATTTGGGATAGTTTACAAGGGGCGCTTTTTGTTTTTTTGGGGGAGTTGAGATGAATTTCAAAGGCCCGCAAAAAGAAGAAATGATCAGTGCGGGGATCGATATAGGAACAAGTACAACAAAGCTTGTAATCAGCCGGTTCACGTTAATGAATATGGCTGGCGGGGCACATGTGCCGCGAATTGAAATCATTGACAAACAGGTCATCCATCGCAGCCCGATTTACCGGACACCGCTGCTTTCACCAACCACGATTGATATTGGAAAAATTGAAGACCTTGTCAGAAAGGAATATCAGAAAGCAGGTATTGAGCCGAAGGATATTCAAACGGGGGCAGTGATCATTACGGGTGAAACAGCCACAAAGTCAAATGCAGAAGAAATGCTGCATCAGCTGTCTGACCAGGCTGGAGAGTTTCTAGTTGCAACAGCTGGTCCTGACTTAGAAGGAATGATTGCCGCTAAGGGATCGGGCGCCTATGAATATTCGAAAGATACGGGGAAGGTTATCGCCAATATCGATATCGGCGGGGGTACCGCCAATGTGGCCGTTTATAAATCTGGCAGACTTTGTGGAACCTGTACGCTTCATGTAGGCGGCAGATTAATTGAATGTAACGAAAATAAAATCCAGAGTATTTCTCCGCCAGTTAAGAATTTACTGAGACAATGGGATTCAAGGATGGTGGAGGGGCAAACCCAAAATCCATCCGCTATAAAACAAGTAACCGATTTTATGGCAGATGTCATTGCGCGGATGTTAAAAAAGGCACTCACAAACGAGGATCTAACGTTGCTGCTAGGGCATGAACCTAACTGGGTGGAAGATATTGAGGCGATTATGTTCTCAGGCGGGATAAGTGAATGCATTTATCAGCATGAGACCGGAACCGTACAGTCGGCCAAATACGATGATATCGGGTTGATGTTAGCCGCCTCCTTAAAGGAAAGCTCAAGTCTTGCTCAATGGACTTGGGTAAAGCCGCAGGAAACGGTTCGGGCCACAGTGCTGGGCGCCGGAATGCAAACGACTGAAATCAGCGGCGCAACCATTGAAGTTGATCATCGTAAATTGCCGATGAAGAACTTGCCGGTTTACCAGATTCGATTCGAAGATGATTTTAAAACGGAAATAAACCAATTATCCAAGCGGATTGAGGAAGCACTCGATCTCTATGACCCACAGCGTGACGGACAGAATTTTGCGGTTTATTTTTCAGAACTGCCTTACTTAAAATTCCGTGAAATCGATGAATTTGCTGAATCCATCCTCAAAGCAATGAAACAAAAACCGAATCAAACTCAAGAATTGGTCCTTGTGCTTGACCGGGATTATGCAAAAGTTCTCGGGCAAACACTCAAGCGGAAGGCTCCGGTGCAATCCGTCATTTGTATTGATCAAATTAAAGTTGAAAATGGGGACTATTTGGATATAGGCCAAGTGCTCGAAACCGATGTTGTTCCTGTCATCATAAAAACATTAACATTCCAGAAATGACGAAAGGGGGCATTCTTATGAGATTAAAGTCCACCTATTTAGGTACTGTTTATCAATTTTCCTCACTAAAGGATTTATTTGCGAAAGCAAATGAAGAAAAATCCGGCGACCGCTTAGCAGGGATTGCTGCTGAGACCGTTCAGGAAAGAATTGCAGCAAAACAAGTGTTGAGCTACTTAACACTACAAGATATTAGGGAAAATCCAATGCTATCTCCTGAAGAGGATGAGGTTTCAAGGATTATCGAGGGTCAGATCAACGAACCCATCTATCAATCGATTAAAAATTGGTCTGTTTCGGAGCTTCGCGAGTATATCCTGAACGATTCAACTACCGGTGAAGACTTGAAACGCCTCAGTCGAGGTCTGAATAGTGAAATGATTGCAGCGGTGGCAAAGATCATGTCCAACCTCGATCTAATCCATGCCGCCAATAAAATTGAAGTTTTATCCAAATGCAATATTACGATTGGTCAAAAAGGAGTGTTAGCCTCTAGGCTGCAGCCCAACCATCCGACGGATAATGTCGACGGGATGATGGCCTCCATGAAAGAAGGGCTTGCGTATGGGATTGGAGATGCAGTAATTGGAATAAACCCAGTAGATGACTCCGTTGAAAGTGTAAAACGGTTATTGCATGCGACACATGACTTTATTCAAAAATGGGAAATTCCAACGCAAAACTGTGTGCTTGCCCATGTGACAGCTCAAATGAAAGCGGTCCAGCAGGGGGCACCGGCAGATATGATTTTCCAGAGTATTGCCGGAACCGAAGCGGCGAATCGTTCTTTCGGGATTACCGCTTCCCTCTTGGAGGAAGCCAATGAAATGGCGAAAGTATACGGTACAGGAACTGGTCCACAACGTTTGTATTTTGAGACAGGTCAAGGCTCGGAATTATCCGCCGAAGCTCATTATGATATCGACCAATTGACAATGGAAGCCCGGAATTATGGCTTTGCCCGCTACTATGACCCGTATATTGTCAATACGGTAGTCGGCTTTATCGGACCAGAGTACTTGTACAACAACAAACAAGTGATTCGAGCCGGTCTTGAAGATCATTTTATGGGAAAAATGCATGGCATTCCAATGGGCGTTGATATTTGCTATACGAACCATATTAAAGCAGACCAGAATGACATTGAAGATCTTGGCGTGCTGCTTTCCGCGGCAGGGGTGAATTTTATTATCGCTGCGCCAATGGGTGATGATTGTATGCTCAATTACCAGAGCTTAAGTTATCACGATGTTGCGACATTAAGACAGACGCTGAATAAACGGCCGGCACCATCATTTGAAGCATGGCTGGAGAAAATGGGGATTTTTGAAAACGGGAAATTAAGTAAATATGCAGGGGACCCGACGATTTTTTCGCGATAGGAGGTGTAAAGAGTGAATCCTGAGTTAGTGGAACAAATCACGAAAATGGTAGTTGAAAAATTGCAGACGAAGACCGCTTCTGGCGGTGCGGCGGTGGAAGCGGTGAAGAAAAAGATGAACGATGATTCATCGGCAAAAGTGGAAGTGAAATTTTGGAACCACCGGACGAATCATGTTGAAACAGAGTGCAATCAAGGTCCGGGCTGCACGGAAACAGCCCATGAAAAAGAAATATTTCTTGAACCAAAGCCGCCTGTAGGACTTGAAAATCCGATGAATAAGGAAGAGCTGGATCTTTTAATTAGCAAAACACCGGCTAGAATTGGCGTCGGCCGTGCGGGATTAAGGCCCAAAACGGACACTTGGCTGAAGTTTCGCTTTGACCATGCGGCAGCAGTCGATGCCGTTTATGGTGATGTCGATCCGAAAATACTTGAAAGCTTATCCTTATTAAAAGTTAACACGAAGGTTTCCGACAAAGAGGTCTATGTCCGCCGTCCTGACTTCGGCCGAAAGCTCTCTGATGAGGCAAAACAATTAATTGATCAAAAATGTAAAAAGTCTCCGACGGTTCAAATTATTGTTTCTGACGGCTTAAGTTCGAAAGCGGTCGATGAAAATTTAGAGGATGTCTATTTATCTCTTAATCAATCGCTTCAAAGCTTAGGGCTCGATGTCGGAACACCATTTTTTATCGAAAAAGGCCGGGTGGCGGCAATGGATGATGTTGGGGAGATCCTAAAACCGAAAGTGATTGTTTACTTGATTGGTGAACGTCCTGGTCTCGTGAGTGCGGAATCGTTAAGTGCGTATCTATGTTACGAACCACGCCACGGCACCATTGAGGCCGACCGGATGGTCATCTCCAATATTCATAAGGGCGGCATTCCACCGGTGGAGGCCGGCGCCTATATCGGAACGGTCGTGCAAAAAATATTAAAATATGAAGCCAGCGGTGTTTCGCTAGTACAAAAAGAGCAATAAGGGGAGGGTTAATAAATGGCATTAGAACGAATTCATGCAAATATCTTGGCTGTTCGGATTATTCCAAACGTTGACCCTGCCTTAGCAGATCAGTTTCAGTTAAAACCCCATCAAAGGAGTTTAGCGATTTTTACCTCAACGATTGACGATGTCGGCTATACAGCTCTTGATGAAGCAACGAAACGCGCAGATGTTGATGTTGTCTATGCAAAGTCCTTCTACGCAGGTTCCGCGCATGCATCAGGGCCATTGTCTGGTGAAATGATCGGCGTGTTGGCCGGTCCAAGTCCAGATGAAGTGAAAAGCGGGATAGATGCGGTGATTCAAACCGCAGAAAATGAAGCGTATTTTGAGGCAATCAATGAGGAAAAAAGCCATGCATTGTATGCCCATGTCGTGGCAAGAACCGGTTCTTATCTATCAGCTGAGGCAGGGATTAATCAAGGAGAAGCACTAGCCTATTTGATTGCCCCGCCGCTTGAGGCGGTGTATGGAATGGATGCGGCGTTAAAGGCAGCGGATGTAGAGCTGGTTAAGTTTTTTGGACCGCCTTCGGAAACAAACTTTGGAGGTGGGCTATTGACCGGGTCGCAATCGGCATGCCAGGCGGCAGCAGATGCTTTTCGTGCTGTGATTATCGAGATTGCGAGAAATCCGAAACAATTTTAGATGAAGATAGATTCGCAAATAAAATAGGTAAATTCGCAAATAAAATGCTTCGATCCGCAAATAAAACTTATAAATTCGCAAATAAGTAGCCAAGATTCGCAATTAAAAGCACCCCCCCTTTGGGAAAATCAAAATTTCACACCTAAAAAAGAAAGGAGTGTCCCTGTTGCCATTTGATTTAGATCTACAATCCATTCAGGAAATGCGGGATGCAGTTCAGAAAGCGAAAGAAGCACAGCAAAAGTACTTGGCGTTTTCCCAAGAACAAGTCGACAAAATTGTGAAACGGGCTGCCGAAGCGGCTGCTGCCAAATCACTTGAATTAGCCCAGTTGGCGGTCGAAGAAACCGGAATGGGTGTGGTCGAACATAAAAAAATGAAAAATGACGTCGGTTCACTTGCTGTCTATGAATCTATTAAAAACGAGAAGACAGTTGGAATCATTAACGAGGACCGTACAAAGAAAATAGTCGAAGTCGCCTCCCCTTTTGGGGTGATTGCCGGGATCATTCCAACGACAAATCCAACCTCGAGTGCGATTTTTAAAGCATTAATCGCCCTAAAAACAAGAAATGGAATCGTTTTTAGTCCGCACCCACGGGCAGTGAAATGCTCAGTCGCCGCTTTAAAGATTTGTTTAGAGGCAGCCGTTGATGCGGGAGCGCCGGACGGAATGATCGGCTGGATCTCAAAACCAACAATGGCAGCAACCACTGAATTAATGCACCATCGTGATATTAATTTGATTTTAGCAACTGGCGGAAAAGATTTAGTCCGTGCTGCCTACAGTTCAGGTAAGCCGGCATATGGTGTCGGTCCTGGAAACGTGCCCGTCTATATCGAAAAAACCGCCAATATCGAAAAAGCGGTCAAAATGATTGTCCAAAGCAAAACGTTTGATAACGGCACGATTTGTGCAACGGAACAAGCCATTGTGGTTGACCAGAATGTCAAAGAAATGGCCGTAAGGGAGCTTAAAAATAATGGCGCCTATTTCTTAAATGAGCAGGAGAAATCACTTTTAGAAATGGTGATTTCACCATTGCCAGGAAAGCTGAATCCGGCAATTGTTGGTCAAAGTGCTGTCAAGATTGCGGAATTGGCGGGTATTTCCGTTCCAGCCGACACAACGATTTTAATTGCGGAAGAAACGCGGATAGGGAAGGACGTTCCTTTTTCCATTGAAAAACTGTCGCCGATCTTTCCGATTTATACAGCTGAAAGCTATGAAAGTGCAAAAGAGCTGTGTGTGAAAATCTTAAATTTAGGTGGGATGGGACATAGCTTATCCCTTCACACCAATGATGATAATGTAGCCCGTGAATTTGCGTTAGCAATGCCAGTATCACGACTAATGGTGAATACGCTTTCTTCCATTGGTGCGGTTGGAGCCACAACGGAATTGATGCCATCGCTGACACTTGGGTGTGGATCATTTGGCGGTAATATTACTTCAGACAATCTATCGGCCCGCCATTTAATCAATATCAAAAGGATGGCCTATGGAACAAAAGAAGTTAATGTTCCAAAACCATCCAGCAAAAGTCCTGCCCCACAATGGGGTGCCAGCACCCATGTAGACGAGATTGTGAATCAGGTTTTAAGCAATGTGAATGTATCGGGCCAGCTAGATTCGCAGGTAATTTCTGAATTGGTAAATCAAGTATTAAAAAAATATCAAATGAATTAATAGGAGGAATTTACAATGGCTAGAGAATTAACAGCATTAGGAATGGTGGAAACAAAAGGTTTGGTAGCATCCGTGGAAGCAGCAGATGCAATGGTAAAGGCAGCAAACGTACATTTAATCGGTAAAGTTCATGTTGGCGGCGGGCTTGTAACGGTTCTTGTCCGCGGAGATGTAGGTGCGGTTAAAGCGGCAACTGAAGCAGGTGCGGCAGCAGCAGAACGTGTTGGTGAACTATTATCTGTTCATGTCATCCCACGTCCGCACAACGAATTGGAGAGCATTTTACCAAAATTAGAAGTAGAAGTGTAAGAAGTAAGGAGCCAATTCGATGAATGAACAAGCCATTCGAACGGTTGTTGAAGAAGTGATTCAGCAATTGTTAAAAAAGGACTCCAGACCCAATACAATCCCGATGGCTGTCTCTGCACGCCATTGCCACTTAAGTCAAGCTGATTTAGAAACGCTTTTTGGCAAAGGGTATGAGTTAACGAAAAAAGCGGACTTGTCTCAGCCCGGTCAATTTGCGGCTAATGAAACGGTGGTCATTGTCGGACCAAGAGGAAGCATTGAAAAAGTGCGAATCCTCGGTCCGGCTCGTTCTTTAACACAAGTGGAAGTCAGCAGTACAGATGCAGTAAAGCTTGGGTTGAAACCGCCCGTAAGGGAATCGGGCAATATTGCTGGATCTGCACCGATTACTCTGGCAGGGCCAAAAGGAAGTATTTATAAAAATGAAGGACTGATCGTTGCTCAGGCGCATATTCATATGCACCCAGAGGATGCCGCTTATTTTGGCGTAGAAAACGGCGAGTATGTACGAATCCGAACAGAAGGGGAACGCCCGGTTTCGTTCGAAAAAGTATTGATAAGGGTTTCACCGAGATATCAGCTTGAGATGCATATCGATACCGATGAAGCTAATGCCGGGTTCATTACAAGCGGTCAGGCTGGTTTCCTTGTTAAGGATGGGGAGCCTTTCGTAAAACCCCAGCCTGTGACCAATCAGGTATCACCTGAACAAAACGAACCAAAAGAAGTTCATTTTCAAAAAAATCTCTTAACCAAAAGAGATGTGCAGGCATGGCAGTACGAGATGATTTCGGTTCGGAAAGGCACAATGGTGACTCCATTGGCACGAGATGCTGCAAGAGAGTTGAAAAAAAGCATCCAGGTTATGGATTAGTTTAAGGGGATGATTTTTTGTTAGTTGGAACGGTGATTGGAAATGTGTGGGCGACAAGGAAGGAAGAAAATCTAATAGGATTAAAATATTTATTCGTCCAGCCGGAGCTTCCATCCGGGGCGCCTATCCTTTCACCGTTTATTGCGGTGGATCGAATTGGTGCCGGAGTCGGAGATAAAGTGATGGTCACAACGGGAAGTGCGGCGGCAAATATTATCGGTGACCATAGAATGCCGATTGATGCTGTCATTATCGGAATTATCGATTCAATTGATGTAGAAGGAGGTGCGTAAATGATGTCAAAAGCCTTAGGAATGATTGAAACAAGAGGGCTGATTGCCTCGATCGTTGCCGCAGATGCAATGGTTAAAGCAGCGGATGTACGATTAGTTAAAAAAGAAAAAGTGGACGCCGGACTCGTTTCAATTTTAGTAGAAGGAGATGTCGGGGCTGTCCAGGCAGCGGTCGATGCTGGCAAGTATGCTGCTCAAAGTGTCGGCGTGCTGGTAACCGCGCATGTTATCCCGCGTCCGGATGAGGGAGTAGGACAAATGTTGGCACAGACGCCGAAAAAGGGCGAGGAGAAACCAAAACCTGCAAAAAGGGGTCAAAGAGCAAAACAAGATGAGCCTCCAGCACAAACAGAATAATTTTTAAAAGAATGGAGGAAGAAACATGGCTTTCAAACGTAAAAAAATTGCAGTGATTGGTGCAGGATTTACTGGTGCAACAGCAGCGCTAATGATTGCGCAAAAAGAATTAGGAGATGTCGTTCTGGTTGATATCCCGTCTCAAAACGATCCGACCAAAGGGAAGGCACTGGATATGCTGGAAGCCAGCCCTGTCCAGGGCTTTAATGCAAAAATAACGGGTACCTCAGATTATGCGGATATACAGGATGCTGATTTGGTGTTAATCACGGCAGGGCTGCCGCGGAAACCGGGGATGAGCCGGGATGATTTGGTTTCTACCAATGCAAAAATTATCGAGCAAGTCTCGGAAAATATTAAAAAATATGCGCCGAATAGCTACATTATCGTTTTAAGTAATCCCGTTGATGCGATGACCTATGTTTGCTATAAAACAACAGGGTTTCCTAAAAATAGGGTTATCGGTCAGTCCGGTGTCTTAGACACTGCTCGTTTCAACACTTTTGTCGCACAGGAATTGAATGTGTCAGTGGAAGATATTTCGGGTTTTGTCCTTGGCGGGCATGGTGATGATATGGTCCCATTGGTTCGATTCTCTTATGCCGGCGGAATCCCGCTTGATAAAATTATCCCGGCTCACCGAATTGAAGCGATTGTGGAAAGAACCCGTAAAGGCGGAGGCGAGATTGTCAGTTTGCTAGGTCAAGGCAGTGCCTACTATGCCCCGGCAGCTTCGATGGTCCAAATGGCTGAAGCCATATTAAAGGACAAAAAACGAATCTTGCCATGTATTGCCTATCTGGAAGGAGAATATGGCTATCAGGATTTATATCTGGGGGTTCCAACGATCCTTGGCGGCGATGGGATTGAAACGGTCATTGAAATTGCGTTAACACCAGAAGAAAAAACAGCCCTTGATCAATCAGCCCAATCTGTTCGGAATGTCATGTCGATTTTGAAGACACTATAATATTTGCATAATATAACCTGTGAATCCTTCTACAATTCTATATTAAACTAGTAACAACTAGTTTTGGAAATAGTCGTGTATGGGTTATGGTTTACTTTAATATTTCCAGGAGATTTACTTTGAAAGGGGAAGGGTATATGGAGCAGGGAAACAACCATTTACAAAAAGCGCTTAAACCAATCCATCTCTGGGGTATTGCCGTAGGGATGGTCATATCCGGCCAATATTTTGGCTGGAATTATGGTTTTGAATCAGGCGGCACCATCGGCCTCGGCATTGCCGCACTGATTATTATTGTCTTTTATACGACTTTTATTTTTAGTTATTCAGAGCTTTCAACTTCCATCCCTCATGCCGGCGGGCCGTCTGCCTACGCCCGAAAGGCAATGGGGCCGTTTATGGGCTTTATAACCGGTTTAGCCTGTTTACTGGAATTCGTGTTTGCTCCTCCAGCGATTGCGGTTTCTGTTGGCGCGTATATCAATTTCTTAATTCCAAGTATTAATGCCGTTTATGCAACGGTCGGAATGTTTATTTTATTTATTTTGGTCAACCTCATCGGTGTAAAAGGTGCCGCTATCATTGAGTTAGTGGCAACGGTATTGGCACTAATCGGTCTCGCGATTTATTATGTGGCCGGTTTACCTCATGTTCAATCATCCAATATATTTAATGATATGGCTTTTAGTCATGGCTGGTCCGGTGTTTTGGCAGCAATTCCATTTGCCATTTGGTTCTTCCTTGCGATTGAGGGGGGAGCGATGGCAGCAGAAGAGGTGCGCGACCCGAAGAAGGATATTCCAAAGGGCTTTATTTCCGGTATTTTAACGCTTGGTGTGGCAACGATTTTAACCCTAGTCGTAACGGCAGGACTTGGCGGCGGTACCGGTAAACCGGCGGATTATCCACTTCCACAAGCATTGGCAAGTATTTATGGAGAGGGTAGCTTTATTCCAAAATCAGTTGCCATTATCGGTTTATTTGGTTTAATTGCCAGCTTGCACGGTATTATTATTGGTTATTCCCGTCAAACATTTGCCCTGGCTCGTGCAGGATACCTTCCTAAGTTTTTGTCTAATCTTTCGAAACGCGGGGTGCCGCATTGGGGATTGATTGTTCCTGGAGCGATTGGAGTGATCGCAGCAGGCTCAGCAAACTTTGCCAATGCGTTGATTATCCTATCCGTTTTTGGTGCGATTACGATGTACTGCTTAAGTATGGTTTCGTTGTTTGTGCTGCGTAAAAAGGAGCCGAATTTGGAAAGACCATTTAAGGTGAGCTACCCTGTTGTACCGGCAATTGCATTAGTATTGGGTGTTTTCTCTTTCTTCTGCGTGGTAAAATACAGCGTGTTAACGACAACTCTTCCTTTGTTTGGAGTGGAGCTGCCTTTGGCGGGTGTGATTCTGACGATTTTTGGTGTGGCGATTGTCTACTATTTCTTAGTAGGATCCAAGAACCTTCGTCCAATGTCGGAGGAGTTTGTTTCAATTGAGGATGTGACTACTGGAGAAACAGGGACAGAGGAGAGAATAGGATAACGTTAAATAGAAAAAGATGTTCCCATTGGGGTGTGGTCTAACCCCCGTCAAGGAGACAGTATATAAAAAGGTGCACTATATAAGCAACCTTAGCCCTGAACTCTATAGGGCTAAGGTTATTTGGTTTCTTTTGAAAACAAACTAATTTTATTCCACTATGCCAGCTTCATCTATCTTACAAACTACATTTACTTTAAATTTTAGGTTAGGATAGAAATTAACCCAATCTTTGGTTCTACCCTTTTTAAAGGGAGAACCGATTTTTATATAAGGATTACTCAACAGCTTTATTTGAAAGATCTTTCCTTATATTAAATTGGGATTTGCAATTGTTTCTGGTAGTCCGATGCAGGAATTATAAATGAAAAAAGTTGGCAATGTATGCCTTGACTGATATAATAGTAAATTATTAAGTGGAATACGATGAAATGTGGGGGAACCGGTGTTGCCGGTTGAGATTTAGTCCGTAAGACGATGACCCTTGGAACCTGATCTGGTTGATACCGGCGGAGGGAACATATTCTTAAACAATTAATTGTTTGCTGATATGCACTCAGGTTTCTATGCCTGGGTGCTTTATTTTGTTTAAGCAAGTTTTTGCCTTCTAACCAACACGGAGGTTTCAGCCTATTTCATTAAATTCACTTTAGATATTATTTTTACTTATGGGGGATTCTACATGAAGAAATGGCTTGTACTAGTCCTTTCAGTCCTACTAGTGACTGGATGCAGCAGCAAAAAAGAAACAGAAAACGCAAAAGAAAAAAAACAGCCGCTTAAAAAGGTCTCGATTGTACTGGATTGGACGCCAAATACCAATCATACTGGATTATATGTAGCAAAAGAAAAAGGATTCTTTAAAAAAGAAGGCTTGGATGTGGATATTATCATGCCGGGTGAAACCGGTGCTGACCAACTAGTCGCTCCTGGCAAGGCGCAGTTTGGTGTAGGTTACCAAGAAGCGATTACCCAGGCACGGATACAAGGGGTGCCGCTCGTATCGATCGCTGCAGTGATTCAGCACAATACATCTGGATTCGCTTCACCTGTTGGCAAAAAGATTCAATCTCCGAATGATTTTGAAGGAAAAACATACGGTGGATGGGGATCGCCAGTCGAAAAATCTGTCATCACTTCACTAATGAAAAAGGAAAACGCCGATGCCAATAAGGTGAAAATCGTGAACATGGGGGATACGGACTTTTTTACGGCTGTGAAACGAGACATCGATTTCGCTTGGATTTACTATGGGTGGACTGGTGTAGAAGCAGAGCTTCGTAATGAAAAAATTAATATGGTTTACTTAACCGATTATTCTGATAAACTGGACTACTATACACCTGTTTTAGAAACCAACGAAAAAATGATCAAAGAAAACCCTGAAACGGTTAAGGCATTCGTAAAGGCGGCTGCCGAGGGGTATGAATTTGCCATTAAAAACCCTGATCAAGCTGCAGATATCCTGATTCAAGCAGCACCGGATTTAGATCCAAAGCTTGTCAAGAAGAGTCAAGAATGGTTGTCTCCAAAATATCAGGATGATGCAAAGGAATGGGGAATTCAAAAGCAAGAGATTTGGGAAAATTATGCCCAATGGATGTATGAGAATAAGCTTCTTGACAAGAAATTAGATGCGAAAAAGGCATTTACAAATGAATTTTTACCAAAACAATAGGGGGGAGAAAAATATGGCGAATTCATTAATCAGCATTCAAATCATCCCGAAAACAAAGGGTGGAGAAGACGTCATTCCATACGTTGATGAAGCCATTAAAGTCATTGCTGAATCTGGTGTGAAATATGAGGTACACCCGTTAGAAACAACCATGGAAGGCGAACTCCACGAATTATTTACGGTGATTTCAAAAATGAATGAACGAATGATTGAAATGGGAAGCAAAAATGTCATTTCTCAAGTGAAAATCCTTTATCAGCCAACAGGCATTTCAATGGATGACCTAACGGGAAAATATCGATCATGAGGAAGAATCTTGTAAAAGGGTGGAGACCGATTTTGGTTCTCCTCCTTTTGTTTGTCATTTGGGAGATTGTCGTTAAATTAGCAGAAGTGCCGGAATGGCTTCTTCCGCCGCCATCAAAGATTTTCACAGAGGCCATTGCCGGTTGGCGTGATTTTTATCCAGATGTGTTTTCAACGGTTAAAATTTCACTATTTGGATTTGTAGTTGGAGCATTCATTGGACTGGCAGTCGCCATTTTATTCCATCTGGTGCCTGTTTTAAGGGATTCTTTTTATCCATTGTTGATTTTATCGCAAAATGTTCCCATTATCGTTCTGGCTCCACTGTTGGTGATTTGGTTTGGGTTTGGCTTATTGCCCAAAATGATTGTCATCACCCTTGTTTGTTTCTTTCCCATTACAGTGGCCGCCTTGGATGGATTTAGCCAAACCCCTTCAGAGTTGAAGCATTATATGAGGATGGCAGGTGCATCCAAAACACAGCTTTTTTGGAAATTGGAGCTGCCGTCATCAATGCCCTCGATTTTTTCAGGCTTTAAGGTTTCTGCCACGTATAGTGTAATGGGTGCCGTTATTTCTGAATGGCTTGGTGCGAAGCAGGGGATCGGTGTCTTTATGACATTCGCATCGTCGTCTTTTCGAACGGACCGGGTGTTCGTTGCTATTTTTACCATCATGTTTTTAAGCCTCTTATTTTTCTTTTTCATCGTTTTTATGGAACGAAGAGTGGTTCGCTGGCAGCCGAAAGGGGATGAGAAAAAATGAGCTATCTTCGTTTTCAAAACGTTACCAAACGTTTCGGGCAAAATGAAGTACTTAAAGACCTTGATTTTTCCATTAATAAAGATGAATTTGTTTCTATTATTGGCCCTTCAGGAAGTGGGAAAAGCACCATTTTCAATTTAATAGGAGGAATTCTTTCACCAGATGAAGGAGAGATCCTATTAGACGGCCAGTGCATTAATGGCAAGCGTGGTTTTATTAGTTATATGCCTCAAACTTCTTCTCTTTTCCCGTGGAGGACGATCCTTGAAAATGTCCTTCTTGGCCAAGAGCTTCAGGGAAAAAAAGACGTAAAGGCAGCACGCGAGATGTTGGCGATTGCAGGACTCTCTGATTATGAAAACGCCTATCCTCACATGCTATCTGGAGGAATGAAGCAACGGGCTGCTTTTATCCGTACCTTATTGAGCCCGCAAGAGGTGATCTGTCTTGATGAGCCTTTTTCCGCTTTAGATGAGCTAACCCGGTTTGAAATGCAGAAATGGTTAGTGGACATGTGGGAATCACATCGAAGGACTATTCTTTTTATTACTCACAATATAGAGGAAGCACTGTTTCTATCCGATCGTGTGATGATGCTGTCTGCTAAAAAGGCAAAGGTCGTTTCAACCATAGAGGTCCCATTTGAAAGGCCACGGCACGAAAGTATACTGTTAGATGAACGCTTTATTCAATGCAAAAGGGATGTATATTACCAATTAGTAGGTGAAGTCAAATGAAGATGATTGATGCTCATATACATTTGGATCGCTATCAAGATGAGGAAATCAAACGAATTGTATTGGATTCTGCCCATATCGAAGCCTTGATTTCTGTATCCTTTCATTTGGATTCCAGTAAAAGAAACCTTTTGCTTGCACAAAAATATCAAAAGGTAAAACCTGCATTTGGCTACCATCCAGAACAAGCATTGCCTTCTGAAAACGAGCTGAAGGGGCTGCTAAATTGGATGGACGACCACCGTGAGGAAATGATTGCTGTAGGAGAAGTGGGGCTGCCATACTACTTAAGGCAAGAGCAGGGGATTTCGATTGCTCCTTATCTTGAAGTATTAGAAGTGTTTATAAGTAAGGCGAAAATATGGGACAAACCGATTGTTCTTCATGCTGTTTACGATGATGCGCCTCTCGTTTGTGACCTTCTCGAAAAATATTCTGTTTCCAAAGCGCATTTTCATTGGTTTAAAGGGGATCAGAAAACAATAGACCGAATGATAAGAAACGGCTACCATATTTCTATTACCCCGGATGTGGTGTATGAACAAGAAATCCAGCAGCTTGTCAGCGTCTATCCTCTCGAGCTCATGATGGTTGAAACCGATGGTCCTTGGCCATTTGAAGGTGCATTTGCAGGAAAAATGACCCATCCGAATATGATGGAGGAATCCATAAGGAAAATCGCACTGCTCAAGAAGCTTTCCGCTGCGGAAGTTTCAGATGTCTTACACCAAAACACAAAAGGGTTTTATCAATTAACATCTTGAAGCTGCCGATCAAACATTGGCAGCTTTCTTTATTTGTAAAAGTTTTTTATCTTCCCTGATTGCCGTGATATGAAACCCCAACAAGTGTTTAATAAAGAGTAAATGACCTTGCCCGATGTGTTTAAGCGCCATTTACTAGGCAAATTTGAAGCATGTGTATTATGCCTATACTTCTGATGAGGAAGAAGAATATGGGTTAGGAACGAAATACGTTTATAAACAAATTGGACTTCTAAAAGAACAGCGAGACATTCCATTGATAAAGCTGGACAAACATCCTCAAAATAAGGATCCTTTTATACTTTGGAAAGAAATGAAGGAATAAAAGAAAAACTCGGTACTCAAAATTCACTACTCAGTAAAAAGAGCAAGCTTATCCATTAACATAAAACAAAAATTTAGTGTTTAGAAAACGTCAAATATGATTGACTTGTCATCAAGGGAATGGTGAAATCCATTCCCCTTTTTGTTCTGACATATGCAGTTTAAGCGAAGCGTTTGATTGTTCAGCAATCGGGCCATTTAGTTGAAGAACTTATCAGCTAAGTAATAATTAAAGGAATAGTACATTCTGATAAAGAATATTAAAAAATGTAATGATAAGGGGGGGATTGAATGATTAATCATGTAGAAAATTTATATCATTATCATGTATGGGCAAATCAACGGATTATTGATCATCTTAAGACACTTTCTCCTGAGAAATATCAAAAGGAAATAAAAAGTGTCTTTTCTTCTGTTTCAAAGGCTTTTTCTCATATCTATTTGGTGGATTATTTATGGCTTAATATCCTCGAAGGTCAAAGTATGAATGAAGCGTTGGAATCTTCACTTCAACTTCAGGAAAAGATTGAGAAACTATCCATTGAAGACTTAGAAACGAAATTTCACACGTTAACGACTCAGTTTAAATCCTTTTTGAACAGACAGGAAGATATAGAAAAGAAAATTATGCTGGATAATCCATATGCAGGATTAAGAGAAACAAGCCTATCTGAAATGGTCTTACACGTTGTGAATCATGGAACCTATCATAGAGGGAATATTTCAGCTATGTTGCATCAGTTGGGTGATTCTTCAGTTATGACTGATTATGCTTTTTATTGGTATTCAGAAAATGTTATTCATCCTAAATAGGCAAGAGTAGAAAATATGCAGAAAAAGAAATATGCCTTTCCACATTTTGGCGCGTTTCTTTAGCATGAAATGCGCTCTTCTTTATAAATTGGGCAAGATTGTGAAATAACTGTTTACATAAGGGGTACTGCCAGTAAAGGTACCATCTGTAAATGGTGCCACCCTATGTCCAATAATGAATATAGCCCAAAGGTAAGCTGGTTCGTATATTCGGCTAAAGAAAAAGGCTTTCATAAATTTAGTTTTTTTGTCACAATTGGAACCCTCTATCCGTCTTGATTAATGAAAAGAATAGGAGGGATTTAAATGAATAAATTTGATGTGGCCATTATTGGTGGTGGGTTTGCTGGATTAACAGCTGCTCTTTTTCTAGCAAAGGAAGGTAAGAAGGTAGTGGTTCTTGAGAAATCAGACCGTTTCGGTGGGCGGTCGATGACCATTAATAAAAATGGCGTTCTCATGAACCTAGGTGCTCATGCCCTTTATAAAGGCGGTGAAGCAATGAAGATATTTGATGAACTCGGGATTACAATCAAGGGAAATGAACCGTCTACGGATGCACATGCTATTTGGAAAAATGAGGTTTATCAAGTACCGCTGGGTTTACGTTCCTTATTTTCGAAGCAATTTCTTAATGGTTTAGGGAAGGTCCGTCTTGCAAAGCTTATGTTTCATCTCAGTAAAATGGATGTGAATTCGGTTTCAAATGAAAGCCTGCAAGCTTGGGCAGAAAGGGTAGTCATTGATCCAATGGTACGCCACTTCTTTTATGCACTTTGTAGAACAACCACTCTAACCTATGCTCCAAGTTTACAGCTAGCTCGTCCAGTTGTAAGGCAGATCCAGAGGGTTATGAAAGAAGGTGTTCTCTATGTTGATCATGGTTGGGAATCTATTGTAACCGAATTAAGGTCTAAAGCTGTCAGTGTCGGTGTTAAACTTCTTGAATCTATGAATGTTAATAGTATTGACCACAATGGCCAAGTTGAACGAGTGTGTTGTACTGATGGAGAATCGTTTGATGTGGAAAGTGTGATTATTGCAACACCTCCTAACGAAGCATGCCGTCTTGTACCCCATGTTGAAAAAACCTCCCTGTATCGTTGGAAGGAGGAAGCAATTCCTGTAACCGCATCCTGCTACGATCTAGGATTAAAAACGATACCTAATTTAAATCATCAATTTGTGCTGGGGCTGGACCAACCAGTCTTCTTTACAAATCAATCTAGGGCCGCGAAGCTTAGTAATGACGGAACATCCGTAGTTTGCTTGGTTAAATATCATGATTTGAATAGAAGTTCGATAGATTCTCGAACAGATAAACAACAATTAGAACGTACAATGGATTTGCTTCATCCAGGCTGGCAAAAAGAAGTGGTCGAACAGCAATATTTACCAAAAATAACCGTTGTGCATAATTTTCCTCATACTAGTAGAACGGAAAAACCAGGTCCAGCTGTACCGGAAATAAAGGGCCTTTATATAGCAGGTGATTGGGCAGGAGACGAGGAATTATTGGTCGATGCTGCTGTTGCAAGCGCGAAACGGGCAGCGTTACACATATTGAAAAAGGATCGGGTGTTAGTATGAATCAGGAGAAAAAGAAGATGGAATTAGAACAAATTTATCAAGATTATAAGCCACTGCTTTTTTCTCTCGCATATCGAATGCTAGGGAGTGTAATGGATGCAGAAGATATTGTTCATGAATCGTTCGTTACTTTTGAAAAACTTAAAGATTCCAAGTCCATAACAAGCGTAAAAGCCTATTTGTGTAAAATTACGACCAATCGTTGTATTGATCACTTAAGGTCTGCTGCCCATAAGAGAGAAACTTATGTGGGCACATGGCTTCCAGAACCGATTGTGGAAGATTACCATAATGACCCGGCTCATTCATATTTTATGAAAGAATCTATTTCCACCGCCTATATAATGTTGCTGCAACAGTTATCCGAAGTTGAAAGAGCGGTGTTTCTTTTACGAGAAGTCTTTCAATACGAATATGATGAGATCGCCTCTATAGTGGATAAAAGCAGCACAAATTGTCGGCAAATATTTCATCGAGCAAAGAAAAGCCTTGTATATGAACCGAATGTTTACCAACAAGATTATCAGCAAATTAGTAGCTATGTAGAAAGGTTCACTGCGGCATTGCAAAACGGTGAAATTTCAGAAATGATTAAAATGCTGCAGAAAGACGCAATCTTTTATGCAGATGGTGGCGGGAAAGTTACAACTGCACTTAAACCAATTTATACTGCGGATCGAATTACACACCTATTCTTGAATGTTATTAAAAAGTTACCAGAAGGTGCAGTGTTCAAATTTAAAAAGGTTAACGGTGGACCAGGAATTGTTGTTATGATTAACGGTTACCTCGCCTACGTAGCTTCATTTGAGTTTAAAGAAGGGAAAATCAATTCCATTTACATGGTGGCGAATCCTGATAAGCTTAGCCGTTTAAACGAAAATATCCAAGGGGCTACCCAAAACATCAATAAAAAATGATGTTGGGTCAACCTTGTAGTCTACTTCTACAGGCGATCAGGGACTTACTTGACAGAATGGACGGATAAAATCGTCCTTTAATTTTTTTATTCAAGTAAGAGGTGCTTTGAGCTCAATATAAACGGCTGCTTTGGCAGCCTTTTTTTTCTTATTCAAATAAAGGTCATTTAACTCATTTTGAAAGCATTTTAAAAAGGTAATAAGTAAAAGGGGTTCATCATATTTTATATAGGCTAATTCCATATTAATGTAAGCAATATGAATGAAAAGAGGTGAATTATGGGGTCAAATAATCTCTTGAAAGACCTTGTTATGAGAGGGCAATATCGAAAAAAGAAAGCAAAGATACTTCAAATTGATAATCCAAATAAAATTGTTGAAAGTTGTTACGTAGTAATCGGAGGAATAGATCAATGGATAACTATACGTGGTGAGGATTATAACAATCCAATCCTGTTATTTGTTCACGGGGGACCAGGTAGTACCTATTCCATTTTCACCCCATTGTTGCGTTCGTGGGAGAAATTCTTTACAGTTGTACAGTGGGATCAACGAGGTGCAGGAAAGACGATTCGGAAAAACGGTAAAGAAGCTAGTGGATCGATCACATTCGAAAGACTTACTCAAGATGGTATTGAAGTGACAGAATATTTGTGTATGAGAGTCGGTCAACCAAAGGTGATCTTGATTGGCAGCTCAGTTGGTAGTTTGATTGGTTTAAAGATGGCAAAACAAAGACCAGACCTTTTTTGGGCCTATGTTAGCACAGACCAGAATGCCCCCGATCTTAACGGTCGTTTATATATATTAACACTGGATGCCCTTAAAAAAGCAAGTGTTTCAAAAGGTGTTAAATTGGTTGAAAAGATGGGATCAATTCCTTCCGAATGGACCCGAACAGATTATGAAAAAAGGAACCGATTTCTTGTCAAAGCTATTAGAGGTGTTCCTAATATGATTACGGATTTAATATTGCCTTCATTAGTTACTTCCCCTGAACATAAAGTAAATGATATATTTGACTATTTTAAAGGATTGTCATTTTCCCTTGATCACCTTTACAAAGAATTAGTTCCCTTTGACTTTAATAAAATAGGAAGAAGTTTTGAATTACCATTTTTTATTTTTCAAGGAGATACAGATATTATAACTCCTACTGAATTGGCAAAAGACTATTTTGATGAAATATCAGCACCTTATAAGGAATTTGTTCCAATCAAAAATGCAGGCCATCTAGCCTGTTTTGCTCAACCTAATCAGTTTCTTGATGAACTTACTGAAAGGGTGCTTCCACTAATTATCACCTAAATATTAATGGTGGAATTTGTGCATAAACCTTTTCATACAAATTAAATGGAACATCTATTAAGGAGGAATAAATAATGACAAATGAAAAATTAAATATCGGAATTATCTTAGGAAGCACTCGTCAAGGTCGAGTTAGTCCTCAAGTAGGAGAATGGGTAAAAGGAATTGCTGACAAACGTGGAGATGCAAATTATGAAATCGTGGATATTTCTGATTTCCAATTACCGTTTTTAGGAACAACCGATGGAACTGAACCTGGAATTGCAGCTTGGAATAAAAAGCTTTTCAGCTTGGACGGATTCGTATTCATCGTTCAAGAATACAATCACAGTATTACAGGAGCACTTAAAAATGCACTTGATTTTGCTCGTGAAGCCTGGAATAACAAGGCGGCAGGTATCGTAAGCTATGGGGGAACTGGTGGAGCTCGTGCAGCTGAACATTTACGTGGAATCTGTGCAGAATTATTAATAGCGGATGTGAAGGTTCATCCAACATTATCTTTATTTACTGATTTTGAAAACTTTACTACCTTTAAACCAGCTGTATTACATCATAAAAATGTCAATTTAATGCTTGACCAAGTTTTAGCCTGGAGTGGTGCATTAAAAACCTTGAGAAAATAATTAAATTGGATAAGTGGACTGTGCCCCGAATATCAAACGCTAAAAAAAGTGTCTGATATTTTTTTAAATCTAGTCAATTATGAACATTTTCCAGAGTGTTCTCAAAAAGGCTTGTGAACTGTTGCACTTAAACTAACGTATGCTTGAATACAAAAGGGTTGCATTAAGTTAATGGAAAAACAACCAAAGATAGCGAATGTATAATTATTTAAATTATTGAATAAATATTCATTTTATGTTAATATAATAATAGTTTAAATTCTTCTGAGTTTAGACCTCCTAAAATGGACTTAGCTTAGACCACTAAGTTCAACTTTGACCTTTGATTCTATAGATCAAAGGTATTTTTTTGTTTGGATATTGTTGTAAATTGTCACTCATTCTACATATTTGTTGCTTTAAATTGAATATAGTTTTTGAAATTTTGTAACGGAACAGTATAGTTCAACATCCATCCATTAGTTACTATCCACAGGTCTACTTTAATCTGAGATAATCTTATTCTAGTCGAGGCGGCATCCCAGCGTGATACACACGCATTCGAAGCCTTGGGATACAAAAACAACGGCGAATGGCCAGGCCACGATTTTTTTGAAGCATTACCTTACTTTCTGGAGCTCCTGATCAAAAACAATGGCACTAAAGGATTTGACTAGTGGATCATTGTGACGAAGGACATTGATATTCAAGGAGGTTTAAACAATAAATTGTGACGAGTTGAACCTAGTTGGTTCCAAAGTTTATTGATGAGGAACTTATGTTAGGATGAATTATGTTAACTTAATATATACATTATGCAATAAACTTTCACTAAGTAAATACATGTTAAAAACAGAAGGTAATATGAATTTTTTGATTTTATCATCTGAGTTATCTTTCCTTTATTATTGAATTTTCTGAAATCTAATAATAGAATATACCTGTTAACTAATATTATGAGGTGACTGAATTGAGAAAATTGATTTACCTTTCCATTTTTTTATTGTTTACAGGGATAATAGGATTTACAGCTCAAGCTCAAACACCAAGTAAAGAAGTTACTTCTAAAGAAAAACTTAACGTTAAAAAATTAGACGTCGCTGAATTTTTCTCTGACCATAATGGAACGTTTATATTACGTGATGTTAAAACTAGAAAAACCTTTGTCTACAACCAGGAAAGAGCTAACACAAGACAAACCCCGGAATCTACCTTTAAGGTCCCAAATGCATTAATTGGATTACAAGTCAAAGCTGTTCGAGACGAATATGATGTAAAACGATGGGACGGAGTCAAACATGAATTTGATACATGGAACCGTGACCATACCCTTGGGTCAGCTATGCGTGAATCAGCAATATGGTATTACCAGGCAATGGCTAGGGATATTGGAGAGCAACGCATGAGTGATTGGGTAAAAAAAATCTCTTATGGAAATGAGGATATTAGTGGAGGAATCGATCATTTCTGGTTAAGCAGCTCTTTGAAAATCAGTCCGCTTGAACAGGTTGATTTTATGGAGAAGTTGTATAAAGAAGAACTTCCGTTTGATAGACTTGTAATGAAAACTGTTAAACGAATGATGATCCAGGTGGAAGGGGATCACTACACACTTTATGGAAAAACGGGGACAAGATTGTCTGATTTAGGTTTAGGATGGTTTGTTGGATTTATAACAGTGGAGAATCGTTCTTATGTATTTGTAACAAACATAGATAGTACAGGTACAAAAGCTAAAAACATCACATTGGATATATTAAAGAAGTACCACTTAATTACAGAATAAAAATGAAGTTTCAGTACTTGTTATGTAAAGTAGCAGAAAAAAGAAATATGTTATTCTTGTTGATACGTAATCGGGCGCGTTTATATAAGAACACGTCCTTTTCGTATTTGAGCCAGATTGTAGTATAACGAATTGTGGGGTTTATTTTATTTGTTAAGTAAAATCTATCTTTATTGTAAAACGGATTGATAAATTTAAAAGCAGGATTTATTCATATATCAAAGGAAATTATTATAAATATTTATATTAAGAAGTATAAGAATGTCCGTATATAATATTAGTGGAGTTTTTATAAGGGTTAAAAATATTGAAAAGACTATTGATTTCTATACAAAACAACTTGGATTAAGAGTGCGTGATCTTGAAGGATGGGAAGGATGAAGTTATTGCACTAAAGGAACAGGTCAGTTTAGGAAGGAAAACGTTTAGTTATAAAGAAAATAGTAGATTATTAAAATGCTATAAGGTGAAGCTGTTAGCTATTAAACAAGGAGAAATGAAACTGTTACAAAGAGGTGAATATATTGAAAACTTATCGATTACCCATTTTCATTTTACTTATGAGCCTTATATACATATTTGCCATTCCCAGCAAACCAGAAGCCATCAAATTGCTATTTAAATTAATCCCAATGTGGCTAATTCTTTTCTATGCTTATAAACAAATACCTGATAAAAAATCACGCCCTCATTGGATTATATGGTGCGGATTATTTATCTGTATGCTAGGTGATGGGCTAATTAGATGGTTCGTTATCGGCTTAGCAGCCTTCCTCATTGGTCATCTGTTTTATATTGCAGGGTTTTCCCGTTATTGGCGTTTTACTAAGCTTTCACTTCTTATGATTCTACCTATTGCATTATATGGCTTTGTTATGGGATATCACGTAATCGCTGCATTGCTTCAGAATCATCTTGATACCTTAGTAGTTCCCGTACTTATGTATATTGTGATTATATCCCTGATGAGTTGGACTGGATTTTTGTCCCATAATAGATGGGCAATAATAGGAAGTATTTTATTTGTCCTCTCAGACTCAATTCTGTCGTGGAATATGTTTGTTTCAGAGATTCCTCATTCCGATATCCTGATTATGACAACCTATTATATAGCGCAATTTTTCATTGCACACAGCTTGCGCTTCTTTCCTAGTTTTGCAAGCTATTCTTCGGGTAAAAAATAGGCGAGATTTATTGTCTCGCCTTTTATGTTTTCTGTAGCAATTACGGCACTTGTCGCAGCTCTAAAAAGACAACATCCACCCATCTGACTTAAACTATAGGGTGACTAGAGTAAGGCAATTTTCTTATTCAAGTAATGAAGCAGGTTAATGGAATAAAGAATGGGTCAAAGGAGAAGGGAAATTCTTCTCCTTTCCTATTTTTTGAATTAATAGAAAAGTGATATTATTCACGGAATTAAAGTTACAAATAAATTAAAATGAATTTTAGTTATTCAACTAAGGTTTTTTCATAAAAAAAACATATTTTAGTTAATCAAAAGACGTATAGGGGGATAGAACGGTGAAAAAAAAAGACCTACCTATTGTATATTCATGCTCTGGATGTTCATCAGCTGCACAAACGGCTAACATCATTGCTATTAAGATGGATCGAGAAAAATTAGCTGAAATGTCCTGTATCGCTGGTGTTGGGGGTGATGTCCAACCACTTGTCAAAACAGCAAAATCAGGAAGAGATATCATTGCAATTGATGGTTGTCTCTTATCCTGTTGCAAAAAGTTCTTTAGCTAGACATGAGGTTCAGCCCAAATATCATTTTGTACTTTCTGACTTTGATGTACCTAAAATAAATGGTAAGGATCCAGACCCTAACCTTTATATAAGTGCATACAAACGTATTTTGGAACTCATTAATAATCATTCTTAATCATTGATTTTATTTCTGAACAACTTTGGGTCAAGAGAGAACTGCATCGCTATTTAGGCATTGCCCTTATTTAATTGTTAGTTAATCTTATAAATAAATAAAATATTCTTTTGTAGGAATTTTTATTATCTGGTCCTTTATTACTGTGCTCCTTTTTTCTGATTCGAAATCAATCTTGTGAAAAGATGAACTTAAAGGAATGGGTGATTTAGTGTAAAAAAGGGTTGCTGCGGCAGCTCTTTTCTTGTTATAACCGGTGAGGTTCGTATTATAAGGTTAACTAGTTTTTTAAACATGGGTTTGACAAAATGTCTCTTATATACATATGATATTTAAACCAAAACTTTACAATTGACAAAATGAACTGTAACGAGTAAATTTACAGTATGTTAACTGTAATTTTTTTTATTACATTAAATTATGTTTGCCAACATATTTGTTAGGAGAGTGTATAAATATGGTGACTCTGTATACGACACCAAGCTGTGGTTCATGCCGAAAAGCAAAAGCTTGGCTTGAGGAATATCAAATTGATTATATGGAAAGAAACATCTTATCTAATCCTCTTACAGTGGATGAGATTAAATCAATTCTTCGCTTGACAGAAGAGGGGACTAGCGAAATTATTTCAACGAATTCAAAGTCGTTCAAAGAATTAAACATAAATATTGAATCTCTTCCGCTTAATGAATTGTACAAATTAATAATGGAGCATCCCAAAATGGTGCGCCGGCCCATTATCCTGGACGAAAAAAGATTACAAGTAGGATATAACGAGGACGAAATTCGTAGTTTTCTTCCCCGTAGAATCAGAACATATTTGTACAATGAATTGCAAAAAGAGGCCAATTAAAATCAATAATAAGAACAAAATGCTAAATCTTTACAATTAAAACTACACCATGGAACGGAAAAGAAGGATTACCTTTAATGTTTATTTTAAAAGGAGGAATAACGGATGATTGAAGTATTTGTGACAGTAAATTATAAAGATAGAAATTACCATACCAATGTCATTGTGAAAAAAGATATGGGATGGGAAAAAATTAAACGGATAGCAGAAGAACAAGTCAAAAAACAATGGGATATATAAAAAAACTTGCTTATCTAGCGTCCTTAATAAAGATAAATACTTGAGTAAATAATCTGTAATATTTACTATTACAGTGCGTTATTAATTTTAAAAAGATGCAGAAAATACATGTACTAGTAAAAATATATGAGAAGTTTTATTGCTTAGGAGGCAAGTCATGAATAGTGATTTTACCCTTGCCATTCATAGTTTATCTTTTCTTGCTCTACAGCCTGACCGCATGTCAACTAGCGAGGCCATTTCAGAAAGTGCTGGCGTCCATCCGGTACGCATTCGAAAAGTGCTAAGTTTGTTAAAGAAACATGGATTTATTAAATCCAAAGAGGGAACTGGCGGCGGATTTATTTTTGCGCTAGATCTAAGTGAAGTGAATCTTTGGGATATATATAAGATAACCTCAGAAGGTGCTCTGCAGCCCAAGTGTCCTGAATCAAATGAAAAGTGTATTGTAGGGGCGAATATGCAAAGAGTCCTATGCGGCATTTTCTTCGGTGCGGAAGAACATATGGGAGAATATTTAAAGAATTATACAATCAAAGAGGTTGTAAATCTTGTTAATAGGGGCAATAAACAGAATATGTCTGAGACTTTTTTAAGTAAAATGTAATAAAAAAGATTACAGATTAATTAAAGCTGGCATATTCTAAGATGAAACGAAAAAAATAAGAAGGTGAAAAAACTATGTTCTCCACTAATAATACGATTTTAAAAACAGGTGATTGGATTAAGGCAGAATCAGGGGATGGCGAATTAATCATTGGGTATATTGATTCACTGTCTAGTCTAGAAGGAGTAGTAAAGGTAACCGTTGTTACAAGTGACAATAATCATACAATTGGCAAAACAATACCAATTTTAAGTAGACGGGTTAAAAAGCTACCTGTTTCTAATGTAACCAACAAGGCACAAATTGAATTTCTCCTGGACTTGGCTTTATCAACTGGGGATAAGGAATGGTTTTTGGCACTTTCTTCGGAGTTAAACGCAATGAAGCAGCTTGTTAATGGAGTACATTAATCTTACACGTCGAATTCCGATTACTGTGACAAGTAAAAATGATGGAGCAGAAGTTCCTTGAATGGAGGAAGACTAAGACAGACAAGAAGTTTCTAAAATACAGAAGCTGCGCTTTCATTGGTAAACCGAAGATCGGTTCCTTGTGACGATGTATCATAAAAATGCTTCATTAGGATACGTATGCCACTCAAACTTTTATTTAGTAATGAGAGATGGTTGACCCCGACCACCGGTATCTTTAGTAAAAATCGCTTTTATTTTAGTACGTCAAAACACTCATAAACGTTGATATACCAATGTTTGTGGTGTTTAGTACGAGAGGGACCGTGAAGGAAGCACCTCTAGTGTACCAGTTGTTCTGCCAAGAGCATGCTGGGTAGCTTTGTGCGGACGGACAGCTCCTCTCAAATTTCCTTTGCCCACGATGGATAGGGACCGAACTTTCTTACGACGTTCTGAACCCAGCTCACGTACCGCTTTAATAGGCGAACAGCCCAACCCTTTGGGACCGACTGCAGCCCCAGGATGCATTGGTCCGACAGGGTGCCAAACCTTCCCGTTGGTCAATCTGAAAGGTTCACAGTGCCCGTGAACGAAGAAAAAAATACAAAAGGGTCACTCTGAAAGGTTCACAGTGCCCGTGGACGAAGAAAAAAATACAAAACGGTCCCTCTGAAAGGTTCACAGTGCCCGTGGACGAAGGAAAAAATACAAAAGGGTCCCTCTGGAAGGTTCACAGTGCCCGTGGACGAAGAAAAAAATACAAAAGGGGACCTTGATTTAGAATGGTTCTCACCAGACAAAATGATAGTGGCTCGTGCAAAAGAGAACAAAAAAAAATCATAAAAAGTTCACAAATCTATGAATCCATGTTACTATTAGAAAGGTTTATAGAGTATGGAAAGTTCATTGATGCCAGTTAATAAAAATTGACTGTACATCCTGTTCTTGACATAGTGTCTATAGCGGGATGGATTGCTAGTATGAGAAAATGCTCAGTTGTCAGCCCACTGTAAAACGGTACATGCATTTGCATGTGAACCGATTTATGGTGGGCTTTTTTGCGTTTTGATTCGTACAGGCTATCTATTTAACGTACTAACTTTAAAAGCAATGGGCAAAGAGACCGGCTATTGTCCCATTGTCTTAACAAAAGGTCATTAAATTCATCTAACTGGAGGAAAAAATATGGCGTTTCATAGTTCCCAGCGCATCGCGGAATTAGCAGTTGAGGCTGGTTCCAAAAAGGCATCGATGCGGCCAGAACATGTACTTTTATTAGGCTTTTTAGGCGGAGCCTTTATAGCACTTGGTTTTCTTTTAGATATTCGAGTAATTGCAGATTTACCGAAGGAATGGGGTTCCTTCAGCTCACTTTTAGGCGGAGCTGTTTTCCCCGTAGGACTAATGTTAATCATTATTGCAGGTGGAGAATTGTTAACAGGGAACATGATGGCGCTTCCGATTGCCGTTCTAGTAAAGCGTGCTACGGTAGGACAACTACTAAAAAATTGGCTCTTAGTTTTAGTCGGCAACTTTATTGGTGCAATCCTCGTCGCTTATTTCTTTGGTCATGTACTGGGTTTAACAGAAACAGGTCCCTTCCTAACCAAAACCGTTGCAATCGCAGAAGCTAAAATTGAGGAAACATTTATTCAAAGCGTAATTTCCGCTGTCGGCTGTAACTGGCTCGTTTGTTTAGGCGTTTGGCTCGCTTTTGGTGCAGATGATATCCGTGGAAAAATACTTGCCATTTGGTTCCCGATCATGGGATTTGTAGCTATTGGTTTTCAGAACGTTGTTGCCAACATGTTCGTAATCCCTGCCGCTATCTTCTCAGGGAACTTCACATGGGTAGATTATATAGCTAATTTTGTCCCAGTAGTAATTGGAAATGCAATCGGTGGCGGTATTTTTGTAGCCTTGATCTATTGGATGGTCCATAAGGATTCCCTCCAAACACAGTCTAAAGCAAAGCCAAGTATCAGAAAAGCTGTATAACGACTATTAGGATGATTCTTGATTAATGCATTTTCATAGTTTGATAGAAAAAGCAAGTTTGTTTTAGGTAAGGAAGAATAACTGGGTATACTAGTGAATTGTTTTTTAGAAGATCAATAGATTTTCTCTGCTTTTATCTAAGGAGGACTTACAGTGAAAGAAAAAGTGAATGTTCTAATAAATGGAACAGCACATGAGGTAGAAAAAGGAACTCGTATTTTAGATTATTTACTACAACAGGAAATGGAGCATCCGCACATATGCTATTCTGAAGTTTTAGGTCCGGTTCAGAGCTGTGATACGTGTATGTGTGAAGTTAATGGAAACATTATGCGCGCATGTTCCACAACGATTGAAGACGGTATGGACATTTTGACCTCATCAGAGCTCGCAAAGCAAGCACAGGAGGAAGCAATGGACCGTATTCTAGAAAACCATCTATTATACTGCACCGTTTGTGACAATAACAATGGCAATTGTCGTGTCCATAATACAGCAGAAATGATGGGGGTCGAACACCAAACACGCCCTCATCGCTCTAAGGGCTATGAAGTAGATATGTCTCACCCGTTTTATCGGTACGATCCCGATCAATGTATCTTGTGCGGCCGCTGTGTAGAGACATGTCAGGATCTTCAAGTGAATGAAACGTTAACGATTGACTGGAAAAGCGGTCAGCCTCGTGTTTTATGGGACGGAGGAAAAAGTATTAATGAATCCTCCTGTGTATCCTGCGGTCAGTGTGTAACAGTTTGCCCTTGTAATGCCTTAATGGAAAAGTCCATGCTTGGAAATGCTGGATTTATGACAAGCATTTCAGATGACTTGCTTACACCAATGATTGATATTGTCAAAGCAGTAGAGCCTGATTATCAAACAATCATGGCAGTTTCAGAAGTAGAAGCAGCGATGCGTGAGACTCGCATTGAGAAAACAAAAACCGTTTGTACATTCTGCGGCGTAGGCTGCTCATTTGAAGTTTGGACAAAAGATCGTGAAATTCTTAAAATTGAACCATCTGAAAACGCCCCTGTAAACAGCGTTTCCACCTGTGTAAAAGGGAAATTTGGATGGGATTATGTAAATTCCGAAGAACGGATTACGACACCTTTAATTCGTAAAGGGGATGTGTTTGTTGAAGCAAGTTGGGATGAGGCACTTTCTCTCGTTGCGAAGAAACTCGGCGGTATGAAAGAAACGTACGGCAGCGATGCCATCGGTTTTATTTCGTCATCTAAAATTACGAACGAGGAAAACTATCTAATCCAAAAGTTGGCTCGTCAAGTGTTTGGAACCAATAATGTGGACAATTGCTCTCGTTATTGCCAGTCACCTGCTTCGTGGGGGTTACAACAAACTGGAGGCATCGGCGGCGACAGTGGAACAATTAAGGATATAGCGGGTGCGGGTCTTGTCATCCTAGTTGGATGTGCCCCTGCAGAAGGACATCCTGTACTTGCCACACGTATCAAACGTTCTCAAAAACTTCACGGCCAAAAATTAATTACCGTTGATGTGCGCAGACATGAAATGGGTGACCGTGCAGACTTGTTCGTTCGTCCAAAACAAGGAACAGACTATGTATGGCTTTCCGCTATTACGAAGTATATCATTGACCAAGGCTGGCATGATGTGAAATTTATCACAGAACATGTCAATCATTATGATGAGTTTTTCAAAATGATTGAACCTTATAGTCTTGAAGAGGCAGAAAAGATTACGGGTATCTATAAAGAAACATTAATCCAAATGGCGGAAATGATTCGTGATGCGGATGGGACAGTGATTTGCTGGGGTATGGGTGTAACGCAAAATATCGCGGGTTCACATACATCTATTGCCATTGCCAACCTGCTTCTTGCTACTGGAAACATGATGCGTCCAAACGCAGGTGCGTACCCGTTACGTGGACATAATAACGTACAAGGTGCAGCTGACATGGGAACGATGCCAAATATCTTCCCAGGTTATCAATCGGTAACAGATGACCAAATACGCACAAAATTTGAGAAGGCGTATGGGGTAGATCTTCCTGGCACTCCTGGACTTGACAATATTCAAATGCTCGAAGCTATTGATAAAGGCGAGATGAAGGCGATATTCATCGCCGGGGAGGATATGGCATGGGTCGATGCTGATTCGAATCATACGCAGGCAATGCTCGCTAAGCTTGATTTCCTTGTCGTACAAGAAATCTTCTTAAGCACAACAGCCCAATTTGCAGATGTTATTTTGCCAGGTGCGCCGTCACTTGAAAAAGATGGTACGTTTACCAATACGGAACGTCGCGTGCAGCGCTTGTATCAAGCATTAGAGCCTCTAGGGAATAGTAAGCCTGACTGGTGGATCCTTTCAGAGCTTGCGAAGCATATGGGCTTTGATTGGAATTATACACATCCTAGTGAGATTTTTGCGGAAATGGCAAGCTTAACACCTTTCTTCAGCCAATGTAATTACGATGTGCTAGAAGGGTGGAACAGCTTCCACTGGGGTTCTCCTGATGGAACGAACACACCGCTGCTTTACCAAGACGGCTTTAATTTCCCAGATAAAAAAGCGCGGTTCGGTTTGTTTGATTATGTGCCGCCAATGGAGTTCCCGCAAGAATTCGATCTATCATTAGATAACGGACGTCTGTTGGAGCACTTCCATGAAGGAAACTTAACACAGAAATCAGAAGGACTTAACTATAAATTCCCGAAAGTTTTCGTTGAGGTCTCCCCTGAACTTGCAGAAGAGCGCGGCGTAAAAGATGGGTCACTTGTACGTCTTGTATCACCATATGGGGCGATTCGCCTGCCAGTTCTAGTGACAGATCGTGTGACAGGAAAAACGATCTATGTGCCAATGCATTCCTCTAGCCATGAGAGTGCGATTAACCTGCTTACAGGAGGGGCAGTAGATGTGGTGACACGTACACCAGCATACAAACAAGTGAAGGTGCGGATGGAAGTCCTTGAACTTAACGGAGAAAATCCGCTTCCAAGGTACAATCCACGTAATGCGATCCGTACACCACAAATGGGCCTTGAAATTTACCGTAAGTGGGAACGCGGTGATTATGTTCCGATTGCAAGTGTGAACGAGCATATTAACCCTGGTTTCTATGACAGGAGGAATGCGTAATGGCAAAACCAATTCAGGTCATTCAAAAGACAGAGCTAACAGAAGAACAAATGAAAATGCAATCCTTGGAGAACTTAATCTCCGGGGTTGCAGACAATAAAGATTCACTTCTTGAAACATTGGAATTGCTGCAGGAATTGCATAATAGCGGGATTATGGATGCGTTAGGCAGTCTTCTAAAAGCGAAAGAGAGCGCAGCAAAAATCGCTGTCGGTCAACTTACGCGAAAACCTGTGACAAACATGATCAATAATGCGATGGCTGCAGGCGGAATTCTGACTGAGCTAGACCCGGAAACAACTAGTAAGCTCGCTAAAAGTTTAACGGCCGGATTAAAAAAGGCTGGGCAGGGATTAGAGGCGGATTCCAAGATTGGGCTCTTTGACTTAATGAAGGCCATCAAGGATCCAGATATTAATCGTGCATTAGGCTTTGGATTTAACCTGTTAAAAGGCATGGGTGAGGGATTAAAAAAGTAATTTGAAATACAAAAAGCAAACCCATTCGTTTAAGCCATGAATGGGTTTCCTCTTTAGAATCAAACTAAGTGGTATGGATAGGGAGGGACGTCAATGACAAAGAATCTGGAACATCAATTTAGTATGCTTGTTCGTGAAATAAGAAAAGAATATGTGGGAAATGGACCGAAGGAAATCACCACTAAATTTAATGGTTCCTGGGTGATCAGCGAAATGAAGGGGAACCTGACAAATGTAGAAAAGTTCATGATTCATTCAGAACAAGGGGAACAGATGGTACATGAAACGAGAACAAGATTTGTAAAGGAAATCTATAAGAAGCCGGAGGTTCTTTTACGGTTTGAAAACTTGATGGGGGCAAAGGTCCTGCGGCTATTTTCTGATATTAATATTGATGAAGATATTGCCATGACTGTTTTCGTATTTAACCAGAATATCGAGGGAAAGTAACTAGGAGTGAGAGTCATGGATCAGCCAATGAAAATGGAAAGCAATGTATGGCGGTATGAGGCAGGAGCCATACACAAAGTAACGGATACAATCGTAACTGAATATCCCATCACAATTATATTAAACGAGCAAGAATTCGCCACACTTGTTTGCAGCCCTGAGCACATAGAAGAGTTAGTAGTTGGCTTTTTGGCGTCGGAAGGGATCATCAACAGTTATAAAGAAATTAAAGAGCTTACCATCATAGAAGCAACAGGCCGAGCGATTGTGAAGACGCATAAGGTCAACAAACTGAATGAGTTGTTCCATTCCAAACGAGTGGTAACATCGTGCTGTGGGAAAAGTCGGCAAAGCTTCTATTTTTATAACGATGCGAGGACGGTTAAACCGCTTGAAAAAGTTGATGTGACGGTGTCCATAGACCAATGCTTTCATTTGATGCGACTAATGCAGGATTCGTCCGTGATCTTCCAAGATACAGGCGGCGTACACAATGCAGCCCTTTGTGACAGTAATGGCATCATTGTAGACAGAATGGACATAGGACGACACAATGCACTGGATAAAATTTATGGTCACTGCTTGCAGAATTCTATATCCCTTCCAGACAAAATTATCGTGTTTAGTGGTCGTATATCCTCAGAGGTATTACTAAAAGTAGCCAAAATAGGATGTGGCATGGTTCTGTCAAAATCTGCACCCACCGAATTGGCCCTCAGGCTGGCAGAAGAGCTTCATATTACGACCGTTGGTTTTCTCCGCAATCATTCTTTAAATATCTATACAAGACCCGAACGTATTAAGATACAGGGTGTTCAATCATTTACGTAAAGAAGTGCCGTTTCAGCCATTGAAGCGGCATTTATTTATCAAAATAATGATATTTTGCGTGAGGAATCGGCAAAACGTGATAGAAGTTATCCATAAAGTTTTAATGAAATAACCAGGACTTTTGGACTACCAAATTTTACAGCTATCTTCCATTTTGCAGACATGATATATTTCTCTTGTAAGTTCTTAACGGACATACGCGTAAGCTTTCATTACAGAGAAGTACTCAAGAGGCTGAAGAGGCGCCCCTGCTAAGGGTGTAGGTCGGGTAACTGACGCGAGGGTTCAAATCCCTTCTTCTCTGCCATTATATTATGGGAATGTCTTGGTATCGACAGGGATCGTTTGAGCTTATATTGCGAGTCGAGGGATTCGGCCTCGTTAAAACGATAAAGCCTATAACTGGCAAACCAAACAACAACTTCGCTTTCGCTGCCTAATAACAGACGATAGCGGTTCCTCCCTCCATCGTCCATGTGGTAGGGTAAGGGACTCATGTTAAGTGGACTACGCCGAATTCCACCGTCTGAGGATGAAGGAAGAGACTAACCAGACTAGCTGCTTCAACGCCTGTCAGTAGGCTAAAGAAGTAAGCGAAATGAATTCTACTGACTACACTCGTAGATGTATAAGTGCCAATATCTTTGCACACGGGTTCAACTCCCGTCATTTCCACTAAAACCAAAAAACATAGCTGGCACCAAAGTTTTTTGCAATAGCAAAATAACTTACCATTTTTCCGCAGTAGCTCAGTGGTAGAGCTATCGGCTGTTAACCGATCGGTCGTAGGTTCGAGTCCTACCTGCGGAGTTATAGTCCAACAAGGAAGCTAGGAAACTGGTCAGGGCGGGAACGCAGCAGCCATAACTAGTGAAATTGTGTGGGCTATTACATAAGACGAAACAAAAACGCTAAAAAATACCTTAAAAATCACATCCAATTATCGGATGTGATTTTTTATACTTCTAAGAATTTTATCTACTAGTGTAAAAGTAATACCGCGAGCAGTATCACTATTACTAATTGTTGGTGTGCTGTTACTCTTTGTTTTTAATTCTGAGGATTTACGGGCGTAGTTCGCATTACCGTGTGGTGTTACATGGGGGATATTGTTAGGTTATCTGGATCTGGTATAGTACAAAAAAAGATAAAGATCTTTCTAGTTTAGAAGCGAATGAAAAACGATCGTAATAAATTTGTGATACAGGAAAAAAGAGAGAAAAAGGCTGCAACAGCCTTTTTCTTATTTTATGTTGAAGAGTTTTTTGGTGATTTTTTAAAGGTGTATATGGGGTAGGCCCGCATTCTGAAAATTTGCACTTAACAAATTTTGATTTGTCAAAAGATTCAGCGATTGACAAAATTTAACCTATAGGTGTAAAATACATATATAATTAAATGAAAGATATAAGCTAAAAAAAAGACAGCGAAGTGTTTCAGTATACTTGAGCTCTATATCCCTTCATTTCAAAAGAAGGATTCCATAGAGAAACGAATGTAGATAATGAGGAGGAACGAAAATGAATGCAATCACGACAAAGAAAAGTAAAAAAGTTCAAGAAGTAAAAACACAAATGGAAGGGGAACATCAAGAAGAAGTAATGGAATCTAATCCATTAGAAGAAACAAAAATACAAATGAAAGCAGAAGCTCAGGAAGAAGTAATTGAATCTACTCCATTTGTAGAAACAAAAACACAAATGAATACCGAAGTTCAAGAAGAAGTAGTTCTATCTAATACATATGTAGAATCACTTTGGAACCAATACGAGCAAATATTGGATCGAGCAAGAAAGTTCCACGATAGTAGTGAAGACGCTTATCTTAAGACTGTAAAAGATGTCATTAAGTTCAATAAAGAATATAGAAATTCAATTGCTAATTTATATACAGGAACAAGAAAGATTAATAGAGAAATCGTTAAAGGTGTATCCAGCAATTTTGCAAAAAATGACCTATTGAATCAAGAATCGGCTCAGCTTACAAATCAAGTAGAAGAAGTTTCCGAACGTTTAGAGGAATTGGCTGTAACGCCGATCAAATTAACTGTTGACCTAATCGAACGTTTAGAAAAGAACGTTGAAGAGAGTTGTGAAACCTATATCCACTACTCACGTGAGGGCCGCAGAGGCTTGCAAGAAGTAAGCAATGAATATGTGAAAATAGCAAAAAACAATCATAAAATGCTAGTAAATCTTTTTAAAGAAAGCACAAAAGTACTTGTTAGTACAAATAGATAATAAATCATATAAAATTACATTTAAATAAGAAACTCACATGATTCGCTGACTCACACCCCAAGATGAAAATATTTCATTAGGGGTTTTTTTAGCTAAGGGTTTTGTTAAGTATCTATTTGGAGGATTTTGATGGGTTTATTTAATGCTTGTGCTTCATCTATTCAAGTGGAAGTATTTGAAGAGTTAGAGGAATTATATGATTGGTTAAAAGAAACAAAGGATGTAAAGATAATAGATATTAAATTTAAATCCATGGTTATTATTAATGAGATTGTTTTTAGAAATCGTTTCTTGGTCATTTATAAATGAACACTTAATATTATTAGATTGGTTAAAAAGTATGCTCAGAGCTTTATATGCCCTGAGCATTTTTCTGTACCATCAATGTTTCTTATTAGCCTGTTAATAAAGGTGCAAATTCTGTTGGGGTTTTACTTGTTAATTGCAATTTTGTACTTCAAAACCGAACGCGCTAAAGGTAAATTGTATTGTTATTTCCGGCCAAACGTTTTGGCGAGATGCTTGCTTTGTTCTCTTCGGAGCTTTCGAGCAATGGATCGTTCTTTTCCAGTATTAAATAAATAGTGCTCCTCTTCCGTTTCGGGATAGACAGATGGCACTGGAGCTGGATGCCCTTCTTCATTTAACGAGACAAAGGTTAAAAACGATGTCGCCGCCACTCGGCTTTCCCCTGTAAATAAGTTGTCTGCTGTCACTCTTACAAATACTTCCATCGAGGTGTTCCCGGTCCAAGTGACAAACGCTTCTAATGTGACTACATCCTGAAGGGTGATTGGATGCAAAAAATCGACTGAATCGGTGCTTGCGGTCACTGTAGGTTTTCTGCAGTGTTTGACCGCTGCAATGCCAGCAACGCGGTCAATTCGGCTCATCAGAGCACCTCCGAAAAGAGTCTGGTGCGGGTTTGTGTCATTTGGCAGGACGCCGTCGGTTTGAATGGTTCTCGATTCACTGCAAGATTTTTTCATGGATATACGTTCCTACTTTCACTGATTGTGTTTTTTCTATCATACCAGAAATGGAAGAAAGAACCCTATCGCAAAGGATAAAATAAAAGTAAACATCTAAAAAGATTGAGAAAATAAATTTTCTATATAAAAAGATAAGAAGAGACCTAGAAAAATTAAAACAAGAAAAAAGCACTCCTTGTATCGTATTAGATAACTATATGATACAAGGGGTGTTTTTCGTAACAGTAATTTAAATTGTTCCATTGTAATAAACTCTAGATAGTCTTTAACTGTGTTAGTGAAGGATGCATCACCTTAATTAAAGAAACAGAAAATAAGTAACCATAAAATTTCTCATTAAATCATAAAATGTCTTTATAAAATTAATCGATTTTCTGTTAATTTTGATAAAAGCTATGTTGAAGCCTATTGTTGATTTTGGCACCCTGTTGATTGGAGCGGAAGGCGCGAAGACTCCTGCGGGAGGACGGGGCAGGGGAGACCCCGCAGGAGCGCAGCGACGAGGAGGCTCCCCGGACCGCCCGCGAACCGCACGCGCCTGGAGCGGAAATCAACAGGCAAGTTTAACAGAACCTTGATAAAGAAGAAGGTGGACAACCAATGAAAGTTGAGTATTTTTTAAGTACTGCCCCTCATAAAAGTGTAAGTGAAGATTCAATCGTATTAAATGAAAAGATAAATGTCTATGGGGTTTTTGATGGGGCAACTCCATTAATGCCATTCAAAGATGAAAACGGAATGAACGGTGCCTATTTAGCATCAAATATATTTAAAGATTATTTCTTTAGACTCTACCGAAGTAACCTTTCATTAGTTGAAGGAATCATGGCTGCTAATAGAATGTTGAGAGCACACATGGAAAAATACAAGGTGAATCAGGAAAAATATGAAAATCTTTGGTCAACATGTGCTGCAATAATAAAGATTGAAAAAGACGGAAAGATTTCTTATGCTCAGCTTGGTGATTGTATGATCATTGCTGAGTATCAAAATGGAACCATAAAAGCCTTAACAAGAGATACGGTAAAAGATATAAATAATAGAGCAAAGGCATGGCGTGAGGAACAAAGAAAGCAAGGAGTTAAAATTCCAGATGAGGAGTATTATCAGGATCGTACTCAACAGCTTATCTTTAATCGTTCCTTAGCTAATAAGGAATATGGTTACACTGTGGCTAATGGAAAAAAAGAAGTTTTCAATTTTATTCAGCAGGGTCAAGTAAATAGCAGTGAAATCAAAACAATATTAATGATAACAGATGGCCTTTTTCATTCAAACTATTCAATTGAAGAAACATTTAGAAAGATACATACAATCGGTTTACAAGTATATTCTATGGAATTAGACCAATATGAGAAAAGGAATAATCTTCGCTCAGATGATAAGACGGGGATCATGATTAAGCTTAGGTGATGAGGGGAGGTCTACATGAAAGTAGAACCGGGATGGATTAAAGATAGTAATTTATCGTTTAAAAAACCGCTTAATGCTTTAAAAGATGTCATGTACATCATTGTACACCATACAGAAGAAATAGGTTGGGATATTACTAAGACGCATAGGTTTCATCAGGAACATCGTGGATGGAGTGGAATAGGATACAATTTTTTTATTGAGGAAAATGGTGAAATTATGAAAGGAAGAGGATACCATGTTGGAGCACATGCCTACTCATATAATGAAAAATCAATAGGTATTTGTTTAGCTGGTAATTTTGATCTTCATACTCCATCAATAGAGCAGCTAAAGTCATTGAGTAAACTATGTATTTTCCTATTGCATCAATATAATTTATCAACTACTCACATTCTGGGACATCGTGAATTAAAAGGGGTCGCAAAAAGTTGTCCAGGTAAAAACTTTAATATGGGCCAATTCAGAGAATCTATTAAGATTCAGTGGCCAAAATATAAAGATAAAGAGTGAAGTTCAAACAAGACACATGATAAAGTTCTTGAAAAATATGAGTATAAATTTTTATGTAAAAAGATTCGGGGCTTTAAAGAAAATAGAAATTCAAAACCAAGATGTATTTTGAGAGATTCCAAATATATCTTGGTTTTAAAAATTTAGTGATTAAAAAAGGAAGTACCTTTCTAAATTAAACCTAATCAAAATAAACGGCTTTATGGGGATTTTTTAAGTATTTAAAAGCCATCTCAATTTGTGTTTTTGTATTCCGAGCAGTTGACAGAGGAGGCAGTTCGTTTTCAGCAAAGAACTTCACTTCACTTGTTTCAATTCCTTTAGTTGGCTGCCCGCCAATTATTTCACATTGAATAAATAGTTTATAAACATGAAAAGCAGAAGGAGGATGTGGGTGACACTTTTTATCGGTTACAGCTAATACTTTGATCGGTTTTACATTAAATCCCGATTCTTCTTTAACTTCCTTAACAGCGACTTCACTTGGAGTATGTCCAATGTCAGCCCAGCCGCCAGGTAATGCCCAGTTACCATCGGTATTTTCCTTGACCATTAGTATTTTATCATCCTTAAAGACTACTGCCCTAATATCAACCTTAGGAGTTGCATAACCAGTTTCACCTGCAAATAAATCTTTGATTACAGGCCTGTCCATATCTGTGTATTGTGCTAAAATGTCAACGCTTATATTTCTTATTAATTCAAATCTCTCCAAGTCATAAACATCTTTTGAATACGTTAATCCCGCCTGCGCAATGGATTGAAGTTGTTTCGCCCAATCCAGCCATTTAGGTTCCAATATCATCATCTCCAGCTAGTCTAATAATATTAACTATAACTATATTTATTCATCAAGCAAAAATTTGCTACAACTCCTGTACTAACAAGGGTCTAAAAAATATCAGCGAATGGTACTCTCCATTTATTAAGGAAGGAATATTCGCTTTTATTAGATATAAATGGATTGCTTAAATGCTTTCATTTTTCGATAAGCGAGAGGTATAGATTTTTTTGCAACCGGGCGGGTTTATCGAGTAACGAAAATCCTAATTTCTCCATTTTAATGCTGAGAAATTGGGCTATTTATTTTAGAATTTCCTTAACGTTGTAAATCCGCATTTTCCTTATGCTCCCCCCTTTGCGTAGTGTAAATCGGCTTTTTCCTCCCAAATTAAAGAGTATTATCAGGGTTAATGGTTAAAGCTACGATTGCATTATTTTTGACAAATCGGTTCAATGTGAGTAAATTAACTTAGTAAGATGCAAACTAAAGTGTAGAAAGTATCTTTTATCACATTAATCATGATAGGGTTAAAAACTCTTACTATATATGAATTTTCCTTAAAATGTTCGTAGTAGAGATGAAGTAAACTATCATTACTAGGAGGAATTATTATGTCAAACACTCAAACTATAGATAGGGTCGAACAGCCAATGTTCGTAGATGTTATCCGTGAACGTCGATCTGTTCGTTCATATGATCCAACAGTGCAGATTTCACGCGAAGAAATGACCGAAATGCTGGAGCTAGCAACGTTGGCTCCTTCGTCTTCGAACCTGCAACCATGGCGGTTTCTAGTCATCGATAAACCGGAGTTGAAGAAAAAGCTTTTGCCAATCGCGTTTAACCAACAACAAGTAGTTGAAGCTTCTGCCGTTATTGCTGTGCTTGGCGATGTGGAAAGCTACAAGAAAGCCGAAAAAATTTATGGGCAGGCAGTGGAAGCAGGCTTTATGCCGGCTGATACGGCTAAATCATTCATCGAACGAACAGTTGGCATGTACTCAAACTTGCCGCCTGAAGTGGCTCGCCAAATCGTATATACGGATGGAGGCCTAATCTCGATGCAGCTCATGCTTGTCGCCCGATCCAAAGGTTACGACACTGTTCCAATGGGAGGGTACGATAAAGCGAAGTTCGTCGAAGCTTTCGGAATTTCCGAACAGTTTGTGCCGGTTATGCTCATTGCTATCGGGAAAGCAACAAAACCAGGACATCCTACTACACGTCTTCCTATGGAGGATGTAGCGTTCTTTAACGAATTGCCATCGAAATAATACAAAAGAAACGAAGTATTTAAAATCAAAAATAAAAAACTTTAGTTTAACCCCGTTCTTTCTTAGAACGGGGTTATTATGTGTTGAGGTTTTACCATCAAAGTCTAGCACAAATGGCGTTAGCTTGGTTCATTCGTTTTTAAAAAAGGGGAGAGCGTCAATTGTCTGGATTTCGTTTAATTCATACTTTACTTATTGGATTAATTGGAGTAAACTTTAGAAAATTGATAAAAAGTGGAAAGTAGCTGATTGGTCGACCAAAAGCTCCTGAACGTATTATACGTTCAGGAGCCTTTTTGTTAGTCTTTGTAATAAAAAAATGTTGATCATGTTATATTAGTCTGCGAATTTGCTTAAGGTAGAAAAAACGCTTCTTGAAAGGTACCCTCAAACCCAGAGTCTATTGACTTCATTGGTTAAATACGTCTTTATATTAAATCAGGAAAGTTGTGGTGGAAAATGAATATTGATTATCTTGAAGCTTTTATGTATGTAGTTCATTTGGAAAGTATTCATAAAGCAGCTGAAGCTCTGTATTTATCTCAGCCAACCGTTACTGCGAGAATTAAAACGTTAGAACGTGATCTTGGCATCGAATTATTTTTACGCAAGGGAAGGAGTTTGAGATTATCTGAGGAAGGAAAAGCTTTTATCCCATACGCAGAGAAAATTTTATTTACCTATCATCAAGGGAAGAAACTATTGAAGAAGGAAGATAATCCTGAAGAAATTGTTATTGGGGCTAATATTATTACTTCACAATACTTTATTCCTTTTGCCCTTCCTTTCTTGAAGAAAGAAAACCCTCAATTGCGATTTAAATTTTTTTCAGCGCCAAACGAAGTATTGCTCGATAAACTTCTTCAGAAGCAGGTGGATATCGCCTTTATGAAGGATATTACTCACCGTGGAGTTCAAAAACATGAGCTTCTAAATAATTCTGTCAGGTTGGTTGTTTATCCTGGACATTCATTTCAATTTCAAGAGAATGTATCTGTTCAGCAATTAGCCATTGAACCCATGGTATTTTTTGAATGCGGCGCTTTTAATTGGAATCGGGTCCATAAATTATTTGAAGTGGCAAATGTTAATCCTCGCATAGAATTTTTAGTCGACCATCTTGAAGTAGCAAAATCTATTATTCTTAGCAAAAATGGCATAGGATTTTTACCATACCTGTGCATTAAGGAAGAGCTTGAACGAGGCAATCTGATTGAAATAGATGTTTCTCATATTCTCCAAATAAACCAGCATATTTTTGCGACACACTTAAATAATGGTTTTGTGTCCCCAAAGCTTTGGAATGATATTCTTTTATCCATTAAAGAATTTGAGAAGAAAAGTATTATGTTGATTGATTAAATTTTCTGATGTAAAGATTAAATTTTTCTATCAGCTAATGTATTGCCATTACAACCTTCTCGGTGATAGGATTAATCTCAATAAAATAATAAGCATTCATTTCTCAGTGTAATAGGGAAAAGCTAAGTTTTAATTCCGACTATTCAAGTGTGTATTGTTGGATATAAAAGGAGGATGATAAATATGCAAACACAAAATATGAATTCTGTGGGGCACTTTTCAAAAACAAAAAAACAAAATTCCTTCAAAACAAGTAAATATCTAAATTTGCCAGATTTACAGTTTTTTAATTGGTGCAATCAACAGTATCAGGTCAATAGAGGTGTTTATAATACGATTGATCAATGGTTTTACGAGTATGGGATTGTCAATATTCATTACCGTAGGATTCAGCTTTTGGCTTTCTTAGAATTTGTCAAAGGTGAGAGGATCGAGCAAGATAAACAAAAATTTATCCGATTTGGTCATGGAGGTCTAACAAAGAGGCTGAATGAATTTCTGAATGATGGTCGACAAAGGAGAAATGTAATACAGCTGAAGAAATGAAGAAAAATTAATGAATTAGAGTTTTTTCTTGAAAGATTATTTTAATCAATATCGTATATTTTCCTATCAGCGAAAGTATTGCAAGTTCAATATTTTCAGTGATAGGATAAAAATCAATAAAACAAAACATATTTTTCTGATAAGTTAAGTCGGATTAAAAATGGAGGAAAATTAAGTGAGCTATAAGCTAAGTATTTTAGATCAGAGTCCCATTTTTCCTGGATCCACTGCTTCAAATGCGTTACAGAAAACCGTTCTACTGGCTCAAAAAGCAGAAGAATGGGGTTATACACGTTTTTGGGTATCAGAGCATCACCATACTGATCAATTGGCAGGGTCCTCGCCTGAGGTATTAATTTCATACTTATTGGCTCGAACTAGCACGATTCAAGTTGGCTCAGGAGGCGTGATGCTTCAGCATTATAGTCCTTATAAGGTGGCAGAAAACTTTCATGTCTTATCAACCCTTGGTAATGGAAGAGTAGATCTTGGGGTTGGGAAAGCCCCAGGAGGTCTTCCATTATCAACAAAGGCGCTACAGTATGGAACCGTCAATGATGGGAAGGACTTTTCAGAACGTCTCTCTTTTTTATTGGAATTAGTTGAAAATTCGGTCGGTAACGATCATCCTCTTGCAGGTATTCAAGCAACACCAATTCCTCAGAAAAAACCTGGAATTTTCCTGCTTGGAGCAAGTCCAAAAAGTGCACAGCTTGCTGCTAAATTAAGAATATCATTTGTGTTTGCTAAATTTATCAATAGTGATGATAGGGTACTAGAAGAAGCGGCAAATGTATATCGGGATAGTTTTCCAAATGGAAAATTTATCATCTCATTGGGTGTTATTGCCGCTCCTACTCAAATAGAAGCAGAAGAACTGGCAGGAGAAAGAAAAATAGTCAAAGTCCATCTTCAGAGTGGAAGATCGGTGACTTTACAATCACTTGAGCAAGCAGAAGCGTTTGGAAAGCAAGCAAGTGAACCTTATGAAATAACAGAACAAGAAGCAGATATTATTGCGGGAACCCCTAATTATGTGAAGGAAGTTTTAGGGAAACTTCAAAAAACTCATCAGGTGGATGAATTTATTTTACATACACCAATTGAAAAAGAAGAAGAAAGGTTTCAATCATTTCACCTCTTAAGTCCACTTTATTCTAAGGGGGAGATTGGGAGAAGGATAACAGAAAATGAAGAATTTATCACAAAATAAAAATTTTATTTAATGAGGAGACCAGGGTAGGAATTGTGATGTCTAAAAAAAGACAATGAAAGCAGGGAACTATCAGTCACGATATAGGATCTTCATTAATTATTTTTTTGAAGTTTTTTTTATAGTTATAATTCCTACTTGTATAATAGGTTTAGTAGGATTTAATTATTAGATATAAAAGGATAATAAAAGATAGCTTGGTATTTGGAAATAAAGTTAGATTGAGAAAAGGAGGAAGATAAAGATGGAGGAAAAGTTTCCTGTTATAAAGGGGGCAGAAAAATTTTATTTTAAGGGAAACAAAATTGGGATTCTTATTTCACATGGATTTGTTGGTACTCCGCAAAGCGTACGCTACCTAGGTGAAAGACTTGAGCAATATGGGTATTCTGTTATGGCTACAAGATTAAAAGGGCATGGTACCCATTATTATGATTTAGAGAAGTGCACTCATGAAGAATGGTTTGAGTCATTGGAAAGGGGTTATCAGGAATTAAAACAGACGTGTACAAGTATTTTTGTATTGGGTCAGTCAATGGGTGGAACACTGGCACTTTGGCTTGCTCATAGATATCGGGATATACGAGGCATTATCATAATTAATGCTGCTTTAACTCTTCCGGCTTTTGAACATTTAAAAGGTAAATCCATACCGAGATTTCTTGATGAAGGAAAGCCCGATATTAAAGCAAAAGATGCCTATGAAATAGCTTATCAAAAAGTACCGATAAAAGCCGTTCATCAATTGCAAACGCTAATGGACATTACACCTCCTATATTACCGGAAATTCATTGTCCTATATTAGGCTTTAAGTCAGCTGAGGATCATGTCGTACCACCAGAAAATACGGATTATATTATTGAACACATAGGGTCTGATTTAAAGGAAGTGGTTGTTCTGAAAAATTCTTTTCATGTAGCATCTATGGATAATGACAAAGAGCAAATTGTAAAGGGGTGCCATCGATTCGTACAGCAGCAAGTTGGCTCTGGAGTGATTTAGCCTTAGAGTTGGTTCTTTTTGGATCGTCCAGATAAGTGGGAACTACTATTTATTTGATAGATTTTATCAATGAATTCAATAAATGTTTCTATCAGTTAATGTATAGAATTTCTATTCTGTAAGTGATAGGATAAAGCACAATAATATTAATAGTATTCCTATCTAATAACTGCGAATTTAAAAAAGAGGATTCTTGATGCCTAATCAAGGATTACCTTATCCAGTAAATCGTTACTCGAAAGAGGTTATCAAAGGATGAAGCTTGAAACTAAATATTTTCATAGTAAGTGGTGTTTGTGCCGACTAGGCGACTAGAGGCTCTCGATTTGAGATGTTTAATCTTGAATGGGGAGTCTTTTTTATTAACAAAACTAAGGAGGAAAACAGAAATGGGAAATGAATTATCAGTGGTCGTGTGGGCCAAAGAAGGTTGTCACTATTGTGGAGAGGTAAAACAGTATTTACAAGAAAAAGAGATAAATTACAAAATAGTCGATGTCACAAATCATGATGAATTTCGAGAGATTTTAAATACCAAATATGGGATCCGTCATGTACCAGTCGTTGAAATAGGTCATGGTGAAGTGTATGAGGCAGTAACACAAGTAGGACTTGAACATCTGGAGAAAGTACTTGATAAATTTAATAAGCATAAAATATTTGGTTAATTCCGACTAATTTAATGAGTTTAATTGAAATTCAAGTACAGATTGCTAATAAATAAAAAGGATAAGGTGGATATCTAATGAAGAAAACATTAGTTATTTTTATGACATTACTACTTGCTTTAGTGGTGGGAGCATGCTCTTCTCAAGAAACAAAAACAACTTCAAAGGCAAGCTCCGAAACTGCTAAAGGGGAGTCGAAAGTACAAAAAATAATAGTCGGAACAGGAACACAATTCCCCAATGTATGCTTTATTGACAAGGATGGAAAGTTAACTGGATATGATGTGGAATTAGTAAGGAAAATCGATGAAAAGCTGCCAGAATACGAATTTGAGTTTAAAACAATGGAATTTTCGAATCTGTTATTAAGTTTAGAAACTAATAAAATTGATTTTATTGCCCATCAAATGGAAGTGAATGAAGAACGGCAAAAGAAGTTTCTTTTTAATGAAGAACCATATAATGTCTTTCCTCTTCATGTAACGATCAATAAAAATAACAATGATATTCATTCTATAAAAGACTTAAAAGGGAAAAAGGCAATTGTAAGTGCAACTAGTAATTCCGCTGTATTTCTTGAAAAATATAACAAAGAAAATAACGCCGGTATTGATATTGTTTATGCAGGTAACGGACCTGATTCGACGATAAATCAAATTAAAACAGGTCGAGCGGATGCAACCATCACGACTCCATTTTCTGTTGACTTTAATAATGACGCTGTAGATGCGCAGCAAAAAGTAGTAGGTGAGCCGCTCCTGAATTCAAAGGTTTTTTTCCTGCTTAGAAAAGATGAACCCCCCCTACAAAAGAGAATTGACGAAGCCATTGTTGAATTGAAAAAAGAAGGTGTTGTGAGTGAATTGAGTAAAAAATGGTTAGGAGCAGACTACACAGTTAACTTTTAATAGATTGGATTATTCATTTGGAGGTTGTAGTAAAAATGGGGAAAGCCTTTGATCTTAAGTTAATAATCGAGTTTATTCCCACACTAATTCAATACTTAGGGATAACTCTTCAAATTTTAGGAGCATCTATTATTCTAGGACTTATTCTCGGTATAGCAGCCGCTATACCGAGGATATTTAAAATACCTTTACTAAATCAATTGGTCATTTTATATGTTTCTTTTGTTCGAGGGACACCAATATTAATCCAATTATTCCTTGTTTTTTATGGCTTACCTGCTGTACTCATGATTTTCAATATTGATATTTCAAAGCTTGATGCTATTTATTTTGTCATTGTTACTTATGCCATTAGCAATGGCGCTGGTTTTGCTGAAATTTTTCGAGGAGCCATTCGTGCAGTCGATTTTGGACAATCGGAAGCAGCGTATTCTGTAGGGATGACAGGCAGCCAAAACTTTTTTCGAATCGTCCTTCCCCAGGCACTAAGGATTGCTTTCCCGAATATGGCAAATTCGGTGATTGGTTCATTAAAGGATACTTCTCTTGCTTTTACTATCGGTGTGATGGACATGATGGGAAGAGGAGATACGCTCGTTGCTTCAACAGCACATGCACTAGAGGTGTATATATCTCTATCGATTATTTATTATGTTGTTGTCCTATTGTTTGAAAAAATATTTAGTAAACTAGAAAAATATTACAATCGTTATCAGAAAGCTGATCTAGCTGCTGCTGCATAGAAAGGAGGAGTGAAAATGACGATTGATATTCCATTTATATGGGTTGCGTTTAAAGAAATTATCAAGGCCCTTCCTATTACTCTCATCGTAACTATTGTTCCTTTATTGGTGGGATTTCTAATAGGTATTGTTGTGGCCCTCATTAGAGTATATCAAGTGAGATTTCTTTATAGTGCAGCAAATGCTTATGTATCTTTTTTTAGAGGAACTCCTATCATTATGCATATTTTTGTGATTTATTTTGGATTTCCATTATTATTGGACCAACTTTCAGAAAAGTTTGATTTAGGGATTCATACAAATTCGATTCCTATTATTTCATTTGTATTAATCGCCTTATCATTGGCCGCAGGTGCCTATTTATCAGAAATTATTCGATCTGGAATTATCAGTGTTTCTAATGGACAAATGGAAGCGGCTTATTCAGTTGGGATGACGAAGATGCAAGCGATGGTTCGAATCATTTTACCACAGGCATTAGCTCAGTCTATTCCGAACTTTACTAATGTCATTGTAGGTTTTTTACACACTTCATCCATTGCTTTTCTTGTATCGGAAAAAGAAGTAACAGGTGCCGCCAATATCGTCGCATCAATCAATTTAAAGTTTCTCGAAGCCTTTATTGCTGCGGGGATGATCTATTGGGCTCTTACTATTATTATAGAAGGTCTCTCCTATTTACTTGAAAAAAGGGTGACAGCTTATAATCGAGGAGGCGTGTCATGATCTATTTACAGGGTATTAAAAAATCATTTAACAAACAGCCGGTTTTAAAAGGAATTAACTTAAACATTGAAAGAGGAGAAGTGGTAACGATTCTTGGTCCAAGTGGATCGGGTAAAACAACTTTATTGAGATGTCTGAATTTTTTAGAAACTCCTGATGCCGGTATTGTAAAAATTGGCGATATACAGGTCAATTCAGAAAAGGCAAAGAAAAAAGAAATGTTGTTATTAAGAAAACAATCTGCCATGGTTTTTCAGCATTATAATTTATTTGCCCATAAGACAGTGCTGGAAAATGTGATGGAAGGTTTAGTTGTTGCGAAGAAAGAGAAGAAAAAGGAAGCAAGATTTCAAAGTGAAAAAGTGCTGGAAAAAGTTGGCCTTAGTGATAAATTACATCACTATCCTTCACAGCTATCAGGGGGACAACAGCAAAGAGTCGGTATTGCTAGGGCGCTTGCGTTAAATCCAGAAGTCATACTCTTTGATGAGCCTACATCGGCCTTGGATCCTGAATTAGTTGGAGATGTGCTTTCTGTAATTAAAGATATTGCACGGGAAGGTATTACGATGGTCGTTGTTACCCATGAAATGAGTTTTGCTAGAGAAGTCGCTGATCGCGTATTGTTCATGGATGAAGGAGTAATCGTTGAGGAAGGTACACCTTTAGAAATTTTTAATGCTCCAAAAGAAGAACGAACCAGGCGATTTTTACAACGAATATCGGGTGAATCATTCTTCCCCAACTTTAAGAACAGGTTAATTCAATAAAAATCCTGGAGAAGAGGGTGACTCTCATGGTGACAAAGCAAATTATTATTGAAGAATTAGTAGAGGAAGAAAAAGTAGCGGTTAGACGTTTATTAGTTGAGAGCTATCAGCAGTATGAACATGAATATACAAACCCACATCAATGGGAGGATTATTTAGCAAATATCAAGGCATCGGTTGATAATCCAGATGTGAAAAAGATATTGATTGCGAAAAATAATGTAAATATTCTTGGTACGTTACAGTTATTCGAGTCATCTGAAAAGGCGTATCAAAAACCTGAATTACAAATTTTTTCACCGATTATTCGCCTTTTGGCTGTCCACCCCCAGGCAAGAGGATGTGGCGTAGCGCAAGAATTATTAAAAGCAGGTCTTCATTTTGCAAAGTCTCAAGGAGCAAATAAATTGTATTTGCACACAGGTGATAAAATGCAAAAAGCGATTCGTTTATATGAATGGTTTGGTTTTAAGCGAGATCAAACGAAAGAATTTATGAACAATGATATTTTAGTAAAATGCTATCGTTTTGATATATAGGAAGGAGATTGTTATGAATCAAGCGGAATTAGAGTCTCAATTGATATCCATTCGGCGCCATTTACATCAATACCCAGAATTATCAAATCAAGAATTTAAAACATCCAAGTCAATTGAAAAATGGCTGTGGGAACTAGACATACCGATTCGCAAAACGGATTTGAAAACAGGTGTCTTTGCTGACATAAAAGGAGGAAAACCTGGTCCTATCGTAGCTGTACGCGCAGATATTGATGCACTTCCAATTGAGGAAAAGTCAGGACTTCCATATTCTTCTAAAATAAAGGGAGTGATGCATGCTTGCGGTCATGATTTTCATACAGTTGCTCTTATTGGTGCAGCCAGCCTTTTGCAAAAAAAACAGTCAGAACTGAATGGAACGGTGCGCCTCCTCTTTCAACCAGCAGAGGAATCCGGTGGAGGGGCAGAAAAGGTGATAGCGGATGGACAATTGGATGGGGTGGAGGCGATTATAGGTCTTCATAATAAACCGGATTTGCCAGTTGGGACAATCGGATTAAAGGAAGGACCATTAATGGCTGCAGTGGATCGTTTTCATATCGTGCTTTATGGAAAGGGGAGTCATGCAGCGATACCGCAAAATGGAAAGGACCCGATTATCGCAGCTGGACACCTTATCACAGCTCTTCAGACGGTTATCAGCCGAAATGTGTCTCCGCTTCAAAGCGCTGTATTGAGTGTGACGAAAATAAGAGGTGGAAGCACGTGGAACGTTATTCCAGATGATGTCATCCTTGAAGGTACCATTCGAACCTTTGACAATAAAATTCGTGAAGACGTAAAAGAGAAATTTTATACAATTGTTGAAGCAATTGCCTCAGCTTTTTCGCAGAAAGTTGACATTGGCTGGTTTCCAGGCCCACCACCACTTGTTAATCATAAGGCTGTAACAGAGATTGCTAGGAATGCGGCTAAGCAACAATCTTTACATGTTATTGACCCAGAACTATCAATGGCTGGTGAAGATTTCTCCTACTATCTTTACAATGTCCCAGGGACATTTGCTTTTTTTGGTACAAACGGGAACGAAGAATGGCATCATCCTGCATTTACACTAGATGAATCAGCTATTCTCAAAGCAGCTTATTTTTTATATGAAAGTTCGCGAGAATTATTAGATCGACATTTTGCTATTTAACAAATCTAAAGTTTATGATCCAAACGAAAAACGTTTCATTTATAAAATAAATCTATAAATAGGAGTGATTCGGGTGGGGAATATTCTTCGGAAAGCTGTGGAAAATAAGCGCAAAAAATTAATAGAAAAACTGATTGCTTTTAATGTATATAAGAAAGAAGATAAGCATCTTTTTGAGTTATCACTAACAGAACTAGAAAATGAATATAGAAGATTTCAATCACTTAATCATTTTCATAGTGATCTTGGGTCCATACAATTGATTAGTAAAAAATCAAAACATTAGTCGAAAATCAATTTGAGTTCTGAGGGCCTATTATTTTTTTCAATAAAAGGAGAAAGGGAATAACGATCTGTCAACAAAACATGAGGAAAAAATGATCTAATTCAGGGTTAAAAAATTAAAAATAGGAGGGGAATAAATTGTCAAATTCAGTTAATCAGCTAAAAAAAGATACTCAAAAAAGTCCAACCCACCGATCAATTAAAATAGAATCTACTCCAAGATGGGTACGAGTTAAGTTTAATGGATTGATAATAGCCGATAGTAAAGATGTATTGGTTCTGCACGAACGGGGGCACCTACCAGTCTATTATTTTCCTGAAAAAGACGTTAATAAAGAAGTATTGATTCATACAGACAAAAGCAGCCACTGCCCATTAAAAGGAGATGCCAGCTATTGGACGATTAAAGTGGGGGATCGATCAGCAGAAAATGCTGTGTGGAGTTATCAGAATCCTATTCCTGATAGTAAAGAGATTAAAGGTTATTTTTCTTTCTACTGGAATCAGGTAGATGCGTGGTATGAAGAAGAAGAGGAAATATTTGTTCATCCAAGAGATCCATATAAACGAGTTGATGCTTTGTCGAGCTCAAGACATATCAAGATAGTATTAGAAGGAAAAACAGTAGCAGAGAGCAGGAGACCCGTTATTGTTTTTGAAACCGGAGTCCCTGTTAGATATTATCTTCCAAAAGAAGATATCGTTCAAGAAGTTCTTGAACCGTCTAATTTAAAAACAAGGTGCCCTTATAAGGGAATTGCATCCTATTGGACAGTCATAATTGACGGTAAAAGTTTTGAAGATATTGTTTGGAGTTACCCTAATCCCATTCCAGAGATACCAAAAATCGCGGGACTGCTTTCATTTTATAATGAAAGAGTAGAAGTCTATGTGGATGGAGAACTTCAGAAACAACCAGATTGGCATTATTCTGCGCTAGAGTATTTTAATGCAAGTGAGATTTAAGTTAACTTACCTAAATATACTGAGATGAACTAGTAGTCATATATTAATCAAAATCAACCATTGATCGACCATTCAAATGGAGGTCACATTCTCAAACATGAGAATGTGGCCTTTTATATTTATTGAGAGGAATGAAGGAAGTGAGCCAAACAGCTGTAGAGTTTAAAGAAGTTAGAAAAGATTATGGTACGGGATCTGTTCTTAAAAACTTCAGCCTTTCCATTCCACAGGGGAAAATAATCACCATTATCGGTCCATCAGGCTGTGGCAAAACTACACTACTTAAAATGGTGAATCGGCTTATTGAGCCTGATGATGGGAGTATAATCATCGATGGTAGTGATATCAAAGGGTTAGACCCGGTGCAATTAAGACGGAATATCGGGTATGTGATCCAACAGATAGGATTATTTCCACATATGACGATAGAAGAAAATATTTCTATCGTGTCCCGCTTGAAGGGTGAAAAGAAAAAAGTTTTAACCAGTCGTGTAGAAGAGTTATTGGAGTTAATAGGTTTAGAGCCAAAAGCATTTCGTAATCGATATCCACACGAGTTGAGCGGTGGACAGCAGCAGAGGATCGGAGTTGCTCGAGCGCTTTTTTCGAATCCGTCGATTATCTTAATGGATGAACCATTTAGTGCTCTTGACCCCATTAGCCGGGTCCAACTTCAAAATGAATTGAAAAAGTTAAACCAACAGCTGAAAAAAACGATTATCTTTGTCACACATGATATTGAGGAAGCCTTAAAAATAGCGGATCAAATTATTCTCTTATATCAGGGACAGGTGGTCCAATATGCAACGCCAGCAGAGATTTTGAAAAATCCTGCAAATGAGTTTGTCAGGCAATTTATCGGAGAAGAAAGATACCAATCTATCGATTCTGTGGGATTAGGAAACCGCAGAATGGTTAGCAATTGAAACAGGAGCAGGTGATGTTATGAATTATTTTTGGGAAACGCTAAGAGCGGATTGGCCATTAATTCTACAAAAGACAAGTGAACACATGTATCTATCTCTTATTTCGGTCCTGATTGCCTGTGTACTCGCCATTCCGCTTGGTATTTTTTTAACCAGGCAGAAAAAGGTAGCAAACGGCATAATTACGATTATTTCAGTTATTCAGACGATACCAAGTTTGGCCCTGTTTGGTTTTTTGATTCCGTTCTTTGGTATCGGCACCACACCCGCCATTATTGCTTTAACGTTATATTCACTGCTTCCCATCCTTCAGAACACCTATGTAGGAATTTTAGATGTCAATGGGGCCTTGATCGAAGCAGGGACAGGGATGGGAATGACGAAGGGGCAAATTCTTAGAATGATTCAGCTGCCCATCGCAAGAGGAGTCATTTTGGCGGGTATTCGGCTTGTTGTGGTCCAAACAATTAGCCTTGCAACGATTGCTACCTATATTGCGGCAGGAGGGTTAGGGGATATCATTACACGTGGTATTTCAATGGTGAATACCGTTACGATTTTAGAAGGAGCCATACCCGTATCGATTCTGGTAATCGTCGTCAATCTACTATTACTGGGTGCTAATTATTTCCTTACTCCGAAAGGGTTAAGGGGTCAAACAAAAATATAATAATAGATTTCAAGGGGGAAAATTTGTGAAAACATTTTACAAGTTTAATAAAAGGAAAAAAGCAAAAATCACCTTATTCGCAGCCATTATGGCCACATTGTTGTTTGCAATAACGGGATGTGGTACACAAAATGAAAAGGCTTCAGGATCAAGTAAAACTGACACCATCGTGATTGCAACAAAAGGCTTTGCCGAATCAGATATTTTAGCAAACTTGGAAAAACTTCTCATTGAGAATGATACAGATTTGAAAACAGAAGTGAAGACGTTGGATAACAAACTTCTATGGGATGCGATTAAGGCTGGAAAGGCGGATACATATGTGGAGTATACAGGGACTGCCTTACTAAATTTATTAAAAGAAGATCCAATCTTTGATGCCGATCAAGTTTATGAAAAGGTGTCAAAGGGACTACAGGAGAAATACCAATTAAAAATCTTGGAGCCGATAGGTTTTAATAATACGTATGGTTTAGCAGTAAAGAAAGAAACAGCCGAAAAATTAGGTATTAAAACAATCTCAGATTTGGCTAAAGTATCGGATCAGCTTGTTTTTGGGGCCAGCCAGGAGTATATGAACAGGCCTGATTCATGGCCTATTATTGAAAAAACCTATGGCCTTAAATACAAAGCAATCAAAACGATTCAGGAACAGTCTTTGCAATATCAAGCCGTTAAACAAAATTTGATTGACTCCATGATTGTTTATTCAACAGACAGCAAAATATCTGAAACTGGTCTGAAGGTGTTAAAGGATGACAAAAATGTCTTTTTACCCTATTATGCGGCTCCTTTAATTAGAGAAAGTGTACTCAAAGAGCACCCAGAACTAGAGAAGACTCTTAATAAATTGGCTGGTAAAATTACCGACGAAGAAATGCAAAAATTAAACGGTGAAGTAGAGTTAAATCAACGGCCGCCGCTTGATGTAGCCAAGGAATGGTTAAAAGAACAGGGGTTAATCAAATAAAATTCCAATCGGCGTCGTCTCACCTGCTTGACCTAAAAATTACATTAGATAAGGAGAAGGTTATGGAACGAGAAAAACGTCTGATGATCCTTGGTGCCATGATGTTTTTTCCAGCTGGAGAGCAAATTTCCAGCTGGAGACATCCGAAAGCTGAGGCAGATGGATTATTAAATTTTGATTATTACAAGCGGATTGTTCAAACAGCAGAAAAGGGTAAATTTGATCTCTTTTTCTATGCGGATGAGTTGTATGTATGGGATGACTTTGAGTCGAGTGTGAAATATGCAAATAGTATTCGGCCAGAACCGTTTACGCTTCTTTCAGCCCTTTCTGTTGTTACAAATCATATTGGATTAGGAGCAACGATTTCCACTACTTATAACGAACCGTATCATATTGCCAGAAAACTGGCGACACTAGACCATTTAAGTGGCGGTAGAACGGCATGGAATATCGTGACTTCTAGAACGGACGAAGAAGCCCAAAACTTTGGGAAAGAGAAGCACCTTCTACACGAAAAACGTTATGAACGGGCGAAGGAGTTTATCGATGTAACGGAAGGATTATGGGATAGCTGGGAAGATGAAGCTCTCCTTTTTGATAAAGAGAGCGGCCATTTTGCAGATATCAATAAGCTCCATTATTTACAGCATAAGGGGCATGAATTTTCCGTACGCGGTCCCTTGAATGTGGCACGTCCGCCACAAGGTTATCCAGTTCTAATTCAAGCAGGTGCATCTGAAGCGGGAAAAGAATTAGCGGCGGCAACTGCTGAAGTTGTATTTGCACCTAAAGGAACATTAAAAGAAGGAAAGCATCTCTATCAAGATATTAAGGGAAGAATGGCGAAGTATGGCCGGTCAGAAAAGCATTTGAAAATCCTGCCTGGCATTATGCCGGTAATTGGAAGAACAAAGGAAGAGGCTGAAGAAAAATTAGCAGTTATTGATAATTTAATACCATGGCAGTTAGGCCTCGATTTACTTTCCCATGAGATTGGTCAGGATCTTTCCGTTTATCCGCTTGACGAGCCATTACCTTTTCTTCCTGATATTGAGAGTGCTAACAAAAGTAAAAGCAAGCTCTTGGCTGTTCGAAAATTAATGGAAACAGAAAATTTAACGCTTCGTCAGTTATGCAAAAGGTTTAATTCACGAGGAATTGCAGGAACTCCTGAACAGATTGCGGATCAATTAGAAGAAAGATTTGTAAACAAAGCAGCAGACGGATTTAATATTGCGTTTCCATATTTACCGGGTGCGCTTGATGATTTTGTTGATTTGGTGGTTCCTGAACTGCAGCGAAGGGGATTGTATAAAACCGAATATAGTGGCAAAACACTTCGTGAAAATCTTGGATTAGAACGTCCTATAAATCGTTTTACCCCAACAACTGTTAATTAAAAGAAATAAGGTGAAAAAAGTGACAACTATTTTAGCGAAACGAGGAACCGAGCTCCGCTGTAAAGGATGGAGACAGGAAGCACTATTACGGATGCTCGAGAACGTTCTTGAAAATGGGGAAAACCCTAACGAACTGATTGTGTACGCTTCACTAGGAAAGGCGGCGAGAAACTGGCCTTCTTATCATGCAATCGTTCGTACATTAAAGGAATTAGAGGAAGACGAAACCCTTGTGATTCAATCTGGTAAACCGATTGGGATATTCAAAACCCATCGCCAGGCGCCCTTGGTGGTGATGGCCAATTGTAATTTAGTAGGAAAGTGGGCCACAAGTGAAAACTTCTATCAGCTCCAGGAAAAAGGGTTGATTATCTGGGGCGGTCTAACAGCGGCGGCGTGGCAATATATCGGTTCACAAGGTGTGATACAAGGAACCTATGAAATCTTTCAAAGCATTGCGCGTCTATATTTCGGTGGAGATTTAACCGGACGGTTTATTTTAACGGCAGGATTGGGGGGAATGGGCGGTTCCCAGCCATTAGCAGGAAAAATGGCGAATGCGGCAATTCTATGTGTAGAAGTATCCGAGGAAAGAATAGACAGAAGAATAGCAGCAGGTTATCTGGAAAGAAAAACAGAGAATCTGGATGAAGCATTAAACTGGATTCAACAAGCTGTTCAAAACAAAGAAAGTTTGTCTGTTGGCCTGCTTGGAAATGCTGCGGAGGTTTATCCGGAGCTTTTAAAAAGAAACATCATACCTGATATAGTAACGGATCAAACCTCCGCGCATGACCTTTTATATGGTTACGTTCCAAGTAATTACACAACCGCGCAATTAGCAAAAGCAAGAGAGAACCGGTCTGAACAGCTGCAAGAAGATGCCGGGATTTCTATTGCAAAAGAAGTAAAGGCCATGCTTGGTTTTAAAGAAAAAGGAGCAGTGGTATTTGATAATGGAAATAATATTCGAACCCAGGCAAAACAATACGGCGTAGAAAATGCATTTGATATTGATATTTTTACAGAAGCCTTTCTACGTCCGCTTTTTGCTAGAGCAATCGGTCCCTTCCGCTGGATTGCACTTAGTGGTGATGTAGAAGATATTCGGACCATTGATCAATATATATTGGAAGAATTTCGCGACAACGAAATTGTTACCAATTGGATTAGACTAGCGAATCAGTATATTCCAGTGGAAGGTCTCCCAGCCAGAATCGGATGGTTAGGTCATGAGGATCGAACCAAACTGGCACTTGCAGTGAATCGTTTAGTAAGAGAGGGGAAATTGTCTGGACCAATTGCTTTCTCGCGGGATCATTTGGATGCAGGTGCCATGGCCCATCCTAATATCATGACGGAACGGATGAAGGATGGAAGTGACGCCATCTCTGACTGGCCATTACTAAATGCAATGCTTAATTGTTCATCCATGGCGGATTTAGTTGCGATTCATTCGGGAGGAGGCGGTTATACAGGTTTTATGACTAGTGCAGGAGTAACAATTGTGGCGGATGGTTCGGAGGAGACGGATATTCGAATTCAGACACTGCTTCAAAATGATACGGGTTTAGGTGTTTTACGTTATGCGGATGCAGGTTATGAAGAATCGTTAGATGAAATTTCCAAAAAGGGTATTAATCGAGTGAATACAAATGAGGAGGAGAACATTCATGCGTGAATTAACGAAAGATGATGTGCTAGCAGCTGTTAAAGGTGGATCCGTATTTGCAAGCGGAGGCGGAGGCTGGGTGGATCATGGATTAGAAATCGGAGGAGCAGCACTAGCTGTTGGAAAACCAAAGCTGGTTTCAGTGGATGAGCTCCCAGATGATGCGATTATTTTGACTTGTACTGCGATAGGGGCACCAGCAGGAAGAGATTGGCAAATGTTGGGGAAAGATTATATAAAAGCGGTTCAACTGATTATCGAAAAATATGAAGGGAAAATTGTCGGGGTGATGACTCCACAAAACGGGATGTCAAGTACTATTAATGGATGGCTTCCGGCTGCTGCTCTTGGCTTGGTTGTGGTAGATGCTACGGGAGATATCAGAGCACATCCTACGGGAAAAATGGGTTCCTTAGGACTTTCTTCTAATATTGAGTACGAAACCATACAGGCTGTGGCAGGGGGCAAACCAGAGATTGGAAGCTATCTGGAACTCGTAGTCAAAGGAACGGTAGCAAGGACATCCAATATCTTACGTACGGCCTCCGATATGGCTGGCGGATTTATTGCCGCTGCAAGACATCCCCTTCCTGCTAAGTATATAAAAGAACATGCAGCCCTTGGAGGTATATCTATTGCCATTGATTTAGGCAGAGCCATTATCGAGGCAGAGCCTTTTGGATCGGCACATGTATTAGAGACCATTACGGAAAAAACAGGCGGAAGGATTATTGGCAAGGGAAAAGTAAGTAAAAAAGATGTCCATTACTCCGGCGCCTTTGATATTGGTACCATTGAGGTCGAAGGAGCAGAAAATACCTTCATTCTCCACGTAATGAATGAATATATGGCTGTCGAGGATCGCAACGGAGAACGTTATAGTACATTCCCTGATGTGATTACAACCTTTTCCATCGAGACAGGTCAGCCTGTCAGCGTTGGGAATATAGAAAAAGGGGCAGAAATCGCTGTATTTGCGATTGATAAATCTAAGATCCCACTTAGCTCTAGCGTGAAAGACCCGTCTGTTTATCCGGAAGTTGAGAAAGTATTAGGCATTGAACTCTTTAAATATGCCTTCGAAGAAAAGAAAGAAATCAATGTGTGATCTAGCTATTGGTGACAATGTTATAACGGCGCAAGAGTATAAGAGCCAAGCATTAACTTTGGATGGCAGTCATCTTACAATTGAAGATTTCTATTCTGTAGCATTTGAAAAAAGAAAAATAGAAATTAAAGAGGAAGTAACACAAAGAATTCGTGAATCTAGGCAATTAATCTATGAACTTGCAAGCAAGGATGTCCCGATTTATGGATTTAATCGGGGGGTAGGCTGGAATAAGGATAAAGTCATTGGACCAGCCTCATTTGAACACTATAATCGTAATCTACTTCTCTCTCATTCTGCAGGTGTAAAACCAATGGCAGAAGAGGCGGAAATCCGCGCGGTTATGCTTGCGAGGCTGAACAGTTTACTGTTAGGCTGCACGGGTGTTCAACCTGAGATTGTCGAGAGATATGTAGATTTTCTCAACTTAGGTATCCATCCGGTGCTACCCTTAAAAGGGTCGGTAGGTGCTGCAGACATTTCGACTATTTCCCATATTGGTCTCGCCATGATTGGTGAAGGGGAGGTAGAAGTGAATGGAGTGCGCTTGCCAGCGGCCAAAGCTATTCAAAATGAAGGGTTAACACCGCTTAAACTCGGACCAAAGGATGGCCTCGCCATCGTAAGTTCCAATGCATTATCAGCCGGGACAGGAGCTATCGCATTATTGGATTTTAAGAGAGTGATAGAATTGGCCGATATGGTTTATGCGTTATCGTTAGAGGCCATTCGGGGGAATATTAGCCCGCTCGATGAGGCGGTACATCGAGTACGGCCCTTTCCAGGACAATTAGGGAGTCTAAAAAATATCAGAAAGATACTTGCAGGCAGCGACTTGTGGACCAGCTATAATAAAGAATCGCTGCAAGATCCGCTTAGTTTTCGAGATGCTTGCCAAATTCATGGTGCGGCTCGGGATGCTTACCATTATTGTAAAGAGCAGCTGGAACTACATATAAATAGTTCCGATGACAATCCATGTGTGCTCGTAGAGGAAAAGCGAATTGTTTCTTGTGCCAATTTTGATCCTCTCTCGTGGGTTCTTGGTTTTGAAATGGCTGGAAATGCTTTACACCATATTTCAAAAAGTTCTTGTTACCGGACGATTAAATTAGGAAATCCTTCTTTTACTGGTCTTTCACGTTTCTTAACACCCAATGAACAGGAGTCGATCGGATTCTGTACCTTGCAGAAAACTATTACGGCCTTGGATGCGGAGATTCGTCATTTATCAAATCCCGCTTCAGCCGATTACTTTTCACTTGCAGGGGATATAGAGGATCATGGAACCAATGCACCATTTGTTGTTTCAAAAACAAGAGACATCTTGGATAAACTCTTTACTATCTTAGGAATTGAAGCCATTCATGCAGCTCAAGCCATCGATCTTCGCGGTTCCATACAGTTAGGAAAGGGCACAAAAGCAGCCTATCAGGCGATTCGTTCAGTGGTTTCATTTTATTCAGAGGACCGAAATTTAACGGTCGATATTGAGAAAATTTACACGCTCTTTAAAAACGGGAAATTCCTAGAAAAATTAAAACGAAATAATGGGAGTGAGGCTAATGGTACATCATGACCCCCAATGGTCATTGAGAGATGGCAATCAAGAAGGATGGCAAATCAGAGCTGAAAAGAGTCCAAAATGGATTCGAGTGAAATTTGGGAGTGAATTCATTGCTGACAGTAAACGTGTCGTTAACGTGACGGAAACGGGAAAACTGCCAGTCTATTATTTTCCCTTAGCAGATATTCGGAACGAGCAACTAATAAAATCAGATAAACGAACGGTTGACCCAAACAAGGGAGAGGCTATTTATTGGCATATAAAAGCAGGCGATAATGTGATTGAGAACGCTGCTTGGAGTTTTCCAAATCCTCCAGAGAAAAGCTCCGTAATTAGTGGTCTTGTATCTTTTGTTTGGAATAAGGCAGACGCATGGTACGAAGAAGAGGAAGAAGTATTTGTTCATGCGAGGGACCCGTACTCAAGAATTGATGCTATTCCAAGTTCCCGGCATGTCCAAATTATAATTGATGGTGAAATTGTTGCGGACAGCAAGCGGCCTGTGATTCTATATGAAACAGGATTAACACCTAGGTATTATTTGCCGAAGGAGGATATAAAGCTGGATTTATTAATTCCGAGTCAAACACAGACTCAGTGTCCATATAAGGGATTTGCAAGTTATTGGTCGGTTTCCATTAATGGAAAGAAATATAAGGATGTTGTCTGGAGTTATATTGAACCACTTCCAGAGGTGCATGAAATAAAAGGATTGCTAAGCTTTTATAATGAAGCAGTGGATACCGTATTGATTGACGGAGAAGAATGGTCATTAAACTCAAAAGATCGACTGCCTTATAAAAAAGTGGTGGAAAGTTCATTGAACTAAATGGCTTTATAAACGAATCTTGAATCATGTATTGAGAAAAAAACTGTAGATGGCAATTATCTACAGTTTTTATTATGGAATCATTTCTCAAACTTCACACCTAAATTGCAATATCATACTTGATTTATTGGATTAATGTAATTCTGTTATGAAGTCGCTGAATCCGTAATCTAAAAGGAACGATGCTGCTACAGCTATAAGGCTAACCAAAGCTTATAAACACCCTTGCCTGTAAGGGAGTTTCCGAATCAATCTGACGCGATTGTAGAATTGAATAGGGGAGAATACAGAGATATTACTTTCTTAAGGGGCGGTGGAGCAGGAAGCAAAAACACAACACCACGTTTTGCCTTGGAATAAATGCGGCTATGTAAGTACAAAAAGTTATGATAAGGTGAAAGCCTTTTGTGTATGGCTTAAAAAAGAAAAACAGGAATGTAACAAAGTAGACAAGCATAAAATTAAATCGTAATTATTTCGGTTTAAAGGAGCTATATATGACAATTTCATCTCCTATAAAGGACATATTCCTATACGGTCTATTTTTGTTTATTGTGTATCTTTTTTTCTTTGGAAATAATGAATCCCTTCAAATCATAGGTGTCATTTTTCAGGGTGAATGGAGGACTGTATTTGTTGTTTTTCTTGGCATTTTACTTGAAGCACTTCCTTTTATAGTTATTGGTGCATTAATGGCATCGGTTATTCAAATATTTATAACCGAAGAAATCATACAGAGATTTATCCCCAAAAGGCCTATTCCGGCAATGATTACTGCGTTAATGGGAGCTGCCATCCTTCCTGTGTGTGAATGCGCAATCATCCCGGTGGTCAGAAGGTTGATTCAAAAGGGTATGCCAGTGCATGCCGGTACCGTACTTCTGATTGGTGCACCGATTTTGAATTTTGTGGTATTCGGTTCTACGTTTTATGCCTTTCAACGGCAGCCTGAAATTTTTTACGGGCGATTTATTTTGTGCGTAATGACAGCTCTTATTGCAGGAACAGTAATTTATGTTAGTTTCAACAAAACAAATATTCTGAAATTTAATACGGAAGATTTGACTCTGCAGAGGCCATTAAATCAAAACAGAGGGGCTTCAAAGTTAAAGGGGGTATTGCATCATACTTGCCAGGAATTTTTTGCTGTGGGTAAGGTATTTATAATCGGTGCATTTCTTGCAAGTATTGCTCAAGTGTATGTTCAGCAATCCATGCTTATTGAAACGGCAAAAGAACCTGTAAACTCAACGATTATGATGATGGCGTTTGCCTTTATTCTGTCACTTTGTTCAGAAGCGGATGCATTTGTTGCGGCTTCTATAGGACATGTATTTCTTCCAGGTGCAATATTAGGATTTTTAGTTTATGGTCCAATTTTGGATTTAAAGAATGTATTTGTTATGTTATCTTCGTTCAAAGTTCGCTTTGTACTGCTCTATTTTCTTGTCATAACTATAACAGTATTTGGCCTCTCATTGCTGGCTGGCCACCTAATAAATGGAGGTTAAAAAATGAAAGAAAAGCAGGTTCCTATTTGGCAATTCAACAACGAACTACAGGGAATTCTTTTAATTGGTTTTAGTTTAGTGATTTTTAAGCTATATGTATCAAAAAAAATCTTGATAATACTGGAACCCAAGATGATTCCTTTTTTGTTGTTTGCTATGGTAAGTCTTTTTATAATCGGTTTTTTCCGTCTTTTAAATAGTGATTTAAATGGAGCGGACTGCGATTGTGAAGTTTGTGATCCATCTTCTTCATTGTTCATAATCATCATGAAATCTTCTTTTTTCATTTTTGTGATCATACTATCTCTTGTCCTAAATGATTTTATTGATACCGTTCATGTACCTTTCAAATAGCATGAGTAATATTTCTCCTAATGAGCAGAGAGGAACAGCATTATTAAATAACAAAAAAGCTGATTCCAAGGAATCAGCTTTTTTGTTCATAATTAGAGATGGGCATTCATTTCTAAACTGAGTTTTCTTTTTCTATTGACCTAATCTCGGAAATGGTTAATGACAAACAAATAATACCGGTGATGCATCTTCAGCATTGTGATAAAAACTTTTTTGTGGTTTCTAGGCCCTAAGGCCACATCTCAAAGGCATTAAGTCATTTAAATAAGAAATAGCTGATTTGTCATGTCATGATGAAGAGTTCTGTTAATTTGCGCCATACAATGAATAAATTGCTGTACTAATTCTTGTTTATTCCAATAAAAACAAGTTCACTTAATCTTGTTTCATTCTCTTTCCATTGACGGTCCTCACCCTGAAAACAACATATGTAGTGCATGATGCAAAGAAACAAAATACTGAAAGGCTAACTGTATACAGCAACAAGGAACAAATATTTTAAATATTTTTAACGAAATGAACTTGCTCATTGAATAAAAAAGTGGTAAATTATCAATTATTCAAGTTCAAATCGTAATGATTACGATTTTAAAGAGGTGAGGTGTATGTATAAATGGACGATTGTTCGCAATATCTCTGTGGCACGCCAAGCAGCGGCACGGATTGTTAGTAGTTTATAGTGACGGATTACATAAAAGGTTGGAGTTTTCTAGGAACAAATTGTTTTAGAAATTTTGGATTTATTCCCTTTTTAAACATAATTTTTATAAATGCCGTCATTATGCATTATATGGAGAGCGGTGCATATCTGTTGTAATATAAGATGAAATCTTTACGTTTTACTGAAAGTATATGTAGACGAGGAGGATTACGATGAAAAAAATACCCACTTATATTATTTCAGGATTTTTGGGAAGCGGAAAAACAACATTGCTGCTACATTTATTAAAGTATTGCAAATCTCAACAAAAAAAAGCTGCCATTCTATTAAATGAGCTAGGCAGTGTAAATGTAGAAAGTTACTTGTTTGAGGACGAGAATGTATTTGAGTTATTAGATGGATGTATCTGTTGTTCAATTCAAGACGATTTAAAAGCAACATTAACATCACTTTTAGAAACACACACTGAAAAATCTATTGATGCATTATTCGTTGAAGGGACAGGTGTTGCGAATCCGTTAGAAATCGTAGAAGTAATGGCTAGTCCTCCTTTTGTGCACTATTTTGATATTCAATCCGTCATTAGTATGATTGATGCAAGTTCTTACTTAGAAAATCAAGATATTTTTACTTCGAAAACAGTTCGTGACTTGCTTAAAAATCAAATTAAGGGAGCTACAACTGTCGTTCTAAATAAAGTGGATCTGGTGAATGAAAAACAATTACAAAAAATAGATGCTAAACTCATTAAGTTGCTAGATAACAATACACAAGTAATGAAGACTTCCTATGGAAACATTGATATCGGCGAATTACTACAAAAACGGTCAGACACAACCGTCGTTTCACATAAACACCAAACAGGTAGTTGTGATGATCCTCGTCATTCTACTTGTAATCATGACCATGCACACCATCATGATCATGTACAGCATGCGAGCATTAAAACCATAACGATTCAAGATGTTCCTTCTGTAACTAGAAGACAACTAAAAAAATGGCTGAAATCATTACCAGAAGGGGTTATGCGTGGAAAAGGATACATATTCCTGAAAGATAAACCGGGTTTGTATCCATTTCAGTATAGTTCTAATCAAGTGCATATAGGTGATTTTCCGCAAAAACTTGAAGCAGATCCTTGTATTGTCTTAATTGGGAAAGATATAGATATTACGACTATTCAAAACTCTTACACTACCCAATTTACCTTATCCTAACTATGTGTGGACTAAGTAAAATAAAGACCGACTCTTTGTTAACAGATTGTCCTGCAAAGGTAGTGGGGGGAGGGATTACTATTAAAATCAGATGTACAGGTCTATCAACTAAATCGTAATCATTCAGATTTATAAAGGAGAAGGAAAAGTGAAGAAAATACCGGTAACCGTATTAAGTGGGTATCTAGGGGCAGGAAAAACAACATTATTAAATCACATTTTAGCAAACCGTGAAGATAAAAAGGTTGCTGTGATTGTTAATGATATGAGTGAAATTAATATTGATGCGTCTTTAGTAAAACAAGGAGGATTTTCACGTACAGAAGAAAAACTGGTGGAAATGCAGAATGGTTGCATTTGCTGCACGCTGAGGGAAGATTTAATAAAAGAAGTGGAGAAGCTTGCTGTTTTAGGGGATATTGATTACATTGTCATTGAATCAACCGGCATTAGTGAGCCGATACCCGTAGCCCAAACGTTTACCTACGTTGATGAAAATTTAGGAATTGATTTATCTGCGTTTTGCAGGCTCGATGCCATGGTGACTGTTGTCGATGCGAATCGTTTCTGGCATGATTTTGCTTCCGGGGAAAGCCTGCTAGATCGGAAACAGGGGACAGATGAGTCGGATACGCGTGAAGTGGTCGACTTATTAATCGACCAAATTGAATTTGCGAATGTGCTGGTCTTAAATAAAATCGATTTAGTGGGTAAAAAGAGTGTACTTGAGCTAAAAGCAGTCCTGCAAAAGCTGAATCCAGATGCAATAATAATTGAAAGTGATCACTCACAAGTAGACTTAAATGAAATATTGGATACAAAATTATTTGATTTTGAAGAGGCAAGTCAAGGGGCAGGCTGGATCAAGGAATTAACGGAAGAGCATACTCCAGAAACAGAGGAATATGGCATTTCATCCTTCGTCTATCGCAGGAGGAGACCATTTCATCCTGAAAGATGGATGCAATGGTTAGACGATTGGCCAGTGGAAGTCGTTCGAGCAAAAGGATTCTTTTGGCTGCCTACCCGAAATGATATGACAGGTCTGTTATCACAAGCAGGACCCTCGATTATGCTTCAGGGAGCTGGCGAATGGCTTGCGGCTTACCCTGAACACGAAAGAAAGCAAATCCTTATGGAAGAACCAGAGCTATTGGAGAATTGGGATGAAGAATTTGGTGATCGGTTGACAGAACTTGTTCTAATAGGGGTTGATATGAACCGCGATGAAATCGAGGCTTCTTTAGATCGATGTTTATTGACCGATGAAGAAATGAAAATGGACTGGGATTTATTCCATGATCCGCTTCCATCCTTTACAGTTACCGCGTAATAAATACCCACAAGGAGGATATAAAAATGAGAGTAAAAATCACGTTAGCATGTACAGAAACAGGAGACCGCAATTACATTACCACCAAAAATAAGCGAAATAACCCAGACCGTATTGAATTGATGAAATATTCACCACGTTTAAAAAGACGTACGTTACACCGAGAAACAAAATAATTACTCAAGAACTGTCAAAGGGATTATGAGATGTTATTTCTTTTGATTATAAAAATTAAAATAACGAATGACGTTCTGTATTGTAAATGACTGTGTATTCCCTGGTTACAATAACTGTTGCCAGAGAAGATTGATAAGAATATGACAGAAATATAACGTAAGAGCTCCTTATTATTTTAGAGGAGCTCTCACTTAATGAAGCTATGAATTAGCTAGCATTAAATTGATTGAAAAATCTCTACCGGATCATGATCATCACAATGACCATCAGTATATGATGAAGGCGGTCATTTACAAGGTAATCCATGTGATCTCCATGAGGAACCATTTCATGCCCGCAATCACTTTCGTGATTACAGCCGCAGCTAACTGGCTTACATTCATCCCAGTGACCTTGATGTTCATGGATAGAACGCTTTATTTTACAAAATCAAAGGTTCTAAGATTTTGATCCATGCGGATGTGAATAGTGCTTTGAATATTGTCCGTAAACAAACCAAGGATGTCTTCGAAGGACTGGAAAGAAAACAGTTCCTTCAATCCCAACGAAAAATAATTATCATGAAGAAAAGAAAGGCAGAGCTGAAGGCCTCGGACTGATGTAGTAGCGGAGCTGTGGTAGCCCTCGTAAAGACAATGCGGCTTTAAAGCCTATTCTCTCGAAACCCCTAGCTTTAGCTATGGGGATACTCATCTACTTGCGTATTTGTACTTTTCCGGGTTACTCTATTTTTACTTTTATACTATCTATAGCGTTATAACCATATCCCTTCCTGTTCCACATTGGATCCAATGGTTGAATATTGCCTAGAGAATCAGTTGCTTTTGATTTTATGATATATTCTCCTTTTTTAAGAGCATCCCATTTATATTTCCACCGAACCCAAGCATATTTCTCGGATGATGAAGTCAATTGGCATGTATTCCATGTTTGACCTTCATCCAAACTAATTTCCACATTGGTTATTTGGCCTTTTCCTGTCCATGCGATCCCATAAATTTCATATATCCCTGTAGGCATTAGTTGCATATTTAGTGGCTGTTGTATGGTTGAGTTAACATTGATCGTAGTAACAGGAGCATTTATTTTATCGTTTTCTTTGTTCGAATAGTAAACGTAATCGATAGATTGAAATGGACCTTTAAATTGGTTATCAATCACAATCATTTTTTTTATCCATTTTACCGATGCCATGGCGTACCATCCAGGGACGATTAATCTCAGCGGGTATCCGTGCTTGAAGGGGATAGGGTGATTGTTATATTCATAAGCAATAATGGTATCTGGATCAAGGGCTTTTTCAATGGGTAAACTCCTTGAAAAATGGAATAGTTGTTTAGATTCAGGTCTTTCTCCATAATCATAACCCTCAAAAACAATTTCTTTGGCAGTATCAAGCAATCCTGTATAATTCAATATGGAACTTAAAGATACACCTTTCCAAATCCCTTGACTGATCGCACCTTTACCCCATTGCTCTCCAAACACTTTTGGTTTAAAGAACTCTCGCTTATTACCTGCACATTCTAATACAAGTTTTATCGTTTTTGATGGTAGTGAGTAAATTTCCTGTAAAGAAAAGACTTTTGGGGTGTGCACTAATCCCTCGATAGGAAGAAAATAGAAGGAGGATGCAAATTTGGGGTAAGGAAAATGGTTTCTTCTATAAAAGAGTTTTTCATTTACAATATCGAAATGATAAAAATGTATGGGTGTTTCCTGATTTTCAGGAACTAGTTTCTTGGTAATCAGATTGGGGCTAACTTGGTGTAGATGAGAATTTTGCATATAACTACCTCCTTTAAAATGGAGTTGCTCCTTCATGATTATGTTGTTTATGAATTCTCATTCAAAGTTTTTATGTTTTTCTAGTGAATGGAATAAAGACCATTTATTCCCCAGTGAGTTGGAATCAATTGAATAGATAAGCAAGGCGTTTTTTGAGGTTACGTTTAATGAATGAGAAACAAGCACTTACCAGGAGAATCAAGTTCCGAGGTAAGTGCTTTTTGGGTGTAGACTTCACTTCATGAAAATGATTCAAAATTATGCTAATCTTAAGTTATTACTGAGAGGAGGGATTAGATAATGAGTAAAGCCATTCCAGAGGTGACTCTTAATGATGGGTTAACTTTGCCAGTTATCGGGCTGGGTACATATAAGCTAAAAGGAAATGAAGGGGTTAATTCTATCCAAAGTGCTATGGATATCGGTTATCGACTAATAGATTCTGCTTATAATTATGAAAATGAAGGAACGGTAGGTGAAGCAGTTAGACGCAATTCAGTTCCTAGAGAAGAGTTAAGAATTGCTTCCAAATTGCCGGGTCGTTATCAATCGTATCATAAAGCAGTAACGACGATTGAAGAATCCTTATATCGCGCCCATCTAGATTATTATGATTTATATTTAATACATTGGCCGAACCCAAAACAAGACCAATATGTGGAAGCATGGCAAGCATTAATTGCCGCAAAAAAGAAAGGGCTAATTCGTTCAATTGGTGTGTGTAATTTCTTGCCTGAACACATGGAGCGTCTAGAAAAGGAAACGGGTGTTAAGCCTAGTGTGAACCAAATTGAATTACATCCTTACTTCAATCAAGCGGATCAAAGAAATTGGCATGAAGAACATGAGATTAAGATCGAGTCGTGGAGCCCATTAGCTCGCGCCAATGATATTTTACATAATGACACGCTTCAAATGATTGCCAACCAGCATAATAAAACAATTTCACAAATAATTCTACGTTGGCATTATCAACTGGGGGCCATTTCGATTCCGAAATCTTCTTCTCCTACAAGACAACTTGAAAATATCTCAATCTTTGACTTCACCTTAGATGAAACAGAAATGAGCCTTATTTCAGGATTTAGTCGCCCTGATGGAAGGATCAATAATCAAGACCCAGCTGTATACGAAGAATTTTAAACAAGTAATGAACGTATCCATTTAACAACCTCCCCGTTAAAAAAGGGAGGTTGTTTGGTGTTCTTGTTGAATCTCTTTTTGTAAGTTAAAACATGCAATTCTCATTAGGGGACTCCTCTGGTAGAGGTTGTCCGATATCCCACCATTCAACGATTAGGTTGCAATTTAACTATTTATTGAACGTTGAAATTAACAATATTTTCCATATGGTGTAGGAGGATTGTAAATAATGAATATTATTACGTTTCCGTGAGAACATAATAGTTAAAAGCAGCAGACACCTTATTGAGCATGAAGGGATCAGTTCGGTTGAAGAAAACGTATTAGGAATTGTTAGGATGATAATGAATCGAAATGGATTGTGATCATATCCTTGCACCTAAAGAGGAGCAAATTTTAAAGATTAGATGATATGATGTGGGGTGTGTCAAAATGTCTCTTACATACATATGATATTCAATCCAATACTTGTCAATTGACAAAATGAACTGTAACGATTAAATTTACAGTATGAGAACTGTAATATTTTTCGTTACAATTTAACGTGTTGGCCAAAATATACGCAAGGAGTGTGTAAAGGTATGGTAACTTTGTATACGACACCAAGCTGTGGGTCTTGCCGAAAAGCAAAAGCTTGGCTTGAGGAACATCAAATTGACTATATGGAAAGAAACATTTTATCTCATCCCCTTACAGTCGATGAAATTAAATCGATTCTTCGCATGACAGAAGAGGGAACGAGCGAAATTATTTCAACAAATTCAAAGGCGTTCCAAGATTTAAACGTAGATATTGAATCTCTTCCGCTAAATGAATTATATAAATTAATTATGGAGCATCCCAAAATGGTGCGCCGGCCAATTATCATGGATGAAAAAAGATTACAAGTAGGATATAACGAGGACGAAATTCGTAGTTTTCTGCCCCGTAGGATTCGAACCTATTTGTACAACGAATTGCAGAAAGAGGCCAATTAAGGGCAAAATGTTAGTCTAAACAGTTAAAACTATAACTCTTATATAAATGTTTTTAAAAGGAGGAATATGAAATGATTGAAGTTTTCGTGACAGTGAATTATAAAGATCGAAATTACCAAACCAATGTTATTGCGGAAAAAGATATGACATGGGAAAAAATTAAACGGATCGCAGAAGAACAAGTCAAAAAACAATGGGATATTTAAATAAATCGACATATCAACGGACTTAGATAAGTTAAATGCTTGGCTACCTAATCTGTAATGCTTAGTATTACAGTACGTTATTAATTTTAAGAAAGATGAAGAAAATACATGTAATAGTAAAACTAGTGAGAAGTTTTATTGCTTAGGAGGCAAGCACATGAATAGTGATTTTACCCTTGCCATTCATAGTTTATCTTTTCTTGCGCTACAGCCGGACCGCATGTCAACTAGCGAGACCATTTCGGAAAGTGCCGGCGTCCATCCGGTACGCATTCGAAAAGTGCTAAGTTTGTTAAAAAAACGTGGATTTATTAAATCAAAAGAGGGAACGGGCGGCGGATTTATTTTTGCGCAAGATCTAAGTGAAGTGAATCTTTGGGATCTCTATAAGATAACCTCAGAAGGTGCCCTGCAGCCCAAGTGTCCTGAATCAAATGAAAAGTGTATTGTAGGGGCGAATATGCAAAGAGTTCTATGCAGCATTTTATTTGGAGCGGAAGAACATCTTGGAGAATATTTAAAGGAGTATACGATCAAAGAGGTGGTTGATCTTGTTAATACTCGGCGGTGACCGATATCTGGCTGCAGACTTATTTAACTAAAATGTAATAAAAAAAATTACAGATCAAATATAGCTAGCTTATCCCAGGATTAAACGAAAAAAATAAGAGGGTGAAAAGACAATGTTCTCAAATAGTACGATTTTAAAAACAGGTGATTGGATTAAGGCTGAATCACGGGATGGCGAATTAATAATTGGTTATATTGATTCACTGTCTAGTCTAGAAGGAGTAGTAAAGGTAACCGTTGTTACAAGTGACAATAATCATATGATTGGCAAAACAATACCAATTTTAAGTAAACGGGTTAAAAAGCTGCCTGTTTCTAATGTAACCAACAAGACACAAATTGAATTTCTCCTAGACTTGGCTTTATCAACAGGGGATAAGGAATGGTTTTTGGCACTTTCTTCGGAGTTAAACGCAATGAAGCAGCTTGTTAATGGAGTACATTAAAACTTACACATTGACTTCCATTTGTGTTGAATTTTGATAAAAGGTATATCCAATATTTATTGGAACGGGTTAGTCCAAATAGCGGAACAAAAAGGTGCATTAATCCAGAAACGGATTAATGCACCTTTTTACATAAGTATTTGCCTCAGGGTTTTACATATTTTCAAGGAGAACTAATCCATGTAATCTCCTAATTTGTTACACTAAATTTGAAAACAAACAACTAACAAATAGGATAAACGTGATTTAGCAGCACATCCATTTTAGTACGTTAGAACATGCCGTTCTCATTTTGGGAATCCTCTGGTATGGGTTGTCCTATATCCCACAATTCAACGATTTGGTTATCTTGGAAACGGAAGATATGTACCACAGCTCCTCCAAGATCCTCTGGATGCTGCCTTACATGCGAGTAAACAGCAACCTTATCATTCTCTTGAATCGCAAGTTTGACCTCCAAGATTTTGTTGGGGTTTATAGCTGCATTCTCTTCCATTGCGAGCATGAGTGATTCTGCATCGCCACGGAAATAAGGGTTGTGGTGACGAAAGTCAGGACTTATGAAAGTCTGGTATGCTTCGCGAACTTTCCCTGATGCGACAAGCTGTAGAAAGGACACTGCCTTCTCTTTGAAAGAGTGGTTCGATGTCAATGGTTGTTCCGTGTTCATTCTAATCCTCCTTTTTCTTTTTTTTCATCGATGCTGATCAACAAGAATTTGATTCCCGTCTGGATCTTCAATGATAAAATGCGCTGGTCCCTCTGTTGTTTCGTCTGCTTCAGTCAGCATTTTTATTTCTTCAGCCTTTAGTTGTTTTTGAATGTCTCGAATGTCCGTAAACGATTCGAGGTTTTCGGCATTTTCATTCCATCCAGGATTAAAGGTCAGAATGTTCTTTTCAAACATTCCTTGGAATAGCCCAATAATACAATTTTCATTCTTCATAATAAGCCAATTTTGACTAATGTCCCCACCAAAAGCTTGAAAACCCATTTTTTCGTAGAATGACTTGGAAAGATGAACGTCTTTTACATTTAAACTCACAGAAAAAGCTCCTAGGTTCATATATACTCCTCCTTTTAACGTATCTATTTTTACTATAAATGAGTACTATGAAATTCACAACATTTACCATATTATTAAAGAAGAGGTGGGTTTATTTCACATGCCAAACAAAAAATAAAATGTGCAAAAATAAACGTTTATCAATGTTAAAAATATAGATACGAGATGGGAGAGGAGTATGGTGAATACATTTAAAGAGAAAAGGAAAGCCCGAAGAGACAAGAGAAAAGAAGAAGGAAAGGAATCCATAGGGTGGGAGATTCTTGATGTCTTTTTGGATATCGCAGAATTAATTGGACCAAGTCTTGTTAGGTCTATTCGTTCAGCCATTAAATTCCTGGAACATCATTAATATGATTACTTTAGGAGCTCTTAATTATAGGTTTAATACTGAGAAAAAAAGTAAAAGAATTAAAGACTAAGTTCTTCAATAATGAAAGGAGAAAAAAATGGACAATATCAAAAAAGAGCCACTAGAAAATGATTTCCCCAATATTGGTAAGCCGGCTACAAGAGCTCTTACCAATGCTGGCTACTATAAACTTGATCAATTGACAAAGGTAACTGAATCAGAAATTTTGAAGTTACATGGTGTTGGACCGAAAGCGGTGAGAATACTGAATGAAGCACTTAAAGAGAAACAATTATCTTTTGCTAGAAAATAAACAAGCTCTGAACTCTGTTTTTTAAAGAGTCTAGAGCTTTTTTTATAGTAGAATCTCTTCTGGTTTATTGTAAAATGAACTTCATATGCTCACTGTTGTTCTTGAATAATGAATCAAAGGAAGAATTAGAATATTTTTCCTTAGACCATGCATACTATAAACATAATTTAAAGCAAATGCAGAAAGGGAAGGAGTGGATGTCTTATTTTCTGAAGTTTTTAAGAGGAAAGCGGTCTTCTCGGTTCCATCAAACAAGCAATAATTCTAATCTTCAGAAAAAAAATATGGAAGATGATGTCCTGGACTCTGATTTATCCCAAAATGCAGAGAATCTCCAACTGCTATTTTCTCAAGCACCGGATTTAGTGATTCGTCGCTTTCCCATCGGAGCGAGTAAAACGGAGGCCGCTTTGGTGTACTTGCCCGGATTGACGGATAAAGAGGCGATCCATAATTATGTTCTAAAGCCATTGATGCATAGCTCCTTCGATCCTAATAAGGAACTGCCAATCACAATAGGAAAGATCGAAATGGTCCATACGTGGGGGCAGATCGAAAATGCGATTCTAGGAGGAGATAGCGTTTTATTGTTAAACGGGCAAATCACCGGGTATCAATTAGATACAAAAGGGTGGCCGCAAAGACAGCTTAATAATCCTCAAAATGAACTATCTCTAAAAGGTGCTAATCAAGGATTTGTGGAAACAGGGATTCAAAATATTGCCCTAATCCGCAGGTATATTCCCCATCAGGAATTAATCTTGAAAGAGATGACCGTCGGTATTCGAGGGAAAACAAAGGTTTCCCTTTTATATTTGAGAGATGTTGCTTCTGAAGACGTGCTAAGAGAACTGGAAACACGGATTCAAAATATTACAGTTGACGCTATCATTAATACCGGCGAACTTATCGAGTTCATTGAAGACAATCCTTATTCACCCTTTCCGCAAATTATGTTGACTGAAAGACCTGATACAGCTGCATCCCAAATTCTTCAGGGGAGATTTGTGATTATTATAGATCGTTCTCCGAGCGTATTGATTGCTCCGACAAACTTTATCTCCTTTTTTCAGGCTGTGGATGATTACGGTTCCCGTTGGTTAGTTTCTTCCTTTATCCGGGTAATGCGTTTTTTAGCCTTTATAATTGCCTTATTTTTGCCCGCTACTTATGTTGCGTTTATTTCCTATAATTTTGAAGTTATCCCGATGGAGCTTTTACTTTCGATTGCAGAATCAAGGATACAAGTTCCGTTCCCACCCGTGCTGGAAGCGGTGGTTATGGAAATGATTCTGGAATTGATGAGGGAGGCGGCACTAAGGCTGCCGACTCCGATCGGTCAGACCATTGGCATTGTGGGCGGTATTATCATTGGGCAGGCGGCTGTTCAGGTGGGAATTGTCAGCAACATTATGATCATCGTCGTTGCCGTTACAGCCATCGCTTCTTATAACATCCCAAATTATGATATGAGTTCGTCCATTAGACTATTAAGATTTCCAATGATGTTATCTGCTGCCATGTTTGGAGTTGTAGGGATTGTGGTAGGATGGATGACCATAGTTGGCCACCTGGTTAGTCTTGAATCATTAGGCACACCCTATGGAACTCCTCTAGCTCCATTCCGATTTGCTGATATGAAGGATGCGTTTCTGCGCTTTCCTTTATGGGCAATGAAAAGCCGCCCCAAAGGCACCGGGGCTATTCCAACTATTCGACAAGGTCGAAATCGCACTAAAAGGTGAAACGATGAAAAAATATGCCTATAATGAAATCACTCTCATGCAGTATATCTTTTTGATTAATGGGGCGCAGGTGGCGACGGGTGTTCTAGCTCTCCCGCGTATACTTGCGGAAAAAGCTGGAACGGACGGTTGGATCGCTATTCTGATTGGATGGTTTTTCTCCGTTGTTGCCAGTATTTTTTTAGTTAAAACGGCCGAAAGATACCCAGATGACACCCTTGTCGAAATTCTTATCCGATTATTCGGAAAAATAGTGGGGAAAGCAGCCGTCATCGTTTACATGGTGTACTTTGCTTTTTACGCTTGGATCATTCTTGTGAACGGCTGTCTATATATCAAGGGATGGTTCCTGCCTAAAACCCCAGATTACATCATTTTACTTTTATTTTCGATTCCCACTTTTTTTGTAGCCCGCAACGGGCTGCGCGTTATAGGCAGATATTCCGAACTATCTTTTTACATGGTGATGTGGCTTCCTCTGTTTTTCTTGATACCGCTAAGGGATGGAAATTGGCTGCACCTTCTTCCATTGCTTAAAGAAGGGTGGAAACCAGTCATATCGGCTGTGCCGACCACTGTTTTTTCCTTTTTAGGATTTGAAGTAGCGTTCTTTATGTACCCCTTTTTACAAAAAAAGGAGCATGCGGTTCTCGGAATCACGATTGCTAACACCATGACGATGTTGTTTTATGTTTTTGTAACGATTGTCTGCTTTGTCTATTTTAGCCCCGATGGGATTGTCGAATTTAACCAGCCCGTACTGAATTTACTTAAACTAATTGAATTTCGTTTTTTGGAGCGTTTTGACATGGTTATATTGGCTGTTTATCTGATTGTTGTTTCGACAGCCTGGATACCTTGCGTATACATTGCTACCTTTTGCTCTAGTCAATTGCTTGGAAAACAGGATCACAGTCGTCACGTTTTTATTTTATTATTGATCATTATCGGATTGATATTTTGGCTCGAGCCAACTTGGATGGAATCGGAGAAATGGCAGAAAATGCTTACGAAAGGAGGGCTGCTATTGGCATTTGCAGCTCCTCCCTTTTTATGGGTTTATAGCTGGATATATGAAAAGTTCCGCCGGAGGGTAAGCCATTGAAAAGGAAGACATTGCTTTGCCTATCGCTTGTGGCTATGATGATGACCGGATGCGTGGACCAAATGTATGTTGAAGATGTCACTCTGTCACTAATACTTGGTTTAGACTTGGATGAGGATGACCATTTAGTGGTGTTTATGTCAAGTCCGGTGTTTAACAAAGAAGCAAAGGTAAAAGAAGAGAAAGTCGAAGTGAAGGCTGTTACTATTCGAGATTCCAGGGAACTGTTTGATACGACCGTAATGGCTTTAACATCGGGAAGCAAAACGCAATTAATCTTAGTCGGGAAAAAGCTGTTAAAACGAAAAAATTGGATTGATTATATTGATCCCTTTTATCGGGATCCCAAAAATACGGTAACCACACGCGTTGTCGCCGTAGATGGGCCTGTTTCGGACGTGATTTTTTTCAGGCCAAAAGACAAGCCTCGTCTCCCATTATATTTAACTAATTTAGTTGATACAGCCTTCAGAAGAAATGTCGCTGTAAAAACCACCATTCAAGAATTTCATGAGCAAACGACGGAAAAAGGGATGACAGCAAGCATCACCGAAATGAAAAAAGACCACAAAATCATGTTGACCGGCACGGCTCTGCTGGATGAACAGAACAGATATAAGTTAAGCATCACACCGCATGAAAACAAATTATTACGCATCCTGCAGCATAAAACAAAAGGTGATTTTCCATTTACCATTTCAATCCCTTTGAAATCGAATGGACAGGATAAACATTGGATCAGCTTTAGTACGCCGAACGTCAAGGTAAAAACAAAGGTAAAGTATGACGGTCATTTTATTTTTGACACAGACGTAAAAATGAGAATTGCCATTACAGAACGGCTTTTTCCATTCAATGTAAGGAAGGACACAGCGAAACTGCAAAAGAGTATAGAAACGAAACTGCAAGCCGATTTCGAGCGCTTAATCAAGAGAACGCAAACCGCCACCATTGACCCGTTTGGATTTGGGATTTATGCAAGAGCCTATACGTATCCAGAGTGGAAAAAAGTCCAAAATCAATGGGGGAAAGCCTTTTCGAAGGCTGATGTAAACGTCAAGGTACATGTAACCATTGGCGGGATGGGAACGATGAAGTAACACGGGCCAATGATGTTCTATTTAAAAAAGGCTATTCTTTTTGTGAATGATTACATAAAGGATAGCTTTTTGTTTATGGTGCATCTTACTCGTTTTCAACTAATAGAACAAAGGAAAATAGATTTTCTAATTCCAAGCACAAAAGATTAAAAATTCCAATGGAATGGGAATTAGCCTGGGATTATGTAACTAGAGATATTTATTTTACATCTTTTTGAATTTCTTGTTTTACTTTTTGTGCATCAGTTCCGGCAAATTCTGGTTTCATAATAGAACCCAAATTCTCTTCACTGGACAAGCTCAAAATTATAGGGGTTTTAACTGGCCACTGCTTATGGGCAGTATAAGCATAGTCTCTCTTGTAAACCTTCTAAGACTTCGTCTGGCACTTCCCTGACCTTGATATCCTCACCTAGGAAAAGTAGCCAATTTGTTATTTCGATCAATTCTTCAGGCTTATTAACATTGATAAAAGTCTTTAGAATGGCTGTGGTTTGGTAAGGATTCGTATAGGAAATTGAAACTTTTAAAGGATGGTATTTTTTGAACTGGGCAATCGCTTTTGGACCAAGTTCAAGGACAAGGTTGATTACTTCTTCCTGCTTACTTAGTTTTTCTAAAATCTTTTTCTTACTTAATCTTTTTTTCGTCGGGTAGGGTTTGACATTGGTGAGATGGTCGACAGGAAAAATCTTCTTCTTTTCTTCCTTTAAGTCAAAGCCTTCAATCAGCCAAAGGCTTTTTTCACGATAGAGATGCAAGAGATAAATTGGATAAGACTTGATTACCTTTTCTTCGATGGAAATCAATAAATAGCGATCCAATAGAAGGATTTGAATGAGTTTTTCTAACATGGGATGGGGCAGGTCTGAAAGATCAAGCAGATCGGGATTATAGGGATTGGTCCCTTCAAAAAGCAAGATTTGATTTAAAAGAACAAGGTCATCTTGCTGGTTTTCTGAGATGAGGCCTAGTAATTTTTCAGCTAAAGACTGACGACTCTTTAGATAGGGGAGTTGTTGATTTCTTGTGGCCATAAAGGCAATAAAAAGAGCTTTGACCTCATTATCGGTAAAGCGAACATCGGGCAGGACAGAGTTGTGCATGACAAAATAACCCCCATCCTTTCCAACTTCAGCGACAAGTGGCATCCCCATGGCCTCAATTTCTCTGATATCTCTAATAGCTGTCGAACGAGAGATGTTAAATTCTCGCATGATTTCAGAAATTGTAAAGTGGGAGCGGTTGTTGATATAACGCATAATGATATTAATCCGTTCAACTTTTTTCATCGGGACTCCTAAACAGTATCATTTTTTGACATGATTTAAGGCTATGATATACCCATCAAGTGAAGAAAACAAGTCATTTGAAATTTAAAAAAAGAGGATGGTTTTAAATATGGCAGAATATAATCTGGAAGAAAAAGACAACTTTACCGTTTTAGGTATTGGAACGGAGCTTAAGAGCCATTACACAGACTTTGCTGGCTTAAGCAAGGAAAAGTCAGACTTTTGGCAGGCCGTCAGCCAAGATGGAAGGCTTGCCACTTTAAAAGCCAAAGCCACAAATGACTACGTTTTTGCCGTGAACGAAGCGGTGAATAACAAGATGATGCATTATGCTGGCGTCATGACAGAGGAGTCGGCACCAGATGGAGACAGAGTGATCCAATTTCCTAAGGGGGAATACCTAGTTGTTAAAGGGGAAGGGGAGACGGCTGATGAATTGCACAATAAGCTAGCTGGCATTGCCTTTGGTCAAGTCTTGCCAGAAGCAAAGAATTTTGCCTATGTTGGTGGGCCCAATACAACGGTTGAGATGGGCCAGCGAAACTGCTTAGTTTTTGGTGAAATGTGGATTCCTGTTGTTAGGAAATAAAGAGATAAAGGGAGGGACGGAAATGTCCTATAGCGTTGATTTTAAAAACGTGTCTACGGTTGGTTTAGAGTCTTCACCTGTAGTAGAAGCGCTTGCTGGTTTACGTGCTAATGAAGCCCGTTATTTTATGAACAAATACAAGCATGAATTTACGGTTGTACCAGCTAGTGAAAGCCAGGAGACACTTGATTATGTGAATCGAATTTTGAAGGAGGAACGTGATATTGAGTTTGCGGCCAAACCTTTAGAAACGTCACGTTTTCAAGTGGAAAATATCAAAATGGCCTACGTTTTTTATGAGGATGGTCTTGAGGTCAATGTCATGTATACGGTTGATGTCCCTAAGCCGAAGCGAGCTGTTGGTTTTAAGCTTTCTGAGGGGATGGAGGTACCAAAGGAGTTAGAAGGGAAGTTTAAGTTTGCTAGGCAGAAGTCTAAACTAGCTGGAACCATTCGGGGCTCGTATTTTGTAATTAAAGGTGAATATTAAAGTAAGCATAAGCGCAAGTGGAGGAATCCAGCCATTTTTTGTATTTGGTCATTCTTTTTCTTCATTTAAATTAGTGAAAGCTATTTTCTCTCTAGGTAAAAAATAGCTTTCACTCGCTAGAAAACCCAATGGATGAGGACATTTTCCTTGGAAACTTCAGAAAAGATCGAACTTTTTAAAAATAATATAATTCAATTGAATATATTAAGAGCGTGTTTTGATCAATCTTTTTCAAAACACGCTCTTTCTTTTTGTTCGTTATCAGGGTTATAAGTATCAATTTGATCTAACATTATTCTAAAGCAACACTTGTGCAAATTCTCCCTTAGTTTGCAAATCGTAGACAAACACTTGACAAGAGAGCGGGTTCAACCTCCGTTTGCACCACCGGGTCAAGGACCAGGGGCTGGACCGCCAACTTCACCGCCGCCATCCTATGTTCCCGCTCAGACACAACAAGCAGAACAATTTGCAGTTGATCCAGGCGGGGAATCAGAAGATGTTTATTCAGATATACGTATTTATGGCTAAGAGGCTTTCAGCAATTTTGGTTTTATCCAACTTTTGTTGGCCGAACCTCTGTCTCAGGGTGGCGTTGGACTGGATTTAGATGGGTTTATATGGGAATAAGTTTACGACAAATTCAATCGTTTACATGCATATAATAAGAAAAGGGTTTGTGAATGAATCCTACAATCAACGGGGCAGAAATCATAATTGCCAAAAGGTATGATTGGGGAGTGATTTATCCCTTTTATTTATTCCAGACCAAAAGCTTGACGCAAATCCCTATTTGAATTTTTCAACTCTGTGGACTAATTAAATATTAATATTAAATCGTGTTAATTTAGCACGATTTTTTTGTTTTCAGCTTGTACCAAGGGCGTTACAGTTTCGGAACGATTGTACAACTGAAGTGGTTTTTATTGTTCTTTTATAAAGAAATGTAATCCTTAGATTTTTTCAAGAAGATGATTTCCAGAATATACATCTTTAATACCCCCCAATATGGGCATAACACTATAGAGAAGTAAATGATTATGGTCTTGGGGAGGTAAAAAAATGCAATGGAAAGGGAGACGGCAAAGCTCGAACACCACAGGGACGGTTCTCAGGGTTTTTGGTAAGTGCCGACCACAAACATACTAAGATTAGTAGGACAAACCAAGGCCATGGTTTGTCCTACTATTTTTTTATAGTAGAAGTAAAGAAAAGTCCGGGACGGTTCCAAAACCTTCCCCGGACTTTTCTTTTTATTATGAAATTATTCTACAATTAATTATTCAATTCCTACTATAGCAATCAAAATAACATCAACCTGTATAACTAGGTCTGGTGACTGGACTTATAGCATTGCCTCATTCTATTACTAAATCCAAACACACTCCATTCCATCCCAATCTTTTAAAAAATAGGTTGTGTTAAAGGACATTGTTGATTTTATAGCCAAGTTGATTGGAGCGGAAGGCGAGAAGACTCCAGCGGGAGACCCCGCAGGCGCTTAGCTTCGAGGAGGCTCCCCGGACCGCACGCGGAAAGCGAAGCGCCTGGAGTGGAAATCAACAGCCAAGTTTAACAAAGCCAAAAAATAAAAAAATAATTGACTAAATCTTCTAAATTGTTTAAACTTTAAAACATAAAGTTATAGCTTCAAATAAAATGTAATTTTGAAGTTGTGACTTCAAAAAGTAAAAAGGGGGCTATGGGGATTGAATTTATCCATGCGATTAAAATTCTTTACTATGGAGGTTTTATATGATTTCTCATAATGAAGTGGCCTATATGTCTGCAAGTGAAATAGCTGCTAAAATCAAAGACCTTGAATTTTCCCCTGTAGAAGTGACAGAGGCCTTTATCAATCGTATTAAAGAAAGAAATAAAAGTTTAAATGCTTTTGTCTACTTTGGATATCAAGACGCATTGAACAAAGCAAAAGAGGCAGAACGTTCTTTGTTAGCCGGTGAAGATGTTGGCATGTTTCATGGTGTGCCTTCAGCTTTAAAAGATTTGTTTGGCGCCAAGCCTGGCTGGATTTCTACTTTTGGAGGCATCAGAGCATTTAAAGATAACGTAGTAAACCACTATTGTGCCTATGGGGAGCGCTTTGAAAAGGCAGGTGGAATTTTACTAGGTAAAACAAATAGTCCCGTTTTAGGTTTTCGTGGGGTGACAGATAATTATTTGTTTGGACCTACACGAAACCCATTCGATTTAAGTAGAAACGCAGGGGGATCATCTGGTGGAAGCGCCGCGGCAGTTGCTGATGGTCTCGTTCCAATTGCTCAAGGATCGGATACTGGTGGATCCACTCGTATCCCAGCAGCATGGTGTGGAATATATGGTTTTAAGCCTTCTGGTGGACGCGTGCCTTTCTTAGGAAGACCTGACGGCTTTAGAACTTACATATTTTCAACTGAGGGAACACTGACACGAACCGTCGAGGACGCAGCACTAAGTCTTAGTATGTTAACGGGATATGACAATCGAGATCCTTATAGTCTAAATGAAAAAGTGGACTTCCGTTCGGCATTACATGGTTCTATCAAAGATTGGCGAATTGCCTACAGTCCAAATTTTGGCGTTTACCCTGTTGATAGTCGTGTTGCTCAAACGGTTGCCGAAGCAGTAAAGGTATTCGAACAGGCTGGAGCTACGGTTGAAGAAGTTGATATTGGTATTCCTTATGATCAACGTGAGTTAAGTGAACTCTTTAATCGGATCGTAATGAGAGGGTCAATTTCCATATTCGAAAATTATAAAAGTAAGGGAATTGATTTATTAAAGGATCATCGAGAAGATTTGCCTCCTCAGTATCTTGAATGGATTGAGAAAGCTTACCAGATGAACATGGTTGATGTTAACCAAGATCAAATTATGCGCACTACAATCTATGACACGATTCAAAATGTATTGAAAGATTATGATTTATTAATAACACCAACAGTTGCCTCTCTTCCAACAGAAAATGGCCATTGTGGAAACACGCTTGGGCCGAGTCAAATTAACGGTGAAGAAATAGACTCATTAATTGGATGGTGTATGACCTATATCACCAATTTTACGGGTCATCCTTCTGCATCGATCCCTGCAGGGCTTTCAGACCAACTTCCCGTTGGAATGCAAATTATCGGAAAACGGTATGCAGATACCGATGTGATAACAGCTAGTGCTGTATTTGAAAAGCTGAAACCTTGGAATCATATTTATGAAATATGTAAGAATCGAATCTTAGACATTCATCAAATATCCTCAAGAAATTAACTTACCGCAACATAAATCAGTACTTCGTTAGTAATAACAAACTTGCCAAGGTCAAAAAAAATAAGAATAAGAACTCATTTTAATGCTTTACACATTTAATTCAAACCGCTTGGTTAATTAAAATTGATTTGGGAGGAACATTATGGGACGTTTGAAAGGGTTTTCGCAGAATAAATATTTTATACTTTTTATTCTTTTTGCAGGATGGATGGTTGCATATTTGGACCGTATGGTCATGAGTGTTGCCCTTACATCAATAGGGGATGACTTTCATTTGAGTGCTGCATCATTAGGAATTGTTCTTAGTGCCTTTTTTGCTGGTTATGCATTAATGCAAATTCCAGGAGGTTATTTGGCAGACAAGTTCGGTTCTAAAAGGATAATGGTTGTATCTCTCATTTCATGGTCATTGTTCACGGTGTTAACAGGCTTTGCATGGTCATTGGCTTCTTTGCTGGTGATTCGATTCTTATTCGGAGTGGGTGAAAGCGGATTCCCTGCAGCCAGTTCAAAAGCCATTGCGGAATATTTTCCAAAAGCTGAACGAGCGAAAGCACAGTCCACGATGTTATCTTCCAACGCTTTTGGTGCAGCCTTAGCTCCTCTCTTTGCTGCGCCAATGATGCTAATGCTGGGCTGGAGAAATATGTTTGTCGTAATTGGAATAGCTGGTATTGTTCTCGTAGCTGTTTATTGGATGGTTTTAAAGAAGCCAACTCAACAAACAAATGAGGCTAAGCAGGTGAAGAATAAAGAAATCTCGATGAAAGACTTACTGCGGAATGCCACGATGTGGAAACTGGTAGTAGCATGGTTTGGATTGGATGTTGTGATTTGGGGATTTGCATCCTGGCTTCCTTCCTACCTGTTAAAAGTACGTGAATTGGATCTTCTGCAGGCTGGTTTTATTTCATCATTGCCGTTTTTTGCAGGAGGAATTGCGATGATATTAGGAGGATGGTTAGTAGATAAATATTTTGTAGGTCGTGAAAAGTATTTTGCAATTGTTGTGACAGTAGTGGGGGCTCTGTTTCTTTACCTAATGTTTAAAACCCCTTCCCTTCAAATGGCTGTTACGTATCAAATAATCTCAGCCTTTTTCCTATATGCAGGGTTCGCAGGGATTTGGTCATTACCACTAAAATTCCTCCCTACTGCCGTGATGGGATCTGCGGCCGGAATGATTAATTTTGGTGGTCAGTTAGCTGGATTTGTTTCTCCAATGATCATGGGCTTTTTAATCACTGCCTTTAATGGTTCTTACGATGCAGCATTCTATTTCTTAATTCTTTCTTCCATTATCTCCGTTGTCGCATGCTTTACACTCGGTGATACAAAGAAATCACTAGAATCAAATGTAAAAAGTGCATAGATTGCTATGTTGTAATATCGAAAAAAAGGAAGAAAAGAGGGAGTTTATATGAAAATAGCTATAGCACAGATTGCTCACGAAACAAATACTTTTTCGAATGTGCCAACGACCGTAGATATTTTTAAAAGTTGGGAATGGGATTATAAAGAGGATATTATCGAAAGACATCTGGGAGTCGATGATTACCTAGGGGGCATGATTGACCAATGCAACCAACTTGGTATCGAATACTCCCCAACATTTTCAGCCTTTGCAGGACCTTCGGGGATGATTACTAAAGAAACCTATCAAACATTAGAGAATGAGTTAATTACAGGCATCCTACATGCAGGAGAAATTGACGGAATCTGTCTTGCATTACACGGGGCAGGCGTTGCAGATGGGATCGACGATTTAGAAGGATATTTACTAAAAGCTTTGCGAAAATCGATTGGATATGAGATTCCTATTGTTGTAACATTAGATTTGCATGCAAATGTTACAGAATTAATGGTGCAAGAAGCAGATGCTCTTCTAGGAGTTAATTTTTATCCACATACGGATTCTCATGATAGAGGAAGAGAAGCGATTCAGTTACTAGGACAAATTATTCAAGGTGACATAAAGCCAGTTATGCATCTGGAAAAGCTGCCTTTGATCATTCCCACCTCAACCACATATGAATCTCCAGCAAAGGATATCAATGAGTTATGCTGGAAATGGGAAAAGGAACAGGAAGTTTTGGATTGCACATTTTTCCATGGGTTCCCTTATACCGATATTCCTGATGTAGGCGTTTCGGTGATTACGATAACAAACGGGGATCCTTCTTTAGCTCAAAAAGCGGGGAACGAAGTGGCGATTACCATCTGGGATAAGAGAGAGGCGTTTCGGCCAAGTTTGCCAACCCCTGAGGAAGGAATTCAACAGGCTTTATCTAAACAAGGACAACCGATCGTTATCAATGAAACATCAGATAATCCAGGTGGAGGAACTCCAGGGGATGGAACATTCTTATTGAAAGCAATGATTGAAGCGAATGCTCTAAATACATGCTTTGGATTTATTTACGACCCTGAAGTAGCAGAGCTTGCCCACCAAGCAGGGCCGGGGTCATATATAAATGTGGAATTGGGTGGAAAAACAGATTCATTACACGGCCAACCTTTGTCCTTAAAAGTTTACGTTAAGACTTTATCGGACGGTCAATTTTTCCAAACTTCTCCTATGTGGCGAGGAATAAAAGTAAATCTAGGAAAATCTGCGAGGTTACAAATTGGCAATGTCGATATCATCGTTTGCTCGGTAAGAGCCCAAACCTTTGATGAGCAGGTTTTCTTGCTTCATGGAATCGATGTAACAAGTTATAAAGTTGTCGCATTAAAATCAAGTCAGCACTTTAGAGCAGCTTTTAAGTCAATCGCGAAAGAAATCATTACGGTAGATTCACCAGGTTTAAGTACTTGTGATTTTTCGTCATTTGATTATAAACAAATTCATCGACCAATCTTTCCTTTAGATGCTGTTCAAGATTATAAAAAGCAGACATCAAAGGTATAAAAGTAAATTCCGATCTAAAAGATGTGAAACAATAGGTGTCAATTCAAGGAACAAAAGCATCTAGAAGGGAAGAACATAATATGGAACCTATCAAAGAAGTCATCAGAAAGAATTTTAATACGCTAACGAATCGTCAAAAAATTGTAGCCAAATTTATTCTTGATCATCCACAACAAATCGCCTTCCAAAAGGCAAAAGAAGTCGGTGAGTTAACATCAACCAGTGAGACTACAGTGATCCGTCTATGTTACGCACTTGGATATACGGGATATAGTCATTTGCAAAAAGACATTCAATCGACTTTATTAGAGAATGGACAAACAGATCCATTAGGAAAATATAGAGTATCAACTGGAGCCCTCAGCCAGAACAATGATGATCTTATCAAACAAATTAAGGAACGGGATATTGCTTATATTGAGAAAACCCTGGATTCTTTGAACGGTGAATTGTATCAAAAAATTATCGATACGATTCTGTATTCAAAAAAAAGGTGTGTAATCGGTATGAGAAGCTCATACGCAGCCGCTAATTGGCTGGCGTTTAGCTTAAATATTGTCAAAGGAAACACCCATCTATATCGAGGAGAAATTGACGACGCCATTTCTTTAATTTCAGACATGGACAAAGATAGCTTGGTTATCGCCTTTTCATTTCCACGTTATGCTGAAGAGACCGTTTCGTTTGTTAAAGTCGCCAAGAAAAAGGGAGCAAAAATAATAGCGATAACTGATAGCGAGATATCTCCGTTAGGATCATTTGCCGATCTGTTAATAAAAGTGTACACTCCCTCACCGACAGGACTAAACGGGATGGCTACCATGTTTTCATTGCTGAATGTTATTGTATCTGGCGTCGCCTCATCCAAGTGGGAAGAGGTACAAAATCGAATTAATGACTATCAACAAACGAGCGAACAGTTCTTTCCATTTTTTAAGCAGGAGAAGGATTGATCCTCTAACATTAAATAGAGAAAGGGGCTATGACATGAATATTGATAAAGTGGAAATTTCTAGACTAAAAATGCCACTAAAAAACCAATTTGAGACCAGCTTTGGCCGTTTGACATATAAAGATTTTCTCGTAGTCAGTGTCCATAGCGGCGAATTTATCGGATATGCTGAAAGCGCTTCTCTTCCATATCCTATATATAATGAAGAAACCACAGGAACCGTCAGTTATATCCTTAAGGAATTTCTTATTCCTAAATTGTTCTCAGCTAAAAGCATCAAACATCCCACTGACATTCATGAACTCTTTATGCCGATCCGACGGAATAACATGGCTAAAGCTGTCCTTGATGGAGCGATTTGGGATTTATATTCAAAACAACAAGGTATTTCACTTGCAACCGCTCTTGGTGGTCATAAAAGTGAAATTGATGTAGGAGTCAGTATCGGTATCGAGGATACCGTAGAAAAAGTGCTCGAGAAAGTGGAGCAATTTATTGGCGAAGGTTACAAAAAAATTAAAGTAAAAATTAAACCAGGTCATGATATCGAAGTGATTCGTGCCATTCGGGAACAATTTGGCCCTAATATCCCGTTGATGGCAGATGCAAACTCAGCTTACACATTAAATGATGTGAATAACCTTAAACAATTGGACCAGTTTAAGCTTATTATGATTGAGCAGCCATTGGCTCACGATGACATTATTGATCATGCTAAGCTTCAAAAACAGCTGGCTACGCCAATTTGCCTGGATGAAAGTATTCATTCAGTGGAAGACGCTAGAAAAGCTATTGAACTAGGAAGTTGTAAAATTATCAATATTAAGGTTGGCCGTGTGGGCGGACTGACAGAAGCTAAAAAAATTCATGATTTATGTAAATTTCACAATATTCCGGTTTGGTGTGGGGGGATGCTTGAAGCTGGGATCGGACGTGCACACAATATTGCCCTTTCGTCGCTCGACAACTTTAGTATCCCTGGGGATACATCCGCTTCTGATCGTTATTGGGCTTATGATATCGTTACGCCAGAGGTCATGTTATCTCAACCAGGTAGGCTTCAAGTGCCGGACTCTCCCGGTATTGGCTATGAAATCAACGAAGCTGTATTGAATCAATATGTGATCGATAAAGAGTTATTTACAAAGGAATTGATATTGAAATAAAGAAATAGTAGAACTAAAAAACAGGAGGGATAAAATGTTTGATTTCATTATAAAAGGTGGACAGGTTTTTGATGGTACAGAAAATCCATGGACGAAACTAGATATTGGTATTAAAAATGGGGTAATTTGTAAAATGGGTGATTTAAGTAATGAACAGGCTGCAACAGTGATAGATGCTAAGGGGTTGGCTGTTTCACCTGGATTTATCGATACGCATGTCCATTCTGATTTACTCTGTACAAAACCTGAAATCCACCATATAAAAGTATTACAAGGTGTGACGACGGAATTATTTGGACAGGATGGTATTTCGGTTGCTCCGGTTTCTGAAGAAACCAAGCCTTTATGGCAAAAGCAGTTAAAAGGATTAAATGGAGATATCGGTGATTGGCCATGGAACACAATCGATGAATACCTTCAGTTTTTGGAAAATTCCGATATTGCAGGCAATGCGACCTACCTCGTTCCACATGGGGCAGTACGGACACTGGTGATGGGCTTTGATGGAAGAGAAGCGACACAAGAAGAAATGGATCAAATGCAGTACCTTGTTGAAGAAGGAATGAAGCAAGGAGCAGTTGGGGTATCTTCCGGTCTAGTCTATCCTCCGAATGTCTTTTCCAGTAAAAAAGAATTAATTGCGATCTGCAAAGGGGCGGCTAAATTTGACGGCTGCTTTGTAGTCCATATTCGTAACGAGAGCAACCACTCCTTAGAAGCTCTGGAGGAGGTCATTGATGTTGCCCGTCAATCAGGCGTCCGTCTTCATGTCTCTCATTTCAAAGTCGCAGGTAAAATCAATCGAGATAAATTTGAAAAAGCGCTTGAAAAAATGGATGAGGGCCGCAAGGAAGGAATTGAAATCACCTTTGATCAATATCCGTATACTGCTGGATCAACCGTTTTTCATGCGATTTTACCTCCGTGGATGCATTCAGGAGGAACCTCTGAACTGTTAGAAAAATTAAAAGAACCCGAAATCCGGGAAAAAATAAAACAAGAATTTAAAGATAATGGCGACTACGAAAACTGGGTCCTAACCTGCGGATGGGAGAATATTATTATTTCTGCTGTTTCTACAGAAAAAAATCGCTGGGCAGAAGGCAAAAACATGTTTGAAATAGCAGAAATTTTAGACAGAGATGTAGCAGACGCGGCTTTCGATTTACTTATTGAGGAGAATGCAGGAATTACGATGGTAGTTCACTGGGGCGATGAGAAAGATGTCATCTTTGGAATGCAGCACCAGCTCCAGATTGTAGGGTCAGATGGTATTTTTGGCGGGAAACCTCATCCTAGACTTTACGGAACATATCCACGTGTGTTAGGAAGATTTGTGCGTGAAAAACAGGCTCTTACCCTTGAACAGGCCGTGCGTAAGATGACAGGAGCGCCTGCTCAGTTACTTCGTTTAAAAGATAGAGGATTGCTTCGGGAGGGGTATGCAGCGGATATTGTGGTATTTGATCCCAAAACTGTCAATGACCAATCAACCTACGAGAACCCACTAGAAGAGCCGGTTGGAATTGATTACGTCCTTGTCAATGGGCAAATGGCGGTTAAAGAAGGCAAATATATCGGTACAACTGCTGGGAAAGTGTTGCGACAGGAGAACAGTCATGCAAGAAAAGTTTTCGTATAGGATCATAACAGAACTTGAATCACTGTCAGACATTGTTGAATTGCAAAACACGGTGTGGGGAGAAGAGGTAGTCACCTCTCTCCCACAGATGGTGGCCGCCATTCATAATGGCGGGGTCGTTATTGGTGCATTTGAGAAGGAAAGTAATAGACTAGTAGGATTTTGCTATGGATTTGCCGGTTACAGTAATCTTAGTAAAAAGCCCTATCTCTGCTCACATATGATGGCTATACACCCCCATTACCGCAATCAAGGAATCGGTGAGAAATTGAAATTTAAACAGCGAGAATGGGCAATTGAATATGGTTATGAAAAAATCATTTGGACTTTTGACCCTCTTGAAGTTAAAAATGGATATCTTAACCTTTCCAAACTGGGTGGGTATGTAAAAACGTATATTGAAGCTTATTATGGTTACATGAATGATAAATTAAATAAAGATACACCTTCCGACCGCTTCTTGGTGGAATGGGATCTTTTGTCTGAGTCGGTTATATATGCGCTAGAGGGAAACCGTAGCCATCAGGCCAAATGGAAGAAGTATGAAAAGCTATCAGACATTACGTTTGCCGGTGAACATCCAATTCCTAGCGGAAATAAAAGTGTGCAGTCTCTTCCAGGATATTTGTTCGCCATTCCAAAAGAGGTACGGCAAATGAAGCAAGACGCACCTGATCTGTTCCAACAGTGGCGATCACACACTCGCAATAAATTAAATGAAGCCCTTTCAAAGGGCTTTCGCGTTACCGGGGTAATCCCGGAAGATAATATTGCGTATTACGTACTAGAAAGAAGTGATCCATCTGCATAATACACAGACAAACATTAGTTTAACTAGAATAAAAGAATGGGTGAACAATAATCACACTCTTCTTTTAGATACTTACGATAAATTACATGATTTGGCAGAAGTTAGTTGGAAGGAGCATAAAACCAGGGACTTTCTTTGTGAAGAACTGGATAAACTTGGTTTTCCATACGAAACGTACCAGAGTCATTGTGGAATAGTCGTTAAATGGGAAAGCGATACTCGTGGCCCTACAATCGCTATTCGGACGGACATGGATGCATTGTGGCAGAATGTTGATGGTGTATGGAAGGCAATCCATTCATGCGGGCATGATGCGCATATGACCATGGTTTTAAATACGCTTCGTTGTTTAAAGGAATCCAAATTTCAACCGAATAGTGGATGCCTAAAAATTATTTTCCAACCTGCTGAAGAGACAGGGAAAGGCGCTCAAGCAATCATAAAAGATGGAATAGTCGATGACGTTGATTTTTTGCTCGGTATTCATGTTAGACCGGTATTCGAACTTGGGATGGGGCAGGCATCTTCCGCAATTTACCATGGAGCTGCCACTCTTTTAAAAGGAAAAATTAAAGGGATACAAGCCCATGGCTCAAGACCTAATCTGGGCATTAATGTGGTAGATTCCCTTGGGGCGATTATAAGTGCGGTTAATTCGGTTAAGGTTGATCCAACCTTACCAAGTTCAGCCAAAGTTACACAAGTGAAAGCCGGTGGGGAAAACATCAATGTTATTCCCGATGAAGCAGAGTTTAGTATCGATCTTAGAGCACAAACGAATAAGGCCATGGAAGCTTTAACAGAAAGTGTAATGAGAGCTGTTCAATATGCAGGGGAAGCCAATGGCGCTGAAGTACAACTTGAAATTCGTGCGCAAATGGCAGCAGCAGAGAAAAGCCCTGATATGGAAGAAATAGTGGGAGAAGTGGTTCGCCAAATACTTGGTGAAAAATCACTTGTCCAACCTCCTGTCACACCGGGCGGTGAAGATTTTCATTTTTATACAAAGGAAAGACCTAATATTCAAGCAACGATGGTAGGGTTAGGTACAGGCCTAGAACCCGGTCTTCATCACCCAAATATGAAATTTAACTTAGCAGCTTTGGGGAATGGCGTAGCTATTTTAACAGCTTCTGTCATCAAGTTATTTGAAAAAAATACGTGATAAACTAAAGGAGTATAAGAATGATAGAGTCTAAAATAATAGAACTTGGATATGAGTTACCACCAGCACCAGCACCACTGGCCAATTATGTTACCATTAATCGTTCTGGAAACCTTCTTTTTACTTCTGGCTCCGGATGCTTTATCGATGGAAAGCCACTTTACCAAGGTAAGCTTGGAGAAGATATTTCTATCGAGCAAGGCTATGACGCGGCTAGAATTACTGCTTTAAATTTACTCAGTATAGTAAAGGAAGAGCTCGGGGATTTAAATAAAGTGAAAAAAATAGTCAAACTACTCGGATTTGTAAGTTCTACAAATGACTTTTATAATCATCCACAAGTAATCAATGGTGCTTCAGATCTTTTGGTAGAAGTTTTCGGGGAAAAGGGGAAGCACGCAAGGTCGGCTATAGGAACCAATGTCCTTCCCTTGAATTTACCAGTTGAAATTGAGATGGTCCTAGAAATAGAAGAGTGAAAGATAAGTTATTTAAGGTATGATACGCGTGTTAAAAGAACATTAAATGTTCAATCATAGAAGCTACTTAAATTTTTGAGTAGCTTTTTTGGTATTTTTGTATTTGCTACTATAAAAGTGTACCGAATTATCAATATTTTATAAAAATAGCACCCACCGGGGTGTTTTTTGTTAATATAAAGTTAATTACATTCATCCATGTATCGGATTTTTAAAAGTTATATGAAGTTAGTTTCTTTACGTATTTGTCCAAAACGATGACATTCACCTATTTGTCTAGTCTTTTTAACTATTCCATTTAGTAACTGGTTTAAAAAAATCGAAGTAAAAATAGGGTGTGATACCATGCAGGACACTGCTTTCTATAAACACGTAGATAAGGTAGAGAATTTGTTTAAGAGATTTTCAGTTCAATTTAGCATTCTTACCAGAGATGATTTTGAACATATGGTTCATGAAGTCTCATCTATTAACCAAGTCATTCAAACTGGAATATCTGTATTCCAGGAGGAATGTTTATATTATAATGGCGACTCTATACTGCTAGTTCCGATAAAAGAAACTGGCAGAGTAGAAGCGATTGGAATCCTACATCCTAAAGATGGCAACAAGGAATGGTTCATTCAAAATAGAGAAATGCTTGGAATTTTAGCAGAAGTTGGATGTCATCTATTGTCATGTGAATCCATTGCAGAAAAACTAGAAAAAGAAAATGATCTTTTAAAAAGAGAAGTACTGGAACTTTTTTCAATGACAGACGATCTGTTCTTGATGATTTCATCTGATGGTAGAATAGAAGAAATAAATCATAGATTAGCTGAAAAGCTGAATGCTAGAAAACATATTCTTATCGGGGAAGAGGTTACCAGTATCATTTCTGAGAAAAGCTGGGTTGATATTAAAGAGTTAAAAAATAAGGTTGTCCACCGGTTAGAAATGCATAAGTCGTTTTTGAACAAGCAAGAATTTATTGCCCATGTAAAACCAATCTTCAACAATGAACAAGTTCAATCCTATCTGATTAAACTTGAACTGGTAAAGCAATCACCTAAAAAAATGGCGAAAAAAACGATGTGTTGTTTCGAAGATATTAAAGGGACGAGTGCGAAGCTTCAAGAAGTTATTACTATCGCTAAAAGAGTATCAACCAGCGATGTGACCATATTGTTAAGAGGTGAGAGTGGAACAGGTAAGGAGATGTTTGCTCAATCGATCCATCAAGAAAGTTTGCGCTCGGACAAACCGTTTGTGGCTCTTAACTGTGCAGCAATACCAGAAAACTTACTAGAAAGCGAATTGTTTGGACATGTAAAGGGTGCATTTACTGGGGCTGTAACAGATAAACCAGGAAGATTTGAACTAGCTAATGGCGGAACTATTTTTCTTGATGAAATAGGTGATATGTCACTTCATCTCCAGGCGAAGCTGCTTCGAGTTGTTCAGGAACGAAAAATTGAAAGAGTAGGAGACAGTAATTCCAGAAATGTAGATGTACGGATCATCACTGCAACCCATCAAAATCTAGAACAGCTGGTACGTGATGGCAAATTCCGTGAAGATTTATTTTACAGATTAAATGTTATTCCACTATTTCTACCATCGCTTAGAGATAGGAAAGATGATATCCCCATTTTAATCGAACATTTTATGAAAAAGTTTTCGTTGGAACTAAACCGTCCGCCAAAAAGACTGTCGGCTGACGTTTATAAAACATTATTGAACCATCAGTGGCCAGGAAATATCCGCGAAATTCATAACGTTGTCCAGCATTTTATTGAGCTTGAAATAGGAGAAATTGTTACGATGAAAAGCTTACCCAACAATTTTCTAGCGGATCATTCCACGGAACCTTCGAAGAGTAATAGTTTTTCGAAGCGAAAAAACCGAGTAGAAAAAGATCATATACTTGAACTTCTAGATGAATTAGGGAGAGATACGAACGGAAAGAAGAAGGTAGCCAACAAATTAGGGATAAGTTTGCCAACATTATACAGAAAATTAAATCAATTGGGAATAAAGTGATAAAAATATAATTGGTGTGATAACGCTGAAATATGATGATAGGACGTAAATAAGAAAGGAGATGTAAGATGTCTTGGTCCATCCAAAAAGCAGACGTCCCATTCATTTCAATAGGAGCTAAAATGCTTTCCTGTGGTGGAGGTGGTGATCCGAAAACAATGGAATATTTATTACGGTCTATAATGAAAGAAGACGATACCATCACAGTCAAGACGATAAATGAAGTCGCAAATGAGTGGGTTGTCCCTATTGCGGTGGCAGGTTCGCCTGTCTTATTCAGTGAGGATTTGCCAGAAGGAAGGGAAGGAGTTAAGGTTCTCTCCATTTATGAGCAGGTGTCTGGAACGAAAGCAGATGCGCTTATCTCGCTTGAAATAGGTGGATTGAACGCGTTATATCCACTTTTGATTGCGTTACAAACCAATCTTCCGGTTATTGATGGGGATGGAATGGGAAGAGCATTTCCAGAACTAGACATGACAACCTATTTCCTTAACAACATTCCATTGCTTCCGATTGCTGCACAAACAGGAGAAGAATGTATGTCACTCGTTGAAAGGACAACACCATCTGAAACGGTCACAACGATTAAGGAAATCGTCATGCGAAACACCGGCTACGTCCATCTTGCCTGTTATGGTATGACTGGCGGCCATTTATTAGCTGGCGTAATACCTGGAACGTTAAAGCTGGCTTTAGAGCTCGGTAAGACGATATTATATGGTTCAACCGACGAAAGGCTTCTACATATGAACCGAATTATTGACAATTCAGTTTACGGTGAGCTTAAGCTCATCACTATTGGATATGTATCGTTCATCAAGCGGTGGTTTAATCATGGTACACTTGTCGGAACATGCGGTATTAACGGAAAGTACTCTCACGATGGTAAATCAATTGAAATTAGCTTTCAAAATGAATTTTTATCTATCCTTTATCAAGGTGAATATGTTTGTACCACACCGGACCTGATCTTGCTGCTAGATTCCCATACATTCTTGCCAAAGCTAGCAGCAGAACTGCAAGAAGGGGATGTTGTGATGGTTATTGCAATAACCGCTCCTTCTATTCTTCGAACGAAAGATATGCTTGAGCTTGTTGGACCTAGGAGGTTTGGTATAAATACTGACTATCGCCAGGTCCAGTGGGTGGAAGGAGAAGAGGATTATGAGGCTTGGGATTGATGTAGGAGGTACTAACACTGATGTCGTACTCATGTCAGAAAATGGACAGTTACTCGCAGCCGCCAAGCAACTGACTACTGAAGATATACTCACAGGTATGAGTGTTGCAATTAGCAGTGTTCTTAATGAATCGAGAATTTTACCAGACCAAGTAAAAGGGGTCTTTATTGGAACAACACATGTTCTTAATGCAATTTATTCCAAAAAGGAATTGGCCCGTACAGCCTTAATAAGATTGACAAAACAAAACATGACTCTAAAACCTGGATTAGACTGGCCTGCTTCACTTAAAAGCTACATCCATAGTATTTATCATCTGAAAAGTAGCAACGGATATAGGGGAAGAAAGGAATCAGAGGGCTTTGCTGCTGATTTGGATGAGCTTTTTACTGCCATTGAACTTGGTGAGATCGACTCCGTATGTATTGTAGGAGCGTATTCTCCATTATATGAGCAAGAAGAAATGCTATTAAAAGGACGAATCCAGGAAGAATTTCCAACTCTCCCTGTCACAGTTTCGCACAAACTTGGCAGTATTGGGTATATTGAGAGAGAAAATTCTGCCCTATTGAATGCGATCATCTCCAAAGTCATCAGGACTGCCCTCGAAGGCTTGTCAACCATATTTCATCAGCATTCATTTCAATGTCCATATTGGCTCATTCAAAACAATGGGTCGCTAATGTCCATTGAGGAAGCCATTCATTATCCTATTTTAACGATTGGTTCAGGTGTTGCCAACAGTATGCGCGGAGCTGCAGTCATAAGTGGATATACTGAATTTATTGCAGTTGATGTCGGTGGAAGCACTATTGACGTTGGCATGGTCAAAGGAAGTCGTCTCAAAGAAGTAATCAATTCTTCTGGCTTGTTAGGTACAGGCATACACATCCCAATGCCTGCGGTTACTTCATTGCCTTTTGGCGGAGGGAGTATTGTTTCTTTGAAAGAAGGAATGGTCGAGATTGGAAACACAGTTGCTAGTGATATTCGAAAAGAGGGTATTGCATGGGGAGGGGAGAAGTGGACCGTAACCGATAGTTTTTTAAAAGCGTTTCCGGACGCGTTTTTACATGATACAAAGCAGAACAACTTTCTTGATTCCCTTACTGAGAAGGCATGTCGTCAAGTCATCAGTTATGTGATGAACGAGATAAAAAGCACGATTGAACGGTTAATTGTTAATGAAGAAGAATTGCCAATCGTTTTGGTAGGTGGTGGGAGTCCGCTTTTGCATGACAGCCTATTTAGTAAATATAAAAAGATCAGGAAACCATCAGGATTTCATATTTGTAATGCAATCGGCGCTTGCTTTGCCCCTATCAGTGAACAGATCGACAAGGTGTACTGGCTGAATGAGCTGACGAAGGAAGAAGTGGTCAGCAGGGCTGTTGATACCGTTAGAGATGCGGTAATCAAGAAAGGTGGAAAACCGGAAAGTGTTCAAATAGCTTATGTTGAAGAATTTCCTTTCGACTATATACAGGGAGAAGTTCTCAGGGTTAGAACCAAAGCAATTGGTGAATTGAGTTTATAAAAAAGGTTTATCGACAAAGAAAATGAGAAAAGATGAGAAAAAATGAGAAAATAAGAGAAAATATATAATATAGTACATTTTTCTCGGGATTTTAAGTTTATCATTATCTTAAAATTCAGATTATATTTAATAGGTTGTTTAGTTTTTTTCCTTACCTCTCAGGATTGAGAGGTTTTTTTATTTTGGCACAGTTCTTGCAATGTATTTATGCGAGAGAAAGTTCTACTAATCATTTTAGGAGGTGAGTTAAAAGAATTAATTGTGATCTCTAAAACACTAATTCAAACAATCTCTTTTACCAATCTATTCAATAAAAAGGAGTGCATGTAAATGAAAATCAAAGTTATTATGCCAATTACTTCGGATATTTTTAATGAAGAAATTAAGAGAGAAATTAAACATTATGCTTCCGATACAACAGAAGTCGGCGTTGTCAGCCTGGATTATGGTCCTGCATCTGTAGAATGTGAATATGATGAAGCGTTGTGTATTCCTAATTTCTTAGAAAAAGCAATCGAGGCAGAAGAAGAGGGATACGAGGGGATCATTAGTGATTGCTTCGGAGATCCTGGAGTGAAGCCTGCACGAGAAGTTTTGGATATTCCAGTTGTTGGTGCATGTGAATCTTCCATGTTATTTGCGAGTTCCTTAGCAAAATCTTTTTCAGTTGTAACAGTATTACCGAACGTTGTACCGATGATTGAAAACATAAGTAAAACATTAGGGGTAAATGGAAATCTAGCTTCTATCAGGTACGTAAACATTCCTGTTTTAGAAGTTCATGAAAAGGATAAGTTGAAAAAAGCATTGTATGAAGAAATGATCAAGGCTATTGAACTAGATAACGCTCATGCACTTGTATTAGGTTGTACTGGCTTTATGGGTGTAGCTGCGGAGCTTCAACAGCGTTTAAAAGAAAACGGCTATGATGTCCCAGTGATCGATCCTGCATTTGCAGCAACACGAATGCTTGAAAGTTTAATTGCTATGGGAGTTAAACAAAGCCGTTTGACATATATGACTCCACCATCAAAACAGAGAGTAAAAAGTGTAAACTAAGCTTTTTTTTACAGCATTAAATAACCACCAAGGGGTAGCATGTAGAATTAATTTACTGAAAATTTTTAATTTTCAATAAGGATTTTGCTTTCCGTTTATGGCAGAGCAAAATCCTTACTCAAAAATTTGTTTTTTTTTAACAAAACTATATGTGAAAGGTGGAGAATAATGATGAATGAGAAAGAAAAAGAAATAGGCTATATGGATGATGATGTATACAAAAAAGTGGCAGAGAGCGCGAAGCAGCACTGGGTTAGTTTTCTTATGTTATTTCTTGGCATGTGGACCTCACTAGGTGCAATAGGGGTTGGGGTAGATGTTGGAACAAAACTAACCCCATGGAAAGCGTCACTAGCCTTTTTCTTGGGCTATGTGATTTGTATGATATTTGGCTATTTGGTAGGGGAGATTGGGAGACGTGAGGGATTAGCGACTCCGGTGTTATGTGATCGGCCTTTTTCTAAATATGGAAAAATTGTACCCGTATTTATTGTGTTTCTAATTGCAGGCGCATTTATTGGGGTGCAAGCAGATGCGATTGCCAGAATTGGAATGTCTATATTAGGTATTTCCTTCAATGAAGGATTCGATTTAAAAAGAGGTTTAGTGGCTGCAGCATTGTGTTCACTGATGATGTTTACATCCTATCGAGGAATTAGCCAAATGAAGCTAATTAGCTGGATATCCGTTCCTATTTTTTCTGCTGTATTGATCTTATCCTTTATCTTTTCGGTTAATAAGTATCCTGGTGGACTTCCTGCCATTATGACGATTCAGCACGATGAAGTAAGCTTTTCATCTGTTATGTTTTTAGGAGTTGCATTATACGCAGGGTTTTCAGCATTTATGCCTGATGTTTCAAGATTTATTAGTAGCAGAAGTGGTTTAATCAAGGCCATGGTAATTGGCTATATAGCTTCTACTTTCATCCCTATTTGGGGCGTAGTCGTTGGTGCGGCTGAAGGCGGATCCTATTGGACTGTATTTTCACAATTTGGGATGGCATTTAGTATTTTTGCGGTCATCGGACTATTCCTTGCCCAATGGACTACAAATGATGTGAATGCATTTTCAAGCGGTTTAGCTTTATCGACTATTTTTACCACCTTGCATGAAAAAAATAAAAGAATCCCTCGATTAACCAGAAAACAAGGAACACTAGTTCCAGCAATTATTGGGATTGTTCTAGCATTTGTCGGATCCGGAGCAATTGGTGCCATACTTGGCTTTGTCGGTGCATTGGGAGCATGGTTAGTACCAATGGCCGGGGTTTTAATAGGCCATTATTATGTGATTGAAAAAGGCGGTAAGAAGGTTGAAACAAAGGGACTTGCCGGACTAATTTCAGCTGTATCGATTGGATTATTAACGCAATTTGGACTTTTACCTATGGCCGCCATTACGAGTATAGTAGGTTCTGTTCTATTATATATCATTTTATATTACGGAGTAGAAAAGCCATTTCTTGGGGCAAAAATAATTGAAGAAGATACCCAAGAAGGAATTGTAGGATAAAAGATTATCAAATAAAAGATAGTTATTTGAAAGGAGAATGGATTTGAGACTAATTGGAAAGCAAGAAATCGAAGATATCGCTGTAGGAGCGGCATTACTAGGTACTGGCGGCGGAGGGGATCCGTATATTGGAAAGTTGATGGCCCTACAAGCCATAGAAGAATATGGTCCAATCAAGCTTATTTCGGTTGATGAGGTGCCGGATGATGCTATGGTTGTCCCTTCAGGTATGATGGGAGCACCCACGGTTTTGGTAGAAAAAACACCAAGCGGTGATGAGGCCATAAAAGCCTTTAATAGCCTTGAATCCTATTTAGAAAAGAAAATTTTTGCCACCATGCCGCTTGAAGCAGGCGGGGTTAACTCTCTTCTTCCATTTGCTCTTGCAGCAAGGTTAGGATTGCCAGTAGTGGATGCAGACGGGATGGGAAGAGCTTTCCCGGAATTGCAAATGGTCACTTTCTATTTGGATGGAATCTCGGCAACACCGATGATCGTTGCGGATGAAAAGGGCAATATCTCACTATTTAATGCAATCAATAATGTGTGGGCAGAAAGACTCGCAAGAACGGCAGTTATCCAAAAAGGCGGAGCGGCGATGATTGCCCTCTATCCAATGACAGGCAGAAATATTAAGGATAGTGCTATTCATAATATTTTACAACTGGAAGAAAATATTGGTAAAACCATTCGGTTAGCCAAACAGAATAATCAAGACCCAATCCATGAAGTTTTGAAGTTAACAGGTGGTTATAAACTATTCCAGGGTAAAGTAGTCGATGTTAACCGCAAAACGGAAACAGGTTTTGCTCGAGGAACAGCATTAATAGAAGGAATCCAAAATTATAAAGGTGAAGATCTAGAGTTAAGGTTTCAAAATGAACACTTACTCGCGTTAACGAAAGACCGTTTGCTTTGTGTTACTCCAGACCTTATCGCGGTTCTAGATGCCGAAACCGGCATTCCAATTACAACAGAAGCGTTACGATATGGGGCTCGTTGTGTCGTTGTTGGACTCCCTTGTCATCCTAAATGGAGAACGGAAAAAGGGATTGCAACCTGCGGACCAAAATATTTTGGATATGAATTTGACTATGTTCCGGTTGAAGAGCTTGTAATGAAAGGAGTAGGTGCAAAATGAGTTTCTATCGTATAGGTATTGATGTAGGAGGAACGCATACAGATGCCGTTATCTTGGACAAAGACAATCAGGTGGTTTCTGAAACTAAATCTCCTACTACAGAAGATGTAAGTACAGGTATCTATGAAGCTATGAAAAAAGTAATTAGTTCTTCAGGTGTCCCAAGGGAGCATATTAAATATGCCATGTTAGGGACTACTCATTGTACAAATGCCATAGTGGAAAGAAAAAGGCTAAATACGATTGCAATCATAAGAATCGGTGCACCTGCTACTTTAGCTATTAAACCTTTAATGGGTGTCCCGGCGGACTTAAGACAACTTCTTGGTAAGTACAATTATATTATTCGTGGCGGGCATGAATTTGATGGCAGAGAAATTACTGATTTAGATGAAAATCATCTCTACCAAATTGCGAATGAAATTAAGGGTTTTGTAGATTCGGTTGCCATTACCTCCGTCTTCTCGCCTGTTTCAACAAGTCATGAACACCGTGCAAAAGAAATCATCCAGGAAGTATTAGGAGATCAAGTCCATATTTCTTTATCATCAGAAATCGGCAGTGTCGGTTTACTAGAAAGGGAAAATGCGACCATCTTAAATGCTGCTGTAGTGAACGTAGCAAAAGCAACGGCTGAAGGATTTGTCAATGCATTAAAAAATGAGGGAATTGAGGCAAGAGTATTCTTTGGTCAAAACGATGGGACATTAATGGCTGTTGAATATGCAATCAAGTACCCTATTTTAACCATTGCCTGTGGTCCAACGAATAGTTTACGAGGAGCATCCTATCTAAGTGGCCATTCTGATGCGCTGGTTGTGGATGTAGGGGGTACGACAACCGATATTGGCGTTTTAATCAACTCATTTCCTCGTGAGTCATCACTTGCAGTTGAAATTGGCGGTGCCCGCACAAACTTTAGGATGCCTGATTTAGTCTCCATCGGGTTGGGTGGCGGAACGATTGTTCGAATTAAAGAAGATGGTGAGTTTACGATCGGTCCTGACAGTGTCGGTTATCGTCTACCCCAAGAAGGATTGGTCTTTGGAGGAACAACCTTAACCACAACTGATATTGTGGTTGCATTAGGTATGGTCGACTTAGGAGACCCTTCGAAAGTAAGTCATTTGGATCAGGATTTATTAGAAAAAGTTTATCAAGGAATGGTTGAACTAGTTGAAGTGGCCATTGATAAGATGAAAACTAGTGCAGACCCTGTACCGGTCATCTTAGTCGGCGGTGGGAGTATTCTGCTTCCAGATCAACTTAAAGGTGCGTCAGAAGTTATTCGACCACATAATTTCGGTGTGGCAAATGCTATAGGAGCGGCTATTGCTCAAGTCAGTGGACAAATTGAAAAGGTATATGCCTTAGAGGATATTGGAAGAGAGAAGGCTTTGGAGCTGGCCAAAGAAAAAGCGATGTCGGAAGCCATAAATGCGGGTGCAAATCCGGATAGTCTCATCATCGTCGACATTGAAGATGTACCGCTCGCCTATCTTCCAGGCAATGCAACTCGAATTCGTGTTAAAGCTGCCGGGGATTTAGCTCAAGTTGAAGTAAATGAACCGGTATGAATCATTTGGCGCATTCTTGAAATCTATAGGTAGGTGCCCCAATCTTTGGGGCACCATTATTAAAAATGAAAAGACAAGGTTGTTTCAAATGGTCATATTATAGAACTTTTGAGACAGCTTCTTTTTCCAAATAATTAAATATTGGATGTGTGTTTATGGAGGAGAAATTTTACATAAATCAATTTAAAAAGCGTGCATTAATTATTGACGCCCATTTTGATTTATTGATGGATGTTGCAATTCAAAGAGAAAAAGGGAGAAAGAAGGTTATTGAAACAGATTACTTGCCCCGCTTCATTGAAGGTGGAGTCAATATCATTCTTGCGGCCCTTTTTGTAGATAACAGTTTTATACCACATCTGGCCTTACAAAAAGCGCTTGAACAGGTGAGCTCTTTGTATGCAGAAGTGGAAGAATCGCCCGATAAATTGATGATTTGCAAAAATAGTGATGATATGATTCAAGCACAGCAATCGGGAAAGATTGGATTTTTATTATCCCTTGAGGGAGCGGAACCCATTGGGAAGGAATTAAGTCTATTAAGAGTATTCTATGAATTGGGTGTGCGCAACCTTGGTTTGGTTTGGAGCAGAAGAAACGAAGTCGGTGATGGAAGTCATTTTAGCCCCATTCGTGAAGGGAAAAAGGGGGGAATTACCCCTTTTGGCATTGAAGTAATTGAAGAGGCTGAAAGACTTGGAATGACGGTTGATGTCACACATCTTAATGATGAAGGTTTTTGGGATGTGATGGAAATTTCAAAGAAGCCTATCATAGCCTCTCACTCGAACTCAAGGGTAATTGCCAGCACCATGCGGAATTTAACGATTGAACAAATAAAAGAGATCGCATCAAAAGGTGGAGTAATTGGAGTTAATGCGGTAAGCATAATCGTTGGCATGGAAGACGAAAATAGCCATTTAGAGCAATTATTAAATCACATAGATCATTTGGTAGAGGTAGTTGGAATTGATCATGTGGGAATTGGGTTGGATTTGTGTGAGGAATTCTTTAAATATGTGTCCCCAGAAGTTTTAACGAGTATGCAACGGAAACCTTTTGATGTCATTAAGGGTCATCAAAATCTTCCAGAGTTGATAGAGGGCTTGATTAATAGAGGATACAAAGAAGATGAGATGGAGAAAATATTGGGCGCCAATTTTTTAAGGATTTTTAGATAGATTTTAAACTTATAAAAGCTAGGCATTGGAAAAGGCGCTATTTAAAAAAAAGTAACGCTTACTGCCGCTAAAAAGATAGGGAGGATGATTAAGCATGGCAGGACAAATGAATAATGCCGATGATTATTCGCTTGAAAGGGTACCGAGGGAAGCGCGGCTGCCGATGTGGGAAGTTTTGCTTGTCAGAATTGGGGCATTTACGTGTATTTCGCAATTTATGCTCGGTTCAGCCCTTGGTTTTGGAATGACACTATGGCAAGCTTTCTGGGCAACGATGTTTGGAAGTGTTATCCTGCAAGTGGTCAGTTTGATGCTCGGGATTGCAGGAGCGCGTGAGGGGCTCTCAACTAGTGTACTGGCCCGATGGACTGGCTTTGGCAAATATGGGTCTGGCATTATTAGTATCGTGTTTGCGATTAGTCTGACCGGATGGTTCGGGGTCCAAAACAGCGTATTCGCCAATGGGGTAGATGCGGCTCTTGGCGGGGCACTAGGCTTTCCGTTAGCTGCGGCTCTAACAGGTTTATTTGTAACCGCGATCGTAGTATTTGGATTCAAGTGGTTAAGTTGGACAGCAAAAATTGCAGTACCTGGTTTCCTCATCGTTATGGGATACGGGATTTATAAAGTTCTGGAAGACCATTCGATTCCAAGCTTAATCTCCTCCGCAGCTCCAGGTCCTGCATTAACAATAGGTGCTGCAACAACAATGGTAGCAGGCGGATTTATTGTAGGTTGTGTAACAACTCCTGATTTAACCAGATATTGCAGGTCAGGTAAGGATGTGTTCTGGATTGCCACCATAGGTACGTTTCTCGGTGAATTTGGGGTTAACCTTATCGCTGTGTTAATGGCACATGCGGTTGGAAGCAGTGATATTATGTCAATCGTCCTTCAGCTTACAGGCTTGTTGGGTGCCGCCATCGTTGCTTTTGCTACTGTAAAAATTAATGATATTAATTTATATTCTTCTTCTTTAGGAATTACCAATTTAATTAATACTCTTTTTAATAGAAAAGTAAATCGGGCATTTGTGACATTGATCATTGGTTTATTAGGAACGTTTTTGTCTATCATTGGAATCCTAGATAAATTTGTTCAATTCCTTGTCTTCCTTGGAATTTGGGTACCACCTATCGCTGGAATTATGGTAATTGATTACTTCATCCTAAAGCGCAGCCGAAAGGTTTTAGATGAAACTAGAGCGCAAGGCAGTCTACCGATATCATGTGAAAATATTAATTATATGACTCTAGTTGCATGGGGAGCTGGATTTGCCGGAGGTTATTTGATTCAAGGAGGAATTCCATCACTTAATTCCATTTTAATAAGCGGAATTATCTATTATGTAGGAATGAAGTTGATAGATCTAGTTAAGAACCAACGAAACATCGAAACTAGTAAACAAGCATAATAAATTTTTTTACAAAGGAGAATGCTCGATGGGGAAATGGATAGGAGAAGAAGAGATTGAAGATTTGGCAGTAGGGGCAGCGATTCTTGGTACAGGAGGAGGAGGAGATCCATATCTCGGGAAGCTAATGGTACAAAAGGCAATACGGAAAAACGGCCCAATTTTGTTATTGGATCCTTCTGAAGTTCCCGATGAAGAAACGGTCATCCCAACAGCAATGATGGGTGCGCCTACGATCATGGTCGAGAAAATACCAAACGGGGATGAAGCATTAAAGTCATTAAGGCTGCTGGAAGAGTTTACTGGTAGAAAGGCATTTGCCACGATGCCAATTGAATGTGGAGGCTTAAATTCAACGATTCCATTTGTTGTAGCATCAGAAGCGGGTATTCCGATTGTGGATGGTGACGGGATGGGAAGAGCTTTTCCAGAGCTTCAAATGGAAACATTTCATATTTATGGTGTCAAAGGAACACCAATGGGGCTCCACAATGAACGGGGCGATCGAGTCATGCTTGATACGCTAGACAATGAAATGTTAGAACATATTTCGCGGGGAATCGCGGTCCGAATGGGCGGAGTTGCGCATATTGCCGATTATATTATGAGCGGTGAGGAAGTGAAAAGAACGGCCATTCCAAACACGCTTTCTTTATGTATGGAGATTGGCAAGGCTGTCAGAACAGCCCAGCGGCAGAAAATCGACCCGATTAAAGCAATTAAGGCAGTTACGAAATCATCGATTTACGGGGAAGCAATTGTTTTATTTAAAGGAAAAATTGTAGATGTCGAGAGACGTTCTACTGATGGATTTGTTAGAGGGAAAACCGAAATCGAAGGCTTCGACGAATTTGAAGGAAAGCTGCTTCAAGTTGATTTTCAAAATGAGAACCTGATCGCGGAAATTGATTCAGTGCCTGTTGCCATGGTGCCCGATCTAATTAGTTTTCTTGATATGGAGACAGGATCACCGATTACGACGGAAGGACTGAAATACGGTTTCCGAGTTGTTTGTATTGGAATTCCTACACCTGAAATTATGAGGAGTGAACCTGCTCTCAAAGTGTGGGGTCCTCGGTATTTTGGTTACGATTACGACTACAAACGATTAGAGGAAATTCATAAAGGAAAGGTGAATGCGCAATGATTTATAAAATTGGGATTGATGTAGGAGGTACGAACACCGACGCTGTAATTTTGGATCAAGAAAATCGAGTCATCGCTTCGACCAAATCGCCTACAACAGCAGACGTGGAATCAGGTATTTATAATGCGCTCGATGAAGTATTGAACAACTCTTTAATCGAGTTTAACAAGATTAAATATGTAATGTTAGGAACGACACATGCAACGAACGCCATTATTGAGCAAAAGCGATTAGCGAAAATAGCGGTCGTCAGAATATGCTTGCCTGCCGGGAAATCGATAGAACCGATGTTTACGTGGACGGATTCTTTAAAGGAAGCGGTTGGGAATCAATATTATTTTATCCATGGCGGCAGTGAATTTGACGGAAGGCCCTTAAACAAGTCGGGCCTCATTAAAGAAGAATGTAAAAATGTACTTGAACAAATAAAAAAATCAGGGGCAGAAGCATTGGCGGTCACATCCATTTTCTCTCCTGTAGTCGATCGATATGAAAGGGAATTTGTTGAAATGGCCAAAGCAATACTGGGACAGGACTTTCCTATTACTCTATCATCTGAAATCGGTAGTCTCGGTTTATTAGAAAGGGAAAATTCTGCTGCGCTTAACGCTTGCCTCGTTAAAGTGGCAGAAATGGTATCCACTGGACTTGAAAACGCGCTTGCCCGTTATCATATTAACGCCAATATTTATTTTGCCCAAAACGATGGGACCCTTATGTCGATTGACTATGCAAAGAAATATCCGATCTTAACGATTGGTTCTGGTCCGACAAATAGTATACGTGGTGCTGCCCATCTAAGCCAGTTGAAGGACTGCATCGTCTGCGATATTGGTGGGACAACTACCGATGTAGGCATCTTAATTAAAGGATTTCCGAGAGAATCGGCAGTAGCTGTTGATATTGGCGGGGTACGCACAAACTTCCGAATGCCAGATATTATCTCGATCGGTATCGGCGGGGGCAGCATCGTTCGCAATAAGAACGGGGTCATTTCCGTCGGACCTGATAGTGTCGGCTATAATATTACAAAAGAAAGCTTGGCATTTGGAGGAACGACATTAACCGCAACTGATTGTTTAATTGCTTCAGGGATGGTTAAGATTGATCACCCAGAATGTGATCCATCGCGAGTGAGCAGTCTTGATCCAGCTGTTTGGAATGGAGCAATCGAGGTGATTCAAGAAAAGGTGTCTGAGGCCATCGATAAAATGAAAACAACTAAACAAGATGTTCCTGTTGTCCTTGTAGGCGGTGGAGCCATTTTGATTCAAGGTGATATAAAAGGGGCGAGTGAGGTTATTCTTCCTGAAAACTCTGGCTGTGCTAATGCTTTAGGAGCTGCGATTGCCCAAGTAAGTGGTGAAATTGATAAAATGTTTTCATCAGAAGGAAAAGGTCGTGATGCTGTCATACAAGAAGCATCTCAACAAGTAAAACAAAAGGCGATCAACGCCGGTGCAGATCCTTCAACAGTAGAGTTGATCGATATCGAGGAAGTTCCGATGGCATACGTGCCATCAAATGTAGTAAGAATTAAAGCAAAAGCAGCCGGGCAACTTATTTTACAGGATGAAGAAATGTTGATTTAGCGAAGAAAGAGTACCTATTTAGAGGGGGATTGAGAAAAAGGCACAACTAGCCTATATAGCCTAGTTGTGCTTTTTGTGCGCAAACCTTCCGAATGTCCCCAATAAAAACCGACCACATGGTCTACGAATCTATATAATGCAACACTTTGCTGCTATTTATAATACTTTTCCACGGTCTCGGAACAACTTACTAGAATGGATAGTAACTATGTTTTTAAGCAGTTGATGGAATATAGTTTACATGGTAAGTTTAATATGTATTTAATTCGTTTATTAAACTTACAAAAATATGTAAAATTCCTTTTACATAAGAAAGAACAAAGGAGACAAGTGTCATGATAGGAGATCAAGGTAAAATCTAATGGCAAGGTTTCACAAAAAAAAATGATAAAGGTGTAGGCATCTTTTTTTATTTTTCTATACCCTGGTATGGGACAAACTTGGATCGGGGAAGGATAGGGGTAAGGAGGCGATTAATAAATGGCTACATTCGAAGTTCTGTCCTTGATGCTTAGTTTTGGCATGTTTGTAATCGCTGTTTTGAATTTTCATGATAAAGATAAGAATTCTTGAACACGCTGAAAATGCGTGTTGTTTTTTTGTCTCGTATACATCGGTAGGAGAGGTTATTTTAGAAAGAAGATGATCTAGTTCAATATTGGCGGCATCACTACGGTCTGAAAAGGAAGCAAAAGACGCTTCCCATCATTCCGTACGTTCGCGTTGGCACTAAATGGATCGGGAGGGTCTAACCGATATGGAAATTTTACGTTCCTAGGTTAGACCCATTTTCAAGGTGTTTCCGAATCTTGTTCAGTTGAATCAGTAGTAGCCGTCTCTTGTGCCAACGGAATAACATAAAAAATATTTAAAATATTTTAAGTAATTTATAATAAAAATGATTGACATAATATCCCTATATGTGTAAATTACACATATAGAAGAACTAAGGAGATAATCCCATGGCAAAAGATAGCGCCAATCAAACCATTCAACCATCAAAGAATTTTTGTTCTGCCTTTTATATTATTAATTCTTAGTAGAATGTCACTTCATGGATACGAGCTATTTCAAAAGCTTGAAACATTTGGGTTTCATACGATTGATCAAGGAAACTTATATCGGCTCCTTCGTCGGCTTGAAAAGGAAAACCTTGTTTCATCTGAATGGGATACTACGGGAAATGGTCCGGCAAAGCGACGTTACAAAATCACAGAGGTAGGCGTTACATACTTAAAGGGATATGCAAATCAATTAGAAATCTACCAATCAATGTTAGATCAATTCTTCACAATGTATTCTAATTTACTAGAGCTCTTTATCCCTTCATTTAAAAGGAAGGATCCAATAGAGAAAGGCACCAATGACCAGAGGAGGAATGAAAATGAGTACAACGACAAAAAAAAGTGAGCAAGTAAAGAAAGCTGCTGAAGTTAAGGAAGAAGGTTATCAAGTCATGCCATTTGTAGACACAATATGGAATCAATTCGCACTATCGTTAGATTGGGCAAAGGAACTACAAGAAAGTGGAGAAGAAGCTTATCTAAAGACTGTAAAAGAAACGATTAAGTTCAATAAAGACTTTAGAAATTCTTTTTTAAATCTTTATCAAGAATCTAAAAAGACCAACAGTGAAATCGTTGATAGTGTAAGCGCCCTTAATAAAAAAAATTATGTCTTACAGATTGATTTTCCAGAGCTTACAGACCAATTTCGAGATGTATCTGATCGTGTAGAGAATCTAGCGTTAACTCCAATTAAATTATCCTTCGATCTAATCGATCGATTTGATAATAACCTTGTGGAAAATAGTGAGAATTATGTACACTATGTAAGAGAGCGTCGAAACGACTTGCTAAAAGTTACAAGTGATTATGTGGAAATTGCAAAAAACAACCATAAAAACATCTTTTCCATGATCGAGAAAAGTGTAAAAGTACATGTAAATAATTAATAAGGATAAATCATTAAGATTCATCCTTAAAAATAGTAAAGAGACAATCATTCGGGCGATTGTCTCTTTTTTAAATTCAAAATCTATTACTTGGATTATAGTTTAAAAATTTTAACGATATTAAGAAGCCGAAATCTATAATTTTAATGGATGCCCCTCAAATGCTTTAACCTCTAATGGTGCAGTCAAAAAGTTCTTTGCATTTGCTACGAACTTGGTAAAGTGCTCGCTTGAGTTATGATTGGCAACAGCTTGCATATCCTGCCAAACTTCCACCATCGTAAATACATTTTCGTTTTCTGTATCTTTTTGAAGGCGATATGAAATATTTCCGTTTTCTTCTCTTGAGGCAGCAATTAACGGCTGAATTTCCTCTAGAAACAAATCCTGTTTCGCTGGATTTATATGGAATGTTGCATGAATAATAATCATCGAACGTCAATCCCTTCTTACTTTAAATTTCATTACTTCCATTGCGCGACTTGATCAATAGGCAGACGGACTGATGGATGTCCGTTATCTGCTGCTTTACCAATTGAGATTAACATAACCGGAACATAACGGTCTTTATCCAATCCAAATGCTTCTGCAATTTTGTCTTTTTCATATCCGCCGATTGGATTTGTATCGTATCCATAAGCGCGGGCAGCCAGCATTAACTGCATGGATACAAGTCCGCCATCCACTAAAACAACATCTTTCAAATCTTCACGTGAAATCGTTTCAAAATAGCCTGAAAAGGAAGCATGAATTCCTTCTTTTACTTCTAAAGGCATAAATCCCTTCTCTACAGCTGCTCCGTAGATTTCTTCAAATTTCTCAAAATTATTCATATCACCAAAAACAGCAATAACTGCTGATGATGTTACAACTTGAGTTTGGTTAAAACGTGCCAGTGGGGCAAGTGTTGCTTTTGCCTCAGGACTTTCAATCACAAGAAAGCGCCATGGCTGCATATTAACAGAAGAAGGAGCACGTGTTGCTAATGTAAGAATCTCTGACATTTCTTCATAGCTGATTTTTACGGATTTATCATAATTTTTAATGGAACGGCGTTCTGTCACAATTTTATTAAAATCATTCGTTATTTGTGCTGTAGTCATAGAAGTCATTGTTATATTCTCCTCTTTTCGTTTTAAGTATTGTCTATAATATTTGAGTTCTTTAAATACTTTTATTCATTTTAGACAAAAATATTATAAAGTGTCTAAAATGTTAACTGCGTATAACCTTACTCCACTTTCTTTTAGTTGTAAACTGAAAAGAATTGGAATATCAGAATTTGAATGAACACCATTGGATTATGATATAATTTCCTGATATAGGGAGTGGTAGTTTGAGAAAAATTGCACCTGATGAAAGACAGATGATGAGAAAAGCCTATGTAAAAAAGTTAATCCATGTCGTTCGGATTCAAGGATTCCTTTCCCTTACCATTCAAGATATCGCAAAAACGATGAATTTAAGCCGGGCTTCCTTGTATAACTACTTTTCTTCGAAGGAAGACATTATTTTGGAGCTGACTAATCTCTGTATTGATTATATAAATGAAGCGGGTCAAACCATTTCCAATGAAGAGTTATCTTATCCACTTCGTTTCCAAAAAGTGTTTGAACAAGCTGTTTTTTCAGCTGTTTATGCTTCAGATATATATTTGACTGATTTAAAAAGAAGCTGTAGGCATCTTTATGAAAAAAAGATGCAATCAAGAAAAGAACAACTATCTGCCATTCATACATTTTATCGAAATGGCATGAATGCAGAAGTTTTTAATCAATTGAATCCCTCCATCTTAATTATTCAGGATGAAACGGTAGTAGGGAAATTGGTGAATACAACCTTTTTAGTGGAAGAGGAATTGTCATTGAAACAGGCTCTATTCGATTATTATGTGGCGAAGAAAACCCAGGTCCTAAAGCCCGAGTACTTGCAAAACACGGAAAATGAAGATATTAATGCAATGGTGGAAAGCATCCTCAAAAAGCTGGCAGCCATCTAATGACTATATTAAAGACTCTTACGCGCTGGTAAGAGTCTTTAGTATTTTTTTGTTGCAACTTACTTTTATAAACGAGCTTTATATTTTCTGTTGAATTCTATTTAAAATGGTTGATAGTGTTTGATTTAAATTCTTTAATTCCTTCATGTCTAAGGACAGATTTTCTAGCAATTTTGAAGGAATACATTGAGCTTTATCTTTTAAGTCTTCACCTTTTTTGGTTAATGAAATGATGACCGTTCTTTCATCCTCTATTGATCTTCGGCGTTCAATAAGATTATTCCCTTCCATTCGCTTTAGCATAGGTGATAACGTTCCCGAATCTAAAAATAACTTTTGGCCAAGCTCTTTAACCGTCGCCGATTTTTCCTCCCAAAGTACCAATAATACTAAATATTGAGGATACGTTACATCCAATTCTTCTAATAAATTTCTGTATAATTTAGTGATTTCACGTTCGGTTGAATAAATCTTAAAACATATTTGGTTCTCAAGTTTTAATTGATTATTTTCCATTTTCTTGTCCTTTCATCTTTCATTAGTACCATTATAATACAATTAACAATTATTTAAACCACAATTTAATTTTACACAATTTAATTATTGACTTCAGAATACTTTATCGTTACTATAATTTTATAAAATAAATTGTGCGCAATTAAATTTTATAAAATTATATTTTGGGGTGATTTTTTATGGAATTATTATATACCGCAAGTGCAACAGCTGAAGGTGGCAGAGCAGGGAAAGTAACAAGCAGTGACGGAACATTAAATTTAGCTCTTTCAATGCCAAAATCTTTAGGCGGTCAAGGAAAAGAAAATGCAACGAATCCAGAGCAATTATTCGCTGCCGGCTATGCAGCCTGCTTCGATAGTGCGCTAAATTTGGTCGCACGACAAGCGAGAAAACGAATTGACTCTAAAGTTACGGCGGAAGTTTCACTTGGAAAAGATCAGAATGGAGGGTTTAAATTAGCTGCGGTCTTAAACGTGTCGATCAAAGGGGTATCATTAGCAGAGGCAGAGGAGTTAGTTCATAAAGCTCATGGTGTTTGTCCTTACTCTAAAGCAACGAATGGGAATATGGATGTCAAATTAATAACGAGTGTAATCTAAAATTTCTCCTTTAGAAACGTCCTGGAGAGGAATTTATTGATAAATAGAAAAGAGGCTAACCTGCATAAAAATCAGGAATAAGCCTCTTTCTATTTTACCATTTGCTTTCAGTGCCCTTAAAATTAATTCAAATTACGTACGACGCATATAAGCACGGACTGTAATAGGTGCAAAAATGGCCACGATTTCTAACTTTGTGGAAGGAATATATTCAGAAAGTTTTATCGTATCGGATTTCGATTGAAGTGAATTTGGAGACATTAAGAATTGAATTGGTAAAATTATCTATTTCCAAGGTGGAGCTTTAAACTCAACCTTTTTGCTTTTTGCTCCTGAAAACAGGTTAGGCTCCTGTCCAAGGTCGGTTAAAAGGATTAGGGACATTTGTATTTTTATATAAAGCTATCATACAAAGATTAAATGTCATGATCATTCCGCTTCTGCGTAAGCTTCTGTTGTTGTGTCTCTGCACTCCCAGCATTCCGCTCGATTCCTCTCCATAATAGATAATTCCTCTCCGCATGAAATGCAAATATCCATTAGAAATCCCCCTTTCCGTGTTTTATCATTGAATAAACCTCCAACTTCATTTAGTAAATAAGTTGTCACTTTGATCATAACACGAAATTTTCTGAAAAAAAGAACATACACATGTTAATTAAGTTACATAAATTGCAATCAGATCACAATGCCATCTCGAAATAATGTAAAATTCAGAAAAATACAACTTCAGACTTTTAGGCGATAACTCGAAGCGAGGGACATCAATAAAAGTGATAGGGCTAATACCATGTGAGTTCTTTTCTTTAGAATAGATAAGCATGTTTATTTGGGATTGGAAACTTCCATTCAGAACTTTAACTAAGCGTCGTATCCTTTAGTCATTGAACAGTTAAAAGAGGAAAAGATGATGCCTAGGCGTCAAAATCAGGCGAATCCGGTATCCTAACAATATAGTGGAACAAGATCATCGTTTCATTTAGAAACGTGTACATTCTATGTTGGGATTTAAGTCGTATGAAACAGCCACCTCTATATTGAATGCATTGAAGCGATGCATATGATGAAAAAAAGGCAATTTCATCAACAAGTGAAGTCTGTCCAAAATGAAGTTAAACTCATACATAAGTTGTTTGGAATCGCATTATAAACTGTCATTAAACAGGTCATTTAGGTTCACTGTCTTTATCAAATGATTTTTTCACAAGAACCATCTTTTTGACTATCTTCAATCTTAAAATTCACACCTAGTAAGCTCAAAAATAATTATATAACAGCTGTTGACTTTTAAAATCTGTTATAATACAATCAATCTAACAAATATATCCACTATATCAGGAGGTCATGAACATGTTAACTTTAGAATTCTACCGTAGCTTACCGGAAAAAGAATGTCGTGAATGTGGAGAAACCATTGAGGAACAACACGAATCTTATTTATATGAGTGTGAAAGATGCATCGGAAATCAGGAAGCCTAAGGTAACGAATATGATTAATCGTGCTAGATGATTACCCTGTTCCTTTTTCACAACTATAGGTCTGAAAACAGGGGTGGCTATCACGGTACACAGCGTAGGTGGGGCTCATACCAAGAACAGGGCATGAAAATAGACTGCTATGAATAATCCTTCAAAAAGTCATTGGTACAGAACGAAAGGAGAACAAGTAAAATGGGAATGTATGAACAAGCCTATAGCAGGTATATGGAGAAATGTGAGGAATTTGGAATTATGGCCATTGATTTTATTGAGTTTATTCGGAACTTAACGACAGAACAAATTCAAATGATAGTAAGTAACTAATCAGACTTGAACATAGTATCCTCTTATTAGTTTAGTCTATTTAACTAACGCCTACATTCCGTAGGTTCCTGTTCCATTTACGGCTGGCCGCTGTACCAAACGAGTCGAAAATCTTAAAGACCTTGGGCTTCTCTCCCAAACTTAGCCAACGGTAGCTCGTTGGATCGCATTATACGGACCCTATTAATCTCCTTCTTTGTTCTCTTTATTGTAATCGTTTGCTCATAAGGGCAGTCAAGGGTGCTACGCTAACGCTTCACAAACTTCAAGCCTATTGACAGCCCTTTTCGCAAAGATTCGTAGAGGTCAAACAAAAAAAGGAGTGATGGAGAATGGAAACAAGTTTTCATGGGTTGAAGGTAGCAATCTCAAGTACCGGATATTATGTAGATAAATATTTCCAGGAGGACGAAGTCACTACACAGTTTGTACGACTAACCGATGATTTCAGCAGCAAACAAGAAGCCAGCGAGTGGATCGAAGCCATGATGGAAGAAGTCGCAGAAAGGAAGGAGGGGTAAGCCCCTTCTTTTGTTTTTATCATCTTTTAAAAAGTTTACTGAAGAGCATGGACAATTCCCGGCTACGCCAGGAATTGTGTCGCTCGCTTCGCTTTGCTCCTAATGATTGAAAGCGTGCTGGCGGCTTATTAGGGGCATCGAACCCCTAAAAAGGCCGACTGCCTCCATGCTAAACGCAAGGAGACAGTACGCTCTTTTTATTCGTAGTCTTTCTATCGAAATCCTTTTGAATAAAAATCGCTTTTCTTTATTGAAAAGCTTGGCATCGAGCCTCGCCTTTCAACCGATGCTGCTACCTTTCGGCAGCTGTTCGCATCGGACGCTCGGGCCATGTTTTTTAATGGCAAAAGGGCATCGAGCCCTTTGCCATTAGGCGTCTTATACCTGCAGTCTGTTCGACTGCCACGCTAGGACGGTAGTGAGCCTTCTTTGTTCTCTCAATTATAATGTGTGGGCTTATGTCCGCGTGAAGGGCGGGCGCCAGGCAAACAAAATCGGCAAAACCAAAAGTAGGCTAAGGGGCAGTAAGGAAGCAAAAAACGCTCTCCAACTGCCCCTAAGTCATTGGGCTTCACTCGATTGTGAACGGCAACGGGTAAAAAGCAGGCCCGTTGCCTATGCCTGACTGGCAAGTTCGCTTCTTCGTAGGCGAACCCTTCACACGGTTTGCGCCCATCATTGCTTCCTCCTCAAACAAAGAATGGAAGTGCTACATATGGAAAAAGTTTACGAAATTCAACGTATTAAACAAGTGATTCAGGAGGTAGAAGGGGGAGAACACTACATCGTTCGCTCCCCTGAAGATGGCGCGAAGATTGCTGCTCAATTTATTGGAGATGACGATCGTGAATTGTTCTTTGTGATGTGCCAGAATACGAAAAATCGTGTGGTTGCTGTCCATCGTTGTCATGTCGGAAGTTTGAATGCAAGTATCGTTTCGCCAAGAGAGGTGTTCAAGTCTGCCATCCTGAATAATTGCGCATCCATCATTGTCAGCCACCAGCATCCCTCCCAAAATGTCACCCTCGAATGAAGATATTGAAGTCACAAGAAGATTGGTGGAAGCAGGTAAAATTCTAGGAATCGAGGAACTGGATCACCTGATTGTGAATGCTGATGCCGAATATTACAGCTTGAAAGAAAAAGGTAGAATGTAAGATTCGAGGGAGAGGGAGTTTCTCCCTCTTCTTTATTTTTCCTTTTTTTTGTGTGAGTTCGTCTTGCTTGTGGGCATCGAGCCCCCAACAAGACGGCTGCATCTATGCTGCGCATGGATGCAGCATACATAACAATAAAAAGTTTGTTTTAATGGTACTGTTCAAGAATCTCATTTCAATTAATTTTAAAGGAGACTTTAAAATCGAAAAATATTCCGGATCAATTTTCTAACACTCATGTAGATAAAATATTGTTGAATTATTAGTGAATTTTCAATTAAACCGACAAACATTTTACAAATGCTTATATATAATGGGGTTAAGGTGATGTTTTTTGTCCAAAAAGGTTTTCCTACATTTATTAATAGGGGAGATGTTAATAATGGATTTTTATGAAAAGTTACCTACTGATTTTTTAATTGCTTTTTATGATGAAATCATGAAAAACATTGAAAAAGGATTATTAACGAAAAATATGTATTTTGAATTAGGTTTACTGATTTCAGTTGCTAGTCAAAGGGGTATTACATTAGAGCAACCATGCGACTTTGAACAGATAGTCGATCAAAAGGATCTGGATGATTTTATTCTATTAACGCAAAATCCAACTAAGGATGTTTCCCAACCAACTTGTGGACTCTAACTATGTAACCATCAGAGAAAAATCAAAAAAAATTCCCATATTCATCATGTGGCAATACAGGAGTTTTAATCAAATATTTTTATATTGTTTATCTTTACTTATTTGATACATCGTGATGAGATCGTCTAATTTCTGACTGTATCGAAGGGTTTCATTGCTTTTTAAGCCGGTTGCTTTTGCAATTTGGATCAATTCTTCTCTTAATTTATTGATTCGGTCGTCTAATTTCTCGATCTCGCTACCCATCATCCATTCCCCTATTTTTCTTTAACTGTTTAATTTGATAAAATCGATTTTACACGCAATTATTATTATGCGAAAAATTTCACACAATTGGAATACATATGACAAAACAACCTAAAAAGTTACAAAAAATGAAGAACTAAGGACTAAAAAGAAGGAAACGAGAGCCCTTTTTAGTTGGTACTTGTCAGTTTCTAGCGGTTTCCACCTGCGAAAATACTGCCTGTAAGTCTATTTGCTGTTTAGCGATATATGTCATTCTATTTCGTGCTTTCAAGTGGTTATGCAATGCCCATAATCTTTTGCTGGAAAATAAACAAGCGCTGAACTCTGTTTTCAAAAGAGTCCAGAGCTCTTTTTATAATAGAATCTATACTGGTTTATTCTAAAATGAACCTCATATAACCCTTCAATCTGAAGTCCTTCCGTATAGTTCACAAAACCATCAAATTTAAAAAATTATCAATCCCTGTCTTTTTTGGTCTATCATTCTGGGATTCTTTGCCCTCTGGATACAAACCATTTTACAAGAGATAAAAGGCTTAATCAGGAAATCTGATTAAGCCTTTTAGACTTATTAAATGAGCAAAAGAATGAATGGATGAAGGCAAGTCTTTTAGTGTTGATTTGAGAGGGGAATAAAGATGGAAAGTTGAATATATATAGAATAATATCTCTTAAACCAAAATTTGGTTTAAAATAATATTCTAAAAAAGGGGTACAAATATGACTGTTATTCCAAGACTAGCATCGACAATTGTTTTATTGGATCATTCATCCAGGGTCTACTTGACCAAAAGACCAAAAACGATGAAATTTTTTGGCGGATTTTATGTTTTTCCAGGGGGAGCAGTAGAAAAGGGTGACTATGCGCTAGACAGTGAGTACATAAAAAATGGGATACGAAATGAGTCATTTGCTGCTGCTTATTATGTAGCTGCAGCAAGAGAATTATTTGAAGAAGTTGGTGTTTTACTGGGTAGTACAGACGACGGGTCTGACTTACAATTAAATAAAGGAACAGCAATAGAATACCGTCGTCTACTTTTAGATGGGGAAATTTCATTTTTACAATTGCTAAAACAGGAAGGACTTCATCTTAATCTTGATAATATAACCTTTTTCGGACATCTCGTCACACCGAAAGAGAAACCGATTCGTTTTGATACACGCTTTTTTATTGCTCAATTGCCAAACGGCCAATATCCAAATCCAGACGTAAATGAAGTAGATGAAGCAAGTTGGTTTTATCCACAGGATGCTCTAGCAGCGTATCAAAGTGGAAAGATATCCTTGGCTCCACCTACGATTATTGCTCTTAGGACGATTATGAATTCACAAAATGGCAACCCTTTAATGATGCCAGATTTGCAAACAGCTAAAAAATGGTTTGAATAATACTAGGATTTTATCGAATAAAAGGAATCGTGTAGTGATACCGAACCTTCTTTCATCAATTTAATGAGGTGGGCCTCTGTTGTTCTTTTCGCCACCTCAAATACACTTGGGTGAGGAAGTTTATCATAAATCATTTGTGTCAAATTGACTGCAGTTAATTGATTATGCTTTTTAAGCAGTGAAATAATTTGATTTTCTCGATATAATCTCCGATTTAAGACGAATTCAATATGGTCATATGGATTTAAAACCCATTTACCATGACCCGGTCCAATTTTACTCAATCTTAATTGTTTTAAGCGATTTAAAGTTTGAAAATAGTCTGTCATATCTCCATCTGGAGGACCAATCCATGATGTTCCTTCCGCAACGATATTATCTCCAGCGATGAGCACTTGTTTGGAAGGAATATAGAGGTTTAACTGACCAGCTGTATGACCTGGGGCATGCATAATCGTAATTTCTTCATCAGCTATTTTAATAATATCCTCGTCGTTTAAAAAGGAAAGATTGTCCCATGGTGAAATAGCAGCAAGTGTCGCTTGTTCTTCATGATGATGACAATAAACTATCGGGGACCAATCCAATAATTGGCGGACACCTGGTGCATGGTCTGGGTGTGAGTGCGTAAGAATAATAGAGTTCGGTGTTGCTAGACCATTTTCTTTTATTGCTCTTTCTAATTCTATTCTCGTGTCTTGTTGATCAAATCCGGCATCAACTAGTAAGCTTTCCTTCTCGTTTCCTATTAAATAGCAATTTGTGGTTGTATGCGGTAATAAAGTTGGTGTTGAAATAGGAACACGAATGATTTTTATCTTATTTGCCACTTACAGCATCCTTTCATCCATTATGATGGCCCTTAATTAAGTTTAACTAACATATTCATCATGAAAACATGAAATTCCTGCTCAATTTAGATAGTGAAAAATCTACTTATTTAGGTTAAGTAAAGGTCGTCGATTGCGATTTAGATGTGAAATGGGTGAATGGCTGAAAAAATATTAAGGTTTTATTGAATTAACGGGTGCTAGAGTTAAAGTAAATAGCTGTCATTGAGGCAGCTTTTCTTGTTTCACTAACGAAGCAGGTTAGTATGACAAGCAAAAGTGATACAATAATAAACTAGGTCTTGTTTTCAAGGAGGTAAAACATGGATTACATTTCACCGAAAGAAGCGGCGTTAAAGGTGAAACGGTGGCCTAAAGATACCATAGCGGCGGGTCGTCGTCATACCGTTGGTCTTAAATCTGACGGAACGGTGACGGCTGTGGGTGATAATAATTATGGCCAATGTAATGTAAGCGGTTGGCTCGATATTGTGGGGGTCGCGGCTGGTAATGTTCATATGGCGACGAACACGGGTAATGCTCATACCATCGGTCTTAAATTGGACGGTACTGTGGCGGCTATGGGTTGGAATAAGCATGACCAATGCGATGTAAACGACTGGCGCGATATTGTAGCGGTTGCGGCGGGTTGGTGTCGTACCATTGGGCTTAAATTGGATGGTTCGGTGGTAGCTGTGGGCCGAAATAATGAAGGTGAATGCAGTGTAAGCGGCTGGCATGATATTGTGGCGGTCGCGGCGGGTGACTGGCATACCATCGGTCTTAAATTGGACAGCACGGTGACGGCTGTGGGTAATAATAGGTATCAGCAATGCAATGTAAGTGACTGGTGCGATATTGTAGCGGTTGCGGCGGGTTATCTTCATTCTGTTGGGCTTAAATCGGATGGCACGGCGGTTGCTGTGGGTCAAAATAAGGTAGGCCAATGCGATGTTAGCAGCTGGCGCGGTATTGTGGCGATAGCGGTGGGTAGTAGTCATACCATCGGTCTTAAATCTGACGGTACTGTGGCGGCTGTGGGCTGGAATGAGTATGGTCAATGCAATGTAAGTGACTGGTGCGATATTGTAGCGGTTGCGGCGGGTTGCGCTCATACCATCGGCCTTAAATCGGACGGCACGGTGGTTGCTGTGGGTGATAATAAATATGGCCAATGCGATGTAAGCGGCTGGCGCGGCATCCAACTGCCCGGGAATTAGTTTTCGGTTAAAAAGGATACAAATCATGCAACTAGTAAATCAAAAAAAGGATTAAACATAAAAGGTAAAAATTCCTTCTTCAGCTAACGGGGCAGGTTAGTTTAAGGGTGTTGTTTTACTTGTCCTCAACAAACGGGCCATATTCTTGAATAAAAGAAAGAAATAATAGAAAATAAAATACAAGATCTAAATTATGCCATATTAATTATGATTCTGCTTATAAGGCATCCCCACCAAAAATATCGAATTTTTTTGAAGGGTGCAGCTTTTTAAGGTTTGATAAAGATAATAAATTCACCTGAATGTAACTTGATATAGGAGTGGAATAGATGAAACGTATATCGATTTTAATTGCTGAAGATGAGGAGGAGATTGCTGATCTGATTGCAATCCATCTAGAAAAAGAAGGATACCATGTCATTAAAGTACCTGATGGGCAAGAAGCCATACCTGTTATCCAGACTCAATCAATTGATTTGCTAATTTTGGATATTATGATGCCGAAAATGGATGGATATGAAGTAACCCGTCAGATTCGGGAACAATATAATATGCCTATCATTTTTTTGAGTGCGAAAACTTCTGATTTCGATAAGGTGCATGGACTAGTGATTGGTGCAGATGATTATATGACTAAACCATTTACCCCTATTGAATTGGTTGCACGTGTAAATGCTCAATTAAGACGCTTTATGAAGCTAAATCAACCCCAAAATGATAATAATTCTACACTAGAATTTGGCGGCTTGGTTATTTCACATGAGCAGCGTACAGTTACTTTATATGGTAAAAATATTGAGTTAACTCCTAAAGAGTTTGACATCTTGTATTTACTGTCCAGTCACCCAAAGAAGGTATACAGTGCAGAAAATATCTTCCAGCATGTTTGGGGAGATGCATATTATGAAAGTGCAAATACCGTAATGGTGCATATACGTACGTTACGTAAAAAATTGATGGATGATGCACGAAAAAATAAATGGATCAAAACTGTGTGGGGCGTCGGGTATGCATTCAATGGTTAAGGTTGTACGTAGTTTTCGATCCATGATGGTTCTATTATTTGGCTTAAGTATGTTGCTGTCTGGAATCATAACCTATTTAATCTTTAAGGGACTCCAATTTTATTATCATACATATGTCCAATTCGGTGAAACACTGTTTTTTTATCGTCAAATTTTGAACCATATTGGCGATATTAATTTCTTTTTACTAATATTTATTCCACTTTCTTTCTTATTTTTTTATTTACTTACTAAGCGTTATTCGATGTATTTCAAGGAGATTTCCACTGGTATTCGTTATCTTGCTCATGGGGATTTCTCCTATCGAGTTCAAATAAAATCAAATGATGAATTTGAAAATATTGCTCAAGATATTAATCAGGCGAGTGAAAAGTTAAAAGAAGCTATAGCAAGAGGAGATTTCTCGGAAAGTAGCAAGGAGCAGTTAGTAGTAAATTTAGCACATGATTTACGTACACCTCTGACCTCTGTTTTAGGATATTTGGATTTAATTCTTACAGAAAGGGATTTGACAAAAGAACAAGTTAGACATTTTTTAACGATTGCCTTTACCAAATCTCGGCGTTTAGAAAAGCTTATTGATGAATTATTTGAAATAACTAGAATGAATTACGGTATGCTACCAGTTGAAAAAAAACAAGTTAATCTAAGTGAGCTACTTTTTCAGTTAAACGAAGAATTATTTCCGATCTTCGAAAAAAATAATTTGATAGTTCGAATGAATATTCTGCCCCATTTACCTATTTTGGGTGATGGAGAGATGTTAGCTCGTGTGTTTGAAAATCTTTTGACCAATGCAAATCGTTATGGATACGATGGTCAGTTTGTAGATATTAACGGGTTTGTTGATGCAGGAGAAGTGGTTGTTCAGGTTGTGAATTATGGGGATAGTATTCCTCCGAATGAACTTCCATATCTTTTTGATATGTTTTATACCGGTGACAAAGCACGAACTCATCAAGAAGATAGCACAGGCCTTGGTTTATTCATTGCAAAGAATATTGTGGAGCAGCATAATGGAACGATTACGGCCGAAAGTAGTTTAATACGTACTGTATTTGAAGTTCGTTTACTGCAGGAAAGTGTTCCAATTGACCAAGTTTAAAAGTTTCATAAAGGATTTAAGAAAAATTTAAATTTTACCCCACTCTTTTTTTAAAAAGTTTTTCCTATTCTAGTATCAATAAGAATAAGGAGGAACGTGAAAATGAAGAAGTGGGGATTTTTATTGTTTTTAGTATTGTGCCTGAGTTTTGCATACGTTAATAAAGAATCGTCTTTTCAAGATAAAGTAGAGATTCAAAGATATGAAAAAAATAACAATGATCATTTAGATAATAGAGAGACTTCTGAAAGTTTCCAAACGAAAGAGATTACAAAAGAACTGGTCTATCAAGGAAATTTACTCTTGGTTAACAAAAAATATCCGGTGAAGCAAGAGAGTATAAAATCAGATGTTGTAAATTTATTTACTCACAAAGAATTGAAAAAGGGATACGAGTTGCTCAATAGTGAAATTTATTTATCAGAGGATGTCGCCCGTGAATTTTCGGAGATGATAGTTGCTGCTGAAAATGAGGGGATTCGCCATTTTTCAATTAATAGTGGCTTTCGAGACTTTGATGAGCAAAATGTACTTTATCAAGAAATGGGGTCTGACTATGCCTTGCCTGCAGGCCATAGTGAACACAATTTGGGTTTATCGCTTGATGTAGGATCTACCCAAATGAAAATGAATGAGGCACCTGAAGGTAAGTGGCTAGAAAAAAATGCTTGGAAATACGGCTTTATTATACGCTATCCAAAGGACAAAACGGCAATCACAGGCATTCAGTATGAACCTTGGCATATTCGCTATGTTGGATTGCCGCACAGTGTGATTATTGAGGGAAAGAATTTTTCTTTGGAAGAATATTTGGATTTCCTTAAAGAACAAAAGTCCATTTCAACTACTATACATGGTGAAAAATATGAGATCTCTTATTACCCTGTTACCAAAAATACGACCATTCATGTGCCTACCAATCTTCGTTATGAGATATCAGGCAACAATATGGATGGTGTAATTGTGACAGTGTTTCCCAGATCAACACATACTATTATCAAGGAGGTAAGGATGGCGGAATGAAAAAAACGAAATTAATGAACAGCATTATTGTACCAGCACTATTTGTCTTTTATATGTACGCATTACTTAAAATCATTCTATTTAAGTTCCGCTGGAGAGATTTGACCTTTCTCTGGCATCAACTTCAGAAGAATCTTGGGAACTCTGTTAATCTCATGAACCAATTGCAATTAGGTAATTTTATTCCGTTTAAATCAATATCCAATAATATTCAGAATCTATCGAGTCATGATTTAATTAATTTGGTTGGGAATATCGCAGTGTTCATACCATTTGGAATGTTTCTTGTATTATTGTCTAAAAATAAAGGGATGTCATTCATAGGCGTATTAGCTCGGTCTTTGAGTTTAAGTTTATGCTTGGAATGCTTACAGGTTGTTTTTTCTATCGGAATTTTTGATGTGGATGACCTAATACTAAACACCTTTGGGGGATTGCTTGGCTATTGTGTTTTCAAGCTTTATGACAAGTTTATAGTAATTACATCAAGCATTGTCCAAGATAGAGATATTGTTGAAAACCAGGAATTTAAAAATATCGAGGAAAGTGAAACCTACCATAAATAAAGGGTTCTGGTTATTTAGCTTAACGGGAACTGATACTAGAAACGCTGCTGCGGAGCAGCTGTTATTGTGTTAAATCATCTAATAGAAGCTCAGAAGTTATTCCAGAATTGGGCGCTTTTCTTTAATAAGATTGGATCTTCTATAATCGTGCACGATCATCGTCCCGCTGATTGCATATGTTGGGATGGTTGCCAGCAAGTTCAAGGTCAAAACATTTTTGGAAAATTAAAAAGTGAAGGAATTATACAAGAACAGTTGGATCAGGTCCATTCCCCAATCGGATTGGAAATGGGCTCGGAAACAACAGAAGAAATTGACATCAGTATTTTGGGGGAAATCATCAAATTAAGCAAGGAAAAAAAGCCTATGAAAGTAAAACAATTAAATAGACAATTAGAATAGAAGAATCTGGGGAAGAGTTCCTTTTATATAACGTAAGAAAGATAAACGCCTTCACACAAAAAAGGCTATAAAATCGCCGAAATCGCAAAAAACGCCTTCAAAAATCATTTTTGAGGGCGTTTTTTTACGTTTCGCATCTAAATATGCCCTCAAATATGAAAAAAGGCAGTTCGCTTTACCTCGCAAATCTCGATATTGTAGAAGTGCTGAAGACGCGGGATTTCAAATAAAGCCCTCGCAAAGGACAAGGTGATGAAAAGGTGTCATAAAAGATTCACATTCTAATGAAAAACCTATGACCTTTTTCTTCATTTATTTCTATATCAAGTATGAAGGAATTTTATTAGAAGAAAGGCAGTGGTTGAAGATGGCAAAATATCGAATGGTACGTACTGATTTTTGGAAGAATCCAATTGTTTCAGAAGAGATGACTCCGGAAGATAAGTATTTTTACCTTTATCTTCTTACGAATCCCAATACGACTCAAATTGGAATCTATAAGATTACAAAAAAACAAATGGCTTTTGATTTGGGCTATTCGATTGAGAGTGTACATTCGTTAATGGAACGATTCATCGTTCATCACAAAGTGATTCGTTACAATCCTGAAACGAGAGAACTCGCAATTAAAAACTGGGGGAAATATAACCTGCATAAAGGCGGGAAACCGGTCATGGATTGTATTTATTCCGAATTAAAAGATGTCGAGGATCTTTCACTTATTAAATATGTTTCGGAGGCGATTCAAAAACAGGAAATTCGCAGCGTATTTGAATCCTTTTGTGGGCAAGAAGAAAGGTTTAACAGCAATGATAGGAGTGAAGAAGATGAAAAAGATACATATGTCGATACTGAATGCGAAGAGTTAGATGATCCGTTCATGCAACGTTATACGATACGGGGACAAAAAGAAATTAAAAATATATTTAAAAATAAACAACAACAACAAGAAGCTTTAAATCCAAATATAGAGGAAAATCCTGACATCGAGAATCCATTACAGAATAATCAAAAAGATGTGAAAGAAATTGTTGAGTTTTGGGATAACAATGGATTTGGTTTTTCGAATGTGAATGCCAAACAACAGTTACTATCTTGGTTAGATGATTCTATCTTTTTACAGCCGAAAGAGGTGATTTTAAAAGCGATGAATATTGCTTGTGCCAATAACAAGCGAAAGCTGAGTTATGTGGTTGGGATTCTGAAAAACTGGGAAAATGAATCTTTACTATCCGTCGAAGAAATTGATTCCTTTCATGAGAACCAAAAGTCCGTATCAAAGCATAGACAATCAATCGAATCGTTTCCTGCCGGAAGAGCTATTCCAAGTGGATTTGAACTTGACCTGACGGCAGGTGAAGAGGAATGAGCATCGCCGAAAAAGCGTTTTTAGGGAGCTTGATGAAGGCGGAGTATTTGCTCAAGGATACCGTCATCCAACCTGAACAGCTGGAAAGTACACGGCATAAAGAAATCATGCGCAGAATGGTGGAGTTAAACCGTGTGGGGAAGCATATTGATTTGATCACCTTGACCACCTTACCAGACCTCGATACATTAGGAGGAATGTCTTACCTATCGGAGCTGTTATCTTACGCGGATCTTGAGAAATTTGACGGTACGGAGAAGCTCATTCTTGAGCTGTGGAAGGAACGGGAAAAGAGAAATATCTTGACGGTTGCAGCGATGAATGATTGGGAGATTGCTAGAGTCATTGCTGAATTGGATAAAATTAACCAAATGAAGATGGAGGATCACACGTCCTTACAACAAGCGTTATCAGATATCTATGAGGCACCCTGGGAAGATCAACTACGCCAGAAAAGTGCCACAACAGGCATCAAAAAGCTCGACGAAGTAACGGGAGGCTTCCAGAACGGGGAAGTGATGATTCTAGCAGCTAGACCATCGATGGGAAAAACCGATGTGATGCTTCATTTTGCCAAAATGACGGGTTGGGCAGGGTTTCTGCCACTCGTATTTTCCTTGGAAATGCCTGAAAGGCTGATCACCACTCGATTAATGGCTTCGACAGGAGGCTTTAACCGTTCAAAAATGCGGGATCCAAAAAAAATGCTTAATCAAAATCAAAAGAATAAATGGTCGGATGTGATTGGTGATCTTGCTGAAACCCATATGCAAATTTTTGATGGGGCAGGACAATCCATTGCTGAAATGAGAGCGAAAACGCGAAAGATGATGAGCCAATTTCCATATAAGAAACCAATCCTTTTTATCGATTACTTAACCCTGATCCAATCTGGTCAATTTTACGGAGGGAATTCTCACTTACAAGTAACGGAAATATCCAAATCTCTTAAAACGATGGCAAAGGATTTTGATTGCCCAGTCATTTGTTTGGCCCAGCTTAATCGCTCGGTGGAATCAAGAGCAGATAAACGGCCGATGATGTCTGATATTCGGGAATCGGGCAGTGTCGAACAGGACGCCGATGTTATTTTGTTCTTATATCGTGCGTCGTATTATGACAAGGACACGGACAATCATTCTCTTGAAATCATTGTCTCGAAAAACCGAAATGGTCCCGTTGGAAGCATCACTGTAAATTACAACGAGCATACAGGGAGGATTGAGGACCAGAAGGAATCGAGTCCTACCGTTGTATAACCTCTATTTAGCCAAAAAAAATCTTATATCGAGGTGTGATCACATGATTGTGAAAGATCTTTACATGGATTGTTTCCGTTATGAAGAATCCTCATTGGCCCATTGCATCTACCATTTACTAGCAGAGCAGAAAATTTCATTAGATGATGACATATCTAAAATAGACTTAGAACAAGCAGATCATCAGAAAGTAAGGAAATTGATTCAAAACAATGTATTAGGTATTCATAAAGTGGGTATCTACTCACTGAAGATGAACCAGAAGGAGTTTGTCTTTATCTTTGCAGCCAACAAGCAAGAAGCGATTCAATTTTATACCAAAACATTTCATCAAAACCCATTGAACTGTCACGAGTATTCCCTAGATTACCAGCTTGCTAGAGGAAATGAAGTGATTTCGTTTCGGGACATGAGAAAGGAATTCATGAGTTTTCCAGCTATAGCGGGGTATTTTAAGAGAAATCCATAGGGACGGTTCTCATGGCTCAATGGATGTTTTTTTTTAGTCCACAAGAACCGTCCCCATGGCCCTTTATATGCACGCCCTTGCAGCCAAAAAACATTATATTCCCTTTTATACAGCAACCTCTAGTCAAACAATCGACTTTTCTATTCAAAGCGGCGCTGATATTGAAGTGGAATTTCGCGGTGCAGAGGAAGTTACATCCCTATATGGACAGCGCCTTGCTCCGTAGGGAGCGGAAGCAATTTATCCGTCTTTTGATATTACGCCAAACGAATACCATTCGGGAATTATCACCTGTTCCATTAAATCTATGTTTACTGGAGACCATACCTTTTTTAATCATTTTTGCAAAACATAAAGGAAAAGTGGGCATTGAGGAACTTGATCAATGCTCATAAGCCTATCTTTTGGAAAAAACATTGTTAGTCGAAGGAATAGGTAGTACAATCCCAGTGTATTAAACTAGTCGTTTTCTTTCCTCTCCATCCTGCTTTTATTAGCTCCTTCGCTATTAAGCTATTAAAAAATCCATGTCCGACTAAGGCTACTCGGTTATGTTCATGTGCATACTTTATTAATACTTTAGCGGCTCTTCTCGCTCTTGCTTCAGCATCTCCTATGGACTCGCAGTTCCTCGAATAACCGCTAAACCATAAACACCATAATAGGACGGCCCAGATGGTAGGATTTAATTTCAATCCCCCATAGTCTGTGGAAGGAGTTGGTAACTCTGTTTCACGAAATAAAGGGTTTATTCTTGCTTTCCGATTTGGATTTAAAATGCCTGCAGACTCAATGGATCTTTTCAAATCACTGGTGAGTACAGCAGCGGCGCTCCTTATTTTTTCAAGAGTTTCGGTCGGATAGGAGTTTTCTTCAAATACTCCATGACTATCATACTGTTCCATCCAATCTATAAATTTTTCACATGAGATGGGCTTATTGTCGGTAAATCTGGACCTGCCATGTCGAATTAATGAAATTTCCATTAGGATTCTCCTATTTTGATTTTTCAATTATCAATGGTTATATTATTCCTTTTCATTAAGTTTCGTACTGCTTTAAAACTGATACCATCGGATCCATAATGGGAGCAACTCTTGGGGGGGGCACTTGGATTCATATGTTTCACGTAAAAAAGCAGCCCTTCTGGACTACTTTTAAAAACATAGGGACGGTTCTCATGGCTCTAAGGATGTTATTTTAGTATTGTCAACAAGAAGTCCCCATGGAACTTCTGATTCCCTTGAATATCCTTATTGAATTGTAGATGATCGTGTTGATTATTGTAGGAAGGGCCGCTTTTCTCTTGCATCTCGATTCCTATTGGCAAAAGATTTTTATAGGACAAAGTGAGTATATTCAAGCCGAATTTCTTGCTTTAGAATAGGAAGATAGATACTAAAATAATCGAAAAGGAGCGGAGAAAATGATCCGAAAACGATTGACCATTCTTGCTTTAGCCGGCATGCTTCTTTGCGAGATAATCGTCCCGGCAAACTGGTCAAAAAATGTGGCTGCAGAAACAAACCATGTCACAACCTTACCTGGTGACATGATCGGAATTTATTCAATCAGTGATTTGCAAAACATTCAGGGAAATTTAAGTGGAAAGTATCTTCTGATGGCAAACATTGATGCAAGTGCGATTGCAAACTGGCAGGCAATTGGAGGTTCAACAAATCCTTTTACTGGAACCTTCGATGGAAACGGCTATATCATTTCTGGATTGCATACGAAAGTTGAATCGAGTGAACCTGTTTACGCCGGTTTCTTTGGGTATGCAAAAAATGCAAAAATCATGAATCTAACAATGGAAAATAGTGATATTCGGGCAAAGAATTCCTCCTTTGATGCAAATAATTCGTATGCTTATGCAGGTGGATTAGTTGGGTTTGGGTACAATGTGACGATCACCAATTGTCAGACGTCTGGGAATGTAACAGCGGATTCAGTATTTAATGGCTTTGCTGGAGGTTTTGTTGGTTACCTCGATAGCGATTACAACAAATTATCGGCTATATTATCCAGCCAAAACGAGAGTACGGTGACTGGAAAAACAAACGCTGGTGGGTTTGTTGGAAAGGCGTATCGAACAACATTCAAAGATGTCGTGAACAAAGGCGATTTAACGAAAGGTGAAAGTCGATATACTGGTGGGATAGTTGGTGAAATGAGCCTCAACTCAACCATTGAAAACGCAACAAATGATGGAAACGTCACATATACATACGATGGTGGCGGTATCGTAGGATACGCTTCAAATGGTAGAATTACAAACAGTCGAAATAACGGCTCCGTTGTTGGAAAAACCGATTCTTCAGATGGTGGCGGTATTGTCGGTTCCGGAAACTCGTTGTTTCTTCAAACAAGTGAAAACCACGGAAATGTGACTTCAGTAGCGAATGGAAGTGAGCTTGGGGGAATTGCCGGTTCACTTATGGGACAATCAGCGGTTTTGAAATCATTTAATACAGCGGATGTGAGAGGGCCAAATGGATGGTCAACTTACGGAAATGCTGGCGGAATCGTCGGTACAAATTACAGTTCTATCATTGCGCAAACCTACAATACAGCTTTAGTCACCGGTAAATATGCAGGTGGGATTGTTGCAAGTAGCTCGAATGGGTCCATCGAAGATAGTTTTAATTTAGGGAATCTCACCGGAACAACAGCTGGTGGAATCCTTGGAAAAGGAACTGGTGGTTCCATCAAACAGACGTACAATCTTGGTCGAACTAACTTTTACTCGTCAGAAACAGGCAATCTCGTTGGTTCTTATAGCTCTCAACTTGAACACAATTATTTCTACATTTCATCAAAGGAACCGTTTTTTACCGGAACTGGTGTCAAACAAGCCACTTTTGAAGAGATGAAACAAAGTGATACGTTTGAAGGGTTTGATTTTTCAACAAAATGGACGATTAGCGGGACCTCTCGTTATCGATTCCCACAATTAATTGGCATGCCAGACCCTACAAACGAATGTAGTTTAGTTGTTTCGATGCGTTCGTTCCCAACTAAAACGATCTATAAAAAAGATGAATCACTGGATGTGACAGGTGCATCAATCAACGTACAAACCACTTTTGGAAACACTCAAACCATTCCTGTATCAAGTGACATGGTAAGTGGATTTGATGGGACGAAACCTGGTGTTCAGTACCTTACTGTCTCATATAACGGTGGAACGACTTTTTTTGAGGTTACTGTGAAAAACCGCTTCACTGTCACCTTCACTGATGAACAAGGCAATGTGTTAAAAACGGAATCCGTTGATGAAGGCGAATCTGCAACACCACCTTCACCTCCTGAACGAGAAGGTTATACATTTAGTGGTTGGACAGGTGATACCAAAACGATCACGTCAAACAGTACGTTTGCTGCTGTTTATACGATGGATGAATACACGGTGACAGTAGTTGATGACGGAAACGTTATTGAACAAAGTAAGGTTGGATCACAGTACACAGTAGAACTACCAAATGTACGTGAGAAAGAAGGCTATACCTTACTTGGATGGTTCAGTGATCCATTTTACAAAACGCGCTACGAGTTTTTTGAGCGAATTCATGAAGATACGACGATTTATGCACAGTTTGTGAAAAACCCGGGTTTACCCAAAGGCTTTAAAGTGATTGGGAGCAGTACATTTGGCGTTAAGCTCGCTTGGGATAAAGTAGACGGTGCGGACGGCTATGAAGTGGTAAGTAGTACAACACCAAATGGACCGTTTAATATGAGTAGTCAACCTGGTGACGTGAATACACTACATGCAAACTACTACACACCAGGAAAAACGATTTATTTTAAAATCCGAGCGCTAAATCATGTTGGTGACCAGATTGTCTATGGTCCGTTTAGCGAAGAATTGTCAGGGAAAACAGTATTCCAAGGGGTCAGTAATGTAAAAATAACTAGCACAAGTTATGATACGGCGACTCTCACATGGACGCGTTCAAGTTCAGCCGGAAAATATGAAGGTTACGAAGTGTTACGAAGCACTTCCCCAAACGGAACGTATAAAGTCGTTGGAACGGTCTATTTCGGTCAACCGACTAAGTATACCGACAAAGGCATTGCAACCGGAACAACTTACTATTACAAAGTCAGAGCAGTTGAGACGATGATGAGCGTATCTTACAGCAGTCCTCTTAGTTCGCCAGTGAGTACCACACCTGTTCTTCCTGCGGTGAAGTCCGTGAAAGCAACAGCAACAGGATATCAAAGTGCAACGGTTTCTTGGTATGATACACCAGGTGCAACAGGGTTTGAAATCTACCGAGGCTCAACCTCGACAGGAACATTTACACTTGTCAAAAGCTACACAAACAATAATACAAAAAGTTTTTCTGATAGTAAGCTCACGACCGGAAAACCGGTTTACTACAAAGTTCGTGCGGTTCGCGTGGTAAACGGAAAAAAAGTGTTCGGACCGTATACAACTGTCAGTGCTGTACCAACGCTAGCGAAACCAGCAAAACTAATGGTGTTAAAAGCGAGTTCAACATCATCGAAAGTGTCGTGGAGTAAAGTTAGTGAAGCAAGTGGTTACGAAATTCCTCGCGCAACAAGTAGTAAAGGGAAGTATACCGTCATCAAGACAATCACGAGTGGCTCGACACTGACGTATACAAATACAAGGCTCTCAAAAGGTAAGACCTATTATTACAAAGTGAGAACGTATCGAATGGTGAATGGTAAGAAATTATATAGTGCATCAACTAGTATTGTTATGGTTAAGTTCTAAACAAAAAACCATTGTGCGAATTAACGCGCATTGGTTTTTTGTTTTTTTTGTTTTCTTCCAATCAAGGCAAAGCTTTCGTTTTGATCACTATAAAACTCATATGAAAACAAGAGTTGGTCCATTTAGGTTTCTACAAATAAGTACTTGATTAAGTTACTGTCCTGATTCCTTCCACTTTTTATTTCTAGCAACATAAGATCCTGCTGATCCCTTTTTTTCGTCGAAAACAATTCAAATCCAATTTGTTGATTAAAATCTTCTAATCGTTCTTTCTCTTTATCTTAGGAGTCGGTGATCGGCTCCTATTGTGCGACGGGCAGTCGCATAGGGTGCTGACCCAGTCAGCACCCTTCATTTTCTTATCTAGACAGAGACGAAACTTCGGTGTAACGACTGGACGAAGGATAAATTAATGAATTCCAGAGGGTGAAAACCCATCATCGAGGAGACTGACCTAGCTCAAGAAGTCTAATCTAGGGCATTATCGTGAGGTAGTGTCTGAAGGAGATGCGGTAAATCAAGAGACCGGTAGACGAAAAGATAGACCTTATGTCCTTTCTTGTTCAACAAACGCCATTGGATAGTTGAAGATCAAAAGCTGCTTAATTGAAGCTCTTTTAGTTGAAATAATAAACATGAAGAATTGAAAAAGAAGCGGTAAAATAAGCGATTGAGTAATGTTTTTAATTAATAAATAGAACTATGCATTGTTTTACAAACAAATGGATCATTAACAACAGATAGCACAGGAACATGGTATAAAAATCCAATTAGCTGACGGAACCTTCGGATGGGTTTCAAAAACGTATGTTGTACAAGAACTTAAATAAAAAACAAAATTGACTCAGTTATCTGAGTCAATTTTGTTTGCTAGATTAATTGTTTAACAATTTTAAATATCAGCTATGATACAATAGAGTAATAGTTCATATATAAATAGATTGGGGAGTCGGGACTTGAAATCAATCTTATTAAAAGTAGGTTTATTAACAACACTTTCTGTTGGATTAGTCACTGGAAAAACATCTGCGGCAGAAATGGATTGGGCTACAAAATGTTTACCAATGGGCAAAATCAATCCAAATGAAAATCCAAATTATCAACAAATCAATTGCTTATTAACGAACGCTGCATTAAGTAAGAATATACCGCCTGAAGTTGTAAAAGCGGTGGCTGAGCAGGAATCAGCTTGGAGGCAGTTTGATGCAAACGGTAAAGTCGTTTCTGACGGTCCAGATGATGCTGAGCTTAGAGGGTATGGAATTATGCAAGTTACTGACTCTGTGCCGGATCAAGAAAGAGTTAAGAGCGATATCATTTATAATATTGACCAAGGTGTGAATATTTTAAATCAAAAGTACGAATTACAAAATTCATCTAGTATCCCTAGAATTAAGGGCGCGGGAAGAGAAATCATTGAAAATTGGTATTTTCCAGTTATGGCATACAATGGCATAGTGCCAGCTAACAGCCCAATTTTCCGTAGCGGCGGAGCTAGGAATTGGAATACATATCAAGATAAAGTATTTAGTAAAATTGAAGATCAAAGCTTTTATAATGATACAAAATTAGCTCAATATCCATTTGAGTATAACGATTTTGAGTATGATACGAATAATAGTAAATATTTCAAATTTAATAAGTTAGAATACATTTTGACTGACGAGCTTCATGAGTCAGGTTATTTACTAAAACAAGGCGATAAGGTAATAGTAACCGAGAATGATACGAAATTAAGGGAACGACCTACTAGATACTCAGCGGGGAAAGAACAACCTTTAAATAAGACTTTTATTATTAGTGGAGATTTTAAATACACTGAACCAAATAGCAGTGACTTTAAAGAAAAACACTATGTTTGGTTCCCAGTTAAATCTACTGATGGAGCTTTATCAGGTTACATCTCATCTGCTTATTTAGCGAAAAAGAAAGATTTCGTTGATCCAGTTGTAACTGGCGTTAAAAATAATTCCTATTACAATAAAGACGTAAAGATTACTTATGATGAAGGTACAGCCTTATTAAATGGAGTTGCCTTTAACAATGGCAATACAGTTACCAAAGAGGGTAAATATACATTAGTTGTAAAAGATGAAGAAAGTAACACAACAACAATTACGTTTACAATTGATAAAACAAGACCAGTTACACCATATATGAATAGTGTGTCAGATCTTTCAACTACGGTAACAGGAAAAGCTGAAGCTGGCTCAACAGTTAAATTATCAATCAACGGTAAATATCAAAAAAGTACAACAGCGGCACCAAATGGAAGCTTTAAGTTTACAATTTATAAACAAAAAAGCGGTATAATAGTTAGTGTAACTTCTACTGACAAAGCAGGAAATGTAAGCCCTGTGAGATCTAAAACGGTAGTTGATAAAACACCGCCGGCTATAACTAAGATTAATACGGTCACTACTAAATCGAAATCTGTAAGTGGTAGTGCTGAGAAGTATGCTACTATAAGGATATATAAAGGAAGTACATTACTTAATAAAGGAGCAGTTTATTCAACTGGTAAGTTTTCTGTGGCAATTCCAGCTCAGAAAGTAAATACTTATTTGAAAGTAACTGTTACTGATAAAGCAGGAAATGTAAACAGTCGTACAATAAAGGTAGTAAAATAATGAATGCGATGTGATAAGAAACGAGTTTTCTTATTGCATCGTATTTTTTTGTGGGGGAGAAGACAGGGATGCTGCAAATAAAATTAGCAAAATCGCAAATAAATAACCAAAATCTGCATCGAGCCTCCCCATTTAGATAAAAAACAATCAATACGAACAAAAAATCACTTAAAACTGACCAAACAATTTAAAAATCCACTCAAAATTTAACAAAAATCACCCAATTTTCATCAAAATCACACAAAAAAAAGAACGCCAATCAAAAGCCTTCTCCCACAAATCAAATTAATTCTATTTAGAATATGGCGCAGACATTGATCCAGACGCATTAGGCGAACCACCAATTTTCGAAACAACTTACGATGTTGATGATGTGAAAACATTCCAATATCTAGTTGAAAAAGGTGGAAATAGTACACACCACCAATTAGCTCCTTGACCTGCACCAATTAGTCGGAAAATTGTACTAATATCTTTATTTGATCCTAAATGTGCCAGAAAAAGAAGCCAAACAATCGGCTTCGTTTTTATTTAGTCAGATTAATTTATGATTTTTTTTACTGAGTTAATATGGCATTTCCTCGATACGAAATGAAAAGCTAGTGAAGAGCGCCGCATTAACAATGGAGTTGGAAGTGGAAAACCGAAGGGATTCATAAGGACGACTAGTAGCCTATGTTGATGTCGATGGCAAATCGGTTCAAGAAACGCTACTGTGAAGATGAGAATCTAGCAAAAAGGAGCAAATTAAACATCTGGATCAGGACGAACTTTGTAACGAAATGGGGATTTAATGGGTGTGTGCCTTAATATAATAAATCTTAGATCATAAAAATAAATCTATTAAAAAGTTTAGTAGCCGCCATTGACCCCTGCCTAGATCAAAAAAAGAACGTCCTATATGAATTTGGACAAGTTCTTAATGAATATATTTATGACATGCTGGTTTGAATGGGGGGAATTTAGAATGTCAAACGTCATTGGTATTATCAATCTTAAAGGTGGAGTAGGAAAGACAACAATTACCGTTGGATTGGCTGAGTTTTTAGTGGTTGAAAAACAGTATAAAGTCTTAGTTATTGATTTGGACCCACAAACCAATTCTACCGTCTCCTTAATCGGAGAAGATGAATGGGCAATGAGGAATAGGACCAATCGAACTTTGTATCATTTATTCAAAGATCAAATAGATGATACATGTACTTTTGAATTGGAGAAATCAGTGCTCAAAAGATGCTCTAACCTATACGGAGGACTTTCTCAATTACACTTATTGCCGTCTAGCTTGGACTTTGTTCAAATTCAGGACCGACTAATTAATATTGGTCAAACCGCTTTAATTCGACCGATCGATGTTCTAAAACGGTCTATAAATGACTACATAAAAAATTATGATTTTGTTCTTATTGATTGCCCTCCGAATTTAGGCATTGTCACACAAAACGGATTAAACATATGTGATTATTACTTAATTCCTACCATTCCTGATCATCTATCGACCTACGGAATCCCGCAAATTATTTCCAGTGTAAATAGTTTTAATAGAAGAACGGAATCAGACGTGAAGGCACTTGGGATTATTGCTTCCATGTACCGTGCCAATGTTACTAGGCACCAAATAACTCTAAAGAAATTACAATCTAAAGCCACTGCAGGGGAGCTGCCTAGGCTTTTTGAAACCAAAATTCCACTTGCTTCAAAAGCGGCTGATGCCACCCACTTCGAAGCTGAAGGTGTAAATACTCTGAAACAAAAATACGGGTCATCAGGATCAAATTTATACGAAGCGTTTTCGCAATTAACGGAGGAGTTTTGTCGGTATGTTGGATTATAATGAGCCGAATATTCGGAAACAAATTGCAGCTATTTTAATAACAGTTGCCAAAAAGATCGAAGAGGATGAAGAATTTGCAAAAAGTATATTCGACTGTCTAGACGAGAGGGGAGAGGAAATAAAAAATATTAATAATAAGAAAAAGTCCACAAAAACCACTCCAACTTACGATATTAATATTTTTGAAATTTATCAGAAGGAAGGACCTCAAGGACTATTGTTATTTCTTGAATCACTAGATTTGCAAGGGCTAAAAAAAATAGTAGTACAAAATGGTCTAGATCCAGCACAAAAGGTAAGAAGATGGAGAGTAAAAGGAAAAATAATTAGTCATATAGTAGACACAGTAGGTAAACAAATGTCAAAAGGGGAGGCTTTTTTCAAATAGGATGGATTTTCGATAAGGACTAAGTTGATTTTTATAAACCCCTTATAGTTCCAAGAATAAGGGGTTTATCATAAATTCAAACCAATATTTTTCACATACGCTAGAAGTACATCTGTTAAAAAATAATAACGTTTTCAAAATAAAAAACGAATGAAATAAGAAAAATATTAAATAACGTTCGTGTTTAATGCGAAATTATCACTTGAACGAAGTGGAAATATGGGTTAATATAAGCGAAAGACAAACAATAAGGGGTTATGTGAAATGTTTGGTACTCAGACAAAGAAAGTGTTGTTACTCGGTTCTGGTGAGCTTGGTAAAGAGACGATTATCGAGGCTCAGCGGTTAGGAATTGAGACCATAGCTGTAGACAGATATGAAAACGCTCCGGCAATGCAGGTGGCCCATCGGTCCTATGTGGTGGACATGCTGGATGGAGAAGAACTTCGCAGAGTGATCGAACAAGAGAAGCCGGATTTGGTAGTTCCTGAAATTGAGGCAATCGCAACAGAAACCTTAATCGACCTTGAAAACGAAGGATTCCGTATTGTACCGACTGCTAAAGCCGTGAACTTGACCATGGATAGGGAAGGAATCCGACGCTTGGCAAGCGAAGAACTGGGGGTTCCTACTGCAAAATATGCTTTTGCGAACACATTAGAGGAATTAAGGGATGCTGTAGAGGAAATCGGGATTCCATGCGTGATTAAACCAATCATGAGTTCATCTGGTAAAGGGCAAACCGTTTGCCGTTCGATCGAGGATGTAGAATGGTCGTGGAACGAGGCTATTGTAGGTGGAAGAGGCAAAAAAACTCGGGTGATTGTCGAGGAATTTATCCATTTTGAATCGGAAATTACACTACTAACAGTCCGTTCCATTTCAGGAACAACCTACTGTGCTCCAATCGGACATGTTCAAAAAGATGGTGACTATATTGAATCCTGGCAGCCGCATGACATGTCAACGGAACAAATCGCAAAAGCGCAGGATATCGCCAAAAAAATCACTGATGCTCTTGGCGGGTACGGACTATTTGGAGTTGAATTATTTCTTTCTCCACAAGGTGTTTATTTTAGTGAAGTATCACCACGGCCTCATGATACGGGGATGGTGACAATGGTAACGCAGGACCTATCCGAATTTGCCTTACATGTAAGAGCAATTTTAGGCTACCCGATTCCATCTGTTCAGCTATTGAAACCTGGTGCAAGTCATACGATTAAAGCAACAAAGGAAAGTAATACCTACCGAATAGCTGGAATTTCTGAAAGCTTATCCATCCCAGATACACAGGTAAGGGTTTTTGGAAAACCGGAAACAAAAGTGGGACGACGTATGGCAGTAGTGTTAAGCAGCGGAGAATCAGTCGAAGAGGCAAGGCAGCGAGCCGCAATAGCAGCTAGCAAAATGATCGTTACTCACGACTAAGTACGATTTAAAATCGACAGCAAGAAAATACAACATGAAAAAGGGGACGGAAGGATGCAAACAAAAAATCGTTGGCTGATTGCTCTTTCAGCCGTTGGAATTCATATTTCAATTGGTTCAGTTTATGCCTGGAGTGTTTTTACAAAACCGCTGCAAGAACAGATGGGATGGGGATTGAAGCAAATTTCGTTTACGTTTAGCTTGGCGATTCTATTTTTAGGTTTATCAGCCGCTTTTTTAGGGCACTTTGTCGAGAAGTTTGGACCGAGAGCGGCTGGTACTCTTAGCGCTCTATTTTTTGGAGTGGGAATTGCTGGGGCAGGTTTAGCCATTCATTTAGAATCATTGCTATTACTCTATTTATTTTACGGAATGATTGCAGGAATTGGGTTGGGGGTTGGTTACATCACACCTGTTTCCACGCTGGTAAAGTGGTTCCCTGACAGGAGAGGTCTCGCAACTGGACTGGCCATCATGGGATTTGGTTTTGCTTCATTGATAAGCAGTCCGATTATGAATCATTTAATCGAAACATATGGCATGTCAAACACTTTCTATATTCTTGGTTCTGCCTACTTCATTATCATCTTTTGTTCTGCACAGTATCTTGCGCCGCCAAAAGAGGGATGGGTCCCTAAGGGCCAAGAAGCTGTAGCCAAAAAGTCTGGTACGATGAAATTGAAAGAGGACCTTCGTCAGTTGACAGCTAATGAGGCAGTTAGAACAAGACAGTTTTGGGCCCTTTGGGTGATGCTTTTTATTAATATTACCTGTGGAATCGCAATTCTATCTGTTGCCTCTCCAATGGCTCAAGAGTTAGCAGGGATGTCGGCTGCCGGAGCAGCGGCAATGGTTGGAATCATGGGGTTATTTAACGGATCAGGAAGGATTGCTTGGGCGACCATTTCCGATTACATCGGAAGGCCAAATGTTTACACACTATTTTTTGCTTTTCAGATCATTGCCTTTTTTATGCTGCCAAATATAACAGTTGGAATGCTATTTTCGATCCTTGTTTATATGATTATGACCTGTTATGGAGGAGGATTTGCCTCTATACCTGCCTTTATCGGCGATTTATTCGGAACAAAGCAGCTTGGGGCCATTCATGGCTACATTTTAACTGCATGGGCTGCAGCCGGTCTAGTGGGACCAATTTTTGTATCCTGGGTCAGGGAGACCACAGGAAGCTATCAGGGGACTTTAGTCATTTTTTCTGGGATATTTGTCATTGCTCTAGCCGTTTCAATCCTCATTCGTCTAGATATTAGAAAATTAAGGACGAAGAGCGAAAATCCTATCATCAAAAATGCAGGGAATTTTTAACGTTCCAATCGATTTTCCATGTTAATCACATAAAGCATGGCACATTAAACCAGGGACCACACCAAAATGGTGTGGTCCCTTCTTTTTCATTTGCAAGACATCTTTTTCAACTAAGTTTCACAATCGATAAGGATGCAGCATTTATACTTCTGTTCTGTAAAATAGGTAATAGGGTGTCTGTAGCAGCTCCTATATTCTTTAGCTCAATGGTGGCCTTTTTGGGAATATGGATAATTGCTTGTCCTACAAGCATTAGCGTAGCATTATTCACTTGCCTTGTTATCCCAAAGTTGGTTAGATGATTAGGAACCAAAGAATGATTCAAGAAAATACCATATACCGAAGTTGAAGCAGGACCATCGATTAGCAAAGTATATTCAATCTTATAGTCTCCCGATTTTAAAACTCTTAAAGTACCATCATGCCGGGAAAATCTTATATTTTTTAATGAGCCATGTTCGTTAAAGTGGATATTCTCATTTGGTTTTACTAGTATAGGCTCCGTACCTACCAGAGTCACATATCCATAGGCCGCTGAGGATTTCTTCCCATTTCGATCCGACACTGTTAAATCACCACCTTTTCAAAATACTAATATATGATATTGGAGAATGTAAGAAATGATTGTATGATAATGAAACTTGAGATTTCTTTATTCATTTGTGTTGGCCTCTACGTCCTTTTAGAACGTATCAAGTGAACGTGAATAGGATGTTTCAATTTTTCAGCCTTTTTTAATTCCCCACTGCATAATGCATATGCGGCTTTAGCTCTATAGATCAAGAGCTAAGGCCTTTTTTTCGTTTTTGACTATGACTAGTATACTTGTACATCCATTTTCCGATGATAAATAAATCTGTTAATTCATAGGCGGAAAATTTGAATGTTACTCAAATATAATTTATACTTTAATTAAGTAACATTGAAGGGGTAATGATTCGTTGGAAACAGTGGATGCACTTAGAGACTTAGAACAAATAAATATCATGAAAAATTACCTTAAAGAACATTCATATAGGGATTATTTATTGTTTGTTTTTGGAATAAATACAGGGCTTAAAATCTCTGAACTGTTATTGATTAAGGTAAAGGAACTTTTTAATAGCGATGGTGAAATGAAGGATTTTTATCAGTACTCTGAAATGGAGAGTGAAAGGAGGAAGTCCGTATATTTAAACAAAAAAGTGAAAGAAGCGGTAAAGTCTTACTTAGATCAGGTCAATATCGAACAACAAATTTTTTTATTCCAATCTCGTAAGTTTAAACAACCGATTACACGACAACAGGCCTATCGAATCATCCATGAAGCAGCTGTTAAGGTAGGCATTGAAGGGAAGATTGGGACAAATTCATTAGCGAAAACCTTCGGATTTCATGCGTTTAAACAAGGTGTCTCGATTGCACTCTTACAAAAACACTTTAACCATTCATCACCATCGGAGACACTAAAATTTTTAGGAATAACAAAAGAAGAATTGATTACCACTCAGATCGATGTAAATTTATGAGTTCATAAACTCCTTAGGAGGAATGTTCAGAGATAAATATGATAAGTAAACGGAAGAGAGGAAGTATATATGACTACAAACAAAATACATAAACCTATTAAACTTAAATTAATCCTGCGCGGATTAATGGTCATTATCGGGGGATTAATTGCTGCCTATGGACTAGAAACGGTTCTAATTCCAAACAACGTATCTGATGGAGGAGTGACGGGTCTTAGTATCGTTGGTTCAGAACTATTTGATATACCATTAGGTGTTTTAATTGCTATTATCAACATTCCCTTTATCTGGTTAGGATATAAACAAATTGGAAAAAGTTTCGCCTTATTTTCGATTATCGGGATCGCTTCACTAGCAGTTGGAACAAGTCTCTTGCATCATACCCCTGCGATTGTTGAGGGGGATACTTTGTTAGTTACCGTGGTTGGCGGTATTATCCTTGGATTTGGGATGGGGTTAGCCTTGCGTAATGGCGGTGCATTAGATGGAATTGATATGCTGGCCGTCCTCCTATCTCGAAAATTACCGTTTGGTACAAGTGATCTCATTCTTTTCTTAAACATATTTGTATTTATTTTCGTTGCCTTTGTATTTGGTTTACAAGGGGCGATTCTGTCGGCCATTGCTTACTTTATTGCTTCGAAAGTGATTCACATTGTGGAAGAAGGTTTAAGCGGCTCTAAAACCTTCAATATTATCACCACTCAGCCAGAAATAATGGTAGAGACCATCCGCAATCGTTTAGGTCGAAGTGCAACGTATAAAGAAGCTTATGGCGGCTTTTCCCATGAAAAATTTAAAGAAATCACCTGTGTCATTAACCGCTTAGAAGAAACAAAATTAAAAGAAATCATCAATGAACTGGATCCAAAATCCTTTGTTACCGTATATGACGTAGCAGAGGTGAAGGGCGGTAATTTCAGAAAGCATAACATTCATTAGATGAAATGATGAATGGGGTAAGTTTCACCCATTTTGAGCTTTCTTACAGGTGTTTTTAATGTGAAACAAATAGACAACCACCGTTTAATACAATCGTCTTGATCAACTAAAAGCCGTCAAATAGATAGGAAAACTAACTTCCATCTATTTGACGGCTTTTCTTTTTAACTATTTATTCGTAAGAAAATTGGTTATGCTTAAAATTTAAGGATATTTAAGGTAAGCGATGAAAAAAATGCATAAATAGTTCATTCATAACAAATTTAATAGAATTTGCAAAGTAAAATGGAATCCATCATTTTTTTTCTGTATTATTTAATAGGAGAGCAGTCATTGAGTGAAAAAATGCTCGGCCCTTCTTGAATTCAAGAGAATGTCCTTTTATAGCAATTATAAAAGAAAATAAACAAGAAAAGGTGATAACATGAGTGAATTATCCGAATTCGTATCCAAAAATCATACTAACAATGTCGAGGAATTAAAAGAATTGCTCCGGATTCCAAGCATCAGTTCCTTATCGGAGCATAAAGAGGACATCCAACAAGCAGCTTCATGGATTGCCAATAAATTAGAAAGCATTGGATTGGAACATGTGGAAATCGTTCAGACAAAAGGTCATCCGATTATCTATGCGGACTGGCTTCATCAGGAAAACGCCCCAACCGTCTTAGTGTACGGCCATTATGACGTACAACCCGTTGACCCCGTGCATTTATGGGAAACGCCTCCGTTTGAACCAACGATCCGTGATGAAAAGATCTTTGCCAGAGGGGCAACCGACGACAAAGGGCAGACGTTCTTACATATCAAAGCAGTGGAAACACTCTTGAAATTAGAAGGTAAATTACCAGTAAACGTTAAATTTTGCATCGAAGGAGAAGAAGAAATCGGAAGTCCTCATCTTCCGCCATACTTATCCGAGAATAAAGAAAAATTATCCTGTGATGTGGTCGTTATTTCCGATTCTGATATGTGGGACAGAGGCGTCCCTGCCATCACCTATTCTTTAAGAGGTCTTGGTGCACTGGAATTTTCCCTAAAAACCGCAAATTCGGATTTGCACTCGGGCATGTTCGGCGGGGGAGTTCAAAACGCCAACCATTTATTGGTCCAGCTGCTTTCCACTCTTCATGATGCAAACGGAAAAGTAAATGTGGACCATTTTTATGATGATGTCGTGGAATTAACAGAATTTGAAAAAGAACAAATAAAAGCATTGGGTTTTGATGAAGAAAAGCTAAAAAAATCATTAGGTTTAACAGATTTAACAGGAGGGGAAAACAATTTCCCATACCCTGAGAGAATCAGTTCACGGCCAACATTAGAAATAAACGGATTATGGGGAGGATTTCAGGGGGAAGGGACAAAAACGGTCATCCCAAACGAGGCACATGCCAAAATCACTTGCCGTCTCGTCCACAATCAAAACCCTGAAAAAATTCAGGAATTGATCAAAAAGCATCTAGAAGAACATGCGCCAAAAGGCTGTACCGTAAAAGTGTCTCTTCAAGATACGGGGAATCCATTTTTAACCCCAATAGACAGTCCGATGATTCAAAAGGCAGCCGAAGCGTATGAAACCGTTTATGGGAAATCGCCTGTTTACAAAAGAGAAGGTGGATCGATTCCGATTGTATCGGATTTCAATCAATCACTACATGCGCCTGTTGTCTTAATGGGATTCGGTTTGCCAGATGAAAATCTTCATGCTCCAAACGAACATTTTAACTTAGAAAACTTTGATAAAGGGATCTTAACCATTTGTTCCTTTTTAGAACTTCTTAAGAAATAATATAGTGCCGCTGTCACTACCTAAAAGGCTACAAAATTAGGATGGTGACCAGGCATTTATATTAAACCTTAGTTGAGCTGTTACTACAATAATAGAAAGAAAGCCGCCTAGACATGGCGGCTTTCCGTTTATTGTTGAACATTTTGCTGCTCCATTACCTTCTTGTGAGAAGGAAGGAGGAAAGTTGCGATAGGTTTGCAAACCCGATAAAAAACAAGAATAAATAAAAGGTGCATCCCATGGGCGAGTCCCTCTTGGATCATCGTAAGGACACTTGTAGCAGTCTTGAAATCGAGCAGCCTATATCATTATTCTTCTAGATAGTAATAGGAAATATAAGTTAAAATGTTAAAAAATAGCTGATAATGTATTAAGATAGTAATAAGGACTATTTTCACTAAAGTTAAGGAAGTGACAGCAATGATCCAAGCAAATCAGCTAGTCGATATTATGAAAATAGAAGATACCACACAAAGAAATCAGAGAATCCTTGATGAGGTACAACCATTAACGAGAAGAATTATGAACTCGTTTATTGCCAATTACAGTGAGCGTGATTCGTATTTACTTCAGTTAAAAATACATACATATGAACAAACGCTTAAAACAACCATTGCAGATTCAAAGAATCCTAAATATGCAGAAAAAAAACGGCACTACGGTAACAAGGGGTTTGTTGAATTAATAGATGAAAAATTATATGACAGTCCGTTGTTTATCATAAGACTGGAGTTTCATCTAGATTCACGTGAAATCAGATTGTTTATGAGTTCAGATTTCTATCCTTTTTGGGTTTTAACAAAGAGAACACAGGTACATGAACTTGAGAGAATGATAGAAGAATTACACACTGATATACAAATTTTCACAATCGAAGAGAAAAAGACCGTAATAGAGCAAAGTGAGTTTATCGATACTGTTTGGAAGTACATAAAAAATAAACGCAAGCCTACGTTTTATTTTGGAAAAGTTCTTCCTTTAGAGGGATTGGTGGAGGAACAGGTTATTATTGATCAGCTTTGGGATACGTATCAAAAATTAACTCCTGTCCGCAGCGTATTGGAAAAAGAAGCAGCTGAACATAGCCAAGGACTCTTGTTAATGAAGAAATTCCAAGATGATGTAACTCCTATTGAAGCCAATCTTTTTTCAAAAACTTATGAAGTAAAAATCGATGAAGAAGTGAAGAAAGTAAAAACGAATGAATATAAGCAAATGGTTTATATTTATGACCAAGATCAGTTAATAACAGACGGGCACATCGCCTATTTCACTAGGGATCCACATGAATCATTAGGAATCATTATTAATAACCGTGGATACATTTACCACCGAATTCGTAAGCTAGCTACTCAGGAAAACTATGATTGGTTTATTAAGAAAGCCTATTATCACCGTGGAAAATATAATGAAAATAATGAAAACCAAATATATCAAGAAAAAACTGTAGAAGAATTAAAAAATCATAACTTCACATTAAATGAGTCAAATGCTTATTATGTAGGAACTTATATTGGAAATAATGAGTTTTTTACGGAACCCATTTCAGTAATAAAAGAACGACTCATTACTGCAGCGGCTATATTTGCAGATGTTAGAGGCGACTTAACCTTTCCAAAGGGCGCTCAACCTCTAGTACTTACTGATGAAGATCCTGGAAGCGAAGATGGAGCTGAAGCCTACTCAAGCTCCTTTGATTTCACAATCATCATGGACCTAGTCGAACAAAGTGGATTCACATTCTCTCTTGATATCATAAGAGATTTTTATTTAAACCTTACAAGTCTTGATGATAAGCATTTTGTTATATTAAGTGGCATCTCCGGAATAGGAAAAACTCAGCTATGTCGTGTTTTCGCCAATGCCGTATACGGGCTAGATTATAGCGAGGATAACCCCTATTTAAAAATCATTCCGGTACGACCTGACTGGATGGATGCTACTTCACTATTTGGTTACTACAGTTCATTTGAAAAACGGTATATGAAAACTGAGTTTTTAGATATGTTGCTACAGGCTAATGAAGAAAAGGACAAGCCACATTTCATCGTCCTGGACGAAATGAACTTAGCACGTGTGGAGTATTATTTAAGTGATTATTTAAGTGCAGTTGAATCAAGAAAACCGATACAGTTACATACTATCGATGATCTTAAAGATGTTCCAAAAACAATCGAAATTCCACATAACTTCTATGTGATTGGCACAATCAATGTTGATGAAACGACTCACAGTATTTCAGATAAAGTTTTGGATCGTTCGTTTGTTATGACATTGTCAGATGTTGATTTTACAAATTTCTGGGATCGGTTAGATGAGAAATTCAAGAAAACGGTTCAGCTGGAATGGGACGTATTATTAACCATACATCGAATACTTGCTGGATACGACTTACACTTTGGGTATCGAACAATGAATGAAATGATTCGGAAACTTTATAAGAATAGTATGTTACCAGAACAGATAAGAATGGAACCGTCGTATGCTCTTGATCGTGTTGTGTCTGAGAAAGTAATCCCCAAAATTAGAGGTGATGAAAGAATTAAAGAATTGTTGGATGCTTTATCAAACCTATGCTTTCATCAATTTGGCGAGAACTCCCAATCTTTCAAACATGTTGAACGCATGAGAGAGGAATTAGAGCGATATGGCTCCACTCAATTCTGGCATTAAGATTACTGTTTGGGACGATTATCAAAAGAACTGGGTGCCTTTAAATAAGGTATATTTAGAGGAAGCAAGAAGTTACAGATGGAGATCTCGGTCAAGGCAGGCATTCCAATTTAGAATGCAGCATTTTTCATTACCTATGACCCAAACACACGAAGGCTGGGAGGGAGTGTTTGAAACTCCCTTTCAAAGTGGTATTGTCTCATTTATGACTACTTCTCAAGAAGGAGAAGATGTTATTGAGAACTATATTTATACCGACCATCGCAAACTAACCGACCAACAATTTAAAATACTATTAGCGGATTTACTTAAGGAAACAAGTATTTGTTTTCAACACTCAGGACTAGAATCGAATATAGCAGCGAACGGATTCACAAGAGAATACTCAATGCTGCAATGGATGTATATAGAATCAGAGATTTACAAATTAAGATATACATTTCAAAAGATCGAAGCCCATCCATTAAGAAATTTGCAAAAAGAAGAAGTATTAATGAAACGCGAACGGGTGAAGTCTGTCACTCCCAGAAACATTGCATGGATGGAGCGCTATGGGGAAGCCTTTGGAGCAACACCGACTAAGCTACCAAGTCACATCCAATCAACAAAAATGGAAGAAACCTTTGATGTGTACGAAAATCGAGTTATCCTTTTCCAACTAAAGGAACTTGAATCTTTTTTGAAAGCATACAGAACTGGACATGATATCGATATTCAAAAGAAGGCGGATCAATTTCTGGACTGGATAAGTCTTTGGAAAAAGAGCGAATTTCTTCAACAGATTAAATCTCATTCAGGGACAGTAAAAATCACTCAAGTATTTCGCAAGCACCCCGTATACCGCCTTTGGTATCAATGGTTTCATTCACTTTATCAATTTAAAACCATTTCCTTTGATTTACAACAAAAACTTGGCTTAAAAGATACTTATTTGTTGTATGAAATGTGGTGCTTCATGCAGATTATTAGGACCTTACGGGAATTAGGGTTGCTAGAGGATACAGCAGAGCTATTCACAAAAAAGGATGAGTATTATTTTTTACGATTAGCTGAGAACAAAGAAAGTATAGTTAGACTCAAAAACGGTGCAAAACTGATTTACCAAAAAATTATTCAATCTAATACACATCCATACTACTCGTACACCCAGAGAATGATCCCTGATATCGTCATAGAGTATCAAGATCATATGTATGTGATGGATCCGAAATATCGAATTCCTGCTAATCTGCCAATGGCTTTAGGGGAGATGCATAAATACCGGGATGGAATTTTAGTAAAAGAAAATGATTCAACTGTTGTTAAGGAAGTTTATATTTTGACTCCTACTGAATGTTATTTGACAAGTGATAAGAATTTTTATGACAATGGATTTCATAAGAGGTATAAAATGGGAGCGTATTGTTTTTCACCCGGTGAAAATTTAGAAAAATTCCAGAAATGGATTGAACAATTATTTAGCTAATAACTTAGTGTGATTTAAATTTTATTACATAGTGCCTGTCCCACTGTGTGGGACAGACTTCTTTTCTATTTGCATGTAAATAAATTAACCGAGTTTGCACTTTCACTCTACATATTTCAAATATTTAAATAAAAAAATTGTTAAGTTGAAAAGAAAGATCCCCTGAACAAAAGATAATATTCCCTTGACGTAGTTGTTTCCTTATGTTTCTCATTTGAAGTTTAATATACTTCATGAATAAGAATTGATGGAGAAGATAAAGTTGATTTGATAGGGAGTTTCAAAAGTTCAGCGACTGAAAATGCGTGAACAAGTTAAATAACAGAAAAAAGAGTGAATTTTATGGTAATATATACTTAGGGTAAAATTCCTAAATTTTTGGTTACTGCACTAAAGATTAAATAAAATAAATCATAAATAGAGTTATTAAAGTGGTAAAAATAATGAATTAGAAAAATCAAGATTATGTTTGTTTTATTATAAAACTAGTACCCTTGAATATAAAAAATAATTCAAAGGCGGGGAATTAATATGAAATTAGTCATGAGTAGAAAAGGGTTTGATTCCGGCAGCGGAGGATGTTTGTCTCCATATGATCACAATTCAGGCAAATACATTTGGTTTCCAATACCAGAAAAGGTAAATAGTTATTCAAATCAAATTCGATATACAGATATATCTGTAAAAGACGAATATATTGGTGGTCTTAGAGGTTCTAACCTAAGTGAAGTCTATAAAAGTATGAAAGGAACGGACCGTGTAAAATTACGGAAAAATGAGTACGCTTCCATTAACAATGATGAATTATTTGCGCATTTTGATCCAATGCTGGGCATACCTCCTTGGATTGTAGAAAATGATAAATGTAAAATCGGTATGGGGTTCGGCCAATTTAATGCTGCCCCTCATTTAGAGAATCACAACGTGAAGGAAGGATCTATCTTTTTATTTTTTGGTGGTTTTCAGTCAACATCAAATAGAAAAATATCGGGCCATTATATTTATGGATGGTTAAAAGTAAAGAAGAGAATAGAAACTTATCACGAATGTAAAGAGAACCTTGAACAATACAACCTACATCATCATCCTCACACCACAGAAGCCGCTTTTAAGAGAAACCAGAAAAACTATATTTTTTTACCCGACCAATGGTTATTTGAGGATTTAAATATCCCAGGTTACGGTTATTTTACCACACTAAATGATCATCTATTGCTCTCAAATAATAAAGAATCTAATAAAGCTACCTGGAAACTGCCAAACTTTTTTTATGAAAATCTTACCCAGGTCCACCAAAAGACATGGCAAAACACAAAGGACGGATTTTGTACAGTGAAAACAGGGATTGGGCAAGAGTTCGTTACACAACTGACAGACAAAGGAGAAGATTGGTTAAGGGAGCTATTCTTGATAAATCAAAATAATATCTACCATCATGAAACTCCTATAGCAAATACAAGTATTGAAAAGTTTGACTTTCAAGAATATCTAACACAAAAACACATACTCAAAAAGGGAGAAAAGAAGATAAAGGCTATATCAGTAAACCAATATATTAATCGACTAGAAAACATGCGCCGGCTTGGTATTTATAATGAAGAACCACAGATTGACTCTACGTTAGAAACAAAAATCAAAGGACAGTATAAGGATTGGAAAACATATGTGAAGACGATTGAACATTATTTATCCTTTAAAACTATTAATCGATGAAAAATATGAATAATGATAGGTAATGATGTGATTTCGTTTCAGGACATGAGGAAGGGAATCCAAAGTTTTCCAGCAATAGCAGGGTATTTTATGAGGGAAAGGTTATTACTGGATTGGTTAGTCCCGGACCACCGGTATGAATTGTTTACCGTAGAAATGAGAGAATGCTCGTGTAAGCGTTCCTATTTGCAGGGACGCTTTTTCATTTTTTAGGAAATTAAACTTGGTTTCCGGTACAGCTTTTTTACCACGGAGCAAAAAGTTCAACTAGTGTGGCATTTTTATAAGCTGTCAGACCAACTTATGCAGTTTTAAGAGTAGATAAAAATTAGTTACGGACATCTATTTTTTCCATAGCAGAAACGTACATCTGACGTGGGAACACTAAGGATTTCGTTCACAACTTGATGAGGGTAGATGAAGGAATGGAACGACTTTTTAAATGTAAAAAACTGACAAACAGCATGAGTAAAAAAAATCTATTCAACACCTCGTCTTTTCCTTTATGATAAGGAATATGCAAATAAAACAGAAAGGATGAAGAAAATGGTTCGGAAATGGTTTTCTTATCTCCTCATTGCTGGACTTGTGTTTTGTCTCATCCCACAAGTTCCCTATCAATCTCATATGGTAGCGGCGGAAACCACTCATCAAACGACCGTGCCAAATGGATACATTGGAATATATACGGCAAGCGAGTTAGATAGCATCAGAAACAATTTTAGTGCAAACTACATACTCATGAATGATATTGATGTAAGTGAGATCGAAAATTGGACACCTATTGGGTCAGAGGGGACTCCTTTTACAGGTAAATTCGATGGAAATGGTTATGGAATAAATAAGCTATCTGTTCAAATCTCTTCCGATCAACCAATCTATGCAGGATTTATTGGCTATGCGAAAAATGCAACGATCCAACATCTAACAATGAACAATGCGACCGTTAACGTTCAGAACTCCTCATTGGTTTCAAATACTTCTTTTGCATATGCAGGTGCCATTCTTGGTTATGGATACAATGTGAACCTCGTAGATAATGTAGTTTCCGGCAACATATCCGCAAACTCAAAGTTTACGGCGTATGCCGGCGGGCATGCCGGTTACCTAGATGCTTCATATAATGGGTCCTCTAGTGTTAGTAACAGTCGAAACACGGCAACGGTTCGTGCTAAAACTGCAGTAGGTGGCATTATTGGCCGAGCGTATCGAGCGACCCTTTCAAACGTCACCAACGAAGCAAATTTGATTGACAGTGAAAGTGACTATCTAGGTGGTGTGGTTGGGTACATTTATGGAAATACTTTGATACGCGATGCCCTAAATACTGGTAAAATTTCACCGAAATCAACTGGTGGTGGAATAGCGGGCTATGCTTCTACAGGCTCAATTGAAAACTCGAAAAATCAAGGAGAGATTGCTGGGAAAAGTAATTCCACAATTGGTGGAATTCTTGGTAGTGGCAACAATCTTGTAATCTCAAAAACCGAAAATAACGGTCTCGTTGTTAGTTCAGAAAGCTACAGCGATGGAGGTGGAATCGTTGGCTCACTAGGAAGCAATTCTACCATTCTCTCCTCATTTAACACAGCAGATGTTACTATGCGTTATGCAGCAGGTGGCATTGCATCTAGGGTATCAAGTTCGATTATTAGTCAAACATATAATACTGGACGAATCAATGGACAGTATGCTGGTGGGATTATCGCACGAAGTTCAAACGGCACGATTGAAGATAGTTTTAACCTTGGCGCCATTTCAGGGAGCTACGATTCTGGCGGGATCGTTGGTTACGGAACCGATGGCAGTATTGCTCGTACGTATAACATCGGTGTCACATCCCGAATTTCATCAACCCTTGGGAATATCGCAGGATCGTTTAATGGTCCCATTACCGATAGTTATTTTACTTATCTTTCTAATGAATGGAAGATGACTTCCTCTTCGCCTGTTTTAAAAACATACGCAGAGATGAAAGAATTATCAACCTACACCGGATTTGATTTTTCATCAATATGGACAATGGATAAAGATGCAAGTTTCAAGTTTCCTAGACTAGCAACTCTACCGATTCCGCCAATTGAAACGATTTTAAATGTTTCGATGGCTTCATTGCCATCAAAAAATGTGTATGCACTGAACGAAAAGCTTGACCTGACAAATGCAGTGCTGTCTGTTCGAACTACGTTTGGGAACGAATCAACCGTACCAATCACACTTGAAATGATCAGCGACTTTGATGCTGGCATGACAGGGGGGCAATCAGTCGTTGTCACATATAAAGGGTTCAGTACATCGTTTTGGGTCACAGTAAAAGATGTATTTGAGGTAACGTTTACTGATTATGATGGTCGTGTACTGAAAACGGAGAAAGTTTTAGATGGAGATAAAGCAACACCACCAGATCCGCCAACTCGAACCGGTTATACATTTACTGGGTGGAGTATGGACACAACAAGCGTGAAACAAAACCTGACAGTCGTCGCACAGTACCTAAAAAATGACCATACGGTTACCTACATGGATGGAACAAATGTGTTAGAAACCTTGACTTATCAGCGAAATTCGGTTGTTCCTCTTCCAAACGAGCCAGTAAAATCTGGGTATACATTTTTGTACTGGTGCAGTGATCCAAGTTTTACAACTTTTTATGACCCAAGCGTTCCGTTAACAGAAGACCGTTTGGTTTTTGCGAAATTTGCAAAAAACCCAGACAAACCAACTTCTGTAAAAGTAAAAGCAGCAGGCTATGATACGATTACACTTGAGTGGACAAAAGTTCCAGATGCTTCTTCTTACATTATCCAACAAGAATTCTCACCGGGTGAGTGGGGGAATATACTTGAAGTGCATAACGGACAGAATCAATATACCATCCAGTGGTTAGAAATCGGAAAAACATATCGTTTTAAAATCCAAAGTGTAAAATGGGTAGAAAGCCGAGTATTATTCAGTGAACCAACCGCTGCTATCTCTGCAACAACCGTTTTAACGAAGATCGCATCGGTGAAAGCGACCCCGATTTCCTATGATAAAGTGACGGTATCGTGGCAACCTTCAACTGAAGCAGAAATATATGAAATCTACCGCGCTGATTCTCAAAGCGGAACCTTTACATTAGTTGGTTCGGTTGCAAGTGATCGGAATTCCTTTACCGTTTTAAACGTTCCAACTGGTAAACAACAGTATTATAGTGTTCGTTCTGTGAGTTACCGAAATGGACGAAAAACGATCAGTGCTCCTTCAACTCCAGTGAGCGCTACTACATTACTAAGTCGAATCAGCACTATCAAAGCTTCTGCACCGAGTGCAATAAGTGCCAAAATTGAATGGGGAAAAGTGAGCGGTGCAACGAGTTATGAAGTAGTACGGTCGACTTCATCAACAGGCACATATTCGCTTGTTGCTTCTACGTCGAGTAATAGCTTAATTAATTCGAACCTACTAACGGGAAAAACGTACTACTATAAAGTACGTGCTTTCCGTATGGTGAGTGGAAAAAAAGTGTATAGTTCTTATTCAAACATCGTTAGTGTACGCCCCACTCTTGCCAAACCGTACAAACTAACGGTATCTAAAAAAAGCTCGACATCTAGTAAACTCACTTGGAGCAAGGTGTCTTATGCGCATGGATATGAAATCTATCGCTCAACGAGTTCTAAAGGAACATATACTCGTCTGAAAACAATCACAAGCGGAACAACTGTGAGTTACACTAACACAGGTCTACTTCGAAGAAAAACATACTACTACAAAGTACGTGCATACCGAGTGGTAAGCGGAAAGAAAGTGTATAGTTCGTTTACTTCAGTTGCTTATGTCAGACTATAAACCCTAAATAACAAAACAAAAACCACCTTAGATTTTGAAGTGACCCCATAAAGTTAGACAGGTTATTTCGTTAGGCAGCTTGTTGGGCATGAACTCGGTATTGCACCGGGCTCATGCCTTTTAATTTTGCCTTGATTCGTTTGTGATTATAGTATTCTATATATTTTTCTAGTTCTTGTTTAAAGTGTTCCACACTTTCAAATTCTTTTAGGTAAAGTAATTCCGATTTCATAATGCCAAAGAAATTTTCTATAACCGCGTTATCGTAACAGTTTCCTTTGCGGGACATGCTTTGTGTAATACCTCGTTTTCGGAGGGCATGACCTTCATCTGACTTCTCCATGGTTTCTAATACCATCCAAGATATTGATAATCACAACCGCAAATTAAAAAACACGCAAACGTCCCTGGAATTATCAAGGTTGTTGTTAGAAGCATACGAGCAGTATCAGGAGGCTACCATTGGGAATGCAGCAACCAAATACCTCCAAGCCCTAAATGAACATCGGGAAAAGCTAAAATTTAAAGAAGCGCAAGATAAAAAACTAATCACACAAAACAAAGACCTTATTAAGGTCAAAGACCGTCTGCAAGAATTAGGAGTAGCCCTAGTCACTAAAAAGAGTAAACTGGACTTATTAGAAACATCTACCACTCGGTCTTATCGAAATGAAAAACAAGCGAAGACAGAAGAAAAACAGAAGAAAGTAGAGGAACACACGAAGAAAGCAGAACTTGCAGAGTCACTTCAGAAAAAGGGATTCAGATTCAAAAAGGACATGGATGTTGCTGTAGAATTTGCGAGTAAGCTTGAAAAAGAGATAAAAAATATCTTGCTTGATTTAGAAGGTCTCGCTAGTGAAGTACAATTTCATGAGGGTGAAACCTATATGAAAATGGCGAGAGAAAATCTGCAAAATCCTAATCGAGATAAAAAGTACTTTGAAACCTGGTTATCTCGTCTAGATAGTCATATTGATAGTTTAGACGAGGTTATGGAAGCAATCAAAGAGGAAGAGCGTATTCACAAATTGCTATGGGAAAAGAAAAATGAAATAAAAGATGTGGACTCGAACTTGGAACAAGTTGAAAAATCGCTTGTCCTCTTAGAAAAAGAGTTTGAATCCATTAAAGCCAACTACAAAATAGCACTCCGAAATTGGGTTGTAGCGAACGAAGAAATGTCTATCCCACAATCAATGATTGGAGAGATTGTTGACATTGCTGAAAACCTTTATGATTTTTCGGATATGACACCTAAAGAAATAGAACAAATTCTTTACAAACAAAAAGAAGAATTACTGGAGCCATTGAAAGAAGAAGTTTTAAAGAACAATGTCCAAATCAGTCTCAAGAACGACCGAATTGAAGAATTAACGGATGAGCAAGAAAAATTGGAAAATGAAAAAGAGGTAGTGCCATTTTTCAGACGTACAGAAACCATCGAAAGTCGAAAGAAGCTAGTAAATCAAAACATCCCTTTTGTCCCATTTTATGAAGCGGTAGATTTTGTATCCGAGATACCTGATATGGTGAAAGAAAGAATTGAATCCGCCTTACTTGATATGGGTTTATTGGACGGCTTAATTGTGCCAAAAGGTTATTTATCAAGTGTTACAGAAAACGACTCAGTTATAGTAGCACAGGAGCTTCCAAGGGGTTCACGAACGTTGCATGAGGTACTGAAACCTGTGGCAGTGGAAAATGGTTCCTTAGGTGAAGAGGACATATCTGCCATTCTTTGTAGTGTCTCACTAGATACTATTACAGAAGGAACATATGTGACGGTTACTGGAGAATATCAACATGGTCTGGTAAAAGGACATGCTGTTCGCCAAGCACAATCCTCATTCATTGGGAAAGAAGCTAGAAGAAGGCACAGGGAACGAAAGATAGAAGAAATCAAGGGACAAATCCAAGACCTTCATCAAAAAATTGAAGAGTTAGATGGTAAGAATCATACATTGGAAGAAAGAAAGACACAACTGATTGAGGAATACGATAATCGACCTGAGTTTGATCGATTAGACGCAAACAGAAGCGAAAAGGAAAAGATACTCAACTTAAAAAATGAGTTAGTTGAAAAAAAGAGTAAACTCACCCTCGCACACGATGACCTTTCGGTAAGTTACCAAGAAGCTCGATTGACGAAAATCCAAGTGAGTGATTTCTTAGAAGGACCTGTCACTAAAGAAACGGTGGAAGAACTGTTAACACTATCTGAAAAAGATTACCAGTCATCGGTACAAATCTTGGAGCGATCCTTTAATAATTATCAAGTTCAAAAGAAGGACTACAATAACGCCAAAACAAATTTTGAAGAAAATGCTGAATATGTTTTAACACTCAAAGGGGAAATCAATGTCCTTCATGAAGAAATTCAGATATTAACGTAAAAATTGATAGATATTGAAGCGTTATTGAAAAGTTCAGGTGCCGAAGAGGAAGAGAAGGAAATTGAAAAACTTCGGACTGCTATCAAAGATTTAGAAAAAGAGGAAAAAGATAAAAATAAAGAAGAACCAATCCTTGAGCAAAAGAAAACAACTACCAAAGAACAGATTGAAAAAGCGGAAACAGAATTGATTTTCTTAAATAGACAGTTGGATATTCAGGAAGAGGTCTTTGGACTAGAATTGAAAAACAATCGTATCGAATGGGAAAAGAGTCTTGAAAAAGTGGCTCAAGAGTACCAGAAGGAATCGAATATTACGGAGGCGCAAAGAGAAATGGATCGCGCTGTATTGGATTTCAGGTCGAAAGATTTAGAAGGATACCTTCCATCCTCTCAAGAGATCGTATCCGGAACACGACTTATTACCGTTGGGGAGTTCCCGGATAAAGCCGACAGGATACACATAATTAACAATGCCCGAAAACGACTAAGGGTTACCTTGCTCGTGAATGGTTCCAAAAAGAATCCGAAAGAGTTTTATGACTACCTTCAAGACTTGGAAACACAACAGCGCTCCTTCTTGAAACAAGATGAAGAAACATTGATTAAGAAGGTTATGATTCAAGGACTCGGAGAAAAAATAAAAGACCTCATCGGTAAAGCGGTGGATTGGAAAAACGATATTAATACGTTCATGAAATCATTAAACAATTCCATTGAACTCAGATTACTATGGGAACCAATCGATAAAAACGATAGAAATGCTGAGGACCATCTGACGACTTCGCAATTGGTCAGTTTACTGGGGCGGGATTTTAGCACCTTACGAGATACCGATATAGAAGCATTGAGTAAACACTTTATGAGTAAAATCAACCTAGCGAAAGAACGGTTGGATAGGAAAAGCACGTCGAAGGAAGATACTGCCGAGAATTTAGAACAAGCACTAAAACAGGTATTGGATTACCGTGATTGGTACAAATTTAAAATCATGTATACTTTGGAAGGCAGTAAGGAAAAAGTGTTGGATGAAAAGAATCTCAACATCTTAAGTGGTGGAGAAAAAGCAATGGCAATTTACATCCCGCTATTTTCAGCCGCCTATTCCAAATACAATACGTCATCACCAGATGCGCCTTATATCATTGCGCTAGATGAAGCCTTTGCTGGTGTGGATGAAGAGAACATATCGGAAATGTTCAGCTTAATGGAACGTCTAGGATTTAACTATATCCTAACCTCGCAGGCACTATGGGCAGACTATCCGACGGTTTCAGGGATTAATATCTACGAATTAAGCTTTGACAAAGTAGAACAGTATGTTTTCTCTGAACCTTGGAGATGGGACGGCAAGAAGTTGGAGTTTAATGAGGAAGTATTGTTTGAAAAGGGGATTGAAGGGGATGAACAAGGAGATTTGCACGGAGACCCTGTTCAAGAATCACTATTTGATATCGCCTAAACATAAGGGGAGTTTCACATGGATTCCAAATTAAAACAAGAAGCTATTGAATACTTTGGGAAAAAGGCGTTACAACGCCTTTTCTCCCTTTTTAAAAATAAAATCGAATCACTAGGAAATGTAAGTGGTTCGGTTAAAATTAAACCAACGGAGGAAGAAAGAGCTGCCATTGAAGCATGGATGGGGACCAAAATCAAAGCGAGTCCTGTGACCATCAACTTAACAAAATTTGAAAGAAGATTAATTGGCTCTAAGTTTGAATCATTTAATCTTTTGGAAATAATAGAATGGGTTACAAAGGAACCGATTGCGCCAAAGAAAAATAGGCAGTTAGAGGAACAACAAAAGAAAGAAGCCTACTTCCAGTATCTTTTGGAAACCTATCCACATCCTAACGCAACGCTCGTGATTGAAAAAATACGAAACAAAGAAAAAGGCTCCGCATCTTTCGCAGCCTTGTACAACGAAGGGGACTTGTCATCCATTGAAGTTATCCTAAAAGCAATCTCCCATTTCCCGCAGGATGGTGATTTTGAACGGTTGCCGATTTTCTCGGAGCGAATCACAGGCAACCCTCATTATTTTGATAAAAACAAGCGAATCTATCAAGCTATCGAAATGATAATTAGCGAACAAGAAAACCGAGAATATCGCAGTAGTCTTACGGCGGAAGATGAAACGAATCTTTTAACACAAGTGTATCTGGACAAAGATGATTTGCATAGTTTCGTAACGGTTTATGGTTTAGAAGCCTATCGTGATGTAGATAAAGTACAACAATGGCATTGGGCAAATAGAGAAGGAACAGTTCAAAACATATCGTTAAGGTCGCTCCGAGATGTTGAAGTAGTAAAACCCGTAGCAGGGAACAAGGTGTTTATTCTTGAAAATAGCGGTGTGTATTCGAGCTTGCTTGATAAGTTAGAGGGTGTATACCCTGTTGTTTGTACACATGGCAATCTAAAGTTGTCAGGAAAGTTGTTACTGGACAAGCTCGTAAAGGGTGGAGCAACATTATATTATTCAGGTGATTTAGATGTAAAAGGAATTGTTATCGCAAAACACTTAAAAAACCTGTACAAAGAAAAAATCAAAATTTGGAGGATGGGGCTTGAAGAATACAGGACCAGCATTTCAAATGTCCCCATTTCCTCAATCGCATTGGAACGGTTAATTCAAAAAGGTTTTAACGAGTTTAATTCCGTAATTGAAGAAATGAAAAAAGTGAAAAAGGCAGGGTATCAGGAACCTTTGTTACAGCAATTTATAACGGATATTAAAGAACATGACAATGAATAAAAGGTCGCTTGTGAGGTATCTAAAGGGGTAAGTTCAAAATGAGAAAATGTTGCACTAGCAATTGAAATGGTAGTTTATTAGAAATTAAACACAATGAAGGACTTTCCTTGTCTAATTAATTCTGTGTAAAGCCCTACACAGCCCTTATTGAAAAAAAAGAAAATTTGGAACTCAACCTAACAAAAAGTGTAAACAATTTCCAAAACGCTTATAGCAGGAATATAAGAGAATTGAAACAACAGGAGGGGAAAAAGAGATAAATTTTGCCGTTACGGAGGTTTTAAATGAACTTTTGAAGATATTTAAAGATTTACAAGCAGATAAAACATCTTTTGAGGGAACTAGGTATTACGTATGAAGAAAAAGCGTTTTACGATATTCTTGTTAAGGTACGGGACGACCATGGTTTTCCTTATGCCAATGATAAGTGTCTTGTTCTTGCAAATAAAATCAAGATCTTGTTAAGGATAAAGCACAATTTGCGGATTGGTCTACGCGTGATGACATAAAAAGTCAAATGAATATGGACTTAACTGTTTTACTTTATAAAAATGGCTATCCTCCTGAATGGGACGAAGAAGTGTTTGAGAAGGTTATGGAACAGGCAGAAAATTTCAAGAATATGGAGTTATTGTGTAAGAAGTGTAAATAAGTCGAGGGGCAGAATCCCCTGAAGATTATCAAGTATAAGGCTAATTTGCAATAAAAGGAGTGTTGGACGTGGCTGACATTAAATTTGAAATTACAGAGAAAATCGCTGTCCTTTCTGAATCGGCAAAAGGCTGGACAAAGGAATTGAACCTAATCAGCTGGAATGGTCGTGAACCAAAATTCGACATCAGAGAATGGGACCCGAACCATGAAAAAATGGGAAAAGGCGTTACTTTAAGCAAAGAGGAAATGGATCAGTTGAAACAAGCAATGAAACGTCTGGATTGATTTTAAATTTTTTTCCAATAGCTTTTCAGGAGTTATATTTAACTTTTGAGAGGCTTTTTTCTTTACATTTAAAATAAATAAGAAAGAAAAATAATCACCATATTTTCAGAAGTTTAAAGTGTGGTAAAATTATACATATACAATTAGGGGGGATTTTATGTACTACCCAAATAACATAGAAGAAAAATGTTATGAAGAGCAACATATTGAACGTGTTTTATTAGAAATAAAAGCTCATTTCCATGATTACTTTGATGCCTTTATTCAATCTGCTGGGGGAACAACATTATCAGAGCAACAAATCAATATGCTTGCTGAAAAGTTTGGAAGTGATGGGGTAGTAAAAACTCGTAAAAAAAATACTTCAAATGTACTAAAAAGCCTTATTGCAGAAGGAATTGAAAAATTTGAAAAAGACCGTAAATCGTATATTGATTTATTAGATGAAGAATGGCTCGAAGAATATGAAGATAATCCTGCCGGGTTTAAAGCAAAACTAAGAAGTGCTTGCCCTATCATCCGTGTCACATTAAACAGTAAGGCTAAGGAATTGGATAAGTACCGGTATGAGTTTGGTATTTCAAACCCGAATGAGTTGCTAGCGGTTTGTCAAAACTTATCTTCATTTGCAAATAGCTATGCTGAAGAGTGTGAAGAATTTGACTATGATTCTATCAAGACATTAAGTGAATTGGAGTTCGAGGAAATAGACACTGAGGATTATTCTGTATTTGGAGTTATAGGTGGAGGCATTAAGAGCCATTTCTTATTTAAATTACACCCCGCATTTTTTCCGTATCGTTCAAAGGAAGCAATTTGGGCGCTCTGGTATCTAACAAATAAAAAAACGTTTGAATGTGAAGAAGGTTCCCAGTTTCTCATGATTAACGTAGAAAAAAGTCTCACTAACCAAAACTATTTCTATCCATATGAATTATTTGGCTTTTATGCTTACCAAATTTATCTGTTATTAAAGAAAGAAGCGGATAAGAATAATGTTCATATCCCTGCTGAATATCGTTATGTGTTAGTAAATCAATTCTTTGCTTTTATAGCCAAGAAGCATGAAGACGATATCAAATTTATCTCGAGCAGTTCGGAGGATAAACTATACTCATGGATGTAAAAAATCTGTTTAAGCAATGCTTTCCAAAATTAGCTGAAAAATTTAGTTTAATTGAATTTCAAGAAAGTGTCATTCAACAAGTTCTTACTAAAGAAAATACACTTTGTATAATGCAAACTGGTGGTGGTAAGTCTTTAACATATTGGTTATCCGGCTTAGGTCTACAAGGTATTACTTTGGTGATTTCCCCTTTAACAGCGCTTATTGATGAACAAGCAATAAAGCTAGAGGAACATGGATATAAAGTGTTGACTTTACATGCTGGAATTGACGCTAGGAAACAATTGAAATTGTTAAAGGCTTTTTATAAGGGCGAACTGAACCCTGATTTTATTTTTGTAAGTCCTGAACGGATTTCTACGGATGGGTTATTCGAGTTTTGCATCAAGTCTAGGAAAGATGAATTAAAATTAATCGCTATTGATGAGATTCACTGTGTATCTCAATGGGGGCATAGTTTCCGCCCGTTTTATAAACATATTCCTACTTTTTTAAATAATGTTTATGGAGTTCAGTGGCCAACTGTTTTAGGGTTATCAGCTACTTTAAATAGAAAAGAAGTGGCGGATATTTGTGATTCATTCAAAATTAAACATGAATCAGTATTAAAAAGTGAGTTGCTTGTTCGAACTGAAATCGAATTAAAGACTTTTAAGTTTATTAAAGAGGATGAAAAGCTAGAAAAACTATGGAAATTACTCACGATTCATCAAAATGAGAAAACTCTCGTTTATATCTACCGAGTAAAAGGCAAGAACAGTACAGAAGAGCTTGCCAAGGCTGCGATTGAGAGAGGGATTAAAGCAACACACTTTCATGGAGATGTGTCCTCAAAAGACAAGCAGGATATAATTGAACGCTTTAAAAACAATAAGTTAGATGTTGTGTTTGCAACAAATGCTTTTGGAATGGGTATCGATATACCTGATATTCGTGTAGTCATCCATTTTATGATCCCAGAATCAGTTGCTCAATATTATCAAGAAGTAGGAAGAGCATCACGCGACAAACAAGCTTCCAATGCTTATTTGTTGTATTCAAATAAAAATATTGATGTAAAAAAATCACACTTTATTGATAAATCATTCCCTACAATGGATGAACTCAAAGAAGCATTTTCTAAGGTAACCTCCAACAAAATAGGCTATAAAACACTTTCATATTTTGATGACGAGGATATACAAAAATGTCTACCGTATTTTATAGACAATGGAGTTATTGAGATTGTAGCAAAAGGCATTACCAGCCTTGATGTTTTTTCAAACGTGAAGGATACGGAGTTAGCTAACCTCATCTCTTTGACAAAAACAAAAAATATGATTACAACGATGAAAAAAAGTAAAAAAACCGCCAAGGAGATTAGTGATATTGTTTTTAATGCAATTGTAACTAATCAGGTAATAGTCGATAAGAGCCTTGGGAAGTGCCTGGTTATAAAAAGCAACCTAGAAGAGCTAGATGAGCCTACGCTCCAGCGTCTTGAGGAATATGGAAAGGATAAAAAATCCTACAAGCACGCTCACTTGAATTATTTTGTACATATCCTTGAAAACTGTGATAATTCAAGGGAATTGCATCAAGAAATTGGCCGTCACTTAGGTGTTCCAAAGTTCCTTTTAAGCAAAATTTATGCCACGACAAAAGGCGATCTTGTGCGATCTAAATCAGAAGTGATCATAGCAAACCTGCTGCACCAACATGGAATCTTCTATGAGTATGAAAAGGAATTATACTATGGCGGAAACAAACGTCTCTCTCCTGATTTTACTCTCGCAGTAAATGGAAAAGAGTACTACTGGGAGCATTTGGGGATGATTGGTAAAGATGATTATGATACACGTTGGTTAGAGAAACAGTCAATCTACCAACAATATTTTCCTGATCAGCTCATAATTACGTATGAGAATCCTGCTTTGACAAAATCAGTTGAGTCGTTAATAAAAGGGCTTCTCTTATAGAGATATGAAAAATGGCACTTTTGAAATAGATAATTAGTAAAAAGGGAGTTAAAATCACTTATGGATATAGGCTATTTATTGCAAGGGCTATATGGTGATGGAGCAAGGTATATATTTGAAACAATTTGTGCGCAAATTATTATTCAAGAACATAACTCAATTATTAAATTTGAGAAAAGTGAACTTAGTGATTGTAAAAGAGAAATATTAAAATCTTCAAAAGAAGATATTTATTCATTACAACTGCCAGTTGGGGGTAACGTTTTTCATGTAAGTGTACGGAGGGGAGACGGTGGTTTAGATATCATTCATGAAATTGATGATAACTGGATCGTTTTATCAATGTAAATTTTTTATAAAGACTGATTTAATGGAAAACAAAACAGAAATTCAAAACTCCTTCAATAAAGGATTAGAAACAGCAAAGAAATTCAATAAGAATATTACAAAGTGGGTTTTGTGTGTTCCAAAGGATCTTGATAATGATGAGAGAATTGGATTCTGGGAAGAGTTTATAAAGAATAATAAGGATAGCATAAAAGAAATTGATATTCTTAAAAATGCTGATATATCTAATTTATTGATTAAGCATAAAGAATTGTATGAGTTTTTTGTTGTGAAGAAATTAATTAATAATATATATGGTGAGGATAGAAAAACTTTTGAAGAGGTTATAGATCTAATAAAAAATCTTAAAATAATGGAGTTTGTAAAGGAAGTTACTGGCGGCATTTCATCCGCCATATTTAGATGTAATGTTGAAGATAGATACAAGTTTAGAACTTTTGTAATTAATGAAATAAATAATATGTATAGAACCTTTGAAGACGAAACTGCTTCACAAAGTTACTTTGATTTAATTAATTCATTTGATGAACTCGATATAGCGATAAGTAGTAATTTTAATGATGAGAAGAAGTATAACATTTTTGATAACAAAAGGAGATTGGAGGAAATAGGAAATAAAATAGAACGGCGTTATCAAATTTTCCGAGAATATAAACACAAAATATAGTATTAATCATTTGGGACCTATTACGAAGGTATATTCAAATTGTTGGAATTTAAGAGAAAAGGATAATTCTCTTGGATCTTAGGACTTGCATTGGTTTTTAGAATTAAGATTAAGGATAATTAACTAGAAATTCAGCTGAAATGATATAATATTTAGAGATGAACTGCACACGGAGGCAAAATAATATGTTAGAGGTTCGTAAAGGCAAATCCTCAAAATCGTACGAAAATGAATTTTTCAGGAAAATATCGGTTGAGTTGTCACAAGTTTTTGAGCAAAGGCAATGGGATGGTATTTTACTAGGAATGCCGGAGTGCATTGTGCGAGAAGATTTGCAAATAGACTGCTTGTTGGTTACTGAAAGTCAAATTATTATTATTGATTTTAAAGATTATAGCGGGACACTAGAACTTCCATCTGAGGAAAATTTCGGATTTGGTAGATGGGTGATAAATGGTGATGTAACTGTTAAAGGAGGAAGCTCTCCGAATCCATTTAGTCAACTTGGCAAGCAGCGAATAAAGCTGATAGATGAACTTAAATATCGTTTGCACGATTTTGAACGTAAGTCTATATCAACTGTAGTGTGTTTTCACGATAACATAGAAGTCGTAGGTAGAATACCCCGCCAGTTCCAAGTCAGTTTTTCAATTGTTGATTCTAACAATTATCTTAACAAAATTGTCGACATCCTTGATGTCATGGCTGATAGGAATATGAATTATTTGTCGGATAAGGGGAGACAAACTTTTACAGAGACTTTGTTTGTTGCGAATGAATACCAGTTTTATATTCAATTTGAACCGGAGTTTCACGAACGGCGTGTTGAAGAACGAACTAAAAATATAAATTCCTTGCAAGAAATTCGGGAATTTCTAATATCTGATAGCAAAATTATGACCTTAACAGGTAATACGAGAAGTGGCAAAACAGCGCTAATTCCTGATATTCGGGAAATTGCTTTCGATTTAGGTTTTACAGATGCCCCAGTATTTGCTTACTCTAATCGATTGAGAAGGAAGATGCTGAGGAACAATCCAGAACTAGAAGAAGTCGATTCACTATTTAATACGGTATTTGATTTCAATAGTGATACAATAGATGAATTTTACAAAAAGACTATTCCAATAAAAGGACATGATGAAATCCATGATCAAGATAAAGCCTTGTATATTATCGATGATAGTCAGCTGATTACTAATTCGAATTTCGATTCAGATTTGCTGCAATTTGGTTCAGGGCATTTATTAGATGATGTCTTAAATTATATCGATTTGGAGTCCAATCCCGAGAGAAAGGTTATTTTCATTGGAGATAAAAATAAGCTGAGTTATGGGTCAAACACTGAAAATGCACTTAATCCAGAATACTTGAAAGCCCTTCTTGATATTAAAAATATCTTTTCAGAAATCGGGAAAACAGAGTTGCCAGATAATGACGGGGATTCTGAAATCATTAAAGTTTGTAATAAGATTTCAAAGAATATAGGGGAAGACCGATATAATGAGTTATTTATATACTCTAGTGAAGAGATTTCCGTTTGCGAAAGGGAAGACAAAACAAATGTATTGAGGGAAGCTTGGTTGAATCCAACCAGCAGTAGTATTCTTTTATTTTCCAATAAGCAAGCAAATCAAGTGAATATCTGGATAAAGAAGCAATTAATTAAAAATGGTGGAGAAATAGGGGCAAAGGATTACATTGTTTTTAATACTACGATTCAAGCTTATGGACCAAGATTGGTGGAAAATGATTTATCACCATTTGATAATAATGAACAACCTTTTTCTTTTGTTGAACCTAAAAGGGTGGACAACGGTTATTTTGGCGAAGTTATCACTGTTGATCATGATCATATAATCGAAAAAACTGTGGTCATTAAAGACGAAAAAGTAATATTGCGATTTATCCCTTGTCAAATAAAGCTTCAGGATGGAAGTATCATTGAAACTCTTGTATTCGATAATTACTTGAAAGCTACAAAGAATGAGCTGGAAACAAACGAGATTATTGCCTATCAAATCGTATTATCGAGTTATGAAAAGGAGGTTTTTGATAAAGAACCTTTTGAAAGAAGTGTGGAATACCAAGAAATGTTACAACATCCTGATCTATATATTATATCCAAAAAAGATGGGAAAGAAATTTATAGGGATTCCAAAGACAAACGGAAGTTGACTCGTTTTGAAAAGGCGTACAGAGATCGGGTACTGAAAAAATTAAAAGTGCCAACAAGCGAATATTTTAAGCTTTTAAATGCAGCGAGAGTAAAGTTTGGCTGGGCGATGACAGTAAATAAGGCAATGGCTTATTCTTTTGAAACGGTGTTTTTTAATACACAGCAAGATGAAAACCGAGGAAAAACGAATAAGGCATATTTCAAATGGATTTATACTGGGATATCGACCGGGTTAAATAATGTTCAACTGATCAATTGGAAACCAATCTCTCCTTTTTTGAAGACAGAATTTAGTGAGTCAACATCCATAACAGCTCCAAATAAAAGTAATATCATTTTATCGCTCTCTAATGGGGACCAAACTTCTACCGAACAGCTTCAAAACTATTTGGAAACCCAATTGTCAGGTGTGGCAACTATCTCAAATATAGCTCCAAGAAATTATTTAGAGATTGTCACTTTGGAGATGAATGACCGTAAAATTGAATTGTTCTTCGACTATAACGGCAGAGGAGAAATGAAGATACCAAGGTTAAAGTCAGGTGAACAGGAGGATTTTGGACATATTTTGCCTTTATTAAAACCAGTTTCAAAGGATGTTCCAAGTGGAGTAATGCACTCGTTTTTGCAAGAGTTTGTTGCTATCTTAGAAAATTATGATATTCAAATGAAGGTTTTGGACTTTCATGATTGGAATTTGATATTAAGTTTTTCCAATAAAGAGAATAACGTACGAATCCAACTTTGGTATACCGGTGATGGCATGATTTCTAAATTCTATTACATTGATGGAAGTAAGGAACTTTTCTCAGAAATTGTTGGATTGATAAAAGAAATCTATGTTCTTGACTAAAGGAAGTGAACAGAATGTACACAACCAAAAATTTTAAAGATGACTTGTACCGAATTTGTTCCAAGTACTTTGTGAAATTCAATTTGTTGCAAGATTACTCATATAATCGCATCGATCGTAATTATTTCGTGCAGCAATTAAAACTTAAAAAGGAGTATTCGGAAATAACTGAAATATTAACCGAATTAGATAAGTTGTTTGAGAAAATCGCTCGGAACGGTGGGAAACTGGACCCAGACCCAATTGAAGAAGCAAAGCAACTGAGGAAAACAGGGAAGCGAAAAGAGGCATACATTGCACTCCTTCCGTATCTTAAAGCAAATCAAGACGATGAGGATGCAGTAATCACTTTTGGCTGGATCATGTATGATTATTTGAAGACTTCTGAAGGGAACATTGACAATTATATACACAATTTAGTGATTCTTAACAATAATGCAGTTATTACTTTTGATAACAATCCTTTCAATAGTGTTACTACTAACGATTTCAAGAAAACGTTAGTAAATTCAATACTTTGGTCCATTCGACGGGTTGTGATGCAAGGAGAGCAGTTTGCTGATAAAGTTTTTCCACAGTTGTTGAGGTTTTGTGGGAATGAAGCGAAGTTTATTGAGAACAGAGGGTTTTATGTTAATAATGAAACTTCAGCTTCGCGTTCACTTATCAAAGAACTTCAAACCAAATTAAACAATACAAACTATCTTACATTTATGGACACTATTGGATTCGGTTGGTTTGACAAAGGAGATTATAAAAAGACTAATTTTACTAATGATAAAGGCGAGAATGTAGAAGTTAGGTCATTGACAGAAGATGTACTGAATTTTTATGCGAAAAAACTGTTATCATTGGATATTTCTATGGCAACGGAACAAAGGATTAATTCATTTATCGACGTGCTAAATACTCAAATACAAAGTAATCCTTCTTTTGAATGGCTCCCGTATTATAAAGCGAAATTATTGATGAAAGTGAACAGGAAAGATGAGGCTCTAGAAACAGTTACTGCGTTTGCAAGAATGAGAAGCAAGGATTTTTGGGTTTGGGATTTAATTAGCGAACTTGTAAATGATGAGGAAAAATTCAATTGCTTATGTGCAGGATTACTTTGTAAATCAAAACCGGATATGATCGTTGGATTGCAGGAAAAAATCATCCCTATTCTTGTGAGGAAAAAGATGTTTTCAAATGCAAAATATGAATTCAATGAATTAATTTCTACACGAATGAACAAATGGGGAAAAATTTCTCAGCAACTTGGAGAGTGGAAAAAAGAAACTTGGTATATTGAAGCGCAGTCGACTGAAAATAGAGATTCTTTAAAAGAATACGCGGACAACGCTGAAGAAATTCTTTATCGAACGCTTCCTTTTACCGATATTATTGTTACTAATATAAACAAAGATAAAGGTATAATTAATTTTGCATACATAGGAGATAGCTCTCTTTCAAAAGTAAAAGAAGGATATTTCTACATCGATTCCATTCAAGAGGATCATAAATGGGAAACCGATGAAGTTTTGAAAGTAAGGATGTTTGCAGATAAAAAAAGAACGAACTTATTTAAAATTTATAAAATTGCACCAGGGGATGAAACTTTTTTAGCTAATTTTATTCAAACTGGCATCGGTTATGTTGACAAAGAATACACGAACTCATTTGCGTTTGTTGATGATGTTTATATTTCTCCTAAATTAGTTGAGGAACACAAAATTCAAGATTATGATAAGGTGGGTTATATTAAGAAGAGAAGGTTCAACAGGAAGAGAAACACATGGGGCTGGACAGTTGAAAAAATAACTTCTGTAGAGAAGAATGAACAAACGGAATATTGGGATTAATTACAAGCATACTAATAGGGCAAAAAATACTGTTCGAGATGTATTCACAGACGTAGACACTTAAACATCATCTTGCCCTATGTGGAGTGTGTAAACAATTGTTACAGAATATTTTTTGAGATGCTAACATTTTGATAACGGCTTCCCCTTAAAAAACGGTAAATCACCGTTAAAGATGTTACAGCTAATCATCCAAAACGTTGATTTCCCGCAATTTATGCATATAATATAAACATATAATAAAATTACACTATAGCAAATTTTTATTACAGGTATTATATTCCCACTTGGCTTAAATGGTTGATAAAAAAATCTGCAGACCCTTCAAAGATAGAATCTGCAAATATTGTCGGTAACTATAGGTATTGCTCTAATAAAAAATTGTAGTATGGTCACCTTTTGGTAACATACCATAATTCATAAACAAAAATTAAAAATTACTAAACAATCTTAAGTTGCTCGAGAATCCCTAAAAATCAAGGATTCTCGACAACCTAAGTTATCAAAAGATACAGAGAAATAATACCTTCCTACTAACTTCAAAACTGCTTGAGACCTGTGTGCCAGGTTTGTTTGTTTAGTATTTATGTAATCCCTGAAAGGGAAGAGTTCACTAGGGGTTCTTAAATTAATTTATAAGTCGCAGCAAATTATAAAATTAACAGACAAATGCTTTCGAATTATTTTCTACAGTTGGAATGCCAGAACATATCCTTATGGAGTGTTCTGGCATTTTTGTATTATTGGACCATAGTTAATAGTAAAATCGGTGAGAAATTAGTTTCCAATGGATTAAAATGCACCGCCAAATTGATGAAACTTGATGCCAGTTAGGATCGAATCCTTATAATGATAAAAGATATCTCAATGTATTTCCAATTTATTGATATAAGATTTTCGATATATCTAAAATAATATTCTCTTGGAACAAGAATACCCATCATATATAACAAGTATAATGAGTATTAATGGATATTTGGACAATGGAAAGAGGTCTTGTAATGAAAGACAAATTAATACATATGAGGGACAAGCTCAATGACATTAGTCGGCGGAATCGTTCGATTCGATTATTGAAGCTTTATAATAAGTGGAGTTTTGATTTAACTGATCTGGATAACCTCTCAAGGTTATCTAAAGAAAAGGTAAGTGCAGCTATAGTTGAACAAATCATCAATCAAACCAAGAATGATGTCATCTTACTTAAGCCAACTATTAATAATGAACTTTCAATGAGTCTTTCAAGAAAACTCACTGATTTATATCGTAATATTAAGGGAATTGAAGAGGAAACAGGTATTCATGATTTTTATCTTGGTTTTCCGTTTTTGTCAGGCACATTGTCTGATGGCACGTTTTTTCAAGCTCCATTATTTTTATATCCGATAAGGCTTGAAAAGAACAATGTGAATGCTCAAAAATGGGTGATTAGAATAGATGAAGGTGGTCCTCAAATCAATCGGACGTTGTTCTTAGCATTTAAAAAGCTAAACAACCAAACATTTACAGAAGATTTTTTTGATCAAGCTGCGGAGCTAGCAACGAAGTATAACTATCAAGAGTGGCTCCAATTTTTAAAAAATCATGAAATGAATGTGTCATTTACACCTAAAGGCATTAGCAAACTGAAGGAATATAGAAAAGAAGAGGTTCCGGAAAAAGCAGGTTTAACTTTGTTGGAGAATGCGGTAATAGGGAATTTCCCACAAGGCGGGTCTTCGCTTGTTAAAGATTATGAGGAACTCATTGTCCGATCAGAAGAAAGTGATCTATCCTTAGCTGGGGAACTAATCGAACCGCAGGATAAAGATTTTGAGACTGATGGGGAACCGAGCGAAACAGAAAAAGCGAATAATAATACCCCTGACATTTTAAATCTATTACAAGCGGATGGGTCACAAGAAGAGATTATTAAAGAAGCTCGTTATAAAAAAGGGATTGTTGTTCATGGACCGCCCGGAACAGGCAAATCTCAAGTTATTGTCAATCTCATTACGGATGCGCTTCAGCAGGAGAAGAAAGTACTCGTTGTTTGTCAAAAGCGTGCGGCTTTGGATGTTGTTTACCAACGTCTGGATGGATTGGGCTTAAGTAATCATGTTGCACTTGTCCATGATGAAAAGAATGATCGCAAAAAGCTTTATGCAAAAGTGGGAGCGGTTCTAGAGCAAAATCAGGTGTCTTTTGAAAATGCGATGAATCAGTTATCTTCTACTTCCAAAAAGTTATCCTCACAAGAAGAGTTATTGAACAGTATTGCTTCTGCCTTGTACAGTTACCAAGATTTTGGATTACGGTTATATGATTTGTATGGATTAGCGAAGCCAATCGGGGAAACCACGCAAATTGTTGATCTTCATGAGGTACTGTCGTCTATAAATAAAGATTTGTTAGTGGATATCTCTGAAAAAGTATACACCTATGCGGAATGGTATGATCGTTTTGGCGAGGAGGATTTCCCACTTAAAGAGCGAAAAACATTCGCGAATTTTAATATGAAAGAAAAATTGGAAGCGATCGAGCTATTGAATGATGTGGTTGATAAAGCGAAACAAGCGGTCGAATACCTCAACTCCCTAGATCATGAAAAAATTACGCCAGCGTACACGTGGCTCATAGAAAATAAGTTAGAGAAGATTTATCCCGATTTAGAGGATGGCACGAAAAGAACCTTACAAGGTTTAAGACTTTGGTGGTGGACTTCAGTTTCTGGTAAAAACATCATTGAAGAATTGCTTGATGGGGAAAAATTTAAAGGAACAAGTTCGTCAGAATGGCTTAAGATCAAGAAATCTTTAGTAATTATGCATCAGTTGGGTAAAGTGACAAAAGAAATGGCAGAGGAAGTAGACAAGCTAAAAAAATATCTTCAGGATTCAAAAGTAAACAGTTTAAAAACGAGAATATCAGAAGGTGATATTCCGTTAACAGAATTAGATAAAATGGTCGAATACATCCATCGTGATTTTGAAGAACTGCAGTTAATGGATGTATACTGGAATCAATGTTCGGAGGTCGAGAAGAAAGTGCTTCTTCTCCTTCAACAGAAAACAGTGAAGAACGAATTAACGCTTTCTGATTACTGGGTGGACTTATTAAAAAACTCCGCCTACGTCCAATGGATTGACCAAACGGAAAGGAAACATCCACAGGTCCAGAAAATTTCAACTAATGAATTTTCAAGAATTAGAGAATCCTTTGCGGGTCTTATTGAGGAAAAAAGGAAGGTTGGGACACAGTTTTTACTGCATAGCCTTACCAAAAAAGTGGATACCGTTCAGACCACTCACTCAAGGAATATAAGAGAGCTGAAACATCAGGTTGGTAAGAAGCGGCAAGTTTGGCCGCTACGGAGATTAGTTAATGAATTTGCTGGCAATGGTCTTGTCGATATTATGCCAGTGTGGCTCGCTTCACCTGAGATTGTATCGTCTATTTTTCCATTACAAGAAGGATTGTTTGATTTAGTTATTTTTGATGAAGCTTCCCAGTGTACGGTGGAAAGCGGGATTCCGGCAGTTTACCGGGCTAAACAAGTAATTATTGCGGGTGATGAGAAACAATTGCCACCATCTAATCTGTTTCAGTCCTCGTTTGTTAATGACGATGATGAGGAGGAAGAATACGATACGGATGATTCCATTAGTTTGCTAAATTTAGCGAAAAGAAGGTTTTCTGAAAGGCTGCTTCAGTGGCACTATCGCTCTAAATATGAAGAGTTAATCAATTATTCCAATCATGCATTTTACAACGGGCATGTACAAATAGCACCCAATGTGATTCCATTTAAAAATCCACCAGCGATTAAATGGAAAAAAGTCGAAGGAAGATGGGTTAACCAGTCCAATGAAGTGGAAGCGATTGAAGTCGTCAATATTCTTAAAGATATATTAATCAATCAGCCTGGAAAAACCGTAGGGATTATCACTTTTAACTCCAAGCAGCAATCGAAAATTCAGGACCAGATTGATAAACTAGTGAGTGAAGATGAGGAATTTAGCTCCGTGTACAATCAAATTTTGACCAGGGATCTCGATGAACGCGTCTTCGTAAAAAATATTGAAAATGTGCAAGGGGATGAAAGGGATATTATCCTCTTCTCGATCGCTTATGCGAAAAACGAGGAAGGAAAGGTGTATAACCGCTTTGGGATGCTGAATCAAAAGGGTGGAGAAAACCGTCTGAACGTTGCGGTTACACGGGCTAAAGAAGGAATCACGGTGGTTTCAAGTATTGAGCCAGAAGAACTAAACGTGGCAAACACTTCTCAAATAGGTCCGAAATTACTAAGGGCCTATCTAAAATATGTAAGGGCTGTTTCAAACTCACAAGTGGAGCAGATCAATGCTGTTGTCCAAGAAGTCAATGAAAATGTAAATACTCATGTACAGGAAAAAGAATTACACTTCGACTCACCGTTTGAAGAGCAAGTGTATCATCAACTACGAAACCTCGGTTATGAGGTTACCACTCAGGTAGGGATGTCAGGTTACCGAATTGACATGGCCATTGTACACCCGCATGATTCTTCGCGATATATTTTGGGAATTGAGTGCGATGGAGCTATGTATCACAGCTCCGCAAATGCGAAGGAAAGAGACGTTTACCGTCAACGGTTCCTAGAAAGCAGAGGCTGGACCATCGAACGGATTTGGAGTCGAAATTGGTGGAAGAACTCTTCGGCGGAGATTGAGCGAATTGATCAGAAAGTGAAGGAATTGTTGAAGAAGGAGACTGTTAAAGAGAAAGTTAGCAATTAAATAATATATTTTTACGGAGTGCAAGGTAAGTGCCATTAATGTGGGATTACCTAGCACTCTCTTTTTTTGATGGGAAACTTTGGGGCCAATCCCCTATTTTTTGATAATAAAGCTAATTGCGGCTGGCAGATAAGTGCTAAGGGTTATTGGTCGTTCTACATTGTGTATTGGAGCAGAATCGATTTTTTGCGATGAACCTTTTGCAATAAACAAACACCTACAAATTATAGGTTTTTGTAGGTGTTTAAAGGTTTAGTAATTTAATTTTTTCTTCCAGTTTAGAGAGAATAGACTAGAAGAAATAGTAATAATAAAGAGTGCGATTACAATAATGAATACAATATAGTAAGAACCAGTTGAATCATAAAGATAACTGAATAATGTTGTACCGATTGCCACACCTAACGTAGAAGCTGACATAATTGTTGTATAAATTGATGCATAATCACGTCCACCAAATACCTCTCGAATTACTACTGGAGGAAGTAAGGTAGATCCAGAGAACCCAATACCAAATAGTAATGCACCAGCATAAAGAATACCAATTCCGAATGAATCAGATATTAGCAATGCAACTACACCAATCATTCCACCACCAATCCCAATGAATAGGGCTGCTCTAATACCGAATTTATCATTAATTGCTCCAAGTAAGAATTTACCACCTGTTTGTCCAATCGTTATACAAGTTACTCCTGTAGCTGCCATTGCAGCAGTAAATCCTACCGATTGTACAAAGTTTGGTACGTGGAAGCTAACTGTTGAAGCCAAACCAAATAATCCCGTAAATAACAGCACTAGATAAAATGCTGGTGATTTTATTGCTACACTTTTTAAGACACCCGTTTCAGGTGCTTTTTTTACATTAGTAACATTAGCATCCACTTCAGCAGCACCATAAGGAGTCATATTTAGTTGTTCTGGTTTTGAGCGAATAACAAAAATTGTGAATGGTAAAATTAATATTGCGACAATAACACCCAATGCGATGTAGGTTGAACGCCAACCAATAGATTCAATCAAGACACCTGTAATTTGAGCGAAGATTGCACCACCGATACCCATAAATGCCATCGCGATTCCTAAAGAAGTACCAACTTTTGCTTTAAACCAGTTGTTCATGATTAAGGGAATAGATCCGTAAATTAAGAATGTACTACCAATCCCTAACGCAATTCCCGAAATATAAAATGGGAAAACTGAATGATAAGTACCCATTAAACAAAATGCTAAAGCGTTAATAATTCCAGCAACAGTTAAAATATAACGTATATCATACTTGTTCAATATTTTCCCTGCAAAAGGTAATAAAATAGTGATTGTTAAATACATTAACGATGTATATAAACTAATTTCAGAAACACCAACTTTTAAGTCAACTGCTACGGCACGATATAAGATTGGCGCACAGCTAACGATAATACCTACACTAGCTGCGTAAATAGCGGCACTTGCTACCATTATCCACCAAGCATAATGTATTTTTCCTTGCCTTTTCATATGTTCACCTCATAAAAATAGAGAAGCACGAACTTCTGCTTCTCTATTTGTAATTTTTGATCAGTAAAAGAGAGTCTTTCATAATTATTGAATAGTGAATCCGCCATCAATTGGAACAATTGCTCCACTCATGAATTTTGCTTCATCAGATGCTAAAAATACTGCTAAATCTGCTATCTCATCTACTTGTCCAAATGTACGAGTTGGTACTAAATCTTTAGGAATGCCAGCTAAAACATCTTTAACTAAAGGTGTTTCAATTGTACCTGGGCAAATTGCATTAATTTTAATACCGTAGCGAGCATATTCAGAAGACAAGTGTTTTGTATATCCAATTACACCATGTTTCGTAGCAGTATAAGCAGCGCCACCTTTTCCTGCAACAAGTCCAGCAACTGAAGCAATATTAACTATTGAACCAGTACCACGTTCAATCATGCTTGGTAACACAGCATTCGAGAATTCAAATACACTTGTTAAGTTAATATTTAATAGGAAATTCCATTGTTCTAACGTTGTATCTAAAGATTTCGCATATTTGTCAAATACACCAGCATTATTTACTAATACATCAACTGGACCAAATGTTTCTTCTGTTACTTTGACGCAGTTTAAAATATCTTCAGTTTTCATAACATTTACCGATAAAGCAATCGCTTCTCCACCGAATGCTTTAATTTCTTCGGCTACTGCTTGGGCACCTTCTAAATTTAAGTCAGCCACAACCACCTTTGCGCCTTCTTTAGCAAAGCGGATTGCTTCACCTTGTCCCATACCAGATGCAGCACCTGTAATAATTGCAACTTTGTCTTTTAATCTCATCTATGACATCTCCTAAAATTTATTTTTGATAACGTTTACGTTCACATTTTATACATAATTAGTTATAATGAAAAATACTAAAAAACTATTTATATATAACCATAAGTTATATAGAGTGAGGGAAGAGATGGACCTAATAAAATTGAGATACTTTTATACAACAGCAAAATTGGAAAATATTTCGCTTGCTGCTAAGGAACTTTTAATTTCTCAACCAGCTTTAAGTAAGGCAATAACTAACTTAGAATCTGAATTACAAATGGATCTATTTTTCCGTAATGGAAAGAGGATCTCACTAAACGATAATGGGAGATTTTTATTTCAACGAGCAGAGCGGATTTTTTCAGAAGTCACCAATCTAGAGCATTCATTAAATGAGAGAAGAAAGGATGGAGGCGGAAACTTGTCAATCGTTACAACACTTCCATATACTTTTACCAATCTTATCGATTTATTTTTTAATGACTATCCCGATGTAAGATGTCAGCAAGTTCCATTATCGAAAGAAAACCTGCAGCAGTTTATTGAGTATGGAAAATATGATGTGTGTATTACAACAGAGAATATTAATCATTCGAATGTTGAGTGGGTGCCATTATTTGAAGAAGAAATTTATTTAACTGTGCCAAAATCATTCAAAGAAGCAAATGCACAAACAATTAACCTAATAGAAATAGAAGGTAACCTTCCATTTATTGGTCTGAGAAAGCAATACAGTTTTCGTCAATTTACTGACCAATTTTGCAAATCGGTAGGATATACACCTTTCTATCAAGTAGAAGTAGAAGAAGCTACTACCATATTACAACTTGTTAAAAATGGTCGAGGGGCTGCATTTACACCCGAAACATCGGTTAATTTATATGAAGATAAAATCAAGCATCTAAAAATTGAAAACGGAAATTTTAAACGTACAATTGGTTTATTAAAGCATAAATATTTATATCCGACAAAAATATCACAAGCTTTCATTGAGCATTGTATTAACTATTTTCAGGAATATAAAAATCTATAAATAATATATTTTAATTAAGATATTCAACAACCGGTCGCTTTTCATGAATAAGAAGGTATATTTTTGGATTGTGAAGATTTCTATTTAACTATAGGGGCAGATTAGATAAAGATGAAGATCGCTTCGGCGGTCTCTTCTTACGATTAGTCAAGTATATTTCTAAGATTTATAGGAATATTTTTAGGGGGGTTTTTGGGCATTCCAAATTTCTTCCATTTTCTTTACTTCACTAAGGAGTAAAGCTTTTTTTTATGCTATAATTAGTACCAGATAATAATATCAACTAATAGGTATTGACCCTGTTGAAACAAACTAAATACGCCTAAACTGGAGATAATACTATGTTAATAAATACTAAATTAAAGTCACAAAGTGTCTCTGCCTATTTTAAGTCACTGGGTATCAAAAACTGCTTAACCAAAGAAGACTTTTGGACCCATGTAACCCATGTTGACTCCTTCTTGGCTAAGGAACTCCAACCCATTATGGAGCGCAAACTAAAAGGGAATCTTTATGAAGTGAAAAACCGAACACTGGCCTTCAGTTTGGCGGTAGAATCATGGACGATGAATTTCCATCAGTCCCTTCTCAACTGGATCAATCAGCAAACTCATTTAAAGCCGAAGCGGATTTTGGAAATTGGGTGTGATAATGGGTTGCTGTCTTGTTGGTACGCCTCGATTTTTCCAGATGCGGAGATCGTTGGCATTGAACAGTGTGGAAATGGAATTCAATGTGCACAGCAGTTGGCCATGCTGCAAGGGCTTAATAACGTGAGTTTTTACCAAATGGATTTTATGGAGGTAACTGAACACTTTTCCCTGAATTCTTTTGATTTAATCATTTCATCACGGACCTTTCATGAGATTATGGGGCCTATTATGATTTCAAACTATTGGTCACTTCTAGAGTACATGAAGGAGAATCCGACCTATGGTGACAGTTGTTATTTAGAAATAGTCCATCGTTTGTTAACGGAGGATGGATTGTATCTCTCTTGCGAACAATTGAAAAATTCCGCAGATCTCGGAAGGTGGGCGAATGTGCTTCAGGATGCGGGTTTGCATATTCAATGGGATGACAGTGGTACCATCGAATACCATGAAATAGGAGTAGATAGGCTGTCTCCTGTGATTGTGGCGACAAAAAGGGAAACCAGTCTTGAAACCTTGAAAGGTATGGAACAACTATATACGAAAGGTTACCCACTTGTATTGGAGGAGGGTAGGTCCTATAAAGGAGGGACAGCGGAGTTTGCTTATCAACAGCTGGGGGAGAAAACATTCTTCACAGGAATTCAATTGAAAGTGATGAACCATTGGCATGTGTTTCGACTTGAGCTTTGGGAGACAGATAGGTTTTTGCTTGTCTATAACTATGGAAATATGGGGTATCATGAATTGGATATTTTACCTGCCTACGCATATGAAGAGGCACACCGGTTGATGGAGGAGGCGGTTGGGGAGTTCGGTCACCTTGGTCCGCTTGTTTGGTATCACACCTTGGATGAACGACCAGAATAGCAGCTACAATCCCCATGCTATTTTAACTATAACCCGAATAATGGACATTTAAAAAAGTCCATTGTTCGGGTTTTTTTTGTATTCCTTGGATTAAAATCTGTTTAAAATCAATTAAAAGGACATAATCGGAGGAAAAATCAAGATGAGTAAGATTATATGAATAAGTTATTAGGGAGTAATCCCAATGTTAACCATGTGTCAGAACGCAGATTTCATATACACCTGACTTTAAGATAAAAACTGTAAGAGAGAATATTAATGGAAAGGGCCCAGCACAAATCTTTAAGGCAAAAAAATTTTTTAGAATTTTGGGTCAGTCCCCCGGCGCGGTGAAGCTTTACATCACTGGGGGACTGACCCATTTTGCCTTTTTTTATGCCTAAATGAGTAATGGGTCGTCCAACAGTACAATTAAACTAAAAGAGGGAAGGAAGAATTAGTCACTATTTGAATAATTTTTGTGCCTTAGGTAATTATACCAATGTTCTTATAAAAATTTGAATATCTTAAGGAGGTTTAAAGACTGAAAGTGGAAAAATTCATCATCAAAAATCGATGTATTATTTCATAATGTCAGGAGGGTATTTTCGTGATGCGATATTTAAAGTCATTAGGTTTAGTTTTGTTAGCAAGTATCGTTATAGTTGGCTGTCAGTCAAATAATAAGAAGAATAATGCTAATAACAAAAAAGAGGAAACCAAGGAATCCAACCAGGCAAGTCAGGAAGATGTGACAGGATTCCCAAATTGGGGGTATGACCTTCAACATACCCGACATGTGCCTTATAAAGAGATAACAAAAGAGAATGTAACAAAAATGGGGATTGCATGGCAGCAGGATATCTTAGATTGGAATAAGGATATTCCAAATTTACAAGAAGATTTCCCTGTCGTCCACGACGGGGTCATGTATGTGACTAGTTCGAAAAATCATGTGTTTGCAATCGATGCCGCAAGTGGAAAGAAGCTTTGGGCATGGACGCCGCCCAAGGACGTACTTGATCATATTAATGGTTTGCCATGGCAGTCCAATGTGGCGAGTAGGGGTGTCGCAGTGGCCAATGGGAATGTATTTGTCTTGATGATCGATAATCGGCTGGCCAAACTGGATGCGAAGAACGGAAAACTGTTAAAAATGGTTAACTTTTGGGATCATGAACCTACTATTAAGTTAGAAAACAGATATTATGAATCTTCAGCTCCGATGTATTATGATGGGAACGTTTACGTTGGAAGCAGCGGCGGTGATAATGGTACACGAGGTTTTGTTTGGGCGTTTAAAGCAGATACTCTGGAACCGCTATGGAAAGAGCCGTTTTGGACCGTTCCTGAGAGAGGAACTGGCTGGGCGAAGGGTAAATATACAGGCGGAGGCTCCGTATGGACACCGATGTCGTTTGATCCAGATACTGATATGATGTATTTTGCAGTAGGGAATCCAGCTCCGGACTTTTATGATGCAGATAGAAAAGGAAAAAATCCATATACCGATTCTATCACTGCTTTAGATAGTAAAACAGGGAAGTTTAAGTGGTCATCTACTCAAGTTGATCATGATATATGGGATTATGACGCTGCCGCAACACCGATGATTCTCAATGCAAAGGTCGACGGGAAAAAGCAAAAGGTTGTGGTTGAAGGCGGTAAGAATGGAAAGTGGTATGCGTGGGACGCAAAAACAGGGAAGACCATTTATGATGGGGTACCTTTTGTAAAAATTCAGCATTCGGACGTACCAAGCGATGAGAGTAAAGCAGTTCTCCAATGGCCAGGAACACCAGGTGGAGAAAGCTATGCTCCACAGACATATGACCCTGACACCAACTATGTGCTTATTCCAGGTATTAATAGTCCTAATCTAATGGTAGCAGCTAAAGATGCAGAAGAGATTGCAAAAGATAATAATACCTTTCCAGGAACAAAGATCCTTCCTTTGCCAAAGGATGTTGATGTTTCTGGTACCATTACAGCAATTGATATGAATACAGGGAAAAAAGTATATCAAAATAAAACGGACGATCCGATGTATGGCGGATTCACAAGTACGGCTGCCGGTCTTGCCTTCTACGGGGAATTGGATGGAAAGGTAAATGCTCTTGATATTAAAACAGGTAAAGTATTATGGAGCATGCAAAGTGGAGGAAAACAAATCAAAATGGCACCTTCCATATATACTGTTGACGGCAAAGAATATGTTGCAGTCATTACTGGTGGTACGAAGGTTGTTGTTTATGGTCTCGGAGGTAAGTTAAAACCTGGAGCTATAAATAAAAATGCAAAATTACAAGGGGAAGCAGACGTTGTTATCGATCCGGAAAAGGTTTACAAAAGAAGTTGTATTTCCTGTCACGGGGATAATCTTCAAGGCGCAACAGCACCAAATCTTCAACACATAGGTAAAACTATGTCTAAAGAGGACATTTTGAATAAAATTCTTAATGGTGGCGACCGCATGCCAGCAGGTATGGCCAAAGGTGCAGAGGCTGAAGCACTAGCGGAATGGCTATCCAAAAAGAAATGATTTTTACTCTTGAAACAATCCGAGTCTGATTCCCTTATTCGGACTCAGATTGTTTCTTAAAAGGATAATTATAAATTGGCGAAACATCAGATATTCACGAAAAATAAGGATGGTGTTAAAATGAGGAAATTACCGATTTATAACGTGCGATTCATTGGTGCCGCCTTATGCATTTCCTTACTCTTTGGATTTGCCTACCCAACATTGACCAATGCTCAGTCAAGTAATGGCTTAGGTTCATCCGAGGATAACGGAATCAGGTTAACCATCAATGACTATTCGATAATAAACCATGGCCAAGACATTCAGCTGCATTATACGATAACCACAAATTCAAATATACCAGTTAGTTCGAACACTAAAAGTTTGATTGGAAACCCGTATATTTGGATTGGGAATACGTTAGTTCGTGAGGAATCAGAATCGTTTCAGAAAATAAGTAATAATGAGTATAAAGGAACGATAATAGCACAGCTGCAACATTACAGATCAGATAATTCTGAATTATCATTTCACACACATGGAATAATGAATCAAAATGGACAATGGACAGTTAATTTTCATTTAAGGAGCAGTCAGTACTGAGATAGATGTTGAAAAATTATAAGATATCCCGTATCATTCTTAAATCGTACGGGATAAGTCTTTTGAAGTAATAAATGGCGCTTTTAATTGGATAAATTTGTAAAAAATGGATGTTTTTAACCTGAGTTTTGATAAGCTCAGGTTATTTTTAATACAGTCACAGAAAAAGCAAGGGAACGATGTAAACAACCTGAGTTCAATCATCATCCGGACTTAGGTTGTTTCTTTTTGTTCTTGTCCCTTTTTGCAATATATTGCCAAATCCAATACCACATTAAGACATCTTCAGGTCAAAATTCTGGTTATTTTGAGATATCTATCTACATAGATTATTTTGAAAGGGAAAATCCGACACCCCCGCGCAGGGGAGAATTTTCAGTGTGGGTGTCATGAAAGGGGGTATCTAACATGTGGGTGAAGCCTGAGTATAAAGTGATCAATACATCTCCTGAGGTGACAATGTATGCCTATATTGGCTAGCAGCACGGCTCGCTTGCGCATGCAATTAATAGTTTTATAAATCAATGGAGGTAGTGCATATGAAAATAAAGCGTTACCTAAAATCAATGATTGGCGCGATTATTGGGTGTGCAACAGCCGGAGGATGGCTGGCCGTCGATCTCCTGCTTCCAGAACCAGTGGGTGACTATCTCCTGTATCCCCTCATGGCTGTAGTGAATATAGCGATTGGGTGGCAAGTTGGAAGGGCATTAGGTAAACCTAGGGATATTGGCAAAGAAGGTATTCAAGTCTCCAGTGAAAGGACTGAAGCCAAATTCGAATTAGAGTCTTAGGAGCAGCGGCTGGTGGCGGCTTTCCGCAGTGGAACTGTGCATGTCCAAATTGCCATAGTGTCCGCGAAGGAAACGATTCGCACCAGCCGTTATTACAATCATCGCTTGCTGTAAGTGCGAATGAAAAGGATTGGTATCTCATTAATGCGGGACCGGATGTTCACAGGCAGATTGAATCGTTTACTGCCCTGCATCCGGGTCCAGGTATAAGAGAGACTCCGCTGGCTGGTGTTATTTTAACCGATGCCGAGTTCGACCATACGATTGGGTTATTGTCATTACGGGAGGGTTCTTGTTTAACCATCTATGGAACCGAGACTGTACGAAAGAGTTTGCAGTCATTTTTTCCAGTGTTACCCATACTGAAAAACTATTGTTCATGGGAATGGCAGTCTCTTCACCCTGATAATCGCAAGCGGATAGGACTTCCGGGTGTAGGAGAAGAAGGAACCATCATCATCGAGACGGTCCCCGTTTCTAAAAAACCGCCGCTTTATACCCAGTCAAACAAGGAGGAGAATGACCCGGAAGTTTTATGGGAGGTCGGGCTGGTTCTTTATAATGAGAGTACCGGCAGATGCCTTGCTTACTTTCCTACTTTAGAAAGGATCACCCCGGCTATAGAAGCTTGCTTTCAGAAGGCGGATATCTTGATGGTTGACGGAACCTTTTGGTCAGAAACCGAATTGGTTGAGATGGGTGCAACCAAGCGCGATGCAAGAAGTATGGGACATTTACCAATTAGTGGTCCATCGGGCATTGCTGAAAAGTTAGCCATATTCCCAGCCAAGCGGAAAATCCTGATTCACATTAACAACAGCAACCCTATTCTTAAGAAGGACTCAATGGAAAGGCATACATTGGAACGGCTTGGTTTTGAGATTGCCTATGACGGTATGGAAGTGGAGGTGTGAACATTTTGGATCAAGGTGATTTCCTTAGCCTAGAAAGGGTGTTAAATGATACAAAGGAAGAATTATGGACGAGGGATGAATTCACAGAGCAATTAAAAGCTGTTGGAAGTTCCTTCTATCATGACAAACATCCATTTCACGTAGCGATGCATAAAGGAAAATTAAGCAGAGAACAGATCCGCGGTTGGGTGGCTAACCGGTACTATTATCAAAAATCAGTTCCGATTAAAGATGCAGCTATTCTTTCTAGGCTGCCGTCAAGGGATATGCGACGTGAATGGATTGGGCGAATCATTGATCATGACGGAACGCAAGGGGAAGAAGGTGGAATTGAAGCATGGCTTCGGCTTGGTGAGGCTGTGGGGTTATCCCGGGAAGAAGTAACGCAGGAAGTCAGAGTCGTTCCGGGTGTTCGATTTGCTGTTGATGCCTATGTAAACTTCGCGCGGACAAAACCGTGGATGGTAGCCGTTGCTTCCTCCCTAACCGAATTGTTTTCTCCTGATTTAATGTCAAAGAGAATGAAGATCCTTGAGCGGCTTTATCCATGGATTGACCGTGCAGGTCTGGAATATTTTCAAAATCGCCTTTCACAGGCGCCGCGTGATGCCGATACAGCCCTTAAACTTGTGACTACCTATTGCCAAACTCCGAAAGATCAAAGGCGGGCTGTTGCCGCACTGCGTTTCAAGTGTGATGTGTTGTGGGCACAGCTTGATGCCATCGAAAATGCATATCCTCTATAAGAATGAACGATGGTTTTATCACTCACCCGAAAAATAAATGAAAGGTGGTGGAGTCAATTTTAGCTGACAGTATTCCAAGACTCGCAGCAAAGGCGCGATTAAAATTTGATAAAGTAAGGGAAAAGAATCTTCTTTTGTTACCGGAAAAGGTCGTGGTCTTGAACGAAACGGCTGCATCTATACTTACTTTATGTGACGGGAGACAAACGGTGAACACCATCACTGAAAAAATAAGGGCTTCCCTGCAGGCAGACACAGAAACTGCAGATACAAGTGCTCTGCTTGATTTGAAAACGATGAAAGCAGATATTTCTGAGTTTCTCCGGGAGATGGAGGATCAGGGTTGGGTGGTGATCCATAAACATGGTTCAGTCGATAACAAAGAACAATAATGGGGCTCCCCCCCCATTTTCCTTGGTCGCGGAGTTAACTCATCGCTGTCCTTTACATTGTCCATATTGTTCGAACCCTTTAGAAATGATATCAAAGGCAATGGAAATATCGACCGGGGAGTGGTGCCGTGTTTTGTCTGAGGCGGCTGATCTGGGAGTTGTAGAAGTTCATTTTTCCGGTGGAGAACCACTTTTGCGAGGCGATTTGGAAGTTTTTATCCGCCATGCAAATAAATTAGAGATGTATACCAATCTCATAACCAGCGGCATTGGATTAACAACTGAAAAGGCAGCCCGGCTCTGTGATGCCGGACTGGAAAATGTGCAGGTGAGCTTTCAGGCAGGCGAAGCAAAGCTTTCGGACATCATCGGCGGTTTTAAGGCTTTTGACAAGAAAAGGGAAGCTTGCAAAGCGGTAAAAAAAGCCGGATTGTATTTATCATTAAATGTCGTATTGCACCGAATGAATATTGATCATTTGGATGAGATTATTAAACTCGCCGAGGAGGTGGGTGCTGAACGTCTGGAACTGGCGAATACACAGTATTATAACTGGGCTTTGCTCAATCGGGAGCAGCTTTTGCCAAGCCGTGTTCAGATTAAAGCTGCCCGTGAAATCTATGACGCCGCAAAAGCGCGCATTGGGAAAAAAATCGAAATCATTTGGGTTATTCCTGATTATTATGCTCAGGCACCTAAGCCTTGTATGGGGGGATGGGGGACGATTGGCCTAACGGTAGCACCAAATGGGGCAGTCCTTCCTTGCCCGACAGCCGGGATGATTGAGGGTCTTTCCTTTGAAAATGTTCTTGATTCGTCACTAAGTCATATTTGGTATGAATCAGAGTCTTTTAACCATTTCCGCGGTGAAGAATGGATGCCAGAACCCTGCCTTTCGTGTGAACTAAGACACCAAGACGGAGGTGGGTGCCGCTGCCAGGCTTTTGCTTTAACTGGGGACGCTTATGCGACGGATCCAGTCTGCCAATGGGCGCCAAAACATTATCTGATTGAAAAAGCTGTACAAGACGCTAATTGCACCCCCATTATACAGTCATCACCTATCATCTATCGGAGATTTCGGCTAGATAGACCCGCATCAAAAAAAACATAAAACTCTAATAAAAATATGTGATTGCAAATTTGGTGCTAAGGGACTCCATACATAACCTTTGCACCTTTTTTATATGACCCATTTGAAAAGAACAGTGGTCGCGAGACTGATCCAAACGAGGAGAATAACAATCGCTGCTGCCCAATTTTTCCGCAGCATTTTAGGCGTTCGGGAGGCCATCACCCTGCATTCTTGCAATACTTGATTAGGTATCAGGGTGAACACTCCTAATATCCCCAAGGGAAGCAGAATAACTTCATCCAAATAACCTAATACTGGAATGAAATCTGGAATAAGGTCTATGGGGCTTAACGCATAGGCAACAATCAATAATGAAAATGCTTTAGCATACCATGGTGTTTTCGGATAACGGTATGCAAGATACACAATATAGATATTTTGTTTAATATTTTGTATGAATTCCTTCCATTTGTTTAGATGCTTAACCATGTCGCTTCCTTCCCTCTCTAATAAACTATCCTCGTTTTTCATCGTTCAGCCAGATCCTTTCGGATTATTTTGCTTCGAACATCACCATTTTAAACAACTTATGCGTATCCGCTATTTGGTTTTTTTTTTCTAAAGACATAATGCACCCATTGTGATGTTTCCTTTATAGGTAAACCGTAATGGATGTGAATAAATGACAGGAGAATTTGGAACTCTTTTAAGTAGAGTAAATAAACAATGGTTTACCGATATCCCCACGTAATTATTTAAAATGATGTAAGAAAAATAGAAAAGAAGTGATAAAGTTGAAGTTTGTGTTTGGTAAGAACGATGAAGAAGGAGCCGGAAAAATTCATCCGGCGGCCAAAAAACTTATGCTGGTCAATGCTATTCGAAGTATTGGACAAGGCATGCTAGTTGTTGATTTGTCTCTATACCTCGCTGCACTGGGTTGGAGCACAGCGGCGATTGGAAGTGTGCTTGCTGCCGGAGGTTTGCTTGGTGTAGGACTAGCCCCAGTCATAGGTATTTATAGCGATCGACTGGGGAGAAAACCCTTTATCCTTTTTTCTGAACTATTAATTGCCGGATGTGCGTTGATTGGGATATTATCTACAAATACTATTTTGTTATTTATTGCAATCACACTTTCAGGTTTTGGGAAAGCGGACGCCGGTTCTCCCAGTCCTTGTGCCCCGGCGGAGCAGGCTTGGCTGGCGGCCTTTATCCCAAAAAAAGAGCGTGGAAAGGTATATAGTCTGAATAATGCTCTTAGCTTTTTCGGAATGGCGGCAGGTGCAGTGCTGGCGGGGATCACGGCCTTATGGAATCATAATCTTAAAGGAGACACTTTCTATCGCCCTATATTCTTCTTTATCTTCGTTTTATCCTTTGTGACAGCGTCAATCATTTTAACCATTCAGGAAGGAAAAATTGATAATCAACCAGGATATATAAAAGAGGAGTCAGGGAATCAAGAAAAGAGAATCCTGCGCGAAGAAAATTCTGCGGTCTTTAAGCTCGCAGCCATTAACATACTTAACGGGATTGCCATTGGGCTTACGGGACCCATGATGTCGTATTGGTTTTCGGCTAAATTCGGGGTAAGCAGTATACAGATTGGAAGCACATTGGCTGTCACTTTTTTTGCGACAGGTGTTACCTCGGTCTTACAAGCAAGATTATCCAACAAACACGGGACAATAAGGTCCATTGTGCTGGTTCGTTTTATTGCAAGCCTGCTTTTGATTTTGATGCCCTTACTATCGTCCTATGCACTTGTTTCTGTCTTGTATATCATACGAACGGCTTTAAACAGAGGTACACAAGGGGCACAGCAAGCGTTGAGTGTGAGTTTGACTCGTGACATGCGCCGTGGTTTCGCATCAAGCATCAATATCTTTTCAATCAGGCTGCCCATCTCGATTGGACCGTATTTTACCGGCTATCTTTTTGGATTTGGTTCACTGGCCCTGCCTTTCTACATAGCTTCTGGTTTACAATTCAGTTTTGCTTATTTATATGGAAAAGTCTTCAGCTCCTACGAAATTCGAATGAAATCCCATGCTTCATCGGGGTAATGTTAGGGTTATAGGATTGAGGAATTTTAAGGTAAACATTTTCAACAAAAACGTGGATAATGATAATCAAGATTGGTTGCTGCAAGCACTTGAAGGAAAGCAGTTGGATGGTTATTGGAAGTTCCAGTAATATTAAATTCATAATAATAGTAAGTCACAGATTGAAATTGAATATGATCCTATTATATTGGTTTGCAAAAACCTGATAAGGTTCACCGGAACGAATCAAATGAGTTATTTTCTAATTGAGCCCAGCCGACATAATGTGAAAAACGTACTAAGACAAATTTTTCAGTCAGCTGAACTCTTTGGGGCAATGAAGCCGTTAGTCGATACAAGCACAGTCCTTTATATGGTTTTTAATTATGATGATGAGGATAGTAAAGCTGTGATGTCCATATTAAAAGAACATCTAACCATAGCCACAAAAGAAGACCAAGACAAGACCGCCTCCTTCTCTCTTTTTGATACCGTTGGCAAGGATGAAGGAGAAATCCAGGTCTTCTTAGGAAGTAAACTAAAACCTGGTACAGCCAATAACAAACCTGTTCCACCTCCTAATCTAACCAATTATATTGAAAGCGAAGCCTATAAAAAATCCAACCAAGCCGAACAAACTAAACTCAAACAACAGCAAATTAAGTACAATGCCAACGAACTAAGAAAACTCATCTTCTCCAACTACGCTGACATCGACATGGGACCATCCCGCAGTAAAACTATCTTCAGCGACTACGCCCAAGCACTTGCCTCCGAATACGAAAATAAAATGCTATTAGACTAGGAAGTCCAAAATGCTATTAAATTGTTACGTATTGAATTGAATTCGAGATTACAAAGAGCGGTGAACTAACATTTCTCTATTTTCAGAAAGTGAAGGAATTATTGAAGAAGGAATCTGTAAAAGAGAAAGTAAGAAAAAAATATTAGAATTTTATACAGAGTGCTTACTAACACCCAATAATGTGGGTTTCCTTGCACTCTATTTTGTTTTGTGGTAGGAATTCCTGTGATAAAAAGTACCGCGACTAGTTTGTTTGTCGTTTTATAAATAACCTGCTAAATCGCCAATGTTTTTAATATTAGTATAAACATAGAACTTATCAGTTTATATTTATAAAGTAGAATTATAGAATAAAAGGAGCAGGCTAAAACGAATAAATAAAAAGGAAGTGCTCGCCTTGGATCAAAAGTTTGCAGGTCATACTTTGTTACAATCTGTACCATTTGGAAATGAAAGGTTAGCTAGCCGGTTAGTGATGGCCCCAATGACAAGAATGTTTTCGCCGGAAGGGATCCCGGGAGAAAATGTTGCACAATATTACCGAAAACGTGCCGAGAATGGGATTGGGCTCATCATTACGGAAGGGACAGCGATTAATCATCCAGCTGCAGTTATGAGCCCCAATATTCCCCGATTTTATGGGGAGAAAGCCTTAAATGGCTGGGCAAATGTAGTGAAGGAAGTCCACAAAGCAGGCGGCAAAATCATTCCACAATTATGGCATGTAGGTGCAGCCCGAAAAGCAGGCAGTGAACCAAATATTGACGCGCCCCCAGTCAGTCCGTCCGGATTTACGTTAAGAGGCCAGAGAAATGAGAAAATAAAGGCTTTAACGAAAGACGAAGTGGCTGAAATGATTGATGCCTACGCTGAAGCGGCCGCAAATGCGAAGCGTATCGGCTTTGACGGAATTGAGTTGCATGGTGCACACGGATACTTAATTGATCAATTTTTTTGGGAACTAACGAACAAACGTATAGATGAGTATGGCGGGGATATAGGAGAGCGATCAAAATTCGCAGCAGATATCGTTCGGGCTTGTCGGAGAGAAGTCGGGCCTGATTTTCCAATTGTCTTTCGTTATTCACAATGGAAAGGAACTGATTATCAAGCAAAATTAGCTAAGAACTCTAAGGAGCTGGAACAATTGCTTACCCCATTGGTAGAAGCTGGTGTAGATATTTTCCACTGCTCGACCAGACGAATTTGGGAACCTGAATTTAAAGAGGAAGACCCATCATTAACCTTAGCCGGCTGGACGAAACAAATGACCAATAAACCAACGATTGCGGTCGGTTCCGTCGGAATTAACCGTGCATTTCTGAGCAATCAGGATAATGATCATGTAACAATAGAAGACAATCTCAAAATTGTAGATGAAAAAATCAAAGCAGGCGAATTTGACTATGTAGCCATTGGTCGTGCCATACTAGCGGATCCAGAATGGGCAATAAAACTCAAAAATGGCCATCTTAATCAAGGCGTGCATTATACGAAGGAATCCGAGAAATATCTGATTTAATTACATATAGTTTTGATAGAATAGTGTCCCTCCTCAAAAGGGAAGTCCTGTTTTGATCTTTTTGCTTGAGGAAATGTTCCTCTAATGTAAACAGCACCATCCACACTAATTGGAATGGTGCTGTTTCTATTTAAAGAGATAACCTCACTTGATTTTGTCACGGTTCACCTAACGCATCTATATGTGGTTTTAACTAGTAGTAATTATGGGGAATATAGGAATAATCTCTCTTTTATATCATTCAAGACTTCTTCCGGCATTTCCCTGACCTTGATATCCCCACCTAGGAAAAGCAACCAATTGGATATTTCGGCCATTTCTTCTGTGTTATTTACATTGATAAAAGTCTTTAGAACCGCCGTGGTTTGGTAAGGGTCCGTATAGGAAATGGAAACTTTTTTTTCTAACATCGGATGGGGAAGGTCTGATAAATCAAGCTGGTCGGGATTATGGGGATTCGTCCCTTCAAAAAGCAAGATTTGATTTAACAGTACAAGGTCTTCTTGCTGGTTTTCTGAGATGAGGTCAAGTAATTTTTCAGCTAACGACTGTCGACTCTTTAAATAGGGGAGTTGTTGATTTCTTGTGGCCATAAAGGCTATAAAAAGAGCTCTGATTTCATTATCCGTAAAGCGAACGGTGGGTAGGACAGAGTTGTTCATGACAAAATAACCTCCATCCCTTCCAACTTCAGCGACTAGCGGCATCCCCATGGCTTCAATTTCTTTGATATCCCGTATAGCAGTTGAACGAGAGATGTTAAATTCCTGCATAATTTCAGTAATGGTAAAGTGGGCACGGTTGTTGATATAACGCATAATGGTATTAATCCGTTCAACTTTTTTCATCGTGGCCTCCAAAACAGTATCATTTTTTGACATGATTTAACGCTATTATAAACTCATCAGGTGAAAAGAGAAATCATTTGATTCCATTTTAAAAAAAGGAAGGTTTTGAATATGACAATTTATACTATTGAAGAAAAAGACAGCTTTACCGTGTTAGGTTTTGGAACGGAGCTTAAGAGTAATTACACGGACTATGCGGGTATAACCAAAGAAAAATCAGACTTTTGGCAGGCCGTCAAACAAGATGGCACGCTTAATACGTTAAAATCTGTTGCGACAAATGACTACATTTTTGCTGTGAACGAAGCGGTGAATAACAAGATGATGCATTATGCCGGGGTTATGACAGAGACTTCGCTGCCAGAGGCAACTCGAATGATCCAATTTCCTAAAGGTGAATATCTAGTTGTTAAAGGGGAAGGGAACAATGCGGAAGAGTTGAGCAATATGCTTACTGGTATTGCTTTCGGTCAAGCTTTGCCAGAAGCACAGGATTTTGCCTATGTTGGCGGGCCCAATACGTCGGTTGTGATGGGGCAGCGAAGCGGTTTGGTATTTGGTGAAATGTGGATTCCTATTGTCAGGAAATAAGGAGGGATGGAAATGTCCTATCGTGTTGATTTTAAAAATGTATCTACGGCGGGTTTAGAGTCTTCACCAGTCGCAGAAGCGCTTGCTGGTTTACGTGCGAATGAAGCTCGTTACTTTATGAATAAATACAAGCATGAATTTACGGTAGAACCAGCTAGCGAAAGCCAAGAAACTCTTGATTATGTGAACCAAATTTTAAAAGAACGTGCTATTGAGTTTGCGGCCAAACCTTTAGAAACCTCGCTTTTTCAAGTGGAAAATATCAAAATGGCCTACGTTTTTTATGAGGATGGGCTTAGTGTCAATGCTATGTATACGATTGATGACCCAAAGAAGCGGGCAGTTGGTTTTAAGCTTTCTTAGGGGATGGAGGTACCAAAGGAGTTAGAGGGGAAGTTTAAGTTTGCCAGGCAGAAGTCTAAACTAGCTGGAACGATTCGGGGTTCGTTTTTTGTCATTAAAGGAGAATATTAAAGTAGTAATCAAATACAACCATACATGCAACAGCACTCTCTATCAGATAGAGGGTGCTGTTACTTTTTTTACTGTATCCTCAAGAAGAAAAATTATCCGGAATTGGGGCGATAGGGCTGGTTCCTTGGGAGGATAAGGTTCTTTAGAATTCAAGAGTTCTATGTCACCGTTTTTCAAGAGGAATTGTGTAGTTGTTTGTCGTATAAGTAAATATATTAAAGTTTTTGGAGGTAATGGAATGGGTGAAAATATAGATAACGGTCGTTCTTATAAAACATATACATTGATGGGTGCGGATCGGAAATTTTATCAAAGTGAAACCCCAGGTACATACGGTGGTCATCGCAAAACAAAAGTATACGGCACAATGGATTGTCCTGCTGCTTTAAGGGCTCTTGCTAAGTATGGAGACATAAAGGTAAGGGTGTTTTTTGCGGATGAGGAAACCGCGATTAAAGCTGGATTCAGGCCCTGTGCTGCATGTCTCCCTGAGAAATATAAAATTTGGAAAACCTTGGAGATAGAGCGTAATTAGGAAGTAATCTAGTGGATTGAGGGATTGAAGAGGAAGAAAAAACATAATCTAGACTAAGAGCTTGAACCTTTTCCAAGCTCTTTTGTTTTTCTGTATTTCCAAACATAAATCGAAAAAAAGATCCCAAAAAGGATCCTTTAATCAATTCAAAGTGTTTCTATAAACATAAGAGTCATTAGGCTTTGGAATGGTTTTGTAGTGGTTAAATGTGGATACCAGCTGTCAGGGAATAAAGAGGGATGGAAATGTCCTTTATCGTTGATTTTAAGAATGTAACTACAGTTGGTTATATATAAAGGAGAATATTAAAGTAAACAAATACAACAATTCATATAGCAGCACTCTCTATCAAATAGAGGGTGGTTCAAGTAGTTCCTCTGACATTGAGTTAAACAAGATATGGGGAGTAGATGGACCTGTTCGTTTATCTTATATCATTGTTTCTGATTTATAAACTATAAAATTATGAGTTCCAGATTCCTTATTAATGGGTTTGGAACTCATTTTTTATCGTTCTCCGACAGAAGACTCCTACTTCAATTTTGTAAAGGACGTAGCTGTGAGAAGGAGTGTCTAAATTCAAAATATTGACAAATTTTAAAATAATTTATTGCTATATCCATCATATAATTAAAGTAAGGAAGGAGGGCAAAGATTCAATAATTTCTCAAAACTATGAAAGAAGGTGCTGGAAATGTCACTCGCTCACTTTGATGATATCTATGAAATCTGTTGTGGAATTTGGAGGAGGAAGAAACGTTAATCAAGGCAAAGCATGTGAATGAACGGTTAGATCTTATGAAAAATCGTATTCCAGATGGCCATCGGTGGTGGGAAGAGGCAATTAGAGAGAATTTAAATGAAAAAGAAAGAGAGGTATTTTATGTCTAAAAAGAATATTAGTTAATGATCCCTCGTTTGTTCCGAATCAAGGAAGATGGGGGATTATTTTTTTTGTTGCTGTACCTAGTAACCGTTTAATGGACCACTTCAACAAAATTTGGAGTTTTTGGAGTCAGCGCCCCGGTGCGTTTATGCTTTATTTCACTGGAGGACTAATCCAATATCCCTTAGGATGGGATAATTATGGTATTATTTAGTAGGAAAATAGTCACTTATTTAGGCAGGGAGGACATTATGGACGAGGGAAATAATCTTATTCTTGCTAATGACATAGATAAAACTGTAGAAATTGACTTTTGTAAAAATGTTAAGGATAAATGGCACGTAAAGTTCCTGAATGGAAATACAGTTTATCCATATAATTATGAAAATATTATTTGGCTTAAAGACCCAAAACTGATGGATCCTAAAACTATTTTGATTTACGAAAATAATCACTCAATAACAGGAATGACCAAAATCCTTAATTTTGGTGATTATATAAAACTTGTATTTAAAAATGGATATAAAAAGATCTATAAGCGATCCAGTCTTGTAATCGAGGAAACCTGTTTATCTAATAATTCAGCACGTGGTACGTTTGATTATCTAAAAACTTTAGCCAGATACGTGAGTATAAAGGATGAAAAGGACAATAGTTTTCTCAGTAAGCAGTATGAAAAGATTTCCATGATTAGTCCCCGCAGTGTTTTAGCTGCTTATTTATCCGGGATCCCTTTTGATGGTGAAAATAAACAAGTTAAGACTTTCTATCCTTTTGGATTTAATATCAGCCAAAAATCAGCAACGGAAAAGGCCTTAATAAACCAGGTTAGTATCATTGAGGGACCTCCGGGGACTGGAAAAACCCAGACAATCCTGAACATTATCGCGAATGCGGTGATGAATGATAAGACTGTTGCGGTTGTCAGTAATAATAATTCTGCTACAGCTAATGTCCTTGAAAAACTTCAAAAGTACGACGTTGATTTTATTGTAGCTTATCTTGGCAACAATCAAAACAAAGCTATTTTCTTTGCTAATCAGAAAAATACATATCCTACTATGAGTGAGTGGACTTTACCGCTTTCAGAATATAAATCGATTCAAGCTGAATTAGTTGCATCGCAAAGAAAATTAGATGAAATGCTCGAGTATCAAAATAAGCTTGCTATTCTTAAGCAGGAACTATCAAATTTTCAAACGGAATATGAATATTTTATGCGGTATTATGAGCAATCAAAGTTTAAACCTTTATATCTAAAGTCTTTCTTAAAATTAAGTTCTGAAAAGATTTTAAGGATTCTATTAGAATTCAAACAAAATCTGAACAAAGGTAAGATCACATTCAAGAATAAAATCTATAATTTATTTGTTTATGGAATCTATAACTTAAAGCTCTATAAAATTCCACCGGATCAAGTGGTTTCTTTTTTACAAAAGTCTTTTTACGAGAAAAAAATGGACGAGTTAAACTCGCAAATCGAATCAATTTCAATTAGGCTTGAAAACTATAGCTTTGAACAAGAAATGAAGGAATATAGCCGTCGTTCAATGGGCTTATATAAGGCAAAACTGGCTGAAAAGTACAGGGGTGGAAGCAGGCCAATATTTACAGGTGATGCATTGTGGAAGGACAATCTTAATAAGTCTTTTATTAATGAGTATCCGGTTACTCTAAGTACGACTCATTCTTTGCGAAACAGTACAGCCCAAAACTATCTCTTTGATTACATCATTATTGATGAGGCATCGCAGGTGGACATAGTTACAGGTGCTCTAGCCTTATCTTGCGCTAAAAATGCAGTGATTGTTGGCGATGTTAAACAGCTCCCGAATGTTGTTTCGAGCGATGTTGCCAATCAAACGAGGAGAATTATTGAGTCTTTTGGAATGGCTGAGGCCTACAATTTTGAAGACCATAGTTTATTGTCTTCTTTCTTGAGCTTATATAAGACGATTCCTAAAACACTCTTAAGAGAGCATTATCGCTGTCATCCGAAAATCGTCGGATTTTGTAATCAAAAGTTTTATAATAATGAGCTGATTATATTAACAAAAGAACAGGATAATGATCATTCACTTGTTTTGTACAAGACAGCCAAAGGGAATCATGCAAGGGGAAGGATGAATCAGCGTCAAATTGACGTGGTTTTTAACGAAATTATCCCTGACCAAAAAATAAATGAAGAAAATGAAACGGTAGGGATTATCTCACCATACCGTTTACAGACGGATGTACTACAAAAGACGATTGGAACTCGAAAAATAGATGCAGACACCGTTCATAAATTTCAAGGAAGAGAGAGAGACGTCATTATCCTTACTACGGTAGTGAATTATAATGAACCGAATGACTTTGCTGACAATTCCAATCTAATCAATGTGGCGGTTTCACGTGCCGTTCGTAATTTGATTGTGGTTGTATCTGATGGCAGCGAGAGATGGAAAGGAACGAATATTGGCGATTTGGTAAGATATATTCAATATAATAATTTTGGGATCATCGAGAGCCAAATATACTCCGTTTTTGACCTGCTTTACAACAGCTATTCTGACAAATTACTTGACGTGTTGAAAAAAAGTAAAAAGGTTTCGGATTATAAATCGGAAAATCTCATGAATACTGTAATTGAAAAGGTGTTGAGTTTACCAGAATTCCAAAGTCTTGACTGGTTACTGCATCAGCCATTACGTATGCTGATAAAAGATCCGGTAAAGCTAACGGAGGACGAACACCGATATGCCATGAACATTTTAACGCACACTGATTTTGTTATTTTTAATAAACTGGACAAAATGCCTGTCTTGGTTGTTGAAGTAGATGGACATGCCTACCACGCCGACAATCCTAACCAGTTAAAACGTGATAAAATGAAGGATGAAATTTTACGAAAGTATGGGATTCCTATCCTCAGAATGAAAACTACTGAGAGCAGGGAAGAGGAACGCTTGAGGGAAACGTTGAATGATATCTTTAAAATAAAATCAGAGGTTGCCGAATCAATATTAAATAAAACTTAATAAAAGTGGAAATCACAAGGAGGAAATCCAGATGAATATCGTTCAAAAATCAATAAATTTTGCTTCTATCGCACATCGAAATCAGACGAGGAAATCAACAGATATTCCCTATATCTCTCATCCTTTTGCGGTGGGGATGCTTTTGCAAAAGGAGAAGTGTTCAGATTCTGTCATCGCTGCAGTTATCCTTCATGATACTCTTGAAGATACCGATACAAATTATGAAACTTTAGTAGAGAATTTTGGAGAGCATATTGCGGATTTAGTAAGAGCTGCTTCTGAACCTGATAAAACCCTCCCTTGGTATGAAAGAAAACAACATACCATCGATATGCTAAAAGAATTATCAATAGAGGAAATACAAGTCATCACTGCTGATAAATTACATAATCTGCAATCCATTAAGGAAGACCGTGTGACCTAAATTTAGATGTAAATGTAATTAACCTTCTCAAAGAAATGTCCCGGAAACGCCACCCGCGAAGGGAGAAGTTGATTAATGATTACATGGATTTAAAAAGAGATCTTGGTGGAAGACCATCGTATTTGGAATTACATTTAAAGGGTGCATCAGATTCTCCACAATACAGACAGGAATTTAGTTCGTACTTTGGATTTCTTAAATGGGCAGAGGAATTAACAGATCAGTAGATAGAAGTTTATGATCGATATGAAAATTGGTTCGTTGAAGTAGAAAAAACGGGTATGGCCAAAAGTTATAAAATGGTGGTATTAATGGCTATGTTGGAGCAGGGAGTCTCGAATTGGTATCATCCCATTTCCTCTATCGAAGTAGCACCTTTCTTTCATCAATACCTAATGGAAAAAGAACATCGGAAAAGAATTGATTTCTCCGATAAAGGTGCCAAAAAATTATGGGATTATGATGAAAGCGGGGTTAGCAAACTGATTGCTTCAATGCCGATGACAAAATGGAGTGGCAGCTCAAAAGGGTTAATTACATATGAACAAGATACATTTATGTTAAACCTTGAAGTAGCAAAAGAAGAAGAAATATCTCTCTTTAACTGGACAAAAGAAATATGTGAATACCGCCTACATTATCATTTTGAACGGAAAGGTAAGAATTTCCTTGTTCAATAATTTGAGGAAGTTTAACTTAGTATTTTTGAACAACCGATTTAAGAGAATGTAATAGGGTAAAAAGTGTCAACAATATTAAAGTATACTTTAAAAGAGCTGCCCGAATAGAAGGCAGCTCTAATTATTGGAAGAACAAATAAATCTTTCAAATTGTGTTTGTATTGAATTCTATTTGTTCGTTCTGTTTTGACTTCAAGTTATCTAGTTTCTTCTTAACAGCCGCTGGATCGGTTAAGAAATAATAGGTTGCACCATTTATGGAATAGGGTTCATCAAACCAAATTCCGTTATTTATAGCCGACCAGTTAAAGCGTTTAGCACCAGTATGATTCTTGAAAAATCTTGCTGCCTCTTGAATGGATGGACATTCCGCTAGTAGATCTTCCCCTTTATAAATGTTTACCGGTATTTCCGATTTGTTTTGTAATATTGGTCTTTTTCTCTCCATGTTGGTCTCCTATACCGTATTTATTAGCTTCCTACGTTTTCCTCAGTACTTCTTTTTTCATTAGATTAACAAGTGTCCCTTTATTTTTATAACGATTATAAGCAATTAATCTATTTAAATCCTTAATAGTCAATTGAGCTGGATCGATCGCTAGTTCGAATTCCGGCTTGATCTTTTCCAGTATAGAGAGCGCATATTCAATTTGCTTTTGGGTTAGGGTGTAATCTTCCTGATTAGTGGATTGATTCTGGATCGATTGATCATTTGTAGTAGTTTGTAATGTTGCCGCATGCTCCCTAATTTTTGCCTCTACTAACGCCTCAACTTCAGCTTGGCTGATCGCTTGGACCTCTACTTGTTTTGTATGTTGGTTTGTATTAAATAATTTTTCAAGAATTCCTTTAAACAAGGTATCCACTCCACTTTCTTTCAATCTCGTGTTCTATGTAGGTAAATTTTATCATTTCTATTATTAAATGAATAAATTGAAAAAACAATGCCTTTGGGGAATTTTGTGTATTTTAGTAGATAATTGTTAAAATAATAGGGGGGTTTTACAATTATAGAAGATTTATGTAAAAATTTAGGTCGATTGCACTAATTGTAGTATAATGAAGGAAAATGCAACTTTTGGAGCGGTTATTATGGCTATTACTATACCTGAAACGATTAGGTCCACTGCCACAACGGGTGAGCGGTTATTTTTCCGAACTTTAAAAACCTATCTGCCAGATGATTATATTGTTTATTTTGAACCGGAAATTCAAGGTAGGAAACCAGATTTTGTGATTATTGGTCCTGACCTTGGAATGGTTGTGTTGGAAGTGAAGGATTATACCAGAAATACACTCTTGCAAATTAATCATGAAGAATGGCATATCGTGGCAGCCAATGGTGATCAAACCATTATCCCCAACCCCATGAATCAGGCGAGAGACTACATGTTTAAGATAGCAGATGTCCTGAAAAGGGATAAAAATCTAATAGAGACAGATGGAAAACATAAATTGAAATTGAAGTTCCCTTATGGACACGGTGTCGTCTTTACGAGATTGTATACGAAGGACTTTATTAAAGATGGGCTTTACTCGGTTATTGAACCAAACCTTTGCTTAACAAGAGATGAAATCGATTCTGAAAAGGAGAGCTTTTCGGAAGAAATCTTGATGGAAAAAATTATGAATATGTTTGTTATTCCATATCGTTTAAAGGAACCACTTTCCATCGGAGACATTAATGCTATTCGCTATCATTTATTTCCTGAGGTTCGCATTAGCGCCGAATTTAAGGCACCTGTTCCTTACCAAGATCAGCTATTACTGTCACTTCATGATATTAAGACAATGGACCTTCATCAGGAGAATTTAGCGAAACAGATCGGTGATAAGAACCGGTTAATCCGAGGCGTTGCAGGAAGCGGGAAGACGATAATATTGGCCAGTCGAGCGAAAATGTTGTCAAAACAAAATCCTGATTGGAAAATTCTTATCCTTTGTTATAATATTTCGTTGGCCAATGCGATCCAACAAATGATTAATCATATGCTGAATGAACCTGAGGATCTATTTGATTTTGATCCAACGATCAAGGCTGTACAAAATCAAAACATAATCGTTCGGAACTTTCATGCTTGGCTTAAGAATGATCTAAAGATAAGCGAGCAGAATCTCTCAGAAATCATCGATAAAATCGATAGGAAAGAAACCATTCTTCCATCCTATGATGCGATATTGATAGATGAAGGGCAGGATTTTGACGCGGATTGGCTCCGTCTAGTCAGCTTGCTAATCAATACGGATACCCAGTCCCTCTTATTGGTAGAAGATCGAGCACAAACGATTTATAGACGAAAACGATCATATTTGCAGGATACCGGTTTATCTTTTCAAGGTCGGTCAAAGGTATTGTCTATCAACTATCGAAATACTGCCCAAATCGTTAAGTTTGCCTGGGAATTTTATCGTGAGCATTCGATGTTTAAAAATAAGGTCGTAAATCGTAGTATTGAAGGTGAAATCATTGCTCCGCAAAGCACAAAACGGAAAGGGCCAGAGCCTGGTATCATTCGAGCAGCCAATTTCTTTGATGAAATGAGAATGGTTGCGAGGCAAATGAAAAGGCTCCATGAAGAGAGGAAAGTACCGCTAGAAGAAATGTTAATCCTTTACAGAGTAAAGCGGACACATAAATATCCGATTGTGGATATTATTAAACGTTCATTAGCTGAGTTGGGATTGCCTAACTACTGGATTACCGAGAATGACGTGTCCAAGCGATCTTTTCAAAAAGAAGATGGAAAGATCAAAATAAGTACCATTGATAGCAGTAAGGGACTCGACTTCCAAGCCGTGTTTATTGTCAATGTGGATTCCATGCCATTTCCCCTTGAAGAGGATAAGGAAAGAGAGGTTTCTTTATTCTACATCGGAATGACAAGGGCGAAGGAATATCTTTGCTTGTCTTATTCCGGTGAATCCGAATTTACACACTATTTGGATCGGATTTTACTCGAGAGGAACCAGAAGAAAAGTGGGTTTGTAAAGATAAAATAGAATAGTAAGATCTACATTGTTATCCCCCAGGAATTGGTAAGTGAACGTATCTGTTTAGTCTCAGTTTATTATAAAGACTCTTTATTTAATGTTGATGGTGTTTTAGGAGGAATGAATACCATGTCTTCATACCGTCTTAATTGCCGTTTGCCCTACATAACCTGCAACTATGTCAGCTCTATCCACTTCCACCAAATGACCGTGACTCAGGTAAACCTAATGCTTTATTACAATATAGGAAAATTTAGTTATTAACTCAACTTTCGCAGAGTGAAATCGGCAAATAGGCCTTGATATAACTAGGAAGGACAGAGATCCACTGCTCAAGTTAACTTTGAATTAATTTTTTGATTTTCTTATTCGTCTGTTTTAGTGCGTCTTTAAGAAGCTCAATCAACTGTTGTAATGCAACAGCCCAATCAAGTTCATTTACTTTATCACATAATTCGTAAAACAGACCTCCTATTGTGCGTTGATCGGTATTACAACGATTTTGCCACGACAGCACAATAAAACGAGCAAACACAATAGTGGTATGGCTAATCAGCCCATCATAGGAACGACTTTGGAACTCTTTTTGAAGGTTTAAAAGTGATTTAGTCTCATATAGGAGGCACCTCTTCTGTTGATAGTGTATTCTAGTCAATCACACTATACCAAAGAACGAGGTGTTTTTCATTTTTTATTAGGTTTGTCAATCAACAGAATAGATAGACTCTGAACTTAGCACAGTCAACGATTTGCACTTATTTTATTGGTGCGAAAGTTGAGTTATTGAATATTACAAAAAACAATATTTCTAAAAAAGAGGACAACATCTCTCTTGTGAAAGCGCTTTGACAAAAGTAATCTAGAGTACAAGCAGAGGAGGGTATTTATGAAAAATACAAGAAAAAAGTATAGTAAAACGATTGCAGTACTTTTAGCTGGTTGTATGGTAGGTTCTACATGGTTTGCGAATAGTTCTCTGATATTAGCTAAGGGGAACACGGATATTAAACAAGAAGGTAGTCAAATCATTCCACGAAGTGCACAAACGGTTATTTCTTCTAATCAAATGGACGTTCTCGTCGATGTGAAATTTCCAAGAGTAATTCAGTACGATTTAAAATCTGGAAATGGAGCAGGGAATACTTTTTACGGACAGACTGAGGCATTAGATACAATCCTTATTAATGACATAGCAGTAAAACCAAAAGTAAAAGCAAAAGTTTCATCTAATAAAATAATGTATGAGATGACTTTAATAGACGTTAGTCACAATATCTCTGCAGTTATTACTGCAGAGATGGTTGTTAAAGATAATATTTTAGAATTCAATATTACAAAAATTGTGGACAACAAAATCGTAAAAACAATTGAAATTCCAAATCACAATTTAATTACTGTAAATAGTAGTCAAAAAGATGCTGTACTAGATGGAGTACAGATGTCTACAAATACACATATCAATGGTGACAGACAGGTTAAGGTTGATAAAAATTTAAATACGAAAGATGAAGAGCAAAAAGGATATATGTATGCTTTTCTTTCTAATGATGTATTAAGTGCAGGTATCTGGTCTAATACGGAGAATAGTTTAGCAAAAAAATTAGCTCCAGATTCTTATGCTGCAAAAACTGATGCACAAAGAATTACAGCTACGGCTACGACTAATAGTGTAGGGCAAAAAACAATTGGTTTAAGTAGTACATTCTGGACCTATCAAAAATCAGAAGAGCATCGTAAGGAAGATGGTACTCTTGAGCTAGAAGATGGAACAGTAAACAAGGTAGATGAAATGCCATCTGCGAAGGTTGTTATTACTGCCGACGCTAATAGTGATAAAAAAATAAACTGGCAAGACGGAGCTATTGATTATAGAAAAATTATGAACGAACCTCTAGGGACAGAAAAGGTTCCAGACTTAGTCGGTTACCGCATTAGCATGAACTTTGGCGGTCAAGCTCAAAATCCTTTCTTAATGGCTTTAGATGGAGTTAAGAAGTTTTCTTTAAATACCGATGGACTAGGGCAATCTATTCTACTGAAAGGTTATGGTAGTGAAGGGCATGATTCTGGTCATTTAAATTATGCAGATGTTGGAACTCGTATCGGTGGCGCAACGGATATGAAAACATTGCTAGCGAAGGGTAAAGAATATGGGGCAACTTTTGGAGTTCACGTGAATGCAAGTGAAACTTATCCAGAGTCAAAATATTTCCAAGAAGATCGTTTATTAAAAAATCCAGATGGAACTTATAAGTATGGTTGGAACTGGATTGACCAAGGAATAAACATTGATGCTGATTATGATTTAAGAAATGGTAGAGCACAACGTTTCAAAGATTTTTATGACGTCCTTGGTGGCAAAAAGAATGATTTAAATTTTATTTATGTAGACGTTTGGGGTAATGGACAGTCAGGTGATAATAGTACATGGCCAAGTCGTCAGTTAAGTAAAGAAATTAACAGTTTAGGTTGGCGCTTAGGTAGTGAGTGGGGATATGCTAACGAGTATGATTCTACATTCCAACACTGGGCAGCTGATTTAACTTATGGTGGTTATACTCTAAAAGGTATCAATAGTACAATTACTCGTTTCATTAAAAACCATCAAAAAGATGCATGGATTGGTAACTATCCTAAGTATGGTGGCGACGCTGATGCTCCATTATTAGGTGGCTACAGCATGAAAGACTTTGAAGGATGGCAAGGTAGAAGTGACTACAAAGCCTATATGGATAACTTGTTTGCAGTGAACGTTCCTACAAAATTCATCCAACATTATAAAGTAACACAGTGGGAAGATGGTAAAGCAGTTGAAATGACAGATAATAATAAAACTTACAACTGGGTACCAGGCATGAAGGCAGTATTAAAAGATGACTCTGGTAAAAATACACTTGAAATTGAAAGAAAGTCTAATGATTTTGCAAATGATAAAGATGGTTACCGTACAAGAACTATGACATTTAATGGTAAGGAAATATTTGAAGGTAAATCTGGTGATGAAAAGTATTTAATTCCATGGTCTTGGGATCAAAATGGTAAAAAATTATCATCAGCGAATGAAAAATTATACCATTGGAATACAAACGGTGGAGAAACAACTTGGACTGTTCCATCTGGCTGGGAAGGTACAGTTAAAGTTTATGAGTTAACAGAACTAGGTAATGAAAATGGGGAAGACGTTGCGATTAAAAATGGTAAGATCACATTAAATGCAAAAAAATCTACTGCATATATCATTCATAAAAAAGCGAAATCTAACAAAGATGTTAAATGGAGCGAAGGAATGCATCTTGTAGATACTGGCTATAACAGCAATTCCCTAAAAGATTGGAAAGTTACAGGAGATTCAAAAGCGGTTAAGATTACGAAGAGTGAAGGTAATAATAACATGTTAACAATCTCTAACAATAAAGAGAAAGTAAATGTTACTCAAAAAGTAACGGGATTAAAACCAAATACTAAGTATGCTGCTTATGTTGGTATTGACAACAGAAGTGAAGAACAAGCAAGTATAACCATTACTTCTAACGGTAAAAAGGATACAAATAGTACTGGTAAATCTATCGCTAAGAACTATGTAAGAGCTTATGCACACAATACTTTAGGTTCTGAGCAAGCAAAAGCAGATGGTCAAATGACTTCAACAATAGATGGAACAAGTTATTTTCAAAATATGTACGTATTCTTTGAAACTGGTAATAATGCATCTGATGTAACCATTGATTTGTCTAGAGATGCTGGGAATGGTGCAAGTTACTTTGATGATATTCGTATCGTAGAAAATAACGCTAATAACCAAGTAAGCAGTGATAAATTCGTACAAGACTTTGAAAGTGTTGCACAAGGTATCTATCCGTTTGTAATTGGTGATATTGAAGGTGTAGAAGATAATCGAACTCACCTTGCTGAATTACATGCACCATATACTCAAAGAGGTTGGAACCAAAAACTAGTAAATGATGTTATTGCTGGTAAATGGTCAATTAAAACTAATGGTTTAACAGAACGTGACACACTTGTATACCAAACAATACCTCAAAACTTCAAATTCAAACCAGGTGTAACGTATAAAATCACTTTTGATTATGAAGTAGGTAGTGATGGAACTTACGCAGTAGTAACAGGTAATGCTCCATTTGAAGAAAAAGGAGTATTAACTAAGGATGAATTAAAATCAACAGCAAGTAGCGATAAGGATGCAAAAACTGGCACTTATTCCTTTACTTTAAAAGGGGATGAATCAGGTCAAAGCTGGTTTGGTATTTATTCTACTAACAAAGCTGCCGATACTCAAGGTGTGAAAGGCTCACAAGCTAACTTTAATGGCTATAAAGATATTATGCTTGATAATCTAGTTATTGAAACGATACCAAACAAATAGAATCAGTTGTTTTAAAATGGGGAAAACTGACTGTAATAAATTCAATTTTTGTATTAACAGTCCGTAAAATAAATTAGTAGATAATATGTTCCATTCTAATAAGCAAGTGATTGTTAAGGAGGTTATAAAGAGTCGAGAGAAATCTCGACTCTTTTCTATATTACTCAACTTTCATACCAATAAAATCAGTGCAAATCGTTGACTGTACTAAGTTCAGAGTCTATCTATTCAGACGACTAAATCATTTTTAAAACTTCAAAAAGAGTTCCAAAGTCGTTCCTATGATGGGCTGATTAGCCATACCACGATAGTGTTTGCTCGTTTTATTGTTCTGTGTGGCAAAATCGTTGTAATACCGATCATTGCACAATAGGAGGTCTGTTTTACGAATTATGTGATGAAGTAAATGAACTTGATTGGGCTATTGCATTACAACAGTTGATTGAGCTTCTTCAAGACGCACTAAAACAGACGAATAAGAAAATCAAAAAGTTAATTCAAAGTCAACTTGAGCAGTGGATCTCTGGCCTTCCTAGTTATATCAAGGCTAATTTGCTGATTTCACTCTGCGAAGGTTGAATTAAGACCCTTTAATTTTTTTATTTTAGATGAAAATATATCCCTTCCGTTCAATTTAAATATTTGTATCTTTATTGGTTTTAGATGATAATTTTATATGCTAGTGCCTCATCTATTTCAACAAGAAAAAAATATTTAGAAAGGATGGCGAGTAATGAACAAATTTACGATTTTACTTATTAGCCTTATTTTAATTTTGATAACAGGCTGCAGTTCAAATAATTTTGAGATCAAGCTAGTTACCCCCAAATCATTTACACCAGGCCAATCTACTCCCATTCAATTAAAAATTTTAGACCGTGATGGTAAACCTGTAAAGGGTGCTGAGGTTAGTGTGAAATTGGATATGCAAGGGATGAGTCATGGAGATATTTCAATGGAAATGCAGGAAACAGGGAATGGTGTGTATGTTGGACAAGCAAAATTTGAAATGGAAGGGGATTATACGGCTGCCATTAAAATAGATTACAACGGAGAAAAGTGGTTGGGAGAAAAAAGATTTTCGATTGTTTACAATCATGCACAATAGTGTTAAAAATAGGATTTTCATTTTATACATAGAAGGGGGGACGGAGCAGAAAGAACCGTTCCCCTGTTTCCATTTCACCTTTGGTCGAAAATTGAAATCGTTTCCATGGAATTTATTTGTTTACCCCTGAGCAAGGCTCAGGTTATAATAAAGTTTATTATTTAGGATGTCGAAATAATGCAATAAGGAAAAAATACTTCTTATATAGAAAGGCGATGGACATTGAATAAACCTAGTGGAAAAAAACGAATACAGCTTGCTATACTTCTTGGATCACTTGGACTATTAGGACCTTTTACAATCGATACGTATTTACCATCTTTTCCAATAATTGTAAAAGATTATCATACGACGGCTTCACTCGTACAAATTAGTTTAACTTCTTGTTTATTAGGCTTGGGGTTAGGACAATTGGTTATTGGTCCTTTAAGTGATGTGAAAGGCCGCCGACAACCCTTGCTTATCTTTATCACCTTGTATTTACTTGCTTCTATAACCTGTGCGTTGGCCCCGAATATCTATTTCCTTATCATCGCTCGATTAGTCCAGGGCTTTGCTGCAGCAGGCGGACTTGTAATCTCTAGAGCAATTGTTAGAGATTTATTCAGTGGAAGGGAACTGACCAAGTTCTTTACGATGATGGTGTTAGTGGGTAACCTTGGACCAATCGTTGCACCGATTGCTGGAGGGGGAATTCTTGCTTTTACCAATTGGCATGGTGTTTTTCTTGCGTTGGCTTGTATAGGTGCGGTGTTGCTCTTCACGGTTGCATTCAAATTAGAAGAAACTCTGCCAGAAGAAAACCGTGTTCCAAGCAATTTGCCACAGATTATGAAGAATTTTGGTTCTTTATTCAGAGATCGAACGTTCATGGGATACGCACTAACTTCAGGCTTTACTACAGCTGGAATCTTTGCCTATGTATCTGGGATTCCGTTTGTCTATCAAAATATTTACGGAGTCACACCGCAACAATTTAGTTTTTTATTTGGGACCAATGGATTAGCATTAATTATTGGGAGTCAGTTGGTCGGCCGATTGGCTGACATCGTTTCGGAGCGAACTTTCTTAAAGATAGGGTTAGTCATCTCTAGCATAGCGGGTGCAGTTTTACTAATTGCTCTGTTATTAAAAGCTCCGCTTTTCGCCGTCGCGATTCCGATCTTCTTTTTTATCTCTTCTATCAGTATGATTGGAACCACGTCTTTTGCTTTAGCCATTGAAACGCAAGGACATATTGCGGGCAGTGCCTCTGCCTTATTAGGTTTATTGCCATTTGTCCTTGGCTCATTAGCGGCTCCACTGGTGGGAATAGCAGGGGCGAATTCCGGCATTCCTATGGGCGTGATCATCTTTTGCTCAAGTCTTCTGGCTTTCTTTTCCTATTTTGTAATGGTACGAAAAGCAACGCTCGGGATACAAATTTCCAATGACCAGTGCTCAATAAAGAAACCCAGTATCTAAAAATATTAATTGAAAGGAGAACTCATTTCGTTAAGTAGCGAATGTGTTCTCCTTTATGAAAGGGTCGAGAACACTTGTGACTTCAGTCATGAGATGAATCGACCATTATTTTGTATCTTTTACCGAACGTATGTGCTATAATGTGATAAAGGGGGGATCTCTATGCTTGTCCATAAAGCCTACAAATTTAGGCTTTATCCAACGAAAGGCCAAGCCACGCTCATCAACAAAACCTTTGGCTGTACCCGTTTTGTCTTTAATTTCTTTCTTAAGAAACAAAATGAAAAAGATGACTATTGGTATATAGTCGAAGAGATGAAACAGAACGGTCAGCTCCCAATGAATCATTGGAAAGGTGATTTTCTTAATAAATTTGAAACGATTAAATCACTACCAGAATTAAAAAAGCATTATGAATTTTTGAAAGAAGTGGACAGCATCGCCTTACAAAAATCCGTGGAAAATTTAAGTGATGCCTATAATCGTTACTATCATAAGCAAACAAAGCTACCGCGATTCAAATCGAAAAAGAACAAGGTTCAATCCTACACGACAAAATATACGAATGGAAATATTAAAATATTAGATAATCAGATAAAACTACCTAAACTCGGGCTCGTTCGTTATGCAAAAAGCCGTGAGGTAGAAGGCAGGATTTTAAGTGCGACAGTTAGACGGAATCCATCTGGCAAATATTTTGTGTCCGTAACAGCAGAAACGGAGATAACCGCATTACCCAAAACTCTTTCGGCTGTTGGAATAGATGTCGGTATCAAAGACTTTGCAACCTTATCTGATGGAACAGTGTACTTCAATCCAAAATTCTTCCGTTCATTAGAAGAAAAGTTAGCGAAAGCACAACGCACAATGAGTAGACGGACGATTGGCGGATCGAATTGGAACAAAGCAAGAATCAAAGTGGCTCGTATCCATGAAAAGATAGCCAATGCAAGGAAAGATTATCTTGACAAAATTTCAACTGAAATTGTCAAAAACCACGACATTATCGGGATGGAAGATTTGTCGGTGAAAAATATGTTACAAAACCACCATTTAGCTAAAGCCATCAATGAAGCATCCTGGTCTCAATTTAGATGCATGATGGAATATAAAGCGAAATGGGGTGGAAAACAAGTCGTCCTCGTTGCCAAAAACTTTGCCAGCAGTCAACTATGCTCCTGTTGCGGAACAAAAAACAAAGACGTTAAAAACCTCGGACTCCGTGAATGGGATTGCCCTTCTTGTGGAACCCACCACCAAAGAGATATTAACGCAGGAAAAAATCTAAAGATTGAAGCGATACGACTTCTAACCGCAGGGACTGCGGGAATCGCCTAATCAATTAGAAGCCGATAGGTTTCTTTACTTAGGAATCTCGCGACTTTAGTCGTGAGAGGTTCAATTATCTACTACCAGATTTCATTGTGAAAATTGAGAGGATTGAAGCCATTCTACCAACCTATGATGCAGTTTGAGTGGTGAAGGGTAGGATTTTGAGGGGGATTGGCTTCGTCTTGTGAGTTTACTAATTAATGGTGATACTCAATACCTCTTATTAGTAGAGGATCGAGCGAAGACTATTTATAGACGAAAACGTTCTTATATTCAGGATACTGGCTTAAGCTTTCAAAGAGGGTCCAAGGTGATGTCGATTAATTACCGATATATACAACAAATTGTCATGTTTGCCTGGGATTTTTATCGTAAACATTCTATGTTTAAAAATAAAGTTGTAAATCGGGATCTCAAAGGAGAGATCATTGCCCCGCAAAGTACCAAAAGAAAAGGTCAGGAACCGGGTCTCGTGAAGGCAGACAATTTTTTTGAGAAATAGAAAGAAAAAAGGGGTTGAAAAAATTAATTATCGGTTTAATAGAGTCTTTAAAAATTTTAACGGGTTCTGATACCGGGTGCAAAAAAGTATATAACAATAAGTTTTTAGCGTGAATTCACATACGAATTCACGCTTTTATTTTTGTTGATAAATCAACGTTTTTCTCGATTTTTTCTAAGATTCTCATATGAATTCGCATAAAGTTTTTTTAGTGTGAAATACTTGTTGTACAGCGAGAACATATGTGCAAAATAGGTGTGAAATAGCCAGCGATTTGGAGAGTGAATATTGACATTCATTCAACCTAAAGGGAAAAACTAGAAAAAATCCATTTGGTATGTATCTGAACAGACTGGTATACTATTTTTATCATCTGAAACGAAAGAATGGAGATTTACGTGAAAAAACAGCGTAACATTATTTTATACATTGGTACTTCAATAGATGGCTATATTGCAAATGAGGATGGTACATTAGAGTGGTTAGAATCAACAGAAGTAGAGGGAGATTCTGGCTACCATTCACTCCTAGAAAGAATTGACACTGTTGTTATGGGAAAAGGAACTTATGATGTCATTCGTGGATTTGATATGAATTATCCTTATAGTGATTATAAAAATTATGTATTTTCTAAATCTGTTAGTGGATCAGATGAATATGCTTCATTTATTGATGAAGATGTCAAAACTTTCATTAATATTATAAAACAAAAGCCTGGTAAAGATATATGGTTTATTGGTGGAGGAAACTTAGCTCGTGAATTTTTTAAAGAAAATTTAATTGATGAATTCCAACTAGCCATTGCCCCTATTATTTTAGGGAAAGGAATCTCCCTTTATAACGGAGATGATATTACTTTACAATACACATTATCCAAAGTAGAAAAATTAGGTCAACTTGCAATGCTTCATTATATAAAAAAATAATTTTCATCATCTTTCCCTTTTTAGAAGGGGAAGATTTTTCCCTTTTCAACTACATTTTTTACTGAAAACCGTTCGGAAATGAATAGATGTTTATAATAGCTAAAGTAAGTAGCGAAAGTTATCGCTAAAATAAAAACGCTGTTGATGTCAAAATTAAAGGGTTCCGTTTTTGGGTGTTTACTTTATTAATGACATAGAAAATGACGTGTGAATTGTGAACTATAACCCGAATAATGGATACTTAATAAAAAGTGACCGTTATTCGGGTTTTTCTATGTCCTAAGTGAGATAACCCGTTTATAATAAAAGAATTATTGTGGACGGAGGATTTACATCATGAGTAAAAATTTATATACCCAATCGCAGATTGAAGAGCTAGAGAATAATCCTTACGTATTACGTGTCTCAGAACGTTCAATATCTTATCATCCAGACTTTAAGATTAAAGCTGTAATGGAATATGAAAGTGGAAAGCCACCCTCTCAGATTTTTATTGATCATGGTTTTAACCTATTGCTTATTGGTAGAGAACAGCCCAGAAAGATTATACATAGGTGGCGCAAAACCCTTACGAACCATGGTGAATTTGGACTCAAAATAGAACAGAGAGGTAAGGGAAGTATCGGACGACCATCTTCAAGTGAATTATCGGTTGAAGAAAAGCTCAAAAAGGCTGAAGCTAGAATAAAATTTTTAGAAGCGGAGAATGACTTTCTAAAAAAGCTAGAGGAACTAGAAAGGCAGGCGATAATCAAAAAGCGATTTTAACCCCATCCGAGAAATTTCAACTTATTCATCACACGATTCATAATCAACAGTTAAAGAACTCATTGAGTCTCTTATGTAAGTTAGCTGGGGTAAGTAGAAGTGGGTACTATGCTTGGCTTGAAGCTGCCTCTACTCGTTATCGTAAAGATGAACAAGATGAAATGGATATTAAACACATTAAGTTTATCTTCCAACAGAAAAAGGAAAAAGTAGGGGCATTACAAATCAAAATGATTTTAGAAAACGATTATTTTCTAATAATGAATCACAAGAAAATTAGAAGGCTTATGCGTAAATATGGGCTTATTACGATTGTTAGGAAAGCAAATCCATATAAAAAGATGATCAAAGCTACTCAAGAGCATAGAACATGCCCTAATCACTTAAATCGTGAATTCAACCAAGAAGAACCAAGAAAAGTTTTGTTAACGGATATTACTTATCTTTATTATTCTAATGGTCAAAAAGCCTATTTATCTTGTGTTAAAGATGGTAGTACCAATGAAATACTAGCCCATTATTTATCCACTTCTTTAGAAATGGATCTTGTTTATAAAACATTAGACAGACTGAAAGAAGCAATGGAGAATCAGTTCCATCCTGATGCAATAATACATTCAGACCAAGGGGTTCATTATACCAATCCAGTCTTTCAAGATAAGATAAAGAAACTAGGTATAACTCAATCAATGTCCCGTAAGGGAAATTGTTGGGATAACGCTCCAATGGAATCATTTTTTGGTCATTTTAAAGACGAAGTCGATTATAAAGAATGTAATAGTCTTGGTGAGTTAAAACAAATAGTAGATTCATATATAGAGGAGTACAATAATCATCGTTATCAGTGGGGATTAAAGAAGATGATCCCGGCACAATACGAGGGCACTGAAAAACTTACGTCTTTTAATAAATTTTGTCACTTCATAAAAAATAGGCACCTTCTTGTTGGATTTCCCTCCTAAGAAAGTGCCTATTTTCATTTACTACTACTATTATTTTTCTTTTAAAAGCGTAATTATCCGCTTCAAATTGACGGCAAATATCGTTGTTGCGCCTTGTATTTCCATACCAAATAGACCCGCAGATGATGCCGTATCATACCCGTGCCCATGTTTTAATTCACTATTTTTCGCTTCAATTTTGTAACGTGAACGTGCGAGTTCTTTAAACTCTTCACTGTTTTGGAATGTTTCCTGTTCCTTATGTTCTGTGGATTTAATTGAAACAGAATATGTTTTACTTTTCGCCCCTTCTTTATAACATCCTTCACGGAAAGGACATATTTTACATTTTTCAATATCAAAATAATAAACTTGTTGTTGGTTATTACTTTGATTTTTCTTGCCTATCCGTGCTTTTCTATTTGCCATGTGACCGGCTTTACACACATACATGCCGGCATCTTTATTGAATTCAAATTCATCTTCCTTTGCACGTTTACCTTGTGTGATTAGCGGGTTAAGTTTAGATACAAGCTGAAATTCTTCTTTTTTTGCGAATTGGATATTGTGTTTTTCAGAATAAGCTGTATCTCCAATGACTGTATCTATTACCATGCCTGATTCTTTACTTTTATTAACTAATTCTTTAAGGTACTTTCCATCACTTTTTTCCCCAGTTGTTACAACCGCAGCTGTAATAATCCGTTCATCATTCATCGCAATATGTGTTTTAAACCCAAAGAAAGAAGAATGAGCTGATTTATGTCCAATTCGTGCATCAGGGTCCGTTGAATAACTTAACTTTTCCTCAAAATCTTCAACTATTTCTTTTAAGACATTTAGTTTTTCCTTTACAACAGGTATTACCTCAATTTGCGGTTGAGATTCAACTACCTGGATAACTTCTAGACAGTAATCAATTTCGTCCTGCACTTCGTTAGAAGTGGGTTTCGATGGAAATTTTTCCTTAATTGACTCATCTATTTGATAAACTGCTTTGCGCAAAATTTTAGATTTCTCTTGTAAAAATTCTTTAGGTGATTTTTGATTATAACGTGCCTTTGTGTGAGTGGCATCCACGATTATTGTTTTACTTTTTATGATTTCTTTTTCTAAGGCAATTTCTACTGTCTTGGAGATAAGCGTATCTAATAAACTTACGTCTAAGAGACGGAGTTTACGAAATTTCGTCAATGGACTAGGATTAATAACCGGATCTTCTGGTGCCAAATCCAAAAAATATTTAAACGACATATCGTATTTCGAACGTTCTACTACATCTACATCAGATAAATCAAATATTGATTTTAATAGTAAATATTTAAACATCCGAATAGGTGGTACTGCATTACGACCGTTATCAAGACAATATTTATCTTTTAGTTCTTCTAAAATGAAAGAGAAATCAACAAGTTCATTAATTTGACGAAGCATATTATCCTTTGGAACAACAATATCGTAAATAGCCATAAATGGACTAAGACTAAGAGATTCTTGGTATGAAATCATTCTAGAAATCACCTACATGAATTAAATAACTTTAATTATAAAGTAAAAAGACAGAAAAAAGTTCCATTTTCAACGAACTTTATACTGCCTTTTTAAAATTTGGACTTTTTCAGTGCCCTCGCACAATACCGAGGTCATCTGTTAGCAGCATAGTCACTTTTAATAAACTGTCCATATTATGGGTTATAGTTCATTGGCACACGTCATTTTCTATATTTACCAAGGATTTTAAACCTTTTTTTATGGGTTTTGACATAACAATTGGCATCATTTTTTTAAAAAAATAAGGACAATAAGTATTGTACGATTAAAAATGAAGGACAAATTAAGAGTCATTATTAACGCCATTTGAGGTGTCGATATTTAGGAAAAGATGTTTTCCCTTATTCAACTAACTAGGCAGTTTTGTTGAAGAGTAGTGTTTAACTTGTGTTCAACAATCGGGCCATTTTCTTGAACAAAAGTTTTAAAGAAAATTTGCTATATATAGGTTCAATCTCTAAAGAAAGATCATTAATTCATAAGTCTGATAAAAATAAATAGGAAATATTTACCTTATAATCCATATTTTTAATCTGTAAACTAATACTTAGTTGATAAGATTATTTTTTAGGGAGAAAAAGAGAAAAAATGAATTTATCCCTCAAGGAATTATAAGAGCTGTTTCTGTTTATTTTATGCTCTACAATGCTTTTTGCATTTTCGCCACAGTCTAAGGACCCAAAAGCATCATCCCCCTAACACGTTTCATATTAACGGTTGGGGAGCGAAACGGGATTCATTCATTGGTTTACAGGCCGAAAATATATTGTGTCAAAGATTTATTTATGTTCGGTAAATTTAAAAAGACAAGACATTTAAATATTAGGTGTCTTTCTGATTTAATAATTTTTCGGAAAATTCAGTATTCATTTTATTTGGGATATATTACCATCATATACTTTTGATAGGTACCAACTAGTTGCTATTAGAAAAATAACACTTGTAAAGGAGTCGATTTAATGACATTATCTCAAGGATTTTGACAATATTTATTTGGATGGGAACCACTATATCGTATGCTTCGATCAATAAACCTCATAAGTTTTATAAGTATCCACCTTAGTAAATGCATGCAGCTTCTCTCAATATCGTTATATTTTTATAGGTTAAATTAATATTTTAATAGAGGAGATTTTCATTTTGAAAAATAAAATAAAAAGTATGCTGAGTATTTTATTGAGCTTTGCAATTGTTTTCGGCGGAATTGGGCAAACAGTGGTGGCTAAGGGTATTAATGATGCTAATCAATTACAACAAAAGAATTCTAGTGAGGAAAATGTAAAACAGTGGTTAAGTGAATATGAATTCTATGAGGATACCAGAGATGGATTAATCTATGAGAAGGTTGCAATAAATGAATTAAAGCGTTTCGTAACAGTCATAAAAGATTCTAATGCTAAGTTAGATTCTAATACACTAGATAATCTGATTGTGGAATTTGATAAGACCGGAGACTTTAAGAAAACAGATATGAATGAACTTGAAATGTTTGAACAATTGATTAACCAATATGAACAAGCAGTTCAAGAGGAGTATATAAAAGAGGTAGTTCTAAAAAGTGATCTGCTCTTGAATATCAAACATAAATTAACAATATATCTAGGGGGCTATGCATCAAATAACGATTTTAATAAACCAACTGAAGTATTACTTGCAGATATACTCTTTAATTTTTATTTATCGGATAAAATTGTCAATAAAAATGCTATCGGCATCTTAAAAGATATCTCTGATCAATCGGATCAAAATGGAAATAAAATAAAAGCTCATTTGGATAACGCTGTGAAAATGTCTGAAAAAGGTAATGAGTTTCTAGAAAAAGATCTAGGTATCCCTGCATCAAAGTCCTATCAAAATGCATATAAACAAGTGTTATTCGGACTTGAAAAAGCAGGCTATACATTTAACACAGAATTCTTTGAATCTACCTCTGACACGGACGGTGACACGATAACAGATGGAATAGAATTCCAAGAGGGAATGAATCCATTTAAAATGGATACAGATGGGGATGGTTTAAAGGACAATATTGAATATGAGATTAATTCATCTATTTCCCCAACAAAATATGATACAGATCATAATGGCATAAGTGACGCAGATGAAGATAGCGATGGAGACGGCCTGAATAATAAAGACGAGCAGGTTTATCAAACAGCTTTAATGAAGAAAGATTCCGACCAAGATAGCTTAACTGACGGTTTTGAAGTACAACAGTTTGATTCATTACCTAATAAGGATGATACAGATAGCGATGGATTAAGTGATGGAGATGAATTTGCTTTAAAGACAAATCCGAATACTGCAGACAGTGATAATGACGAGATCACGGATTCACAAGAACACCATAAACAATCTATTAGTCAATCATTGAATCAGCCTGATCAATCAGAAATTACTAGTGTAGAAGTTAGTTTTAGTGCAACGGATAATATAAATAAAACGACTAGAATTACAGCAAACAAAGGCAATATTAAAACAGCTAATTTATACGGTCTGATTGGTTTTCCGGTAGGGATCAATACTCAATCAGAATTTGATAAAGCAAGCCTTAAGTTTACTTATGATGAAGCACAGCTTGGAGACACATCGGAACATGATTTAGGCATCATTTGGTATAATGAAGATGAGGAAATGTTTGAAAGCCTTAACGCTGTGTTAGATACTAGTAAGAATACAATAAGTGTGGAAACTACTCAGCATAGTGAATTTATGATTGTTGATAAGAAAAAATGGCTGGAGCTTTGGAGTAAGGAAACTGACTCCTCAAAGAAGCTTGGGGTAAAAAGCGATGGTTCAGGTGGCGAAGAGATAGATTCAGATGGGGATGGCTTATACGATACCTATGAAACGGAAGGAATGAAAACACCATACGGTATAATCTACACTAATCCTGATATGAAAGATAGTGACGAAGATGGATTAACCGATGGGCAAGAAATGGGTCCATTCAGAACATTCACGTTTGAGATTTTTGGAATTACGATTCATTTTGAAGGTTTCTTTCCAACCAGTTTACCAGACCAAAAAGATAGTGATGGAGATGGAATTTTTGATAATGAGGATTCAAAACCGTTGTACGCTAATTTATCCAATTTAGTCATTTTTCAATCAGATCGACCAGAAGGTTATGATGAAAATGGAAATGTAGCGAATGATATGACAACAAATGATTATACAGGAGATGAAATGACTGACATTAGCTGGATGTTCCATCTTCAATTACTAGAATCATATTTCCCAGGTATTCTCTTTGATGAGTTCGAGACAATGTCCACAAGCTTATTTTCTACGGGAGAAATGGAAGATGTTGTTTTAGATATGATTGATCATTTTGAGGAGGGAACTGGTACAGCGTATAGTAATCAGACTTTAACTAAAAAAGCGAGTGAGCATGAGACAACAAAAGACTATGTTGAATTTGTCAAAAATGCTTTAGTTGATGAGCTAAAGAAAAATGGAGGAAATTTGGGAGCACTTCGGTTTGATGAAAGTACAAAAGCAACTAATACATTTTATCAAAATATGCAGGATAATGCTTCTTACCCGACGTTTAGCAGCTGGAGTGATAGAATAGGCGGACTTACCATTACAGTAAATGATACGTGGGGGAATACGATATCCGTAAAAGATTTTTCAGTAGAGAACAATCACTTTGAAGGTGTCATGCATGTTCGTTTATATGATCATTTTGGGCTAGATCAGCCAGATGTGGAGAAAATGTATGTCAACTTAGCAGGATTTCGTTCTTGGTTTGTCTTACAGCATTATGAAGATTATGATGGGGAATATAAACCCTTTGTTACTTTAATGGAAATGGATATCCCATTCGAGGGGGAATTGAGCAATTAAAGTTAATTTAAAAATTCTAGTTTTGATTATTAGTATATTCTTCATTCCATTATACTTAATTGGATGTACAAAGAATGAGGAATCAAGCGGGGAAACAAAGATTTTCGAAATTGCCAATACAGAACAAATCGTTGGTAAAAAGGATGAAGAAGTGGTAACTCTTAGAAAGCATTACATGATTCTGAATCCACCAAAAGATTTAAAAGATTTGAAAGAATTAGTTAAAAAACACAGTAAGAATCATCCAGTTGAAGGTGAAATGAAAGTAATAGAAGGAAAAAATAGGATTTTTTATATGTCCTTCTATAGGGAAAGTGACGATTTGCCAAGAGACTGGCAGCCTGATGACAGTTACATGAATACGGATCGGATGGAACATCATAAACATGATCTCATTGCATCGATCATTTGGTCAGATGCTGAACCACAAAAAGAATACAATGTTTATGATAAAAGTAAGGAAGGAAAGGTAATTAAGAGGATGCGTTTTATTGAGGATCAGCTTGTTGAGTGATACACTATCCATACACTAAAAAATAATGAAATGGAAATTGTTAGAAACTACAACAGGAACACTACATGATAGACTAGGGATCACTATGAATATTTTCCATAGTTGCCCTCATTACTCGAATCGTTTCCATACTCTATTAAAACTTTAATATTCCATAATACCAGCTAATATAATTTTTTCTTCGTTCCGTTAAAGGGCGCTTTTCTTGAATAAGAAGGCGTCTTTTTGTATTGTACTGGATTCTGGAACAACACTTATTAGGGATTGGAGTTATATTAAGGTGTAGAAGAGATTGTGAAGGATTACACTTAAACTATCGGGTGCAAGAGTGAAATAAAGCAATGCTATTGTGAGATGCGTTGCTTATTTATTTCTAAAAAAACTTCCTATATAATTCCTGCCTGATGCTTCCGCTTAACTGGGCATATATCCGGGTGGTTTCACTTTTTTCATGACCTAATAGGCTTTGAATAACATCTAGAGGTGCTCCATTATTCAATAAGTGGGTTGCATAGCTGTGTCTTAGTTGGTGCGGATGAATGTCTTTGTTAATTCTGGCGCGGTTTGAAATCCGCTTAATAATGTATCGCATCTGGGCAATGCTCATTCGATGGGGATCCCGTTCCGTGACAAAAATAGCAGTGTCCCTGTCTTCACGATTATCTAGGTATCGTTTTAACCAAATTTCGCAGCGGATATTGAAATAGACTTCCCGTTCCTTATCGCCTTTACCTCTGATAATAGCGGATCGGTTCAACCAATTAATTCTGCCTCTATCTAAGGTAACAACTTCTCCAATTCGGCATCCAGTGGAGAACATGAATTCAAACAATGCCTTTTCCATTGGGGAACAACAGGCTTCCCGTAAATGTTCAATTTCCATTTCGGTCAAAAATTTAGGAATTCGTTCCCCGGTTTTAGGTTCTTTTATTTTAGCTGCTGGGTTTTTGGGAATATGCCCTTCTTCATGAGACCATCGAAACAATGATTTCATAAAACGAATTCGATGAGCCAAACTTGAAGGCTTAAGGCTTTCACTTGATTTTGCTAAATAAGCTTTTAATTGATCCGTAGTGATCGTCTCAAGTTGAACATCATTAAAAAAGCGTATAAGTAAGCCGGACTGTAGTTTATATGCTTTTAATGTTTGCGGTGAAAAGCCTTCAATACGTTTATCAGATTCATACGTTTCCCATGCTTGAGATAATAACAAGTTCATCTCTCCCCAAAAAATTCTTTTTTTCAGGAATTATTGACCTGTTTCACGAAATTGAAACAGTGGTTCTTATTAAGCTAAACCAGCTAATAGTTTGTCAAGATTTTTCAATAAAAAATGAAATTGGGTCATGTTATAATAAAAATAAGCATGCCAAATAACCTTCCATCATGCTATAACTGGAAGGTTTTGTTGTATTTAGTTAATATTATTAACTAAGCTAGATCTTGGAAAGGTGATTCGCTTTTCAAAATGGCATAGATCCATTGTAGAAGCTTGTTAGCACATGCAATGACTGCTACCTTATAGGGCTTTCCTTCTCCACGTTTCTTATCATAGAATTCGCGTAGTCTTTTGTTACGCGGGATGATCGTCTCTGTCGTTTTCTTTTTACGACAATCCCTAATCCCACAGCGAACAGCCATATACAGGGCGTGTCTTAGTCGGCTGGAGCCCCTTTTGCTAATATGGTTTTCTGTTCCTTTAAACCGTCCAGATTCATATACACTTGGGTCAATTCCAGCGAAAGCTACCAGTTTCTTAGGGTGATTAAACCGATCAATTTCCCCAATTTCAGAAATAATCGTGGCAGCGATTTTTTCACCGATACCTGGGATTGATTGGATAATCTTATATTCTTTCATTTCCTTTGCCAAAGCATCTATCTCTTTTTCTAACCTGGATAGATGCTTTTGGTATTCCAAAAGCATTTGAATATACATTTTTAGTGAGAGAACATGGCTCTGATAAAGGGTTCTCTCGAATGGATTTCGGACCGCTGCGGCGATTAATTTCAAAGTCTGCTCTTGTGCCCACTTTTTAGAACGGCTCTTACATAGTTCATGGACTTTATAAGCCACGGCTTCTTCTCCAGAAGTTAAAACATCCTCGGAAGAGGGATATTCTAGTAAAACAAGCAGGGAAACCACAGAATATAAATCACCAAAAACCCCGCAATATTCAGGGAATACCTGGTCTAGAACAGCTTGGAATTGCAATTTTGTCTGGACGTAAATGCCTGTTATATTCTCATGCTGCCTTGTGAGGTTACGAAGGTTCAATAATTGAATTCCTCGTTTTTTATATGGTTCTAAATCCTCTTTATAATACAGCTCGCAGAGATGATAGGCATCAATGACATCTGTTTTGACCTTGCGTAAACTGGAACTTTTCGCCCGATAAGAGATAAGAGGATTGACGATAATTAATAAGTAACCCTTTTCCTCAAAATATTGTACAACGGGGATATGATAATGCCCTGTTGATTCCAAAACGAGGGGAGGCTTTACTCCTGTTTTCATTTCTATTTCTCTTACAAAATAGTGAAGGGACTGCAGTCCTTCCATGGTATGTGCCA
>NZ_JAHUWN010000049.1 GCF_019219025.1 Bacillus sp. sid0103 | reverse complement strand
GAGATTAGCTACATCTTGTGAATGATAACTAGGAGGAGCCGTGTGCGTGAATAGCGCAAGCACGGTTCTGCGAGGGGGGAGAAACACAATCTACCGCGAGGTAGAGAGGTTCTCTTCTACTCAACTACTTGAAGAAGGAATACCATTAGAATGGATTGTAAGAAAATTCAAAAAGAGGGTAAGTAATGTTTGCTTATAAATATAAGAGCTTAATGGAGGATTTTATAAACGAAGTAATCACAGTTGATGATTTTGAACGTGAGTATCTAATTACTTTTAAAAATGAAACAGAAACAATGGGCAACACGTTATTCGAAATCTTAAACGGAGTTTTTGAAGCAGTTGATTGTTATTGGCACGAATGTCTTCCAGGACAAGAAACTGCTTTTGAAATATCCGAACAGCAACTAAGAAAAGAGTAAATGAAGCTTTGGTTAAATTAAATAGTTTATTGAAAAACCTTTAAATTTTTTCAACTAATGGGGTGCTTATGTTAAAGATGGAATGGCTGCGGCTAACGGGTTCCCTTTTGAGGTGCAAACATTGCAAATCACATCACATTTTTTGTCACTAATATCAATGCAATTCTCAATGGAATTCTCTAATTAAATAACAATAATAAACGCAGAGAAGGGATAGCTTAATCGCTATCCCTTCATCTTAATTTCACTATCTAATCCCGTTGGTAGAAGAAAGTTGTTGTCTGTTTTTATTAAGTGTCTTCGTCGCTTTTGTACTCCAAAATATCACCTGGTTGACAATCCAAAGTCCTACATATCGCTTCTAATGTTGAAAAACGAACCGCTTTTGCTTTCCCATTTTTCAGAATGGAAAGATTCGCCATCGTAATCCCAACCCTCTCCGAAAGCTCCGTTACGCTCATTTTTCGTTTTGCTAACATCACATCAATATTAATAATAATTGCCATTTCCTCCACCTCAAACCGTTAAATCATTTTCTGATTTTATATTAATAGCTTCTTGTAAAAGCCTTTGGAGAACAGCAGCAAAAACGGCGATCACCATAGAGGCGAAAATAATGACCAATCCGATTGGTATAAAACTTGGAGGGTCAACTTTTTCCGCCATGAGATAGTAGAGTGGCATACCTAGCAGGTACAAGGTACTGATCGTGATGGCACAGTATTTTATATTCTTTAAAGCCTTTACCGATAATTCCGAGAACGCTTGGTTCTTATCAATATAGCTTAAAAGTTTAAAAGCTTGATACAGAGCAAAGTAAAAAGGTATCGCTGCCGCATACATATCGATTAAAACGAGAGATTTCATATAAGCAATATCTGGATACGATTCTCCAGCAAAATTCCCGATCTTAGGTACCAAAAATATGCACAATGCAAGAACTGGGATTCCTATGAAAATAACAGCTAGCTTTAAAAAGAGTGTCGTAACTTGTTTCATAAAAAGCACCTCGCTTATTTAATGACAACATGATTTTATCATATTATTTATCGTTTTACAATAAAATCGTATTGTTTTTTATTATATTATTATTGTTATTGAAATATCCTTTTAATTTTGACAAAAATAAAAAGCATTTTTCATTACAAAGAAATGCTCTTACTTTAAAATGTTAAATTTACAACTTGTTCAACAAAACTTCCAAATAGTTTAATAAAGTAAATCAACAACGAAAGATAACAGAACCTACTTAAAATAGATAATATCCTTCATCGTAAATTGTTTATCGGCAATCCCCATCTTTGAGCTATTTTTTCAGACGTACTGATGCTCGTAATGGGACAGCAAATTCTATAGGACCTGTTTGAGGAACTAATTTAGGTCCAACTGTAGGATATCCAACAGGAGTGATTCGCTTAGCTTTACCAGCCCCACAACCAATTTGCAAAACGCTACCATTGCCCATCCCACCAATTTTCAAAAAACGGATATCAAATGTTTGTTGAAGATGTTCATCCATTTCAATCACCTCTTATTAATATATGATCATGAGTTAGGTTCCGTACTGATAATAATAATGCCAAAAAGTTAAATTCTTGTTTGTGGTTATTGTGGAGGAGAAAAATTCACTTAGATAAATCCAGATCAAGACCAAATGTAAAAAATGTGGTGCAATTCTTGAAAACTTTCTGATTACAAAGTCATGGAAAAGAATTAATTGCGCAATACGAACATGTTGTGAAGAAATGTACTTAAGCTAACGGGTGCAAGAGTTAAACAAGTGGCGGTACTGCGATCCCTTTCATTTTGCACTAACGAAGCAAGTTAGTGAAAGAAGGAATCGTGATTTTAATGTAGAATATTTCTCTGAGGAGTGATTCTATGGATATAAGATTTTCGTTTGTTTTAGACACAGAACCATTTACCAACTTAGCAGAACTAGGATGGAAACTGGGCAAATGGTTACAAAAGATTCGTAGTGGTGTTAGAGAGAATATGGACTTTGATACCATTGACCTTGACGAGGCTATAATCAACTTTCGATATGAGGGTGAAGATAATTGGAGAATTTATTCAATTTGGCAGGAGTTTGAAACAGACAAAATACATTTCCACAACTGTATTAGTAGAAGTTGTAACACATTATCTTCACGAATTGAATAAGGAACTTCACCCAATTGATTACTTTGTTACTCTGGATAAGTACCTTTAGTAAGTAATATCAAAGGAGTGAGGAAGGTAAAATGGATCAATCCTATTTTTATTTAAAACTAGAAACACATCAATTACATATGTCTTATAAAAATGAAGAACGTCGCGTGCGTGTGTTATTGCCGAAAAATTATGATAAAGATGAGGCTAAAAATTATCCAGTTGTCTATATGCAGGATGGACAAAATGTTTTCTACAGTAGTGAAGCTTATAGCGGGTATTCATGGAAAGTAATTCCTGCAATTAAACAAAACCCCGATTTACCGAAGATGATTGTTGTTGGGATAGATAACGCGGGACAAGATCGAATTAATGAATATACGCCTTGGAAAATTACTGAAAGCCCACTTCCTGAAGATATTGAACTAGGCGGAAGAGGCGCGGAGTTTGCTGAGTTTGTCATGACGGTCGTGAAGCCGTTTATCGATAAGCATTACCGAACAAAAGCGGATAAATATCACACTGCGGTTATTGGCAGTTCACTTGGAGGAAATATTTCGGCTTTTATGGGTATTGAATATAAAGATCAAATTGGTGGTTTAGGTATTTTTTCTTTAGCCAATTGGATTACAAGTAAAGCCTTTGACAGTTATATTGCTAGAAAAGAGTTGGATCCTGAACAACGTGTGTACATTCAAGTTGGGACTCAGGAAGGCGATGATACAGATCGGCAAATGATGTATGGTAATATGAAACAGGCATATATCGATTGCTCGCTTAAGTATTATCAACAACTGATAAAAGGCTCTGTTCCAATTGATTACATTCGCTTAAATATTTTTGCGGATGAAGAACATAATGAAAAAGCTTGGGCCAAACATTTGCCAGAATGTTTAAGTTTCTTAAGTGTGAAGTGGTCTTGAATGAACTGAATAATTATATTTGACTAAATTCGAACATAATAGGAATCTATCAATTTTTTGAATATTGTTGAAAGTTTATATTGATTATAATTTGAAATAATTAGTCGTGAAAATAATGAATTTTTTGATTCTGAGAAAGGGGCTTTTTTTATGAATTATATTTTGATATCACCATATTATCCAGGGAATTTTCAACCATTTGCTCATCGTTTAAAAGACGCAGGTGTCAATGTTTTAGGAATTGGCGAAGAGCCATATGACCAATTAGGTTCCGAATTACAAAGCTCTTTAACAGAATATTATCGTGTGAATAATTTAGAAGATGCAGATGAAGTGAAACGTGCTGTTGCATTTTTATTTTATAAACATGGTCCAATTGACCGGATTGAATCCAATAACGAACACTGGTTAGAACTTGATGCGCAGTTGCGTGAGCAATTTAACGTGTACGGCAATAAAACGAATGACTTGAAAAAAGTTAAGTATAAATCTGAAATGAAAAAGCTGTTTAAAAAAGCAGATGTGCCTGTTGTAGAAGGAAGAATCGTTAAAACTAAAGAGGAGTTATCTAAAGCCATTGATGAATTAGGACTGCCAGTTATCGCTAAACCGGATAATGGAGTTGGATCAGCTGCGACCTTTAAATTAAGTTCAGAAGAAGATGTACGTCATTTTGAAGAAGAATGGGGAGAAGCACAAGTGTACTTCTTAGAACCATATGTCGAAGGAGGCGTGCTTTGTACATTTGATGGTTTAGTGGATCAGAAAGGGAACATTGTTTTCCAAACAAGCTTTACCTATAATGTCCCAACTCTGGAACTCGTTAATGGCCAGTTGGATTTAGCTTATGTGATTCAAAAAGAAATTGATCCAAAGCTCGAAACTTATGGAAAGGCGATTGTGAAAGCTTTTGGCATGAAAGAACGCTTTTTCCATATTGAGTTTTTTAAAGTAGAAAATGGAGATTATGTTGCACTTGAATACAATAACCGCTTGGCTGGCGGCTACACGATTGATATGTACAATTTCGCGTACTCCATTGATTTATTTGCACAATATGCTTCTCTTGTGACAGGAGGAGAATTCAAAGAGCCCGATGTCGAAAACAAGTTTTGTGTCGGTGTAACACAGCGTGATGCATATGAGTATAAACATGATACGAAAGCTATTTCTGAACGATTTGGCGACCGTGTGAAGTTTGAACGGCGCATGCCAGATGCATTTGCGGAACTCCAAGGAAATCAATTTTATGCGATTAATGCAGATTCGCAAGAAGAAGTGGATGAGATTATCCGTTTTGTACATGAACGAAAAATAGGGACAGGAGATTTTCTATGCATATAGAACAGTTAAACCATTGGAGTGGCGAATTAGGCCGTGAAATGGTGTTGAACAGATATGGACACAGTGGCATGCCAATTCTAGTTTTTCCTTCATCTGGAGGGACGCATACTGAATACTATGATTTTGGAATGATTGATGTGTGTCATGACTTTATTGAATCCGGAAAAGTTCAGTTTTTTACATTGGCTAGTGTAGATTGCGAAAGTTGGCTGCACGACTCAAAACCGGCACATGACCGTGCATTAGCTCATGAAGCATATGACCGATATGTGATTTCAGAAGCTATCCCATTTATTAAACATAAAACAGGTTGGTTTGATCCTATGATGACAACGGGTTGTAGTATGGGGGCATATCATGCGTTGAACTTTTTCTTGAGACATCCGGATGTCTTCCAAACAGCCGTTGCACTTAGCGGCGTTTACGATGTGCGTTTCTTTTTTGGGGATTACGGAAATGATCCGCTTGTCTACGAAAATTCGCCGAGTGATTACATATGGAATCAAAATGATGGCTGGTTTATTGATCGATATCGTTCAGCAGATATCATTATTTGTACCGGGCTGGGTGATTGGGAACAGGAAGGGCTGCCATCATACTTTACATTAAAAAAAGCCTTTGAAGAAAAACAAATTCCAGCATCGTTTGATGAGTGGGGCGAAGATGTTTCGCATGATTGGATTTGGTGGCGACGCCAAATGCCGTATTATTTAGGAAAATTACTTTAATGAAATGTCAAAAAAACATCAGTACGGTTGAGTCGCTGGTGTTTTTTGAGGGGATTTTTTGATTTTTAGGTTAAATAATTGATGTCGTATTAAAAGTAGCAATAAAGTGGTAATAAACACTTAAATGAGGTGATAAAAAGGCATTAAAATAACAATATACTGTCGTCGTTAAAAGAAACCCATATAATATATTATGGGCAATATTCTCACAAAACATATAAAACCATTTAATATAAAAAATAGAAACCTTCGGTGTCTATTCAGGAGACAAAAACCCCACTATTCATAAGTTCTTCGCTTTATTAATTTGAGTTAGAGTATGCATCGTCCACGAAAATAAATATTTAAAACGAGGGGCTGTCCTATTCTTGGACAGCTCTTGATATTTTTCGGTTGGAGGATTGTGAAGGAATGTACTTACACTAACGGGATGCTTTAGTTCAATAACAAGTAATTAAGGAACGCACATATTATATACATCTAATACGTGCGTTCCTTTTATTATGTTTTTACGTTATTTACCCTAAATATAATATTATGCTTTTGTATCTACTTCATTTCTTTTCAAAATCATTTCTTTATATGAAGTAATTTTATGTTCTAACATTTTATTCGTTTCTTTCAGTGTCTTTAACTGGTTTTCGATGGAACTTTTATGATCTTCTAATAGTTTTAATCGATTAATTGCTGTATGCTCTCCTTCAGTATACAAGAAGGCATACTCTTTGATTTTTGTGATCGGCATTTGCGTCTCTTTTAATTTTAAAACAAATTTTAGCCATTTAAGATGCGATTCAGTATATTTTCTTTCTCCATTTTCATTCCGATCTGGAAGAATGATATTCTCTTTTTCATAGTAACGTAATGTATGTGTGCTAACTCCTACTAGTTGTGCCACTTCGCCAATTGTATACATAAAACCCTCCATTTTTAACCAATGCTAATCAAGTGTAAAAAATAGGTTTGACTTAGAGTTTACTCTAACCACTATAATAAATCCGTAAAAGTTAACAATCAATTTGTTAGTATAACAAAATATTAGGAGGCAATAAAATGAAAAAATATACAGTTATTACAGGTGCAAGTTCTGGTATTGGTTATGAAACAGCTCTTGCTTTTGCTGCTCGCGGTAAAAATTTAGTCATTGTGGCACGTAGAACTGAGGAGCTTGAAAAACTAAAAACAGAGATCGTGAAAGATGTAGAATTAGATGTCGTTATTAAAACAGTTGATTTATCAAATACGAAAAATGCTTATACATTATATGAAGATTTAAAGGGATATGAAATTGAAACGTGGATTAATAACGCAGGATTTGGTAATTTTGCATCAGTTGGAGATCAAAATTTAACTAAAATTGAGACAATGCTTAATTTAAATATCGAGGCTTTAACTATTTTAACTTCTCTTTATGTTCGTGACTATTCATCAGTTGAAGGAACACAATTAATTAACGTTTCATCAGGTGGGGGTTATACGATTATTGGAAATGCAATCACATACTGTGCTTCTAAATTCTATGTAAGTGCCTTTACTGAAGGGCTTGCACATGAATTAAAAGAAAAAGGTGCAAGCATGCAAGCAAAAGTATTAGCTCCTGCTGCAACTGAAACTGAATTTGCAAAAGTATCGAATGATTTAGAAGAAAATGTTAAGTTTGAAGGACTTCTTCCTAAATACCATACAGCCAAAGAAATGGCTGGATTTATGCTTGAACTTTACGATAGCGAAAAAGTAGTTGGAATTGTAGATGGTCTTACTTATGAATTTCAATTAAAAGATCCAATTTATCCTTATGCAGTAAGAATGAGAAGCTAATAAGGTTGATTTATCATCGTGATTCTAAAATTTCTGGATTATTATCCTTATAATTTTATGTATATAAAAAAGTTCTTTACTAATTGTAATATCCTATTAAAAAGAGGTTCTTCCATAAGGAGAACCTTTCATATATTTGTTCAACCAACGGGTGCTTTACTTCAAGATGGGATTCCACAGAGATTACATCTTTTTCTTCTTCAACTAAAGGGCAGTTTACTTGAAGAAGGATTATAGTTATTCAATGGTGAAATAGATTACTTAAAAAGTTCAATCAAACGGAGGTTGGAGTCGACAATGGACCCAAGAAAAATATTTTTAATTGAACTACACGAGATAATAAAAAATAGTTCAGAAGAGATACGAAATCATTTAGTGAGCCCATCCGAAGATAACATTGTATGGGATGAGTTTAAATTGAGCGAAGAAGAAGTAGCTGCTTTAATAAAATATAAATTTGATGATGTAGCCTTATCAGCTATTGAAAAAACAGTCAGAGATACTATTCTTGGGGCATTTCACGATGCTTTTTCTTTATTGGACGCTGTAAGAAACCCAGAAGTTGTTGAGCTTGATGATACTTGGCTTGGATTAACACTTAGCGAGCCTAATGAAGAAGAGGAAGAAGAGAACGAGGGATTTCTCCACGATGAGGTTTATGATGCCTATTGGGATTGGTCGGAACAAAAAAATAAAGATGAAGATTAATAATGAATAAACAGCTTTAGTTCACAATAGTTTGTGATATTTTGTACTTTCGCTAACGGGTGCTAGAGTTCAACAACAAAGGTAGTGTGATTTATTTGGTGGCGTTAAGTATTTTAATTTATTCATGAGTTTTTTCAGTAGTGCTTTATGCGACTACTGTTTTCTTACCTGATACATCCACTACTCTTACAAGCTATACCGGGAACCGTAACTACTCATATGGTACTGTCACTTTCGTAGACTATGACAAAGAAGCAAAGAAAAAATACAAGGTACCAACAAGCACACAAGCTTATAAGACTGCAAGTATCTCTTCTAAGCTAACTGCTAAGAATTATCTAGGAAAAACAGTTAATGTAAAAGTACCTGCTGGCAACGTTATGACAAAGATCAATACTTATTGGACCAAAGACTCATTCAAGTATACTGACTATGTAAAAGTAAAAGGCAAATGGATAAAACAAACAAAGACTGCAACCATATACGTTCCATCTAAATACGTTAAAGGTTACACTTCTTATGTTTGGAAAAAGTACACAAAGAAAGCTACGGGATACTTTTTTACACCTGTCAATAACGGGATTACTTTAGATGAGTATAACTTACTTAGGGTGGGAATAGATTATAATTCTGTGGTACAAGCTACAGGCGAAAAAATGATTTTAACTTCTAAAAGTTCAAAGGATGGTAATTCTTATAAAAGTTATGAATGGGAATATGATGTAACAAAAGATAATAATTGGATTTGGAAATGGGTTTTATTAGACTTTAAGAATGGAAAGCTGGTCTTTAAACATCAATCTGGCTTATATTAAATAACTCTCATGATATAATAATAAGCCCCTCTTCAGTGAGTAAAGGGTTCCGTTTTGAGGTGCTTTTTCAAAAATAATGCACAAAATGACAAGTGAATTGACATAAAAACTGAAAGAAACTCGTCGGCTTTTGACGGGTTTCTTTTTGTGTAAAATATTCTAAAATTATTATACCGGCTAGGTATAATGGACTTGTACAAGTTATTCAACTAACGAAGCAGGTTAGCGCAATAACAATCCAATCGAAGCACGATTTTATCTTTTTTTGAATGTAGTAACAGTTAATTGGAAAAATTAACATCAACATACGTACATACAAACGTTAAGTGACGGAGGTTGAAAAAATTGAAAGTTCATACTCGACTGGTGATTGATGCTGAACCAGAGGTTAAGGAAATGGTAAACCAATAAAATATATAACTGGAAAGTCCATTAAAGAAATCGTTGAAACATTAATACGCCAACAATATCAGAGGATTCAATTGGACAGGGAGATGATTAAAAAATGACAATCGAAGAGGGATTGAGACAAGCTGAGCAAGGGTATCTAAAAATAGTTGAAGCAAATAGTTTGATGGCAGACGCTACAAAGAATGCATTTCTATTTACATGGAGATGGTGGCTTGGCATTGCATTAATCATCATTCCGTGGACACTTTGGTTTATGTTTAGAAAAAAAGAAAGTACAAATCGTTTACTGCTAGCAGGTTTTACTTCTATGCTTCTCTCTTATGCTATAGAAAGCATCGCTATGTCGTTAGGGAAATGGTCGTATCCCTTTAAAGTAGTTCCATTTTCCCCCATGTTGTTTCTTCCTTTTGATCTTTCAATGCTACCAGTGGCCGTCATGTTTTTCATCCAATTGAAACCCAATATTAATCCCTTTATAAAAGCAATTGTTTTTGGTGTGTTAGGCGCATTTGTTTTAGAACCGATTTTTGAAAAGATTCGTTTTTATAATGCCAAAGGTTGGCTTCACACATATGATTTCTTTCTTCATTCTTCCATTTTTTTAACCTCCTACTGGTTAAGTTCAATGAATAATTTCGAAAAAATCAGATCGGATGATAATACTGAACGTGACGTGTAAAGCCCTATAACCATTGAATTTTAGATGCCACCTATTTTCCATTAGAACAAACAGAAAAATCCTTAGAAGCCAAATATGGAGGCCTGCACCAGACAACGCACTGACCGTCTGGAAGCAGGCATGATCGCAGCCTTAACCGTTCCTTCTTGATGAGCTAACTGGTGAACGAGTTAAATCTATCTCCAGTTCAGTTGGAGACGCTTAGAGCAATTTTTGGATGAGATGATTAATTTAGAAGGATGCGACCATAAACATAAATTAACAAAGAGATTTTGTGATTGTGAGGTCCTTTTAAATGTGGTGGATTAGACATAGATTATTTCTTTCACTAACGGGTGCAAAGTTGAAGATCGGGGCTGTCATTAAGGTAGCTTTTCTTATTGAACTAATGAAGCAGTTTTGTGGAAGAAGAAATTGGTGGTAAAACTTTAAATATATTAGAATATGCTTATCCTAATAAGGGGAGGCATAACAGAAAGTGAAGATTATAAAGTTTAAGGTAACTGATACAGAAGAGATTGTTTCTTTGTTTTATGAAACAGTTCATTCCGTAAATTCAAAAGATTATTCCCAAGCAGAATTGGATGCTTGGGCACCAAGAGATGAAAAAGAATCTAAAATGAAATCTTGGAAGGAATCATTGGGTCAAAATATAACATTTGTTGCTAAAGTTAATGACAAAGTTGTTGGTTTTAGCGATTTAACGCATAATGGGCACTTAGATAGACTGTATGTTCATAAAGATTATCAAGGACAAGGTATAGCCACAGCTTTAGTTGGTATGCTTGAATCTGAGGCAAAGAAATTAAATATTTTAGAAATTGATACGGAAGCAAGTATTACAGCTAAGCCATTTTTTGAACACCGAGGCTACAAAATTGTTTGTTCACAAACTGTAGAACGTAAAGGTGTTAAATTGACTAATTTTAATATGATAAAAAAAAATAAAATAATAATTTTGTTATTAAGCTAACGAGTGCAATAGTTTAAGATCTAGCTGTCATTATGGCAGCTTTTCTTATTGTACAACGTGAAGGATAGTGAAAATTGCAAAGTTTTAAGTTCAGATTTAAACTTCGCGTAAATCTGTCGTTATAGGGCAAAATATGTTAGGGTATCGTGCTGACAAGCACTTGCCTATTCAAAATAAGGAGTGAGATGAGTGGCTGATAAAAACGAACGTAACCGTGTCGATAATGATGCTGGCGAAGCGGTAGGAACTGGTGTCGGGGCTGTCGCTGGTGCTGCTTTGGGTTCTGTTCTTGGTCCACTTGGTACCGTTGCAGGAGCTGTTGCAGGAGGAGCGATGGGTAACAAAGTCGGCGAAGGTGCCAATGAGGCTGATGACAGTGTTGCAAACCGAGAAGATTAGACTTTAACCAAAGAGGCACTGAATGAATTGGATTCCCAAAAAGGGAGTCCTTTTTTTTTATTAAGTTAATTCAGCTTTTTTAGGTAAATTCCCAGTAAGATTGTTAATCAATTCCCTTAAAGTAACTGGGTGCTTTAGTTAAAGATCGCTGCTGTCATCGTGGCAGCTTTTTCTTGTTTAACTAACGGCAGGATAGTTGAAGAAGGATTTTAATATTTGAAAGAGAAATTATAAACAAAATACTGTCTTTTGAAGGTGAAACGATTGGGTAACTTAAAAGAACTTACAAGTATATATTACTTAGGAATTGGGTGTGGATTGTGGACTAAAGATGAGGTAATTGACTGGTGTGATAAAGTTATTGAGGCTATTGACAGTCCGCCTTATGAACTTTTAGAAATATCAATGATGTCAAGATCAAGAATTGATGATATAGATAATAAATTTTTTGCATTAAGTGAATTAGTTGATGAATAATACACTTTTAATCTGGTATTATCAATTATTTTTGAAAAACTAAAACTGGAAAAATGGTGCATTACTTATATAAATGAGGTAATACATTTTCTTTTTTAAGTAACAGATCAGTTTAATAACATAAGTAACTTTATTCAGAAATAAATGCTATTAATAATGATAAAATAATAACGTTGGCGGTAGAAACAATATCTAGATGATTAAAGGGAGGAAGAATTATGTCCAATAACGTAAGACCAAGAAAAATAATTTTAGATTTAGCAGTTACTTTAGACGGTTTTATTGAAGGGACAAATGGGGAAGTAGATTGGTGCATAATGGACTCTGAGATGGGGTTTATTGATTTCTTAAATCAAATTGATACAATTTTATATGGAAAAAAAAGCTACGATTTATGGGGACAATTTACTCCTGAAAATGAAAATACGGATATTGAAAAAGAAATTTGGGAATTAGTTCATTGTAAAGAAAAATATGTGTTTTCCAGAACGCAAAAAGGGACTGATAATAAAGCAATATTTATAAATGATAATATTCTTGAAGAAGTAAATAAATTAAAGAAGAAGCCTGGTAAAGACATCTGGCTATATGGCGGGGCAAGTCTAATTACATCTTTTATCAATTTAGGGCTTGTTGATAAATTTAGATTATCTGTTCACCCTGTTATTCTTGGAGAAGGAAAACCGTTATTTATTGATATAAAACAAAGGTTGAATTTAAAAGTGGTTAATACAAGAACGTTCTCCTCTGGCGTTGTGCAACTAATCTATCATATGAATGGGAATTAATAATATTTCAGATTCCAAAGATAAATGCAATAAATATCATTAGAAAATACTCGATAATAATTGTCACTTCTTCAACTAAGGTGCAGGTTAGTGGAACGAGAACAACAAAAACCATCCTATATTGAATGGTTTTTATCTTTATCATAATTTGGTGATATACTAGAGTGTGGTAATATGCGGTCTATTACTTTTTTAGTAAGTGGCATGAGATAATTGAGTATTAGCCCTCCTAAACAAACGGTTAATAAAGTTCCAACGCCAATTGGTCCATTTAAAATCATTGCCATGATTAAGAATACGAGGTATATGAATGTTCTCGAAAAAAAAATATTTGTTCTAGTTAATTCTTGTATGATTAAGGTTAATCGGTCAACTGGAATCGGTGCAAAATTTGTGTGTAAATATGTTGCAGTTCCTAATCCCATAACAACTAAGCCGATTCCAAAACAAACAACTTTGCTGTACCATAGTTCAGGTGTTATCAAATTGTGCAATAAAAAAAGCCACGTATCAATACCAATACCTGTTATAAATGCTGTTAACAACCCCAAAACTTCTGGTCTTTGTCTTTTTAAAAATGAATTACAACCTATCAATAGTAAAGCTATTATTATTTCCCAACTTCCAACAGTAAGTCCCACATTTATGGACAATCCTACCAAAAGTGCATCAAAAGGCGAAGTTCCAAGGTCTGATTGTATAGTGAAAGAAATACCAAGGGTTAAGATTAAAATTCCTAATATATAAATAACATATTTCACTTTACTCGACCTCTTTATCATTATTTACTAGACAATTCTTTGAGCATTAGAATATGTGGGATACCATCTTCTATAAAGATATTAGATGTAGTATGATAACCAAGTTTTTTATAAAAACCTTCTGCCTGTGTTTGTCCATGTAATTTAACCTGCGAGGCTCCCCGTTCTTCTGCGATTTCTTCTAACGATTTTATAATGATTTTTCCAAGACCAAATTTACGGTAAGGTTCCAGGATGCAGATTCTTTCCAATTTACCTACTCCATCAATAAACCTTATCCTTCCCGTTCCGACTGGTTGTTCATTGTAATGGACTAATATGTGTTCGCAAAGTCCATCCAGTGCATCAAATTGATCAAATTCATCCTCTAGTGGTACGCCTTGTTCTTTCACAAATACTTCTTTCCTTATAGCAAATGCTACCCTTAAATCTTCATCAATCGTTGCTCTTTTTGCATTCATTTTTATCAGTCCTTTTACATTAAATTGTCTATTATCATTTTGTTGCAAATGCAATAAAATTAGGTTAAATTTAATTTATATCACTTTTATAGTAAATGCAACAAAAAATGTGAGTAAAGGAGTTAATGATGAAGGAAATTCTTCGTGAAATTGGAATGATAGCAAGGGCATTAGATTCTATAAGTAATTTAGAATTTAAAGAATATGACCTTACAAAAGGGCAGTATTTGTACCTTGTGCGAATATGTGAAAACCCAGGAATCATTCAAGAAAAATTAGCTGAGATGATCAAAGTAGATCGAACAACAGCAGCACGTGCTATAAAAAAACTTGAAATGAATGGCTTTATTGAAAAGAAAGAAGATCAACATAACAAGAAAATTAAAAAACTCTTTCCAACAGAGAAAGGGAAAAATGTTTATCCTTTTATAAAAAGAGAAAATGATTATTCCAATATCGTTGCATTAGAGGGATTTTCCGAAAGAGAAGTAGAAACCATTTTCAATCTTCTTCAAAGAGTAAGAAAAAATATAGAAAAAGACTGGGAATTTGTAAAAAAGGGAAACAAGAGAAATTATTGATTATATAAAGGAGCGACATAGTTAAATGACTATAAATATAAAAAAGTGTACCCTTGAAGATTCATGCAAACTTCAAGAAATTAGTTATGAAACATTTAATGAGACATTTAAGCATCAGAATTCACCGGAAAATATGAATGCCTATTTGGAGAGGGCATTTAACTTAAAACAATTAGAAAAAGAATTATCCAATAGTTCTTCGCAATTCTTTTTTGTTTATTTTAATAATGAAGTCGCTGGATATTTAAAGGTCAATACCAATGAAGCTCAGTCTGAAGAAATGGGTGATGAATCACTTGAAATCGAGAGGATTTATATAAAGAACAAATTTCAAAAACATGGGCTAGGTAAATATCTGCTAAATAAAGCAATGGAAATTACGATGGAACGTAAGAAAAAGAAAATCTGGCTAGGCGTATGGGAAAAAAATGAAAATGCTTTTGCTTTTTATAAAAAAATGGGGTTTGTTCAAACTGGAGCCCACTCTTTTTATATGGGTGATGAAGAACAAATGGACTTTATAATGACCAAAACACTTATATAACTTTTTTGAAAGGTGGAATCATTATGTATATACCTAAACATTTTAAAATCGATGATGAACATATTATTTATGACTTTATCGAAAAGTATGGCTTTGCAACTTTATTTTCTCAGCATAACGGGGAACCATACGCTACACATCTTCCATTGATATTAAATAAATCTGATAATGCTTTATATGGTCATTTTGCTCGTCCGAACGAACAATGGAAGGATGCTGAAAACCAACAAGTTCTTGTGGTTTTCCAAGGTCCACACTGTTATATTTCACCTTCTTGGTACGAAACAATGAAAGCAGTGCCTACTTGGAATTATGTGTCCATCCATTTATATGGGAAGATGGAGATTATCGAAGATGAAAAAGTGATATTCGATTCTTTAAATGACTTAGTAAATAAATATGAACGTCTAGATAGTCCATACAATTTAAATGGTGTAGAACCGAGTTTTATCGAAGGAATGAGTAAAGGAATTGTAGCGTTCAGAATAAAAATCTCAAAAATTGAAGCAAAAGCTAAATTAAGCCAAAATCACCCTGTGGAACGACAAGAGTTAATTATTAAGAACCTAGAAAACACTTCTAAACAGGATAACATACAAGTGGCATCTCTTATGAGAAAAAATGTACAAAAATATAAATAACGATAGCCATTGCGTCACCTTAACGGGTGGCGTTTTATTATTATAAAAGAAATAAAAAAGCGTCTTTTAGACGCATCTGTTAATGCTTACTATATTCAAGGATTTCTTGCACTTATATAGTATGAAGGTTGTCTTAAAAAGAAATGGAAAAAAGGAGTTTTGTAAAATAAAAATGAAAAAAACCACCCTTAGATTTTAAGGATGGCCTTCAAGGTAAATCAATCCATTGGAGGAAGTCTTTCGTTACTATTGTGTCGTACATAACCTTTTTGTATACATAAAGAACATTTGTTCGTATATAATATAGGTAAAGGAGGCGATTATATGGCGATACGTGATCGTGGTATGGTTAAATGGCAAGCGGCATTTCAGTTACCAGAACTAGCAAAAACTCAGCAAAATTTCTGGCGTGATACTGAGCGGATGAGGAAACCGATAGTAGATGAGCATGAAACGGAAGAATTCGACCTGCGCATAATCTACGCAATGGAATACAACCATTCGGTAAAGCTTAGTGTATGGGAGGACGGTTTTACTAGGGACATAACGGGCCAAGTGCATTATGTCGATCCATTGACGAAGGAGCTGCGCATTGAAGTAAAGCCTGGCGAGTTTGAGCGGATTGCATTCGATCGTGTTGTCGGAGTGAAGGTCGTGAATTAGAGCGGAGTATTTAAAAATGTAAATTTCTTCTTAAACTCTCTTATGCTCGCAATGGAAGAGAACGCCGTCAAGAATCCTCACAAAATCCTTGAGGTAAAACGTGTCATCTAAGAGGGTGATATCGTTGCGGTTCACTCCCATGTTAAAGCAAAAGCAAGATGACCTTGGAGGAGCTGTGGTCCATATCTTCCGCTTCCATAACGACCTCATCGTCGAATTCTGAGATGTGGGTCAGCCGATACCCGAGAATTCTCCAAAGGAGAATGGCATGTTCTGATCTGGATTTTGTTGTCATGGAAAAGGGGCTTTCGTTGAACAAAGGGTTGCTACGGTAGCCCTTTTCTTATTTTGATAGAAAGATTGTGAAGAATTGTACTTAAAGTAACTGGGTGCAAGAGTTAAAGATTGGGTTGGCTGCGGCGATCCCTTTTTTTATTGCACTAACGGAGCAGTTCAATAAGAATAGTAATCTAGTTACAATAAGATGAACATAAAAATTATCTGAAAGCAAATATGTTGCCGACAACATAAAAAAGATGTTAGATTAATTATGTTGCTGGCAACGTAATTTGAAAAGGAGTGTATATAAATGAAAAAAATATGGAGCAAAACGAAGGTTGGAAACTTAGAATTACCTCATCGTTTAGCGATGGCACCAATGACTCGTAGTAGAGCACAAGAAGATGGAACACCAGGGGAACTAAGCTCAATTTATTATGCTCAAAGAGCTTCGATTGGGTTAATAATAAGTGAAGGTACGCAACCTTCTGATGATGGTCAAGGTTATTTATGGTCACCTGGTATTTATACTAAAAAGCATATTGAAGGATGGAAAAAAGTAACGGATGCCGTGCATGAAGCAGGTGGATATATGTATATTCAATTAATGCATGCTGGTCGTATGTCACATCCTGACAATACACCACATCATCGTCAAGCAGTTGCACCATCTGCAATCGCTCCAGGTGTGCAAATGTTTACTGCTAAAGGAATGCAAGAAGTTCCAGTGCCACGTGAGTTAAGTGAAGAAGAAATTCAAACAACAATTGCGGATTTCCGCAAAGCCGCAGCCGCAGCCATAGAAGCTGGTGCTGATGGAGTTGAAATTCATGGAGCAAATGGCTACTTAATTCATCAATTCATATCTGAAAACGCAAATGTTCGTACAGATAATTATGGTGGTTCAATCGAAAATCGTGCAAGATTTGCTATTGAAGTAGCCGCTGCTGTTGCGGAGGAAATTGGTGCTGAACGTACTGGTTTCCGTATCTCACCAGGAAACTTAGCGTATATGGGAATTGATGAAGGCGAAAGTGGTTTAGACCTATACAAATACCTTATCCCAGAGTTGGCAAAACTAAATCTAGCTTATTTACATGTAATGCATTTAGGTAATGATGACTTTTTAAAAGAAATTCGTGCACTTTGGTCTAATCCATTATTAGTAAATCGTTCTGGTAGACCACTTGATCAAATTGATGTGGATATTGAAGCGAATCTTGCAGATGTTGCTCCAGTCGGTGCATGGGCATTAGCTAATCCAGATTTAGTAGGACGTCTTAAAAAAGGTGCACCATTGAATGAGCCTGACCTTACAACCTTCTTTGGTGGAGATAGTAAAGGTTATACGGATTATCCAACGATGAGTGAGTTAGAATCTCAATAAGGATTGAATAATATGACAAAAAATCAAGATACTACAAACAGATGGGAAGTTGAGGGAATTGCTAATTCCTCTAAATTTCCAGTAAGCTTTGCGATCATTGAACTCGTGCGTTTTCATCGGACGATGGCATCTGACTTACTCCGAGAAATTGGATTATTCCCAGGTCAAGAACTATTATTAATGCAATTATGGCATACCGATAATCAATCACAGAAATCTTTAGGAAATTCTTTGGGTATAAACCATACAACTGTTACAAAGTCGGTTCAGAGACTTGAAGAGGCGGGCCTTGTAACTAGAAAACGTTCTGATTTGGACAAACGAGTGACACTTGTTTCTCTTACCCAAGCGGGAATGGATCTAAAAGAAGATGTGTTTAATATTTGGAGAACACTTGAAAGTACGGTCACTGAAAATCTTTCAGACGAAGAAAAAAGCGTATTTTTGGATTTAGTTAAGAGGATATTAAATAAAGGCTAAAACATATACGATTCCAATGAAGGTGTGTTATTTCAAATTAACACACCTTTTCGTTCGTTTTTAAACCTAAAGAATGATGATACATAAATTGGTATCTCCTTTTTATTTATAAAGAAGATTGTGAAGGATTGTCCTTAAACTATCGGGTTCAAGATTTGAAGAGCTAGCCGCCAATTTTGGTGGCTTTTCTTATTGAGCAAACGAAGCAGGTTAGCTGAAGAAGGATATTAAATAAACGAACCTCAGTGAGGAAAGATTAATACTGAGGTGTTCATATGAAAAAGCCAATATCTATCTTAATCATTTTATGTATTATGGTATTTGTATCTCCCAATTTCTCAAATGTTACTGAATTACCTCACGACGTATTAGAAAAAGAGTTAATTAAGCTATTACAAGGACCTATCCTCTCTGTCGTGAGTACAGATTGGTTTAGAGGCAATGAAAAAAGATTAGAAATAAAAAACGACGACCAGAACAATGATATATTTTACGTTAGGGTTCAAGTAGTAACTTTCCAAGGTCTACATAACCCGCCTTTATATGAAAGAGAAAATAACGTTTAAAATTATAGGTAATAAAATTAAACCAATTGATTATTTCAACCGAGTTATACCAGAAAATGAGTGGAATAACTAACGGGGGTAGTATAGTTGAAAAAGGAATTTAAATTTATATCTCGAATATCTAATTTAATCGGATAGCTAAAAATTTGATGACAGAAAGGAGTTAGATAAGATGATAAAAGGTTTCGGAGGAATATTTTGGAGAACTAAGAATCTTGAAGTTATAAAAAAATGGTACAGTGAAGTGTTGAAGATTGATGAAATAGATAATTGGAATGGGACTGTGATAAAACCCCAATTAGGAAATGAGACTATCTTTTCTTTCTTTACCGAGAATGACAGTTATTTTCCAACAGAACAACAAGTGATGTTAAATTTCCAAGTACATAATCTAAACGAGACTATTAAGCATCTTGAACATATTGGTGTACCTCTTGCAAAGAAAAAAGAAATTAGTGAATTTGGAAAGTTTATTTGGATTGAAGATCCTGAAGGTCGACTGGTCGAGCTTTGGGAGAAATAACGAGTTGTAATTCATTTGCTATTGAGTTAACGGGTGCAAGAGTTAAATAAGGGACCGCTGCGGCGATCCCTGTTTCTTGTTGTGCTCCCTCAGTTAGATACGATTATCTCTCGAATACTCACTTATTCGCAGGAATTCAAATCACTTGAATGATCAATAAGCCGTGGAATGAATGAGTAATTAGCATTTTGGCTACATGAAGGCGT
>NZ_JAHUWN010000048.1 GCF_019219025.1 Bacillus sp. sid0103 | reverse complement strand
AAAAATTCCCCAATCTTGATCATTAGTTTCTCCACTCCGATTTATCTAGTATCGAAACTAATTCTCCGTTATTTTAGGGGAATTTGGAACCGTTGTTATTAGGGATTTTATCACCGTTGATTACACAGCCAATAACGACGAACATGCGCCCAACAATTTTCGAAGGTAACGCCTTCCAACTTATCTTAGGCAGAATAACCATCACAAACAATCGTTCCAGATTAGGGCAAAATTGCCTCCTAAGATTGAAAAAGACGACACAAAATTCACATATGTGAATTTTCAAGTCGTCTTTTTGAGTTGTACGATAAAGAGCCCCTTTAAAAACCGGAGGTTTTTCAGTGCCCTCGCAAAAGTACAGGTGTTTTTATTACTAGGTTTAGATTTTAATATATCTTTTAAGTACCTTCTCAATAAAATAGGTGGAAACAAGAGCATAAAAGCTAACGAAAAATAATCCAAAGGAAAGCTTATATATGGTAAATAATATTAGTGCTATAAGGAGTGCTACAGAGGTAGTACTTATAACTATGTGTTTATAAGTTAATATAAGTGAATTCTTAAGTATATCAATAAGCTTCATATTAACCCTTGCTATTAAAGGGAATATAAAAACACTTATAAGTAGTATTTGAAAGATAATAAATAGTTGAAAGCCCTGAAGCCATAGATAAGCACTGCCCATTTTATTTAATTTAAATATGTTATAAATACTGAAAGATAAAATTATTGTTATAACTGCTCCTATAGGTATAGCTTGCTTAAAATTTTCTTTGTATCCCTTAATAAAGTCACTATATATGTTATAGCTATTTTCTCTTACCTTTTTTCCATAAACATAATATAGTGCAGAAGTGGAAACTCCAATTGTCACTATTGGCAAGCTTCCTATAAACCATAATAAATTCAACATAAAGGTTTCATAAACTAATACACAAAACTTGTACAATGGTCCTTCAAAGCTAAATATTCCTTTCATTATTTTTCCTCCATTCACTTGGAACACCTCCTCATTCTGTCATTTTTATACTGCATAGGGCTAATGCCTACAAGTTTTTTAAAGGTTCTGCTGAAATGTTCAATGTTAGGATAACCGATTTTATCACATATCTCATATATCTTCATATCAGTTTTAGATAAAAACTCCTTGGCCTTTTCTATCCTTATATTAGTTACATATGTAGTAAAGTTATACCCTGTTTCTTCTGTGAATATTTTACTGAAATATGCCTTACTAAAGCCTATAGATTTACTTACCAGATCTAGGGTAACTCTATCACCATAATTATTATGAATAAAATCCTTTGCCTTTTTAATTGCCGCATTCTCCCTCTGGTTTATTTTTCTTAAAGAATTAATAACTCTTGTTAGAAGCATTAGTATCCATTCCTCAATTTCTAATTTAGTATCAAATTTTCTTACTTCGCTATAAAAATCCAAATCTTCCTCAATAATAGCTTCAAGATTATCTCCTTCATCCTTAATTATGTAGTAAATTACCATTAATACTATCTCTAAATAATAAATATAAAAGCTTTCAATTTCTCTTGCTCCGGATAGTTCATTCAACTGAAAAACCCTTTTCATCTCTTCTAAACACTTTTCTTCATCTAACCTATCCAACGCTTCTAAAAGCCCATTTTCCTTACTCATTTCTATAACTATTTGTTGAGTTATATTGTAATTCTTATTTTTCTTTATCTTATTTAACTCTTCTACATTCTCAGGATAAATATTTTTTCCCTTGCCATAAATAAATCTAAATCTAGCATTTTTCTGTGCTTCATCAATTAGTGAGCTTATCTTTGTAATATCGCTGCTGACCTCACTTATACCAATAGTTACTTCAATATTTAAGAAATTTAAAAGAGCATTTCTTATTTTATTTGAAATATCTGAAAGTTTTTCCTTTAAACAGTTAACATATGAATTGTCGAAGGCTAAAATAATCCCATATTCTTCTGGAGACATTGGTAGAATTTCTCCCATATTTACTACTTCAAACAGTTGAATAACAGCATTTGTAACAGAACTCATAAGTTCCTTAAGATCATTATCCTCATACCTTTTCTTAACTATCTGAAAACTGTCAATAAGTAGAGAACAGCAAATATAATTTTCTCCTTTTAATCTTAGTACACTATTCTCCAAATCCTTCTCAGTAAAATCTCCAGCAATTAATTTCCTAACAAGTTCATTTCTATTAACACTATGATTTTTACTACCTTTTTTTCTTTTTTCGTCCTCTAAAGCAGCCATAATCATTTTAAGAATTTTATCCGGTTCCATTTCTGTTTTTAAAATATAATCATTTATTCCGAGCTTAAAGGCACTTCTTACAAGTGTATAATCATCATAAGCACTTAACACTAAAAACTCAGTATTAATGCCAAGCCGTCTACTTTCCTCAATAAGCTCAATGCCATTCATAACAGGCATATTAATGTCTGTTATTACTATATCAACATCCCCTCTAGCTTTAATTATCTCTAAAGCTTTCTTTCCATTAGATGCCTCTAAAACCTCATCGAAACCATAATTATTCCAATCTATCAAGGACTTTAAAGCAAGTCTTACAATAGGCTCATCTTCAACTAAAAGCATTTTATACATATTTAGCTCTCCCTTTTCATTAGTATAGGAAGTATAAGTTTTACTTTTGTGAATTTATTCTTTTCACTTTCTATTTTTATTCCATACCCTTGTCCACAATTCAGTCTTATCCTGCTTTCAATATTTTTTATCCCAATATGATTAAAGCTTGTGTTGCTTTTTTCTTTACTTGTAAAAATTCTTTCAACTTCTTCTTCTGTGATCCCTCTACCATTGTCTTCAACTTCAAAGATAAGATTTTCCTCTGACACATATCCAGCTATAATGATATTTTTTTCTCCATCAATTTCATTAATTCCATGTACGATTGCATTCTCAACTATAGGCTGTAATATCAATTTTATAATATAAAGATTTCTTACTTCTTCCTCCACCTTAACAACTAAATTGAAATCATCTCCAAACCGAACCTTCATTATATCTGCATAATTATCAAGATATTCCAATTCTTCTCTTACAGTAATAAAGGTGGATTCACTTCTAAAGGTTGCAGATAATAGCTTCATAAAGGAATCTGTTACCTTTCTAATGTTCTCTGCCTTTGAGATCATAGCCATTAATTTAATTACATTTAAGGTATTATAAATGAAGTGGGGATTTATTTGGGCTTGTAAGACCTTCATTTCTTCCTTAGAACGTTCTCTTTCCTTCAAATCCCTCTCTACCATAAGGTTCTTAATATCATTAATCATCTTATTATAGTTGCTTCCTAGCTCATTAATTTCTTCCAAATTAGTATTTATATTTGTGATTTCATCAAGCCTTCCATCTTTAATACCTTTCATTTTTTTTATAAGTTCTTTTATTGGCTTTAAAATATCTTTAAAGAAGGTTTTACAATATAAAATAAAAAACAAATTGAATACTACAAACATGGCAAATAGTATTTTCATAATGTTAGTTGTATCCTTTGTTAGTGCCTTATCGTCAATTATATTGATAACAGTCCATCCTGACTTTTCTGAGGTGTATTTTGATATATACTTAGTGTTTTTTTTATAATTATATTTATAAAAATTATTGTCCTTATTGTTAATATCCTTAAGATATTCTACTTGAGAAACATTTTTTCCAAGCAAACTTTTATCCGGTGATATTACAATTTTCCCCTTAGGATCAGCGATAATCATTTTTCCTACAGAATCATTCGTAAATCTTGAATAGATAGAATTTAGTGCCTCTGTTTTAATTTCACAATATATAAACTCAGTAGCTGTATTGTACCAACTGTATTCTGGACTAATTCCAACTAAAAAATCAATTCCTTTAGCATTTACATCATCAGAACTATTAAAATTATTTATACTAAATACTTTGTCTTTATTTTTTATACTTTCCTTATACAATGAACTGTCTTTTACATCAGAATCATTTTTATATAGAGGGTCTTTATACTTAAATATCTGGCCATTCTTTGAAAAAAATACTATTGAATTTATCATCCCTTGATAGGCAAATAAATAATCAAGCTTTGATTCTATCTTTGTGGAAATTTCAAGCTTTTTAACAGAATCCTTTTCCTCATACCAACTATTTACAAGGAGTAATAGTTCATTTTCATTTGAAACCTTTGCTACATTGAGGGATACCCGCCTTAACTCAAGCTCAATATCCATTGATAGCTGTTCCATATTTTGTTGAGTCTTTTCATTGTAGTGAGAAACCAAAACTCCTTCATAAAGCTTATTAATAACAACACTAGTGATAATAAAGGGTATAACTATAAATAAAATAAAGCTACTTATAAACTTTTTCGACATATTTTTACTCTTTATCATAAAATTACCACCTCATTTTAATAATAGTATAAAATGGCATATAATATTAATATTAAAGAGCATCTACGAAAAATGTAAATGCTCTTTATAAAGAATTATCTCATTATAGTTTTTCTTCTTCTGAATAAACCAATGCCTATAGTGCTGATGATTAGTCAAAGCCCAACTAACATATTAGTATCTGCAAAGGAGCCTGTCTTAGGAAGTATTGTCACATTTACAGTATTTTTCTTCGATACAAACTCATCAACAGCCTTCCTCAAAGCTACTATATGACATGCAAATAGCCAGCAAGTTTAGTCGCTGGCTATTTTTATTCACGTAATCTAGCATTGAAAGAGAGAAAGTAGGCATTAGGATTAAATTTGCCATCCCCATTCCCTTTAATCAAACCTGCTTCTGCAGCTGTTACCACATATGGTTTTGCCCATATTGGAATCTGATCTGCATCATCAAACGCCAGTGTTAACTTTGTATTTACTTCAAGACCCAGCGCACGAACAATAATAACGACAAATTCACTTTTGGTTATTTCATGATTTGCACGGAATGTACCATCTTCGTATCCCGTAATGAAACCAGCTTTAACAAGTGTTTGAATGAATGGCTGAACCCATAACTACTGCATTACTTCTGCTGACTGCTTGCGGTTGCAGTTTTCTTCAACGCAATTTTTGGATCTTCTTTTACTGTAATTTCTGCAACAGCTTTCTTGTCAGTACCTTCTATCGCACCATTTTTAATAAACACATTTTCCTTGCTTATTTGATTATCAGAAATGCTGTCCCATGTAACAGATACAAAAGTCTTTGTATTATCACTTAATTTTACTTCAAGCCTGCTTGGAGTATTGGTGTTTTACCAATTACTGTACTTACTTTTACTTCAGGAATTTCAGTGATTGTAGTCCCTTGGATCTGTAACTATAACAATAGCCTGAGCTTTTATTTTAGTTCCTGTTACCCTACCCTTTACGCTGAATGATCCAACATTCTTATAGCTATCTTTAGCTATTTTATCCCAAGTTACAGGTACATTTATAACTGTACCATTTGATGTGAACATCTTCGCAGTTTCTGGCATAACAGGTGAAGTTCCTACTGTAGTGTAAACATTCATCACTTTTGCATCTACTATATCAACTTCTTCACTAGCCGTTACAGTTACAGTAGCTATAATAGCTGCAGCTTCAACGCCATTAATGTGTCCTACTACTTCAAATGATCCTTCTTCAGCATATTTTGAAGGGGCAATTGCTGGCCATTGAACTGGCAATTCCATTTCTGTGTTATTGCTCAATGTTGCCTTTACTGTTGAAGGCATTTCCGGGTGCATTCCCACTGATGTGCTGACCTCAACGGTATCTGGTCCAGTAATGGATGGAGCTTCTTGAGCAACTCTCATCTCAGCTACACTCGCCCAACCATTAATACCTTCTAACGCTGTTAACTTAACATGAGTTATTGGCTTTGAACTATCAATTGCTACTTGTTTTGTAGCAACTGTTCTTTCCCATGTTCCACTTGAAACAACTTTAGTAAAGTCTTCAGCACCTGCATACTTAACATATAGGTCATATTTTGTAATGAAGCCATTACCACTTGCTTCTCCTCTACTATTAGTCTCCTGTCTTGGAGTTACATCTAATCTGTTTCCATTGTAAGCTTTACCTAAATCAAGAGTAATGGATTGTGGTAATGTATCGCTTCCATCCCAAGCTGTGTGCCACAATGAACCTGTGTTTCCATCAAGAACATTTTCAGGGTTATCACCTTCTTGATAACCAGTTGCACTTGCTTTGATACCATCTACAGGAATAGCAGATAAGTCAACAGGTGCAATTGGCAGCGGTTCAATTGTAGCATCCTTTGCTTCCTTAACCACTAGATCATCAAGGATAAAGTCTCCTGCTGAACTTCCGGCCGTATTTCTTGCTCCGATCCAGAAATCTTCCGTACTTGCTGTAAATTTAACAGTGAACTGTGTAGGAACGGTTGCCTGTGGCATTGGTACATTCATCACTTCCTTAGTACCGTTACCAACAACGAAATTAACCTTCTTATCAAACTGACTTTCATATTTGAATGATACTTCGTAAGTTGTTCCTTTATCGAATCTTAAAGTCTGCGGTAATGTTCTCATGATGAGACCGCTACCAGTTTTATGGGACTTAATGGACCATTCGCCATTTAATACGTCATCAACTGCTTTTCCATTCCAACCTTTTTGAGTGTATGGAGCGTGTAATTCTGATAAATGAGTACGTGGATCACTTACTCCGTCAGCATCTGCTATAACAAATGGAGTCAAACCTTGGTCAACATTTTCAAAATCTTCAGCTAATACTACATCTGAAGATTGTGGAACAACTCTCTTTGTAGGTACAGAGCGTACATCGTCAAATGTTACAGTCGCTGTTCCTGGAGCTACTTGCAAGTATAATTTTGCAGTTTCCTGTCCTTCTGCTATATCAAATACTACTCTCATTCTCTGCATATTTGTGCTGTGCTTTGAGTCAGCTGAGATATAGTTTTTAAGCGGTGAACTTTCAGTATAGTTAGTTATGTTTGCTCCGCCGAAATTTTTAACACCAATAGTCGTTTTACGTTTTGCATTTCCTGCAGTGTTTGGATCGCTAGCATTTGTACGGTTTGGTGTATTGCCAACCTGAACATATATTGAAGTTGAGTATGTTCCTGGCTTCAATCCTGATAATTTAGTTTCTAATAAAGTCTCTTCATTGTTTTCTTTTACTACTAATTCATATTGTCCACGATTGTTACGTTCTACTGTTGCAGCACCGCTCTTTACTTTCCAGTGATCTAATGTTCCGCTGTTGAAGCTTGGATCCTTTGTAGGCATTCCAAATCCCCACTTCATATCTTCAGCAGTTACAGAAACATCACCTTTGTATACAACGTAAGCTTGTTTTGGTTCTGCTTCAATCGTGATTTTGCCATCAACTACGTTTAATACTTTTTTATCTTTCTTACCGGTATCTGTTAATGTGTATAACTTAACTGTTGATACATTGTTCCAGCTATTTGGAAGCTCCCAAGTCGATGATCCGCCAACTTCATTGTAGTGGTACAATTTCTCTTCAACTTTAGCCAATTCACTATCTGTCTTATCGGCATTTGGCGACCATGGCAGCAAATATTTGAGGTTTGAATACGTTACCTTATCATAAATGTTCCCGCCATCAGAAGCTTTCGTAATTGTTACATCTTCTTCTAGAAGCTTTTTACCATCTTTCGTAAATGTTCTTTTTCCATCATCTGTTCTCTGCGCAACAACATTTCCTTTAAATTCAACTCTCCCTACATTGTCTTTCACATCGTACTTCGTCATGGGGAAGCTTTGCAGATATTTGGTTGGTAGATTTGTTTTGAAGACAACATCGATCATTTCATCATAATTTACTCTACCCTGCCATCCTTCAGCATCAGTTGCCTCCGTGCCGCCGAGGATTGGGTGACGAACTATCCAAGTATCCTTCTGGTTATTTCTTATAAATCTTGCGATGTCACTGCTGTAGCCCTTTATGTTTTTTCCACCGTAATCATAATCAACTGACCAGTGATTCCAAACGGCTTCATCTTCTAATACATTTGGAAACTCAGTAGTAAGGGCCCATCCCAAAGAATTCACTTCTCTTGCAAATCTTCTTCCATTAAAGCCCTGTTCATACCATGCATCAGCATAAATAAAGTCAAGTGTTGGTGCATCGTCCTTTAACATCTGTAATCGTTTCATTCGGTTGCCAGTATAAACTTCTCTACGGTAGGTTGGATCATCAAAATCATAGGATTGGTCAATCCAGTCCCAACCAGGTTTATTTAAATTCACCAATTGATCATCGAAAGCCTTTGCTTCCGGGTGAGCACCTGTGCCGCTAATATGTACACCCATGAAAGCATTATAGCTCTGTGCTTTTCTTACAAGTGTATCCATATCCTTCTGTCCGCCCTGACGTACACCTATATGTCCGCCGTAATCCGGATGTGCCGAGTCATGACCTTCTGCTTGGTAACCCTTTAGTTCCACAAACTGTCCAAGCCCATCAGTTGATAAATATATTCTTTTTGTTTCATCTAATGTCTTTAAGAATGGGTTTGTTGCCTGGCTACCAAAGTTCATTGGTATACGGTGAACAACAAGTTCGGACATTCTGTCGCTGCCAACAGGATTGTTCATAATATTACGGTAAGCAATAGCTGCATCCTGCCAGTCCATTTGATCATCACCATTTGCATCTTCTGTGATCACTACTTTAGCGTGTGGTAATGGCTCCGTTATATCATCAGGCATTTCATTTCCACGATATACCCATGAAGCACTCCACAAAGCTGTTCGAGAATAACCCGTTTTCTCTGTAGTCTGCTTAACAATACGGTGGTTGTCATTGTCTGCATCTTTATTTGTATCACCAAATGCATTTGACCAAACACTTGCTGCCAATTCATCATTGTTAATGAACGCGTACATATAGTTTTTTGGTGTACTATCTACCGTAGGAGTACCCGATACAGGTTGATACACATCACCTTTTTTATAAACAGCGTTTTCCATTCTGGAACCGGCAAATTCTGCGCCCGCTTCTGTACTTCTTACCGATGCCAAGCTATGGTTTGGAATTTCAATGGTGTGTATTCTCTTTGTACCATTTCCCTCCACTTTTGTTACTTCAAAATCAAGTGTATTCTCTTTTACTGTTATGGATAGAAATATTACTACATTTAACTCATCAACGGTTAGAACATAGTCAGCTTTATTATCTGCTGCTTCTGTGTAGGTTACTTTCGGTACATAGTCTGTTCCGTTAATTCTTATTGTGTTTAATACATCTTCTGAGCCATTTAATACTTTGCTGTTTAACTCATACTTTATTACTCTTGGAAAATTCTTGTCTACCTCAACTTTCATTTGATTTGATGCTATTATTCCATCATAAGCTGCAGCATCTGCAGCATCTGCAGTTCCTGAAAATGCTGGAATTGTAATGCTAATCATCTGTGCAGAAGCTACCACAATTGCTAAGTTTTTAATTATCTTTGACAGTGACATGATTTACCTCCTCTAGGTTTAATCCATTTCTTCTCAATTGCTTTTAATTAATCTTTAGTTTAACTTAAGCTGTAGAAACAACATTTTTACCTAGAAAAGGAATATTAAAGGCAAATACTTGTGTAAACATAAATAATGATAAAAATAAACTAATTGTTTTTTTATAAACTTTTAAATTTCCCCTTTTCTTCATACACTTTCCCTCTCTCTTATTAGTAATCTCATGAAACCCCATAAACCTCCCTTAATAATCAAAATATGTGTTATGTTGCAAATTTCCAGCTAATTTAATATTAGAACAAACTAAGTTAATACTTAATGATATATTTTATCTAAATTTTGACTATTCTTTGTTTTTTTGATAGTCGGATAATTTTAGCCTACATGGAGTTCACTGATTGCTGCAGTAGACCATGTTATATGTATTAACAGACAAACAGGAAGTATCATATATGGTTTTTTCAATATATCAAGCTTTAAAACCTCAACTGCATTTTAGGAATATGACAAGCATATTGAACACCTCTATCTGAATGAAAGAAGAAAGTTTGATACCAAGAGAAAGTTGGATTACGTGAATATGTTTAGCGACAATTTAATTTCCAAGGAAGATTTAATTGAATACAAAGAACTAACTGATCAAAACCTAAAAGAATTAGATTTGGCTAAGACTCAGCTTATAAAGAAACTCGAAGAGTGTACAAATGAGAACTACACTCTTGAAATGGGAAATAAGCTTAAAGATTTTCTTTCGCTTAAAGATCTTACCTCTCAAGTATTACATTCACTTGTTGAGAAGATTACCTGTAACAGCCAAGGTGATATTCGTATCCATTATAACTTCGTAAATCCTTTTCAGTAATAGTCTAAATAATACGAAATAAAGTTACTTCAATTTGTAAGAAAACATCAAAAGAAGCCTTTGCAATTGATAAATTTTGTATATAGGATGGCTTAATACCACACCCCATCATGCCTTATTTTGAATAACTGATTTAATAAATTGTCTAACTCTTGACTACATTGAATGGTTTTGGAATGAAGAAATCCATACCGCTTATTAATATCAAATAATTCATTTCTTTTTTCCTCTATCTCTTTTGTTACCTGTTTTAATAAAGTAGCCATCTCTTTACTCTCCATTCAAATAACTCTCCAGTAAGAATTCTATCTTGATGTGATTGCCGAAATTAGCGGCCCTAACCACCTTTGTATGCATCCTTTAAATCAGGGTGATTATAGTCAATCCCAGTATCAAGAACAGCTACTTTTACGCCTTCTCCGGTAATGCCTTCCTTATGTAACTTGTCAATCTTAAAATAAGGAATACTCTCAACAGAAGTTGTGATTTCTCTATCAACATCTGTTGGAAGATCTTGCTTAATAGGATCAACAATAGGATCAACCGTAAAGGTCTGGTTTTTGTAAACAGCTTGGACAACATCAGATTCCAATAGGAGTTTTACTTGATCGGCTGGCAATGTCATCGATAAGCCGTTATAAGCTTTTTTAAAGGTCTGGGTGATGGAGCTAGAAATGCTTTTTGTTTTAGAGTTCTCTTGAGGCAAGTGTTTTTTGATGTCTTCTTTAAACGTTTTATGTTCTTTCTCTACTTTCGCAGCAGCGTCTTCAATTTTTAATGTTTTGCCTTTTGCAGCAGCTGCTAATACAGCTACTTTACTAGGATCCGATTTGAATTGGACAATGACGGATATATCTTCTTTCGAAGCCAACTCCGCCTCACTGAATCCTTGCAGGCCTGTAGGCTTGTTCACTTGCAATTTATGCAATGCTTCACGTTGTTCCTTTGTTAAAGATGACAGAATGTCCGCTGCCTTAAGTTCTTGTGCTACTGCTTCAATGGAAAGTACCGAATGAATAGGTGAGATTATTAAGCCAGCTGAAAATGCCATAGCAGCTTTCTTAAGTAATGAATTAAATTCCATAATATCCTCGCTTTCTAATTTTGATAAACTTTTCAGAATACTAGTAATCAACCGTCCCTTTCTAAAAATTCTGAATTTTTCACACTGACCATGCCTCTTTTTTAGAGTAATATTATCCGTATGTCCAAGAGTTAGAGATTCATTGCAAGTGTTTTGAAGTTCTTGCACCAGAACCAAATAAATAATATAAGCTGCTTCAGTTAATATTCTTGGCTACTGCATCTTATATTAAAACTTTAAGTTTTTACGCGTTTATTGTAAAATCATGAAATATTATGGTAACCATAACATTATTTTATTGATATTCAGCACTATACTAATATGCAAAATCAAAAAAAATCAGGTTCTGGTGAAAAGATAAAATAAAAGAGAATATATCGATATATTCCTAGTGGAATCGTATCTTATGCTACAAGCCTAAACAATTGAGGGATGAATCCTTTCTGAATTTTGGACAGACTGATCTTGTAAATCAATCTGTTCTTTTTTAATCATTTGCATGGCTTCTACTCCTGAAAGAATGGATATAGTTGTGTCAAAAGACTTGAACCCTAACATTAGAGGGACTCGCCTCTTAATGAATCGATGATCCTGTTCCACGATGGTGTTCAGATATTTTACTTGTCTTATTTGGATGCTTTCCAGCATCTTTTTTCATTTTTCAACTGTTGAATCGCTACTGGATAAGCTGGACTTTTATCTACTGTTATTACACGAGGTCTGGCAACATACGAAAAAGCCAGGGCTTTTTTCAAAAAGCGCTTGGCTGATTTGGCATCTCTCGTTTTACCAAGGAAAAAGTCAATGGTATTTCCTTGCACAATATAAATACATCCATTGTCTTTTTACTTCGATGTCCGTTTAGTCCACTCTCCATGAGTCATTGGTTTGTTTGAAATGACGACGGATTCTCTTATCCAATTCAGGTCCATATTGATGTATCCAACGCATAATGATTGTGTGAGCAATGGATAAGCCTCGTTCCTCCATCATTTCCACTAAATCACGAAAAATAAGTGTGTACCGTAGATACATCTCACCGTTAACAAAATATAGTCAGCCAGATAATGCTTCCATTTGAACAAATTTTGTTTTTCCATACTGATTACACACCTTGCTTAAAGTAATAGTATCAGTATGTCCAAGAGTTAGAGATTCATTGCAATTGCTCTTAAGTTATTGCACCATAACCTGTTCCACCTGTCATAACGTTACCTCGCCACTAATAACGGTGTTATATCACTACTAAAATAATATCGTTCGACTTTTTTACTCCATAGTAGAAATCCTATTCCAAATTTTTTGGATTACATTAATAAAAGATTGAATTGTTACTACGTTTTCTTTTTCCTTCAACGTAATGATAGAGGTTTTTACTTTTACCTTGTTCTCAGTAACTAGGATCGGGACTAAATCACCATTGCTAATTTCTTTTTTTATGCAGCCACTGATTCCCAACCCTACCCCGATTTTATTCAATACGGCCTTTTTGATACCATCTAAACTTCCAAATTCTATTACGTTTTGTGATGAGAGATTCGTTTGCCTCAAATATATACTCATCATCGTTTCAAAATATCCGTCAGCTTGATATTTAATTAAAGGAAATTTCGTCAGTAATTGGTCTTCCGGGTATCTAGCATATAAATCTTTAGAAACCACTAGAACCATGTCGTCCTCTGCAATCACGATGTTTGTCATTCCATTTTTACTTAGCTCGCCCGAAATAATCCCTATATCGTATTTGTTTGATTCTATCCCTTTTATAATTTCATCCCTTTTACAGGAAAATAACTTAATCTGTACATGAGGATATAGCTTCAGGTACTCAGAAATGACATAAGGAAAATAATTCGTACAATAGCTTTCACCAGCTGCAATCGTTACAATGCCAAACGAATTTGAAAGTTCGGCGAAAGATGATTCAATCTCCTCTACTATGGAAAAAAGCTGATCCGTATATATTTTAAGGATTTCACCTTCAGGCGTCAAAAAGGTCTTCTTTCCTTTTCGTATAAATAGCTCCTGTTTCAATTCTTGTTCAAGCGTCTGAATTTGTGCAGTTACAGCAGGTTGAGAGAAGTTTAACTTTTTCGCAGCATTTGTAAAATTTAAGTACTCTGCTACGAATTTGAACGTTTTCAGATTTCTTAATTCCATAATAGTTGCTCTCCATACTATCAAATTTTTTGGACTGGTGCATATTAGTATAGTGCTGAATATCAATAAAATAATGTCATGGTTACCATAATGTCTTTTGATTTTGCATTAAAATCCCCTTCGTTAGTATTTTGGGAATGTTATTACAAATCTTGTACTGTTTGTATCACTTTTGGCGGTTTGTAATATTTAGCTAATAATAGAGTTACAACAAGACCAACGCCTCCAATATTATAAAACATAACGCGCCAGCCCCAAGTACCTGCTTTTAAACCAGTAAAGTATAAAGTGAGAGCCGACCCTATTAACTGATCAACAAATAAAATGGACTTCGCTCTTGCCTGAACTTCTCTTTTGAAAATTTCGGTAATAGCTACACCAAAAAAAGAGTGTTTAAATTGATAAACCTCAATTTTAACACTCTCCATTTGAAAGGCTTTTTATAATAATTAATCGTTAAATTCGATAACTGCTCTTCCTACATTTACACAATTGCAATCATGGAAAGAATCAAATGCATGATTAATATCTTCTAAGGCAATCCGATTCAACACGAGCTCATCCAGTTTGAATTTCCCATCTAAATACATTTCTGCAATGATGGGGAAATCACGGAATGGCTTCACATTACCATCTAACAGCGTTCCTTCAAACATTGGACCCAATGCAGATTCGCATAAGTGAACTTCCCTGGTCACGCAAAATTCACATGTTCCGCAATATGGAACCTAGCTTAAAGCTACTTTCACGTTGGTGACATTTGCCCCAACCGATTCAACAATTCCCGCTCACTCATGTCCTAGAATTGTTGGTGTCGGCGTAGTCGAATCATTTAAAGAGTTTAAATCACTGTGGCTCACACCTGTTGCTTTAATTTTCACTAGAACTTCATTCGCTTTTGGTTCACTAAGTTCTACGTGTTGAATGGATAAAGGTTCGCCGATTTCAGGCATTTTTTGCAATGAGTTCATCTGGTTTAATTGATTTTCTAGCTTCCTTCTTTACTGACATTCTAAAGATTAACGTCATGAAGATAGCGAGGATAGCCGCGCAGGCACAGAAGATGAAGTATCCATTATATCCACCGTTAGGTCCGTATGTTTTAAACAATACAATATTGACGATAGGCATTAAAATATCAGGTGTATAGCCTATAAAGGATACAACTCCAATCGCCAGACCGAGCATCTTTTCATCTACCTTACAATCTCCAAGTAACGACCAGTAAAGACCTCTAATGGTATAAATCATTAAACCAATCATGACGACTTGGATTTTAAAGTAAATGAGAGGCATCGTAATTGGTAAGATTGATATAGCAATTAAAAAAGTGGCAGCTAACCCTAAGGCGATCATGAGGATACTGCTTTTCCCAAATTTATCACCTAAAAATCCGCCTAACAAACCGCCAATCGGCCGCATCCAAAGCATTAATACAGTCACTTCACCTACAGTTGCGGCATCAATTTTGATGTTCGTTTGTAAAAATCCACCCTGATAATATACGGCCCAGGTCACAATATAAGACATAAATATGATGCCGCCTAGCAGCCATATGAACTTATTACTGAATAGTTGTTTGAAATCGCTCACATTAATTTTTTTACTGGTTTCTGCCGCTTTAGAAGAAGATTCTTTTTTAATAGAAGATTTGTCTTCTTTAACAAAAAATAAAATGAGTACGGATACCAAAATAAGCGCAGCAGAGTACATGTAAACCACAAATTGTAACGCTTCTTTCTTATGAACCAATTCTGTACTGTCTCCCAAAACGTTTGTAAAAATAAATAATGCGATACTTGCTAATATGGCCTCTACTAATCCACGGCCACCATCTAAAGTACCAAAAAATCTTCCTTCTTCTTCCTTTTTAGAAATTAACTTTACAAGTTTTAAATGAGCTGCCCAAAAGGTGAATACGGAAAAAAATCCCCAAATACCAAATATCACTAAAACCATTGAATAGCTCGGAACTTGGGCAAACCATAGTCCGGTAAGTCCACAAACCAAAAGTGAAATGAATAAAAGTTTTTTTGCGGAAAATCGATCAGCAAGCCAGCCACTTGGAGAGTATCCCACAAGATAAGCCACACCTAAAACGGAAAAAATGCCATTTAATTGTTTAAGAGTTATTCCGTATACTTCCAAAATCGTTTCTTGATAATTTGTTTTTAAATAGATAAGTGGAAATATCGATCCTGCTGCTAAAACAATGAGGAAAAATTGAAAATACCTTTTATAATTTTTCTCTGCCACAAAATCACTCTTTTCTTAACTAAAAATGGGATAAGATAGTTTTAAAATTTCATCGGTATGAACTCTCACCTTTTTAACGACAGTATCGTTAATGGTATTGTAGAGTACGTGATTTTTTTGGTTCGGTATAAACGTTTGTTGAGTTTTAACCATTTTACTTGCAGCCTCATAAAAATCTTTGTAAATCGATAGATGTTGGCAGACACATATAGCAGCTCCTAAACACGCACTACTGCTGCCTGCACGTCTGTGAACTGGCAATCCAAAAAGATCCGCAATAATTTGCATTATCACATCACTTTTGGAGCCCCCGCCTATTACGACTAAATCATTTAACTGTACATCTATTTCCTCTAACATATCATCAATATTGTTTTTAATATTAAAAGCAATCGCTTCCAAAATTGAACGGTATATATGGTATTTTGTATGGCGCTGATCAAAACCAATCATGACACCTTTTCGATATGGTATAGATGGTGTCGATAACCAGTCTAAAATGGTAATCAGACCGTCACTGCCGACTGGAACATCTTGTGCTTTCATATTCAAGTATTCCTCTTCCAATACACCTAGTTTTCTTGCTTCTGTAATGAGTTCTTCACCAATCAGCTTTTTAAACCAACTCACGGTCCACATACCACGTCTTATTCCATTTGATTCATAAACATATTTAAATGGAATACATGCAAGCGTTGGAAAGAAATTAAGGGCATTTTCCTTAAATTCATTTCGTAACAGCATGGACGAAATGAATGTTCCAAGCGAGATCATGATGGTACCTTCGTCCTTAATTCCGGAACCCAGCGCCTCTACAGCTTTATCGTTAGCTGTCGCTACTACTGGTATATCATGATGGAAACCAAACTCCTCGACCAATTCTTGTCTCAGCATTCCCAGCTTTTCGCCTGGTTTTACAAGATCAAATACCATGTCTCTTTGCAATCCATTTGCCTCAAATACTTCCTCGTCTTTCGACCAATCCAACGTTTCGCGGTCCAATGGCCAGTGAACTTCATAATTGGAAGCAGTGTCTTTAAATTCCCCTGTCAACCTAAAGCCTAGATAACCAGAGGTAGTCGTCACATACTTTACTTGATCATCAGAATGTACATATGGTTTGTTAAGTCTGGAATCCATCCAGCTTATCACAGGATAAGCTAGATGGCCCTCTTCCTTTAATAAAACACGACAACATCTAATGGTACAAAGTCCAATTCCAGCAATGTCTTTAGGATTGCCAGTAAAATGGGCTAGACAATTTTTAATAGCTCCGTACACACTGTCCCATAAATCATCATCGGGATGGATGACAACCCCTGGCTCAGGTGATAGAGTTTCTTTTAATTGAAAAGATCCGAAAGCAACTTCATTACCTTCAACATCATAAATGGCTACTTTTGTACTTTGCGAGCCATTATCAATCCCCATTACATACCCGCTCATATAATCACCTTTTATTAACCTTTTATATATTTTATGCCCTCTTCTTGAGGGAAGATTGTACCAAAATTCATGATGCCATTAGGGTCAAAAGCTTCTTTTAATTTTTCTAACATATAGTAAGCAGATCCATGCTCTTCTTCTGTCCACTCGGTACGATATTTTCCAATACCATGGTGATGGCACATGGAACCGCCAAGTTTCAATGTTTCTTCAATAATAATGGAATGGATCGGATGATGATAAATTCTCATTTCATCCTCTGGTGCACAATTAATATTATAGTTATAAACAAAGTACATATTGGTTCCATTTAGGTAACTATGGGATGAGTGTCCACCAAGCATGGTTATATCTTCAATTCTATCAAACTCTTCCATAACTCTTTTCATTACATTGTGATAAATCTTTGTAATGTTTTCCCAGTCAGCTGATACTTCCGTTGTAAAACCATCATGCTTATGATGATCAACCATTGTTTGGAATTCACGATCAATGTGTCCCTGCGTCCAATTCAAGTTATTAAACCAATTTTCGATTAATTGGTCTTCAACTTTTTCAACGATTCCATCTTGGAATTTAGCAACCGCTTCTTCAATTGCTTCATTCGTTGCCTTAACAATACCAACTGGTCCTTCTGTCATAAAAATCAACACACATTTGTCTTTATAGAAATGAGAGAAATGTTGTCTTGCGTCTTCTTCAGAATAAACACGTGCCACAGATGGTCTAAAGCCGTTTGTAATCACTTCTCTTAAAACTTTAATACCCGTATCAACATCTTTTAATAAATAACCATGGAACACATTGTTTTTAGGATAGTATTTAAAAATTTTCACCGTAACTTCTGTGATATAACATAATGTTCCTTCATTGCCGATGACAATGTGTCGAATATCCGGTCCTCCAGCTCTTCTTGGAACATTTTTGATTCGAGAAATGTGACCGTTTGGAAATACACATTCTAATCCAACAACCATATCTTCAATCGCACCGTATAAAGTGGAGAATTGTCCAATACTTCTTGTTGCCAATAATCCACCAAATTGTGCAACTGGTTTAGACTGTGGAGAGTGACCAGTTGTGTAACCAATTTTACGCAGCTCATCTTCCAATGTTTGTAGTTTTACACCTGCTTGGACAGTTGCTTGCATGTTATATGGATCGATTTTAATGATATTATTCATTCTTGACCCATCGATAACCATAGCGATTTCTTTCCAGTTTTCCAGACCGCCTTCTGTAGCTGTTTTTCCACTACGAGGAATCACATTGATTTTGTGTTCATTACAGAACTGCAGAAGTGCCTGTACTTCTTCTGTAGAGTGTGGATATACTATCGCCATTGGCATTGGAACGTCAAGGACCTTTTTAGCTTTTGCATATTTTTGATATCGGTCAGAAGATGCATCATATAATGCTTCATGATCGGTATTTATTTGTTCGATTGAAATAATTACCTCTAATTGTTTTAACAATTGTTCTTTAATCTTCGTAGTTTCTTCTTTTAATAATTGTTCATTCGCCATCGCAGCATTTCTCCTTTTATCGATTTCTATATTTCGTTATCGTACTAAGTATCCGCCATCAACATTCACGAGAGTTCCATTTACATAATTGGAAGCGTTTGAAGCTAGATATACAACTGTCCCCATTAAATCTGAGATATTTCCCCATCTATTGGCAGGAATATGATCTAAAATTCGTTGATTGGCTGCAGGATTCGCTCTAGTCTCTACAGTAACGGCAGTAGCAAAATAGCCAGGTGCAATACCGTTTACTTGAATATTGAATTGAGCTAATTCATCACAATATGCTTTTGTGAAGCCTGCTAAACCGTGTTTCGTTGCCGCATATGCAGGTGACCATTGGCCTCCAAGGTAGGAAAACAAAGAACAAGTATTAATGATTTTCCCGCTTTTTTGTGGAATCATATACTTCGCCACTTCATGAGATAATTCAAACGCTGCAGTTAAATTGATTGAGACCATTTTATCCCATTGAAGTCGAGTAAACTTCGTCACATCTGGTTCATTGATACAAATGCCTGCATTGTTCATGAGGATATCTATTTTTCCAAATGTATTGATACATTCTTCTGCAATTTTTTTACAAGCACCCTCTTGAGTAACGTCTGCAATCATCAAATGGTACCGGACGCCTTCTGCTTCAATCATGTTTTTCGTTTCACCATTGTCATCAGCGATGCTGACTGCAAAAATGTCTGCCCCTGCTTTTGCCAGTGCTAAGGCAAAGCCTTGCCCCAATCCTGAATTTCCTCCAGTGATAATGGCTACTTTTCCTTTTAAGCTAAAAAAATTCATTGAGAAATCTTTTATATCGGTTTTATGAGCAGTCATGTTTAACCTTCCTCTTAAATGTTTTTTATTATTTACAACGTTAATTTACTATAAATACCTCCAAATGTAAACGGATTCTTAAGAAAATTTTCTATTTTTTTAAAAAAAAAAAATCATATTGTGGAAAATTTTCCACTATGGTATACTTTCATTAAGCACTAAAATGAGAAGAGAGGGAAAGACCATAAATATTAATTTAAATAAATTAAATGAGCTGGAGCTTTCGGTTCATAATAAACTTTCTGAAATTATTAAAGAAAAGGATCATTTAAAAATAGTAGAGGCCGCTGAGTATTGTAATGTGTCTTCTTCAAAAGTATCCAAACTTGTAAGAAAACTTGGGTTTGAAAGTTTTAAACAATATAAACAATTTTTTGGCGGTCAGCCAATCATTCAGGAAGACAAAAAAACTTCAAGTGAGCTTGAACGATTAAAACACTTTATAGATAATTTTGACCCCACATTAGTGGATGAGTTTTTAACTCTTTATAAGAATTACAACAGAATTGTGCTATTTGGATTGGGTCCATCCTTTATTTGTGTAGAATACTTTGCTTATAAGCTTGCTCTTGTTTCTGGAAAACATATTTTAGTGAGCCAGGGAGAAGATCATGCGAAGCATTTAGTGGATGAGGACACGCTTTTAATTGCTTTTTCCGTAACCGGCAAATTCGCCTCTTTTGAAAACCTTTTCAACGGAGCAAAATCTAAAGGGGCTGAAATATTGTTGATTTTGGAGGAATATGACAATTCTCAAACTTTACAAGTAGATAATATATTTTATTTAACCAAATCTGCTCAAAATGGAAAATTGTTACCTTATGAAAAAACTCGAACTGTATTCTTTATTTTTATAGAAGAAATTATTGTAAAATTAATGGCAGAACGAGATGCATAAAAAAAGGATGAATAAAAGAACAGACCGTCTGGCCATAAAATGTACCCTATAGAGTAGACACTTAAAAAAAGTCTACCTATAGGGTACTTTTTTGTATAATTAAGAAAAAATGGGGATTGGGGAATAGCCCGAAATGAGTAAAAAAGTATTTACAGAGAAAGA
>NZ_JAHUWN010000047.1 GCF_019219025.1 Bacillus sp. sid0103 | reverse complement strand
TAGGTCAGAGGTGGAAGCGTGGTAACATGTGGAGCTGACTGATACTAATCGTTCGAGGACTTAACCATTTTTAAGGCTTTCTCGAGTTTACAAACTTCTTCTGCATTATCTAGTTTTGAGGGAATGAATCCTCAATCAAATAGTCTGGCAATTATGGCGAGAAGGTCACACCCGTTCCCATACCGAACACGGAAGTTAAGCTTCTCAGCGCCGATGGTAGTTGGGACACGCGTCCCTGTGAGAGTAGGACGTTGCCAGGCTAACCCTTTGGGGTTATTTTTTTCGTAAAAATTTAAATATGGCCCCTTGGTCAAGTGGTTAAGACACCTCCCTTTCACGGAGGTAACACGGGTTCGAATCCCGTAGGGGTCACCATTTTTGGAGGATTAGCTCAGCTGGGAGAGCATCTGCCTTACAAGCAGAGGGTCGGCGGTTCGATCCCGTCATCCTCCACCATATTTTCCTAAATATTTTACAAGGTATATGCCGGGGTAGCTCAATTGGTAGAGCAACTGACTTGTAATCAGTAGGTTGGGGGTTCAAGTCCTCTCGCCGGCACCTTTTGTATGAGCCATTAGCTCAGTTGGTAGAGCATCTGACTTTTAATCAGAGGGTCGAAGGTTCGAGTCCTTCATGGCTCACCATTTTAAAATTAATATGCGGGTGTGGCGGAATTGGCAGACGCACCAGACTTAGGATCTGGCGCCGCAAGGCGTGGGGGTTCGACTCCCTTCACCCGCATTCAAGTTTTTTGCAATGGCAAAATAACTTACAAATATGCGGAAGTAGTTCAGTGGTAGAACACCACCTTGCCAAGGTGGGGGTCGCGGGTTCGAATCCCGTCTTCCGCTCCAATAGTGCCGGGGTGGCGGAACTGGCAGACGCACAGGACTTAAAATCCTGCGGTAGGTGACTACCGTACCGGTTCGATTCCGGTCCTCGGCACCATTTAAGTTAATTAAATTCATATGCGCCCTTAGCTCAGCTGGATAGAGTGTTTGACTACGAATCAAAAGGTCGGGAGTTCGAATCTCTCAGGGCGCATTTTATCGGGAAGTAGCTCAGCTTGGTAGAGCACTTGGTTTGGGACCAAGGGGTCGCAGGTTCGAATCCTGTCTTCCCGACCATTCATAATTTTCATACGGGGTCTTAGCTCAGCTGGGAGAGCGCCTGCTTTGCACGCAGGAGGTCAGGGGTTCGATCCCCCTAGACTCCACTTATTCGGAGGAATACCCAAGTTTGGCTGAAGGGATCGGTCTTGAAAACCGACAGGCGGGTCATACCGCGCGGGGGTTCGAATCCCTCTTCCTCCTCCATATATTTTGGTCCGGTAGTTCAGTTGGTTAGAATGCCTGCCTGTCACGCAGGAGGTCGCGGGTTCGAGTCCCGTCCGGACCGCCATTTTTTTCTTCAGTAGGTTGAAAAATACATATCTTAGGCTCAGTAGCTCAGTCGGTAGAGCAGATTGCTCACTTCTGTGAATATGCTTCTGCGGCAATCTGCGAGAAAGAACGAAAGTTCTTTTGAGCAAAGGACTTACGATTTATTTGTTTAGGTAATGATCTTTAATTAGGCTCAGTAGCTCAGTCGGTAGAGCAAAGGACTGAAAATCCTTGTGTCGGCGGTTCGATTCCGTCCTGCGCCATCGTTTTATTTAGAACTCTATTAGTTTTATTTATGGAGGGGTAGCGAAGTGGCTAAACGCGGCGGACTGTAAATCCGCTCCCTCAGGGTTCGGCGGTTCGAATCCGTCCCCCTCCACCATTATGGCGGTTGTGGCGAAGTGGTTAACGCATCGGATTGTGGTTCCGACATTCGTGGGTTCGATTCCCATCAGCCGCCCCATTTACTTCGTAAAAGTAATTAGGCAGCATAGCCAAGTGGTAAGGCAGAGGTCTGCAAAACCTTTATCCCCGGTTCAAATCCGGGTGTTGCCTCCAAATATTAATATGCGGGTGTAGTTTAGTGGTAAAACCTCAGCCTTCCAAGCTGATGATGTGAGTTCGATTCTCATCACCCGCTCCAAATTGGGCCTATAGCTCAGCTGGTTAGAGCGCACGCCTGATAAGCGTGAGGTCGATGGTTCGAGTCCATTTAGGCCCACTATAAAATATTTTATTATTCCGCAGTAGCTCAGTGGTAGAGCTATCGGCTGTTAACCGATCGGTCGTAGGTTCGAGTCCTACCTGCGGAGCCATTTTTTTAATACATATCGACAGTCATTTAAAAACAACCACCATTAAAAAAGTAACTACTTTTTAATGGTGGTTTTTTATTTTGGTAAATAAAAGCTGAGTCTGGGGCGATTTGTAGATAGTTATTACATAGTTTTTGAAACTTACTATCTATTTATGAAAACTTATTACATAATTTTAGGAACTTACAACATATTCGCGAAATTTACTACCAATTTTATAAAACTTACGACATTTGATGGATCATAATTGGAAATTAGTGACTGTCACACCCAGGTGCATGCCATATCCGGAAAAAAAACCACCCTACGCATTGTGGGTGGTTCACGTTTACATCAAAAAATAACATCCTAACCGGTAAGGGAGCCTAGAGCGTTCAGCTTCCATTTTAATTTTAAGAAAATCCGCCACCGAACATAAGCGCCGTGAATAACACGATCATAAGGATTAAGAATATATAACCTATTATGCTAAGAATCGTGACAATCCAACCGATAACCTTTCGATTGGTCCTTATTAAATATATACCCAAAACAAGGGGGCCAATGAAGAAACCGAGAATTCCCCAAAGGATAGGACTTTTACCATGCTTACGAGAATCAATAACTAAATAAACGGTGATGATTATATTTAAAACTACTCCAAAAAAACCTTCCAAATCCAACTCTCCTTACTATCTACAAAATTGTATCTTTAAATAAAATTATACCAGAAAGTTCAAACTTTACAGGAGAATTTTTCCCACGAAATTCAAATCCTAAAGATCTATTCATCTATCTGTTTTCATGTTACGCAAATAAACCCACTATTACTAAAAAGATTGGTATCTTTGTGATTTTGTAAACTAAATTTTGGAAAATAACAAAAGATCCCTATGAATCTATGTTAAAATAAAATAAAAAAAGTTCTCTATATATGGAGGGATTGGATGAGAAAGTTTGTAGCCTTACTTATTATCTTTCTCTTAACATCTACGATCACGCTTACAGGACAAAAGAAAGTAAGTGCTGAAACAACAACAGAAAATGAAACTAATGGTTCATTAAGTATAGCAAACCTATTGGACTTAAAGTCAGATCCGGTTGCAGAAGTAATTGGTACGATCGACGGTGCTGGAGATGAAGATTATTACCGATTTGATTTGGCGTCTCCGGGAAAGGTCAAAATCGATTTAAGCGTCAATCAAATCACGCGGCATAAGGTTTCTCTACTATCGAGTAATGGAACCATAATCGAATCATGGAATACCAAATTCATGGATTCGAATGATCTCGTCACAATGATTGACATCGGTCTGGCCCCGGGGACTTATTATGTAAAAATTTCTTTTCACGATAATAGGGAAGTGGTGAATAAGCCTTACACCTTAAAGGTGGGCTACACCGAAAGCTCTACTAGTGAACAGGAAGTAAACAACACCGTTGATACGGCTAATAACATTAGTCTAAATACGCCAATCATGGCGACCATTAGCGGTTATCAAGATGATGATTTTTATCAAATACATATCCCGAAAGACACGACTCTAACTCTTTTAACCACTAGACCCTATGAATCTACTTATTCCGTAAAGTTCTTTAATCTGGATTCTTCGGTTAACCAGACAGTTAATACAGAACGAGGCCAAACTAACACACTGACCAATTTGATGGATGTAAAAGTAAAAGCAGGTACCTATTACATACAATTCAAACCTTTGAGTATAGGGATTCCAACATTTGAACGTTACTCATTCAAACTAATTGAAAAAGATATCATTCCTCCAGCAGCACCAAAAGTGAACCCGCTAACAGATCAAAGCACAACACTATCAGGGACGGCTGAGCCCTATTCGAACATATACTTAAGAGCAGTCGATAAATATAATGACTATAAATACCAGTTAGGTACGGTTGATAAGAATGGATCCTTTAAATTTTCGATTGGAAAAATAAGAGGTGGAACGTATGTAACTATCACGGTAAAAGACCGTACAGGTAACGAAAGCCCGGCTACCACGATAATAGTAAAGGATGTCACCCCGCCAAGTGCGCCTTTAGTTAATAAGCTGACTTCAAAATCAACCTATGTAACGGGCAAGACCGAAGCCTATGCAAAGCTTTATATCAAAAAAGGTAGTAAAACCTTAGCTTCTGGTAAAGCTGACGCCCAGGGTAAGTTTAAAATTAAAATTGCCCAGCAAAAACAAACAACAAATCTGTACGTCTACGCTATCGATTCATCAGGGAATAAAAGTAAAACAACTACGGTAAAGGTAAAGGCTATCACCCCACCAAGTGCACCTTCTGTCAGTAAGGTGACTACAAGTTCGAGATATATAACGGGGAAGACGGAACCATATGCAAAGATACAAGTAAAAAGAGGTTGTCAATGCATAGCTTCAGGTAAAGCGGACTCTCACGGTAAGTTTAAAATAAAAATTTCTAAGCAAAAACGAAAAGCAAAGCTATATGTCTATGCAACCGACTCGTCAGGGAATAAAAGTAAAGCTAGAGTGGTAGTTGTAAGATAGGAATAGCCCCTTAGTTATAAAAACTAAGGGGCTATTTTATTTGAGTTTGTTTGGGGACTTACTTTATTACCAACCTAAAAGTAAAAAAAGAGAGAGAATGCCATAGATGCATTCTCTCTAATAAATCCAGACACATTTAGATATGGATCTGATCATAAGGACTTAAGTAAAGGTATACGACTATTACAATTTAATCAAAAAATATCGGTAAGGAATCGATAAAATCCAATTAACTTGTTTTGTAAGTAAAGTGAAATAGTCTTCGTAATGTTTATTAGGTTTAGAATGTTTATTGTCCTCTAATAACCTATTATATTTATTAAGCAGTATGTCTAGTTCTTGGCTGCAATAGATGGTTTCTTCATGTTGAAGTCCTTTTGTCATTCCTAAGTTAATCATTTCGTTTTGTTTCTCTTTAATAGCAGCTTCACATTGTTTTAGCCTCATTGCGATTAACACCTCATAAACTTTCAGAAACTTTTGATTCTATTAGAGATGAATTGAATTATAGCATTTATTAATAGATTTGGAATAGATTCGATAAAACAAGATAAAAGGAGTCAAAAATAGACGGGGCTTACAGTTTTTCGACAAAATCACTTATGGATATAATCACTATAAAGTTGGGTTTTGGCTCTAGTCCTAGTTTAGAAGCTAATTGAGGTTCCTTTTAAAAAAATCATTTATTATGACATCGCTCGACATTCTTTTCAAGTGTTTACAAAGAGAAATCAAGTAATGATGCGGGCTGAGGCAGTTTTTAATCAAACGTTTGATTAGTATAGCCTATTTGGTATTTTGTCGAAAGGGCGAAAGAATACGCATTAAAAACACAACCTTTGAATTTTTATATCTGGGGAAAAGCAGAAGATAATCATTCGTTATTGCATATAAATTATATCCTTTATAGTGTATTCTTTTTTTAAAATTCCTAACCGCTGTACTGGAGTTCCGGTTCTGTCCCTATCTAAATAAAAGAAGCCTAATTCATGCGAATTAGTCTTCCAATTCTATTACTAATTTAATTTTTCTACTCCTAAACCGAACCGATTAAAATATCATTTTGCCTTTTTTTTAAACACTTGATGATTATTACATCGATGCTAAAATTTCTTGCATTCTTTGGTTGACGAGCGGATAAAAATTGTTTTTGGCGTCAGTGGTGGAATTCCCACCAAAGAATTTAGTCCCAGGACATGTTTTAACGGCATGCCCTTCACTGTGATCTAATACTCGTTCGCCTGAGTTAATGTCCCACCAGTGATGGTAGGTGATACTGTCAAGGGAAGGGGTTAACCCATATTTCAGCATTATTAATGCCGTTACGGTAACAATCGTTTCTCTTTGTTCCGCCGTCATTTGTTCTGCATCGAAGTTTCCCACGTTTTCCATGGCAATCGCATCCACTTCAATTTCATGCATAGCCGCTTTATTGAGTAACCCGAATGACCCTTCTGGAGCTTTGTTAAATGGTCTGCCCACTACCACGGTTCCGTCTGGAAACGTGGTTAATTGTTGACTGATTTCACTCCATTTCATCCCCTGAATATGGTATTCCTCCATCCCCTTCATCAAAGCAAAGTGGTTCGACCCATTGAATTGCTGATAAGAAGGTTGGTAGGTGTGATGAAGCTGGAATTTGCCCACTTTTCGAGTGAATTTGTGATTAAGAATCCAATCTTTAAATTCCTCTCGATTCATCCGAATAAACTTGCCATCCATGGTAAGCTGTTTAGGAGGGATTTTTAACTTTTGCCCCACTATAATCGCATCGGAACTAAGTCCATTTGTGGTTGCAATCAAAGAAACTGTAGAATTAAACGATTGCGAAAGCTTCCATAGCGTATCGCCAGGGACCACTTCATACATGATCGGCACCCTTAACTTTTGACCAACTAGAATCAAATCCGATTGTAATCCATTGATTAGTTTCAAGTCTGCAGCAGTAGTCCCATAGGTTTTAGCAATTTTCCATAAATAATCGCCTGATTTCACCACATATAAATTTCGTGGATTGTTCGCTGCAAAAGCGGACGATAAATTAATTTGCATGAGAAAGAACAAACTAAAAAGAAGCACCAATAGTCTTTTCATTGAGTAGTTCCTTTCATGATGTATTCCATGAAGCAGTATCTTCTTTTAGTTTGTAAAACGGCCATTAATTTATTCGGGAAAGGTGGGAAGGTACTATTTACATAATTGATATTTTGGAATACATTCTGGTGGAAGAGGTGCTACTTTTATTTATTGGGCTGTCTGTTATTAAGCGATTATACATGTTCGTACAAATGCTTCACTATGCCTTCTGGATCTTATTTGGTTTACTTTGCCTCCATAAGCCAACAGCTATCCATAAACAACCAAGGGTGACAAGCAATCCGTGAGCTAATCGGAGCGGCTGCCCACCAAAGAATTGTGGGATATATAGTGTCATTCCTAAAGCGAAAGGAATGCCGCTCCATTTCTGGTACCTCCCTGACCTCCAAATCGTAATTGCAACTATAATCGAGGCAGTAGCGAGGACCAGAAGACCTATCAGGAACATAATGAGCCCTGTACCAGAACGTACCACATTTGCAAGGCTAACCAAAGCTGCTGTGTCTTGGTTTATCGCCTCCAGCCCTAAAGCGTGTAGACCGTACGTTTCCCCTCCATAAAAAGGTAAAGTTAGACCTATGCCTACCAAACATAATACGAACGCAGAATACATTAGTGGTTTTAAAGCAGTACCTTGTAATGAAATATAAAGTCCGAGTAAACCTAACGGTAGTAATGTGAAAGCGACTATGGCAAAGATATGAGCAACAAGCCACTCGGTGGAGGCGAAAGCTGCAGCTCCTTCTAAGGAAGCTTCATCGGAAAATGGACGAATCGCTGGATAAAGTACAAACAATATTCCTGATATTCCGAGAGATAAGGCACTAAAACGCAGATCTGGCATAATTGGTTTCCCTCCTAGACTAAACGCTGCCTCAAAAACAGCATCGCTCTTACATTCTTATTACTATAGAAAAAACATAGAACGAAATTGGATGCCGATCGAATGTCAACATTATGATTACTCGCTTTAAAACTCAATCTCATTATATAACCAGTTTTTTAAGTTTGGGTTAATTCGATGTTAAAGATAAATGAACTATGAAAGATGTATTTAATATTATTTGTGTTCTTTAAAAAATGATGGAAGCTATCCGATGGAAGCACATAGAGACGTTATTAAATAAAAAAAGAGATAGAAATCCCATCTCTTCATAAATAATCAGATATTAAAGGCTCCTTTTCTCTTGACCCGTTAGTACGACAAGAAAAAAGGATCGCCGCAGCGGTCCCCATCTTTAACTCATGCACCCGTTAGTTTTCTAGTCCCTTTTTAAACCAAAATACAAATTTTTTTACAATATATAAAATAATTAAGGTACTTATTAAACTAGAGAACCAATTCCATTTTTTGAAATAAATCAAAGAGCTGTATTTTTCAATGAAAAACGAAAATGTTGAAATGGCTATTGCAAATACGAAAAAATGAATAAAGATTCTTAGTTTCCCTTTTTCCATAGGATATAGAATTATAAAAAATACTCCAAATGTTGGATAAAGAATATAATATAGAGAAAAACTCATTTTGGAGGCAACATTAAATTCTCTAAATGGAAATTCCACTAACCCAGTTAATAATTGGATGTATTCATAAATCCATGTAATTGTTGAAACAAATAAAAATGTAATATGAGCAGTTCTTTTACTTTCTTTTGGTATGAATTTCAACAGTAAAGAAATAGATATTAGCCACGAAAAAAACAGAATTAGGATTTCTTTCATCATCTGCTCTCAGCCTTTACCAATCTTTTTTTAAACCAAAGATAATATCTATGGTTCAAAAATAACGAAATTATAACCGTTAATAAAGTCCAATACCATTTCCATTCGTGATATTCCACAAGCGTTGTATTCTTTTCAATAACTACCTCACAAATAGTAAAGAAACCAGCAAATGATATGTAATATATTAGGGCACCTTTTATTTTAGCTTTATTTGGATAATACAGACTAAAAAAAATTGCAACAATTGGAAAAATGAAAAATTCAAAGGCAAAACTCGTCTTATTATAATCATTTGCATTTGGAAGTAACTGAGTAGGATATTCAATCCATCCCATTTCAACTGCAAATAGACCAGCTGGCCAAGTAATTACTTGGAGGAACAAAAATAAAACCCAAGCATCTCTTGCTTTCTCTCTTGGCACCAATTTAAAAATCGCAATGATGCATAAAAACGAGATTCCTATTAAAATCCACCTTTCAAAATTCATTCGAATATTCTCCTAAAAAAGAATTTATGTTTGTATTATCTTTCTTTTTTAAAAAAATAAACATTTTAATGACGGTCACACGTCATTTCTTATGTCATCATTTATCAAGAAGGCACCCTAAAATGGAATCCTTTAACGATATGTTAGTGATTGTGTGTGGGAATTTCAAAAACCTGAGGTGAAAACGATTGCCACCATCCATTATTGATATTATTAGATGGATGCTCCGTTTGTTTGCGAAACATAAAACGAATAAAGACTCCTAAACATGTAAAACCAGATGCGGCATTTGTGAGAAACCCATCTGACTTTGTAGAAAGGTGGGATATTTCCTGCGGAATTATTAAACGTAGTTCGACAAACTTCATGCTTGTATTGCAGGGGAATTGTTATATTTCAATAGTTGAAGTTGTTTTAATCAATCGTTTGATTAGTAATGCCTATTTGGTATTTGGTCGAAAGAGTGTCGGTTAGTGACAGTTGTGGTTTGAAAGTTGTTTATCTTCTAATTGATCGTATTGACGACCGTCCTCATGAAAATATTGCTTGGTCGGTCACCAATAGCCCTTATTGATGCCCTAGCTCATGGAAAAATAGCCATCAAGGTCACCAATAGCCCTTATTGATGCAACGAAATCATGGAAATTCCGCTAGACTGGTAGTTAATAGGTAAACGGAATTTCCTCCGCTCGTAGTCTACTCCATCACTAAATCTCTCACTTTTTCTCTAGCTCCGCTGCGCCAACTTTTTACGGCTGATAAAGATACCTTTTCTAGTTCGGCTATTTCCTTAACAGAAAGATCATCACAGACGGTGTACAGGAGCCATTTCTTTTGGTTCGGTGTCAGCGTCCGGCAGTAGGATAATAGGATTTCTTCCTGTAATGGGTTATCTAAGCACGAATCGACTGCCAAGTCCCAGAATTGCTCATCTGGTTGGACATATCGTTCTTGATCCTGGGTAGATTTTTTCAATTCCATGAGAAGGAAGCCTTTGATATAGGTGTAGGCATAGTTGGTGAAGCTTCCTTTGTTTGGGTCGAATCGTTGGCTTGCTTCCCAAAGGGCGATGAGGCTGTGCTGATAGAAGTCCTCATGGTTTTTGTAAAGGTGGAGCGAGTGCATGATCTTGTGGAGCATCGGTTGGTATTGGTCGACTAATTGTTCAAAGCTTTCCAAGGGAGAGTCCTTTCAGAAAGCGCGCTTTGCGTGTATTCCCGGGTACCTCTACCATAACTTGAAAGCTAGATTGCATCGAACGGAGATTCTTCACATTTGAAGTGTTATTGGGATGAAAACCGTTAGTTTTGCTCTCGAATTTCATTTTTTAAAAGAGATTTTTGCAGTTTCAGCTGCTTTTGGGGTGAATTGCCAAATGATCAATAGTTTGTTTTCCTATTAAAAAAAGGCGGTCCTTATTGGAATCGCCTTTTGCGCATTTTTTTAAGATAGGGCCTCGAGTAACCATTTGTTCAGTGTGACTGCAATATCTTTGCGTTTATTGATATAGTTATGGTCAGTTTCAAAAACTTCACATTGGAGATGTTTCGCCCCGGCCTTTTCAAGTATACCCACGAGCGGGTCATGAAAATATGGTTTTGGAAGTTCCTCATCAAATGAAGCTGCGGTTAAAAGGAGCTTTCGATCCGTTAGTTGAGGAGCGAATAAAAAGGTATTCCACTCATGTTGATGGAAAAGGACTTCCTCTATAATGGATTCTACAGAAGCACCATTAAGGAAAAAGGTACCTTCTTTTAACACTTCCGCTATTTGATCCTTAAAGGCAGGGTCTTGTTCGAACATTTGAGCGAATAAACCAAAATTGGCCCCTGAAAGGGAGGCAACAGCTTTAATAGATGGTTCTAAAGCGGCCGCTTTTAGAGCTAAAAAGCCGCCGAAACTATGTCCCACTATCGCAATTCGCTCAGCATCGATTCTATTCTCGGTGGCGACTTCCTTTTGTTTGATGTACTGAAGTGCAGCACGAACATCTTCGATTGAATGGGTAAATGAAAAGGTCCCTTGACTTCCCCATGCTCCACGGTAATTAATGACCAACACATTCCAGCCTTGCTGCTGCAACTCAGCAGCCGTATCAAGATTCATCATTACCCCAGGAAAACCATGCAGAAGCACAACTGTAGCATGTGGGCCTGCCCCTTCGGCCACATACATTCGCCCGATTATGATATCTTCACCACTAGGAATTTTTAATAGATTTAACATGCTTGGATTTGTCTGCTTATCATTGACCAATGCTATCCCTCTATCTTTTAGAATTTTCCAACTTTTAAACTAGGTATATTTTAACCTATTATGAACAAAATCTCTAACGCGACAATTTTTGTAAAATGAAACCAAGAACTAGAATTGAGTGGGTGAATAAATATCCCTTAATAGACAAAACGTTTACTGTTAGTTTTTAAAACAGGGCCCAAAGGCCTGGACAAATAGCACATTCAATCAGTAACATGCTACAAGCTGTTCTACAAAACTCTGATAATCTACTGCTGTCATAATTTGAGAAACATTTCCCTCTTCAGTTAAAATAGTTGCTAGCGAATCGACTACCTCATGGAATAATCTCCTATCGTCCTTACTAACTGAAAAAAGTAAGACTAAGTTAACGGTTAGATCACCCCAAGCTATCCCCTTGTCATTAATTAAAGCAAACATACCGGACTTTTTCGCATTCATTTTGATAGCGTGAGGAATAGCAATCCGGCCAAACGCTGTGGACGACATAGCCTCACGTTCTATTACGTTCGTAAGGAAACTAGCATCGACAAATTCTTTTTGTTCCATGATTTCACACATCATGGTTAGTGTTTCCTCTTTTGCCCCTACTGAATGAACAATTTCAAAAAGTTGTTCATCCGTGATTGCCTCAATATTTCTTTTGAACGAGTCTTTCCGTTTCCTTTCCTTTAGTTCATTAATTTTATTAGCTACTTTGTTTTGATCAACAATAGAGAAAAAAGGATTAATTAAAACAAAAGATATTTTTGGCACAGAATTGAGTTGGACTGCAGAAATAACTAAATCACAATTTAGCATGTTCAAATCGCTTTCATTGGTTACAATATGTTGAATAAGAAGATCCTCACCAAACTGTTTAACTAACTTTTCTGTCAGCTGTACGTTGTAATTATAATAAAACGGAAAAAGAATGGAACAAGTAATTTTTGAATTGGCCTGCTTTTGCATCTCTAAGGCATAGCCTAAATGAAAGGCAACATAGGCAATCTCATCATCATTCAGCGTAAATCCGGTTTCTTCTTTAATTGTATAGGATACATTAACGGCACAGTCATAGATGGATGGGCAATTAAGCTTAATGGTAGAAGTCAACGGATTTTTGCTGACAAAATGATTTTCCAAACGCATAAGGAGATTTTTTATATGAAGTGTAAAGCGTACCAAAAAATCTGCATCCTCAATCACAATATAATAATTATCTTTCAAATCTTCTAGGATCTTCCCTACTAGATTTAAGCAACGTAATCCTGCTACATCCTGCAAATCTGAAAGCTGCAGGTGCATGAAATTGATGCTTGTTCCACTACTGGAAATAAGCAAAGCGAGATCGCGAATTTCCCCCTTGGAATACTTCACATCAAAGTGAGTCTCCAGTCTCTTGGCAATCTCATTGGCGATTTTATATTCCTTATCCAGATTGGCTTCCCCATCCATCTGTTTCGGGAAAATAAAGCCATTTTCCATACGATCAATGGCGATGGCAATGTGCAAGATAACGTTGGTAAGCGAATAATCATTTGTAAAATAGTGATACGTTGAAAAGACTTCCGCAATCACATCACGGATATAGTCAATATCATATCCCTCAAAAGATGACTTTAGCTTATCAATGTCCAGAAAATTATCATTCGTCTCATTATATAGAATGGAACTCATTAATTTTCGTTTGCTTTTTTCCTGTCCTACAATTTGAATAGAGTCGCCGGAAATCTTTAGTTCTAAATTATGATCCGCTAAACGTTTCTTGACTTTACGTAAATCTCCTTTTAACGTGACTTCGCTAATATATAATTCATCACTTAAATCGAAAATATTAAGTGAATGATCTGCATTAACTAGACTCTTCAAGAGATATTCTGCTCGTTCTTTTGGTGATTGTGGAATGGTTTTTTTCATTGAGGTTAAAAAGGGGGTTAATTTTTCTATGTCAACCTGATAGCCCTTTTTTGATGAAATAATCAAGCCTTTTTCCATTGAGTTAATATCGGCAATATAGGTTTTCACACTTCTTTTAGAAATGCCCAATGAATTGGCAAGTTGGGCTGAAGAAGTCCAGTCATTTTGAGTACTTAGATGGCGAAGAATATTTCTGTATTTACTATTCATGAATTCAGCCTCATTTCATTGCACATGGTGTATTTCCATTCTTCCATATCTGTATTTGCACTACAAAAAATATTTCTTTGCACCACCCTAGTGTAAATGATTATTGGAAAATTTAAAATATTAATTTTATAGTTAGGTTGTAGCAATGATAACGCTATCAGAAAAATAAACGGAGGAGATCAATTCATGAAACAATTAAATGTCTTATTAGTATGTGGATCTGGGGCAAGTTCTGGTTTTATGGCGTCAAATATTCGGAAAGCAGCTGCTAGGCGTAATCTTGACATTACTATCAAAGCCCGAGGTGAGGCTGAAATTGAAAATTATATTGATGAAATCGATGCCTTAATGGTTGGCCCTCACTTAGCCTATATTTTAGATGAAATCGAGGAGTATATAGGTGATGCGGCAGTTAAAGTTTTACTCATGAAACCTTCCTACTATTCTACTCTTGACGGAGAGGCAGCATTAGAAGATTTATTGAAGGAATTCTAATAATCTATGAATCGAGGTGCTTTATTAAATGGAGAAACTGATTAATTGGCTTGAAAATGACTTCTCACCTAAAATGAACAAAATTAATCTTAATGTTTGGGTAGTAACGCTAAAAGATTCCATTATGCAAATTCTTCCATTTATCCTGCTAGGCTCTTTATTTTGTTTATTAACCATCCCTGGGGATGTATTTCATATTAAAAACTACCCTAATTTCTGGACACTGTTTGGATGGACGATGGGTGTGTTATCCCTATTGGTTTCTTTTTTAATTCCATTTAACTTAATGGAAAAGAAACGTTTGCGTAAACAACGCTTTATCGCCGGTTGTACGGGTCTTATTACTTTTTTAATTATTATTTCACCGCAAGTCATAGCAGATAAAACAATTGGATTTGGTCATTCATCATTAGGTGCAGGCGGTATGTTTATCGCCATCGTTGCCGGTGTATTTACTGGTTGGATCATGGGTTTATTCGGAAAATTTTCTTTCTTCAAAGAAGATTCCGTCATTCCTGATTTTGTCCGTGCTTGGTTTGATTCCATGCTTCCTATTGCTGTTGTCATTGTGGCAACTTGGTTAGCAGTGGATATTGCTGGCTTTGACTTATACAATCTGATTTTAAATCTATTCATGCCCTTGGCAAAAGTTATGGAATCACCGTGGGGCTTCGCGCTAATCATGTTTATTACCTGTTTCTTATACACTATGGGGATTTCCACTTGGGTTCTGACTCCTGTAACAAAACCAGTTTTATTAGCTGCGATTACGGCAAATGCTACTGCTGGAGCCTCAAATCTTGTAACGTCTGAAACCATGTATTCGGCTTACCTTTGGATCGGAGGCATCGGTGCTACCTTGCCTTTGGTTTTCATGCTAGCTTTTTCAAAAAATGCGAAACTGAAAGCACTTGGTCGAGCTAGTATTACCCCTGGTATTTTTAACATTAATGAACCGGTTGTGTTTGGGGCGATTGCCTGGAACCCGATCATGATGTTGCCAATGTGGCTTAACGGAATTATCCTGCCAATCATCGTTTGGGTCGGAACAAAAGTGATTCACTTTGCACCAATTCCAAAGATTGTCTTTGATTTATGGTATGTTCCTTTTCCTATATCAACTTGGATTACAACAGGAACAGTTACCGGTCTCATCTTAATGCTAGTCTGTTTGCTTGTGGCATCTCTCATTTGGTATCCATTCTTCAAAGTATATGAAAAACAAGAAATGAAAAACGAATTTAAAGAGGAAAAAGCCGAATTAAGAGCAGCAAAATAATAATGTTAAGGAGTTTTTAAATGATGATTTCTGAAAAAACCGCTGAGAATGCCATGCAGATTATTCTCCATGCCGGAGATGCACGTGTTCATTGTATGAACGTGTTAAAAGCGATTGAAACAAGTAATTTTGAAATAGCCAAAGAGGAAATGAAACGGGCGAATGACGAAATCGTCAAAGCCCATCGTATTCAAACAGATGCGATTTCAGAGGAAACTCAAGGTGAAACTGGTGATTATTCTGTGCTCTTCGCCCATGCCCAAGATACATTAATGACCATATATAGTGAAATTAATATTGCTAAACGAATGATAAAGATTTTTGAAACATATGACGCTAGGCTGGCAAAATTAGAAAAGGCAGAAAAGGAGAAGATCCATGAGTAAAGTACCAACAGGTTTTCCTAAAGACTTTTTATGGGGCGGCGCGATTGCAGCTAACCAAGCAGAAGGCGCTTTTGACATTGACGGAAAAGGATTAAGTGTAGCGGATATTAACGAGTTCCGTGCGGATATTCCGATTGAGAAAAAAACAAACCTTGAAATTGACACACAATACATTGAAGATGCCTTAAAAAGCACAGATCGTGTTTTTCCTAAACGTTGGGGCATTGACTTCTATCATACGTATAAAGAAGATTTGAAATTATTAGCAGCTATGGGCCTAAAAACGTTTCGAACCTCTGTTGCATGGACACGCATCTTTCCTAAGGGGGATGAACGAGAGCCCAATGATGCAGGTTTACAGTTCTACGATGACTTATTTGATGAAATCATCAAAAATGGTATGGTTCCGATGATTACCATATCCCACTATGAAATGCCTTTATACTTAACTACTGAGTATAAAGGCTGGTATTCTCGAGAAATGATCGACTTCTTCACTCGTTTCTGTAAAGTGCTGCTTGATCGTTACCATGAAAAGGTGAAGCATTGGATTATCGTTAATCAAATAAACTTAATCGTGCATGAATCCTTTAATCACCTAGGTATTGCAGAAGATAAAGTCGACAACCTTCTTGAAGCAAAATATCAAGGTGTTCACAATGAGATGGTTGCTTGTGGTCACGCGACAAAATACGCTCATGACAATTATCCGGATTTGGAAATTGGTATGATGTTATGCGGTGGCCCAACTTATGCAGCAACTCCAAAACCAGAAGATGTATTGGCTACTGTTCGTCATAATCAGATGGAATACTTCTTTGCGGATGTATTGCTGCGTGGATACTATCCTGGATATGCATTCAGATATTTTGACGATATTGGCATCAACATTGAATTTGGCGAGGGTGATGAAGAAGCGCTGAAAAATACGGCTGACTTTATGTCATTCTCATACTACTATACACGCATGTGTGATGCAGAAAGTTATGCAAATGGTAATGAAGACCACCGCAATCCACAATTGGATGCAAACCCTTGGGGCTGGTCCATCGACCCAGTTGGTTTAAGAACGTTTCTTAACCTTTTTTACGATCGTTATCAATGTCCAATCTATATCACTGAAAATGGTGTGGGATACTACGACAAATTAGAAAATGGAGAAATTCACGACCCTTACCGTATTGACTACTACCGCGCACATCTTGAACAAATGAAAGAAGCAATCAGAGACGGTGTTGACCTACGTGGTTACTATGCTTGGGGACCAATTGATATTATTAGCTGTTCATCATCTGAAATGTCTAAACGCTACGGATTTATCTATGTAGATCAAGACGATTATGGTAACGGCAGCAAGAAACGCTTTTTGAAAGATAGCTATCATTGGTATAAAAAAGTCATTGAGACGAACGGAACAGATCTAAAATAATCTAGAATAAACATATGGATGTTTTGGAACCAAGAGAAATCTCTTGGTTTTTTTCTGTTAGTTTCTAGTAGGAGATAGAGCACCTCCACGAAACTTGTTGAAGATTTAGAAAATATTAGAATGTATGTAACATATATAATAATAGTATAATAATTGATAGGTTCCCAGTGTCTAGAGCCAGAATGCAGGACACCTTGGACTTATACATAATGAATAGGGTTGTATAGTTTTTTAGAAGAAGGGTTTGAGGAGAAAAGATGGGGCAGCCAAATAGATATATTAGTGAACAACCAAACGAGTCATTTCATGTAAACAAAGGGAAATCATTTTTTCAAGATATAACGAGCCAAAATGTATCTTCCGGATTAATTTCTAGTACGTTAATCATGACAGGTCCTGCGTTAATTATTTTGCAGGCAGCAGAGGCAGGGCATTTTTCTAGTCAGCACACCATCAATTGGATGTTTGCTGTTTATTTCTTTGGTGGGTTATTCGGGATTGTCATGCCCCTGTTATTTAAAATTCCAATTACCGGAGGTCACTCGATTTCAGGGGTTGCTTTTTTAGCCACAGTGACAACACATTTTACCTATCCACAGTTAATTGGCGGGTATGTGGTGTCAGGGCTGTTGATTTTGTTCATTGGGTTATCAGGCCTTTTTACTAAAATCATTAAATGGGTCCCGAGGGAAGTCATCGCAGCTATGTTAGCAGGGCTGGTCACCAATTATGTTGTCCAGCTGGTCTCAGACGTTAAGGCGTTACCAGTCGTAGGTGGAGCCGCCTTGATTAGTTATTTTATCTGTACGAAATTCTCCAAACGTCTGCCGGCAGTTATGATTGCGGTGGTAGTTGCTTTTATTGCCTTGTTCCTAACCCAAGATCTGAATACATCATCAAAGGGGCTCGCCTTTTTCTTACCATCTATACAAGTTCCGGAATTTACATGGATGGGGATGGTAACCCTAGGTCTTCCTTTGGCGATGTTAATTCTAAGTAATGATGTAGCGCCTGGAATTGGTGCCCTAGAAAGCTCAGACTATGAGCCTCCCATCCGGAAAATTGTTTCTTTAAGTGGTGTTTTTTCAATTATGGCCAGCTTTTTTGGGGGGCAAAGTGCCAATATCGCCGGGATGATGACTGCTATCTGCTCTAGCTCGGATGCAGGGGTCAAGTCTAAGCGGTACATGGCTTCAGAGGTATCAGGAATTTTGACGTTGTTCTTCGGTGTCTTTGCCTGGAAAATTGTCCCGTTTATCCAATCCTTACCGGGAGCTTTTGTGTCCATGCTATCTGGCTTTGCGTTAATCGGTGTCCTTCTATCTAGTTTGCAGATGGGTTTTTCTGAAAATAAATATCGCTTAAGTGCCCTATTTGCTTTCCTTATTGCGTTATCTCATGTATCATTTTTCCATATTAGTGCTCCTGTGTGGGGTTTGGTGGTTGGGGCCGTAATTGCAAGGACAGTGGAGTCGTAAAACTTTTATGCCTGTCACCGTGCTTAAGCTTATTAAAATTGATAGGTTGCTAGAGAGATGTGTTCGTGCACATCTCTTTTTTGCGTGTGGTTCATACAGGGGAAAGTCCCGATACTTGACAGCGATTATTACCGGATATCATCTAATTTCTTGCCGCAAACTAAAAGAGGACTAATAATTAGTCCCCTTTGGATATTTTTCTATTAACGCTCGCATGCAATAAAATCTTTATCACGATCACTTTTCTTGTTAGCGTCATAAAGCGCCTTTGAAACATACGGCTTGTACTTAGTTTTTCCACCTTTATTTTTGACTTTAGATGTACGTGCTACTCCACCTTTAAAGTCTTTGTTCAAAGCCGTACAGTTTTTGTAAGTTTTGATCTTTACTTTTGCTTCAGCAGAATCAGTCATACTGAGGGATAACCCCAAAACTAATCCCAAAGATAGTAAAATAGTAACCAATTTTTTCATATTTCTTCCACTCCTAATTATGTATTCACCTTCCATAATAGGATATTAGTTGGAGATTATCAATATGATAATAGGGAAAAATAAGTACCTGGGAAAATGGTGGGAAGAAGGTAGGATTAAAGTAGTTGTTCGTTTGGAAAAAAATTGTTCAGATTCCCGTATCGCTCACGCACGGTTTCTTAAGAGTATATTATCCATCTACCTGCAAAATCTAATGACAAACTGAAATAGGAGAGTGTGAATTATTTGAAAAAAATTGCCTTATTGATCTGTTTGTTTTTTATTTTATTTCCATCCTTTGCTGAAGCATTTTTTTCCTTTGAAATGAAATATCCCGTCACAGAACAACATCTTACAGCACCGAGCGAAAGAAGACCGGGGCTAAAAATGCACAAGGTTTTGTTCATTGTTGCTCATGATACCGGCAATGATCTTGGAGCCAGGCACAATGTAATATATCAACAAAAAACGGTTAATAAAATGAAAGCATCAGCACACATTTTTGTTGATGATAAAGATATCGTAGAATGTATTCCTTCCATTGTGAATGATCCTGAAGTTGCATGGCAAGTCCGTGAGAGCAAACCATATGATAATCAAATGTATGGAGAAGATGCAAATTATTACGCCATCGGGGTGGAATTAAGCATTAAACCAAGAGGAAATAACGAAGAGGCCTACAAGCGATACATATGGACACTTGCCTATTTATGCTACAAATATGGACTCAATCCTGAAACAGATATTGTTGGACATCATCTTCTCGATCCAAAGCGAAAAATTGATCCGGAAAACGGATTGCGTAAAATCGGTAAAACATATGAGCAGCTATTACAAGATGTCGTAAAGGAATATGAAAGCTGCATAGCACTTCATTGACAATCGAACATCGATTATTATGAACCCTTTACCACTGTTAGAATCAGAAGGGTTCCTAATATTTGCCCTTGGTACATAACTACGGATACTTACTACATAATTACGGATACTTACTACATAATTACGGATACTTATTACATAACTATGGATACTTACTACATAATTACAGGTACATACTACATATTCTACGAGACTTACGACATTTGCTGGATATCAACTGGAAATTATTTTGGAATCCATTGGTCTAGGGATGGTTGGGATTTTTCGGATTAACTTAGACGTTGTTTTATTTAGAAAGCAAGTTGGTAAAGTGAACAAAAGAAAGAGGCTTACTCCTTGTTTTTAGGAGAGTAAGCCTCTTTTCTATTTGTTAATCATTTCACTCTAGGCCGTTACTGAGTTCAAATTACACTCGTCGTTAATTGTACATCGATATTCCCATTTGTTGCTTTAGAATAAGGACAAACACCATGAGCTTTCTTGACTAATTCCTTTGCCTCGTCTATTGAAACCCCTTTTATTGACACGTTTAACACCGCAGCTAATTTGAATCCACCATCATGATCTTTTCCAAGTGAAACTTCTGCAGTAACTTTAGAGTCAATTCGTTTTCTCTCTTGTCTTGCGACCAAATTTAACGCACTATCGAAGCAGGCTGCATAGCCAGCAGCAAATAATTGTTCAGGATTCGTTGCATTTTCTTTTCCTTGACCGCCAAGTGATTTCGGCATTGATAGTGCTAAATTTAGTGTTCCATCACTACTTGTTACTTTCCCTGCTCTACCACCCTCTGCTGTAGCACTTGCCGTGTACAATGTTTCCATAAAAAATCACTCCTGAAAAATATTTTACAAAATTAAATTGTGTACAATTTAATTTATAAAAGTATATTAGCAATAAAATATTATATAGTCAACAATTAAATTGTGTAAAATTAATTTGTGGTTTAAATAACTGTTTGTTGTATTATAATGATACTGATGTAGGAAGAAAGGACAAGAACATGGAAAACAATAAATTAAAGCTAGAGAACCAAATTTGTTTTAAGATTTATTCAGCGGAACGTGAAATCACTAAATTATACAGAAATTTATTAGAAGAGTTGGATGTCACATATCCTCAATACCTAGTATTGTTGGTACTATGGGAGGAAAAATCGGTGACTGTTAAAGAGCTTGGGCAAAAGTTGTTTTTAGATTCGGGAACATTATCTCCTATGCTAAAGCGAATGGAAGGAAATGGTCTTATTGAACGCCGGAGATCATTAGAAGATGAGAGAACCGTAATCATTTCATTGTCTAAAAAAGGCGAAGATTTGAAGGACAAAGCTCAATGTATTCCTACTAAATTGCTAGAAAATCTGTCCCTGGACTTGATGGAATTAAATAATTTAAACCAAACGCTATCAACCATATTAAACAGAATACAAAAGAGTAACAGTTGAAAGTACTAGTTCTGCATGATTGTACAAGCATGAAATTGACAGTGACCAAATTAAAAGAGGAAATCGCCCAGAGCCTATTCTAATAAAACACTCGAATATAACGGTAATTGGTGATGAAGGGACGATGAAGGGAATTGGGATATAACGACTAGAGCTGTGGTTAGCTATCTATTTTTTTATGGTTTCGCAAATAACCAGTCGTTGTTCCGGAAATAAATGGGCTCGTTTCGCAATTAAACGCCCTCTGTTCGCAATTGCTCGATACGTAAATATACGGCCTCAAGAATAAACTACTTCTTTTTTATATAAGACTAGCTTTTTGGGGCAGAAGCGGGGAAATTAGTCCAGTTGGAGCTAAATTTCAACGGATTTTAAAGGAAATCAGCGAATGTGAGTTGGTAATAGCAAAATAATTAAGCACTACGATTTCTGATGGGAAATGTAGTGCTTTTTGGTGGTTGTGGGCAATTTTTCTTAAATGTACAGGACATCTTATCTGCCGCTTTTCGGGATTTATCTGCCACTTTTAGAATATATCGGCCACTTTCCTTTTTTCCTCGATCATTTATTACATCCACTTCATTAAAAGCTTAAAAGCCTGGCGTTAGCCAGGCAGGTCATTGATGAAAATGAGAAAATCGTAGCAATTCTATGTCCGGGCACCATACTAGTTCAGGAGCTACGATTGGTTCCTATTTAAAAGAGTCATTTTATAATCCAACACTCGACACTCTTTTCACGTATTTATAGCTATAAAGTCAGGAATGAGGGCGCTGAGGGCATTTTTAATCAAATGTTTGTGTAGTGGGGAAAAGGCGGGAATTTAATAGAATGATGAAAGTTCTGGTGAAACTGACCTGATTTTGGAGAATGGTAGGTTATTTCCTGCGAAATTTAGTTGCAGTTCTCGACAATTTTCCTTCTTAGATGGTAGGTGAAATCCTTATCTATCAGTCCTGGCAGCCGTTTCAACCACACGTTTGATATATGGAATTAAGTCGAAAGGATGTCGGATACTGTACTTAATAGACTCTATTAAGAGACAGAGCATCTTGGATTTGTACTATTGCCGTAGAAAAAAGAGGCAACGGTAACGAATAGACCCGAATCGTGCCCGCGCACCCAGAAAAAAGAGGCCAACGGTAACGAATAGACCCGAATCGTGCCCATGACCGTAGAAAAAAGAGGCCAACGGTAACGAATAGACCCGAATCGTGCCCATGACCGTAGAAAAAAGAAGTCAACGGGATTGAGTCCATATAATTGTGTAAAAAGAAAATGAGTCAAATTAATTCCTCATGGTTACAATGTTAACGGCGAAGAAAACAATGTGGAGGAATTAATTATGACTCAAATACAGTTTAACCTAAAT
>NZ_JAHUWN010000046.1 GCF_019219025.1 Bacillus sp. sid0103 | reverse complement strand
GATGAGGTTGATTATAAAGATTGTGAGAGTTTAGGTGAACTAAAACAGTTAGTGGATTCATATATCGAAGAGTACAATAATGATCGTTACCAGTGGGGATTAAATAGGATGACCCCGGTACAATACCCGAGGTCACCTGTTAGTTGCATAGGCTCTTTATTAAACTGTCCATATTATGGGTTACAGTTCATCATTCGAGGGTCGGTCTTTTTTATTTAATTGTGTAAGATGAAACTTACCAAGAAGGAAGTTGGTACATTTTACTTGTGGTAGGTGCCTTTATTTTCATATTTCATATCATTAGATTAGTTTTCCACTCTTTATTACTTGATAGATGACTTTTGTAATGGAATTTTACCCAGTATATCAATCTTCGGTAACAACATCCTTCTTCAGTTGTATCTCCTTCACCTTCTGAAATTGTTCCTCGGGCCACCATGCTCCACAATCGTCTGATACGACACAGGCTGCACATTTATCTAAGTCATAGACGATCATCCCTGTGATTGGAGGGGAATAAAGATGGAGAGTTACCAAATCGGTATTGTTTGAAGCTTTCATTTTATGAATAGCTTTTTTCGGTGCATAAAAATATTTCCCCATATGATAGGAATCATGAAACAATTCTGAAGGCAAGCCATTCCCGTTCACTTCATAGACCGAATTTAGCGTGGTACCTGAGATGACTTGTATCCAGCCGTGGGAGCTGCCATGATCATGTGGGGCACACTCCAACTGAGACCAATTCATGACAAGCATCTCGACTTCTTCATTTTTATAAAGAAGCTGCCGATTGTATGGCTTTCCCTCGGCTGGTTCGGGCAATTGAGCAAGATCATCAACTTTCAAATCTAATTGTAATAAAGCATCTTTTAATTCGACTTTAGAGGGGCTTCTAAGGGTATCTAAGACATTCTTTATCCTAGTTGTCAACGTCATAAAGCTCTCCTCCTATTGATGTTTTTTCTTGAATAAGCTGAACAACATAGGCACAAGCTGACCATTAACGACAATGACTCCAATTATAATTATGATTCCTCCAGCAACACTTATGAATAAAACTTTTTCTTGTAAAAGCAAAACCGCAGCAATTAAAGTCGAGACTGGCTCTAAATATAGAAACATGGAAACCTTTGATGCTTCCAAAACTTCAAGTGCCTTAGCCCAATACCAGTAGGCAATCCCTGAAACGAAAACTCCCAGAAACAACAAATGCGCCCACTCCGTATGGGTGAGAAGTGAAAGGGATTCCCACCCCTTGTTCCGGATGATAAAGGGTGTGGTAAGAACCAAGCCTAGTAAACTCATATAAAACGTCACTAAAAGAGGCGAATAAGGAATTTTTAAGGATTTTAAAAGCACTGAATAAACAGCCCAGTTCAATGTGCTTAATATCATGAGAAAAAAGCCGATGTTCAGGACAAATTGAAAGGATTGTCCACTTCTTGTCGTTGTGACTAGCAACACACCTGTTATGGCCAGAACCATTCCTGCAGCCTTAGTTATAGTCAGCTTCTCGTGCAAAAAGAGAATGGATAGAATCACAGTAAAGATGGGAGAAAGTGATATGAGCCATCCAGCAGAAGAAGCATTAATCGTCAACAATGCTGTCGCCTGGAGCAATTGATGCACAAATACCCCAAGAATGCCCAGTATTATTAAATGAGGGATATATTGAAATGAGACTTTTAGTGGGGTACGCTGCAATAGTAATAACAACAGTAAAAATAAGACTCCTATTCCAAAACGAAGAACAAGTAACGAATAGGGATCAAGCTTCCCAACTACTGCTTTAGTCGATACAAATGAAACACCCCAAAAACTAATGGAGATTAACGCATATACTGAAGCAGTTAACTTCGACCTATAATAAGTCATGTCGGAACATCCCTCTCAGCAAAAAGATCGTTATTCCATCATATGCTTGTACTGAAAGAAGATGTTTGTGACTTTTTGCAAAAGTGGTGAGGTTCTTCTAGTTTAAAAATGTAAACAACCTAAAAAGGACTTAACTCGTTGGTTAAGTCCCTATATAAATGGATTCGTTTAGTTTTCCTAGTAAGTATTAGGCTTAATAGCCAAAAATTTATTCCTTTCTCAAAGTTTATTCTATCGAAAAGGATTATCCATTTAATCCTTTTATTTCGATTTTACTAGTATGAAGTTTATTTAAAAGGGACGATCCTCATCAACACCTCCTCATTATTAAAATGGTTTGGTTCCGATCACCTGGACCGATAAAATCTAATGCCGCAGGAGAAAAGACCGTAACTTTTCTTTTAACGCCCTCCAAAAGAATTCGGGTTGATTTCATAACTCCGATATCCTGAAAGACATTGCCTCCTGAGAAAATCTCCTTATTGGCTTTCCTACCGTGGACAGCGATATTTTTTTTACTAGCTGATTTAGTGGCAACACGCTCATTCGATTCTTTAGTAATTCGCCATGATTCTTTCTCTGGTTGAAAAACCTCATCTTCCATTGATGCGACTGTACCAATCTCACGTTTATTTAACACCAAGACGAATTCATAGCCTGTTTCTGTTTTCTTTTGGACAATTCCTACTTCATCTGTAATAATCGTGACGCAATCTACGTTTTCATTTATGTGTGAGTTTTGAGAGGTTTCCTTATGTTTCACAACTCGATAAAATGCTTTTGCTCCAATTCCTCCATCAGTGAAGTCAAACGGTTTGATACTTTGTGTGCGGACAAAGTAGAGTTGATGAACCTTTTCTTTACTGTTTAATTGGACACATAACGCAACATCTTCTTTCACCACCCTTCCCTCACCGCTCGAGAGCATAGGGACATTCATGTTCATTCCTGGAAATTGAACGAAGATGTAGCTGAAGTTTTTCTTAGGTTGTAGATCTGAAAGTATCATAAACTCACAACCTCTCTATTTTTGTTACAAGATTATTTTTCTTGTAAGAGTATAATTCAATATCATTCTTCTCATTCCTGTCTGAGGATGATGAGTTTTCATCGTCACTTTCTTATGAAATGCGATGCTTCCTCCTAAATTATGAGTAAATATACTATCGAAACATGTAAATAATAAAAAAACGCTTTCAAAAACGACAATTTATAGACTATTCGATCAATTGTGTTAAAATAAATTTTATATATTAAAGCGCCAAAGTAATATAGTAATATCCCGCTCCAAAATTGATTGTCTTACAACTTTTTATATACATGGAGGAAAGCTATGAACTTTGTAAGTACACGTGGAAACGTAAATAAAATTGGTTTTATTGATACAGTCTTAATGGGATTAGCTAATGATGGGGGACTATTAGTACCGGAGAAAATCCCACAAATTCCTGCAGATAAGTTAGAAACAATGTCCCAGTTAACTTATCAGGAATTAGCATACGAAATCTTTTCCTATTATGTTGAAGGAGAAATTCCAGACAATGAGCTAAAAGCATTAATCGAGAGAAGCTATTCAACCTCCAGGCACCCAGAAGTAACACCTGTTCAAAAGCTGAAGGATAACATGTATATTCTAGAACTTTTCCATGGTCCGACCTTTGCTTTTAAAGATATTGCTCTGCAATTCTTAGGGAATCTATATTCCTATGTTTCAAAGAAAACTGGTGAAACAATTCATATTCTTGGTGCAACTTCAGGAGATACGGGGGCATCAGCCATTGAAGGGGTAAGAGGAAAAGAAGGCATTCGCATTTGTATCTTGCATCCCCATGGCAAAGTAAGTAAGGTACAAGAATTACAAATGACGACTGTTGATGACCAAAGTGTATTGAATTTGGCTATAAAAGGAACGTTTGACGATGGTCAAAGAATCATCAAGGAATTGTTCGCAGATGTAGATCTAAAAAATAAATATCATCTACGTGCGATAAATTCTATTAACTTTGTACGGATTTTAGCGCAAACGGTCTATTATTTCTATGCCTACTTCCAAGTGAAAAAAGAGAGCGATGTAAAGAATGTTAACTTCAGTGTGCCAACAGGTAATTTTGGAGATATCTTTGCTGGTTATCTTGCAAAGAAAATGGGTCTACCAGTTGGCAAACTCATTATGGCAACGAACGAGAATAATATTTTAGAAGGTTTTATCCATGATGGTGTATACAAGCCTGGTGAGTTCCGCAGCACCTATAGCCCTTCTATGGATATCCAAGTAGCTAGCAATTTTGAACGCTATTTGTACTACTTGCTTGGTGAAAATCCAAAAGAAGTGTCTGACTTAATGGAAAAATTCAAGGCAAAAGGAAAAATTGTCGTGAACGAAGAGCAGCTCCGTCAGGTAAAAGAGGATTTTGCTGCATATGGAGTTGAAGGGGAAGAATGCTTGAAAACCATCAGTAAGTACTATGATGAAACGAGTTATTTATTAGATCCACATACTGCTTGTGGGGTCGCTGCATACGAAAAGTGTAATAAACCTAATGAGGTTTGTGTCACACTCGCTACAGCTCACCCAGCAAAATTTAATGAATCCATTGAACGTTGTAATATCAAACAGACATTCCCTGAGCAAATTACTCAATTATTCGATAAACCACAATATCTAGAAGTTGTTGAGGCGAATAAAGATGAAGTAGTTCGTAATTTAGAAAAGCTTTTTAGTTTTTCAGCTAAGTAAATCCTAAAATTAGGCTCATGATATGTTGATCCTCTTTTGCTATATTGGAAACCCCAATAAGTAAAAGAGGTTTTTTTGTGGCTGAACACATCACCACGGGTAAATCATTCTCTTAGCGAAGCGTATATCATATCAATATAAATATACGATAATGAGACTGTGATGATTAATAGTAAAACCGTGTAGGATTCACAAATATAACTGTTAGAGTACATGTTAAAAAGTTGATGTAAAGGGATTTATATTTGGCAGAATAGGGTATTGGTTTCCTCCACAGTCTTCAAAACTGCTTGAGACCTGCGTGCCAGGTCTGGTGGGTTCGATTCCCACGCAGTCCCGCCAACCTTGATACATAAGGGTTTTGAGGAATTTTTATGAAGTTAGTAAGGGGAATTTTAGTATAGTTAAAGGTAGAAATATTGTCTTTGGTCACAAATTGGTCACAAGGATTTTTATAATTAAATATATTATTTTATAAGCTGCTCAAATTGGTGAGCGGCTTCTTTTTGCATATTTGGTAAAACGTGTGTATAGGTGTCCATTGTTATACCGATTGTTGAATGACCTAATCTTTCAGAGACCACCTTAGGATGTACACCTTGTTGCAACATTAATGTGGCATGAGTATGTCTTATATCATGAAACCTTATATAGGGCAACCCACTTAATTCAACCACCTTACGATAGTTCCTGTGCATTTCAGTTGGTTGGATGGGCTTACCGTTCTTTTGTGCAAAAACTAAATCTAAATCCTCATATAGCAGTCCCAAAAAGAGCTTGTCCTCTAACTGTTGTTTGTAAAGTTTTTTTAATTCTTTTGCCAAGTTTGGGGTTATCGTAATCGACCTGCTTTTGCCTGATTTGGGCTCCTTGAATGTTAATCCAACCTTTTTTACTTCCTGTAAGCTTTGTCTGATATAAATCACAAGATTATCAAAATCAACATCCTGCCAACGCAAACCTAAAACCTCTCCACGTCGCATGCCTGTATAAATAGTCGTTAAATAAACTGGATAATAGGGAGTGCCTTTAGCAGCCTCTAAAAAGACTTTTACTTGTTCATTATCCCATGTACGCATTTCAACTTTTTTGGTTTTTGGAGGTGTAACTGCTTCCGCAATATTTCTAATTAAGAATTGCCACCTTACTGCATCTTTTAATGCTTTGAATATTAATCTATGTTGATGTTTTACTGATGTGGCAGATAGACCAGTCCCATCTATTTTTCCATTGTTTAGCTTTTGCACATAATACTCCTGTAAATGTGCTGGTTGTAAAAGAGAAATATTAATATGGCCTAGTCCTGGTTTTATATGTTGGGAAATCATATATTGATAATTTTCAAGGGTCCTTTGAGCGGTATTCGGCTTTCCATGATTTTCAATCCAGTAATCCAAATACTCACTAAAGGTAATATCCTTTGGCTCATGATATGTTCCTTTGTCGATAGCGCTTAATTGCTCATTTAAGAATTTTTCTGCTTCCTTTTTTGTTTTAAATCTCTTTTTCTTTTGTTTTCTTTCACCTGTTAAAGGATCTCTTGGCGCATCATAAACCACCCGCCAAGATGAACCGTCTTTTTTAATTGAACCACGCATTCGTAATTCCCCCTGTAAAATTATTCTTCCTGTTGCCTTAGCTTTTTTCTACGCTCTTTTTGTCGAAAATTAATAGCACATAAACTTTCTTTTTCAAAGTGCCTCTTTGGACAATACTCATTACTACCGTGCACCACAATAAACGGAGTATTACAATATTTGCATCTCCTGAATTCTGCTCCTAAAATGGCATTCTTAAGGTGCCAATACACCACTTCAATCATGGCAGTAAAACTGTATCGACTCTTATACATGTATTCAGTTTGGTCTATTGGTCGGTAAATCTGCTCATTTATACCCACTATGTTTCTATTGATAATGTTAGGAATAAGAATTCCAGCAATATGCAAAGCACTTTCTTTATTAAGTATTCCGACAGAATAGGGTTCTTGGATGATACTACCTTTATCACCTATTTTAAAAACGAATTTTTGGTTTGGAATTGTCTTTATATCCGTCTCCACTTCAAAAGGTTTAATAACATTGATTATTCTTTCGAAGTCAACGTCACGCAATGATTTTGCAAGTTCTAAAACTAAGTAAATCCCTTGCGCATGAGCCCAAATCCATTCTAGTGGCTCGCCTTTGTATGAAAAATAATCATCTTTTAATTGTTGATAACCAAAAGGTCCATAAGCTTGAAAGAATTTAATTAGATCCTTCTCCTTTCTATTATTTAGCTTAGCTACCTGGCTGGGAAGTTCGGCATAGCCAGCTGGCGCATCCAAACCACCGTTAATTATTCCCTTTCCTATGACGTAGTCTTCAACAATTTCATAGCCTTCAAATTTATTCCAAAGCTTATGAAAACCTAATTGCTGGCTTTTCTTAATCGAATCATTATTTTTCATAGCGGCTAACTCCTTTCTTTTTTCAAATGTAACGGTAAATGTCACGGTAAATATAGTTGATTTACCGTTACAAAAAATATTATCATGGAACTAGAACCAGGTCAAGAAAATTTTAGGAGGTTAAATACATGTTAAGAATTACCTTTGAACGAGAAAAAATTGGAATGTCCAAGGCTGAATTGTCAAGGCAAGCAGGATTAGATCAAAGTTTAATCAGTAAAATCGAAAGCGGCAGAATTAAGCCCTATCCATCAGAAATCAGCAGAATCTCACATGTATTAGGATTACCTGCGGATCAATTATTATTGGAGGTAAATTTAAATGAAAATCACGCCTAGAGAAAGTTAACCGTACCAGAGCACTAACGGGCAATTGAAGAAATGAAGGGTACCATTCTGTTTGTTTATAGTATCGATTTGAAAAAGGAATCACGTGAATCTATGTAGCTAAAAACAAAAATGACACAATCGTCAAATTTGTTGTTTATCCACGAAACAATGTATTTAAAGAATATTAATCTACTGAGGAAGTATAAGGAGGATATTATGGAGGACATTTATAATTTTTTAAAAAAATATGATGGTAGAGTACTTGTAAGTGAATTGAAATTTTTTTTTTCAGAAATACCAGAAGAAGAAATCCTCGAAGGCATACATCAATGGTTTTTGTTACAGGAAACAGAACGAGAACTAATTCGTGAATACCTTCGTTCAAAAAGAAGATCTTCCTCCATTTTATAAAGGGAAGACTACATTTAGTTTTTACTCCGGATGCAATTAGTCTCACATATTTAACGCTTAAAAAGAAATTAACACAGTTATACCAAAGCAATACCATTCTAAATTAAGACCGAGGTGGAAATGGATGGGGTGTTACCCCTAGCCAAGCCTTGGTCGATAGATTAGGACTGCAAATGAAACACTTAGAAAACTGAAGATACGCGGATAAAATTAAGTTGTAGAGACCCCCAAATTTGAACTGAAAGGTTAGTTGAATACATGTTTTTAGAAAAGGAGGAGATATGTTTGAGCAAGTTTTATGCAGAAAACTATCCGTTAACCTTACGTGTCGAAGATTTGCAAAAAATACTAAGATTATCGAAGGCTTCCACCTATGAGTTAATAAAACAAAAAGGATTTCCATCTTTACGTGTGGGAAGGAGAATACTTATTCCGAGGGATGCTTTTTTTAAATGGTATGGAATCGATATTGTTGATAAGGAATAAGACAGGTTACGGAAGTAAGGGTTAAAGGTAATCTTGTTCACACAGCCAGCTTTATCAAAATTAAAAGTATCTAAGGATGGTTTTATGTCATCAATCGATCTAATAAAAGATAACATATCTATTTTAGATGTGTTAGACCGATATACAGATGTTTCCTATTCAACTTCCAGAACAAAGCGAAATCGGTTTAATATCCGTTGCCCTTTTCACAAAGACCGGAACCCCAGTTTTACCGTTTATACTGAAACTAACACCTTTCGGTGTTGGAGTGGATGTAATGATGGGAAATCAGGGGATGTTATAGATATTGTAAGGCTCTCTAGAAATGTGAACACAAATGAAGCTATTAAAATATTAATAGCAGATTATGGCTTGGAACACCCCGATAGTGTACATGCACTGGAATTGAAGAAAAATAGAGTACGAAGAAAAAAAATTTAACACTTCAAAAAGTAATCAGTAAGAAAACATTTGAAGCCATAGATGCTTTAAAAAAAGTGGAACAGTCAGCAAGAACTACACTTTCAACTATTAGGACAGTTGAAGATTTGAACCGATTAGGGGAGTTATATCATGTTGTTAGTCAAATAGATTATTGGATTGAATGTCTGGTTGAATACGACGATATAGATAGGCGGATTGGTGTTTTTCAAGAAGTCAGCGGCTTTTTACAAAAAATTAAGGAGGTTGAAGGAGCTTGATTAAAGATGTTGCTAGTATTGCCGCAGGGCTTCTTACAAAAGAGGAAAGGCAATCGTTTAATGATATAGATATTTCCCAGTTAACACAACTAAAATCGGAATCAACTGAAAGGAATGAATGGGAGCGTCCTGTTTCATTTGATGAATATACTCTACCACCTTTTCCTACAACTATATTCCCGCCCTGGTTGAAAGCATATGTTGAATCAGTGGCAGAGACTACACAAACACCCAAGGATATGGCAAGCATGGCGGCCATTTCTATTTTGTCAATTGCCGCAGCTAAAAAGTTTGAAATAAATGTCTACGGTTCTTGGATTGAGCCACTCAACACATACACACTCACCCTTATGGGATCCGCAAATAGAAAATCATCAGTATTTGAATTAATAACCCGCCCTTTATTGCAATTCGAAAAAGAAGAATGTGAACGTCTAAAGATGGATATAAGAAACCGAAAGACAGAAATTAAGACTTTGGAAAAGCGGTTGGAGCAGCTAATCAATATCAACGCTAAAAATCCTGATGAAAAGCATGCTGAAGAAATAAAAGAAATTAATAGAGAACTAGAAGCTTTGCCAGAATTATACCCGCCTACATTCATCGTTGATGACATAACACCAGAAAGTCTCCATAAAGTGCTTAAGGAAAACGGTGAAAAGATAGGTATTCTTTCGGCCGAAGGTGGGATATTCGAAATTATCAGAGGCAGATATTCAAAGGAATTAAACATGGATCTTTTTCTAAAAGGACATAGTGGGGATTATTCAAGACTTGACCGGAAAAATGGATCTCCAATGATTCTAGAGAATCCACTCTTAACAATCGGCATAATTGCTCAGCCTGATGTACTGCAAGACTTGCCAAAAGCATTCCATGGCCGTGGATTAATGGCACGCTTCCTATATTCATCACCTAAAGACTTTAGAGGATACCGTAAAATAAGGCCAACTGATATTCCTTCAAATATAAAAAGCGAATATGTAAAAAATGTTAAACGCCTGCTTGTAATGGATAAAGGGGGAACACAAAGACTTGCTTTGACAAAAGAGGCAGATTATCACTTCCAATGTCTACAACAGAATATTGAGGAACGTTTAAGAGAAGATGGTGATTTATCGGGATATCTTGAATGGGGCGGGAAAATTGTTGGTCAGTTGGCACGGATTGCTGGTTTACTTCACATCGCCAAATATATAACAACAATCAATAATATACCTCCTCAGATTGAGAAAGACACAATTCTATCTTTATTACAGCTTAAAGAATACTTCATAAATCACGCAATGGCGGCTCATGGCTGTATGAGAACTAACGGTGAGATAGAAGACTTGAAATACCTCGTTTCGGTTATTGAGAGGAAAGCAAAACAAAAATATGATAAAAAACCAGCGGAAGAAATAACATTGGATTACAGAGACATTCAACAATCCGCGAAGGATCGTTTTGTAAAAAGTCATTTATTAAAAAATGTTCTTAAAGAACTAGAACAATATGGTTACATCAGAGAAGAAATAGTCGGTAGGAAGTCAGTTTATAAGATAAACCCCCATGTATTTAAAGATAATATAAAAGTGTCCCCCAATCCCCCCAGTAAACCATCAGACATAGAACCTAGTGGGTCTAACCTGGGGATGCATGAAATCCCATCAGTCACCAATACCCATAATAGCACCCCACTTGAACCCAAACAAGAAACAATTGGGGAAAATGGGGAGAAGTGGGGGCAAGAAGTGGATCTTGATAAACGATACAACAGTGGGCTACAACAGCAAATGGGGGAAATGGGGGATAATTTCAAAGATATTATTGATGAATCTTCCATTGAAGATGAGAGTGAGCTGATATAAATGAATGCACTTAATTTAATCAGTTTAGTAGAGAAATCAGGGTGTCAATTATTTGTGGAGGGGGAAAATATTCGAGTAGTAAAAATAAAGCTGCTCCCCCTATCCCTTGTGGAAGAAATTAGAAGTCAAAAAAACATTCTACTAAAAATTCTAAATCAAGGTGTAAATGCAAAAAATGCTGGGTTTATGACTGGCCTTACGGGTGAATTGTACTTCCGGACATCGGGGAAAAATAGTGCAGTTTATATTGAGAGAACTGGCAATCAATGGGAGGCTTGGAGGGAAACACACATTCAAGATAAGAAAGAACCATTTCATTTTTTAGTAATTGCTGTTTCTGAAGACTTCGAATTTGTTTTGTTAAAAGCAAAAAATTATTTTGAATATATTGAACGTTTGGGGGCAAGGAAGGTGAAAAGGGACTAACTTAAAGAAGTCAAATGGGTTCAACCATAGTTAATTCAGGGAGGTCGTTCAATTTGCCATTCAAGGAGATAGAAAAGCAAAGAGCCTATCAGCGTGAATATTACAGAAGAAAGCGAAATGACACCAAAGGGCTTGAAAATAAATCATCTAACCTAACCGATGTTGAGGAGATGGATATAAATGAAATTCAGACAGCAAAGGGTATGCTTTCTGTTTTAGCAGAACAAATGGCCATTGTACGTACTGTTAATTGTGATCCAATTACAAGGGCAAGAGCTATCGCACAGCTTGTTGGTGTAGGGCACAAGGTCATTGAAACCGCTGAGTTAGAAGAGCGTTTAAAAAGATTAGAAGATGTACTGGAGGGAAAAGAGTGTGAAGTTCAAACGCCTGGAAAGAATAGAACAAAAAATTCGGGAACAACAGTCAGGAAAGGAAGCTGAAAAACAAAACGAATATTCTAAGTTAATTGCAGAATTTATCCAATCTAATATGGAAGCCAGGTTTTATTTTCTTACAATTTGGAGGTGGAGTGTCGGAAGCATGAACGAGAACCTTATGAAACGACACAACTGCATTCATGATGATAAATCGAGAGAGGAGTATCTTAGTAGAGAGCGATTTCACAATAAAACAGGGTTGGGAAATGATTACCGGTTCCGCATTGATTATCCTGAAAACCTAAAAAAGAAATTTTATAGTATGTTTTTAGATTGGGTGAAGGAAACAGGGAAATCTAAAGAGAGTGTTTAAAGGCTTTAAATAACTAGATGTATTCTTTTTAATAAAAATATTTGATGGGGCCGGGCTATTATCAATTTTGTTATTTAATTGCATTATTTTATGGATAGGGGCATATAAGAATTATCAATAATAGTAGTTCTTATTTGCCTTATCCTATCGGACCAGGTTGGCGTTTAAATTCAAGAGATACACGGTTATATAAGGTGGCGAAATCGAAGTGGCACCTCAAGCCAATAGTGGCTCTCTTGACTTGAATGACAGGAATTGCACAGCGTAATTAAATTTTTGAGGTCATTGGCCCGAATGTAGTTGCCATCATAAAAGCGGTAAGGAATCTTATGGTGAACAGCTAATTTGGTAATCAAATTATTTTGTCCACACTCTTGGCATAGGTATCCATCGCGGTCCAATGCTTTTAATCGTTGCTCATTCCAATTTTCACCGCGGTAATCTTCATGTCCACCTCGCCAATTATGATTTTTTTCTCCAACCATTCTTTCCTTTAAATCATTTGCAAGACAATCTTTTGAACAATAAAGATGCTTACTTCTGTCTAATTCAAAAGGAAATCGCTCCATTTTTTTCGAGCAACACGAACATTCAGCAATAACCCTGTTTCTTTTATTTTCGTTTATCCACCGTACGCGACATTCTAAATTTTAATCCTTTACAAGTTCGGGAACAAAATTTTTTCGTATTGATTTCGGAAGGATAAACATAAAATTGTTTTTTACACCATTCACAATTCTTATTTTGACCTTTGGGCTTTTTTATACACCCTTTTCTTCCTGTTCTCCAGTCGTGCATACATTTAACTGTACAGAAATGATTAATATTTTTCTTAACCGCACCAGGCCTTTTTCTAAACTCAATACCACAATTTGAACATTCCACCATCATATTATTTCATCCTTTTGTTCTGATCTTTATCATATAATTGTTCACATCTGGTACGAAGATTAGACGTTTTATATTGATAGATAAAAATAAAAATTGATTCTTAATATAACAGGAACATAAGTTCATATATAATTTATGATTTTTGATTGAAAGGTCGGTTACAACCTGGGTGCAAGGAAAGAATACAAAGGGTGGACAAAGTCATTTATTTTCACCCCGTATAAGTAAGGATTAACTATTGGCGTACTTTGATTTGGTTCGGCAGCAAGGTTTGGAAGGCATAGAACTTAAGCATAAGGACTCTCGTTATGAGGTAGGGAAACGCAGCCATGCATGGCTCAAGGTCATAAATTAATATGATGACGTGCTGATTATAGGGCTTAGAAAAGGTGAATTTGGGCTTCTGTTGAGCTTTCTAGATGACAAACCAGCTGGAGGAATGGAATTTATGTTACCGGCTGCACGGAAAAACGGAAGGACCTATAGGAATATAACTAAAGCTGGGTTTCTACGGATACCATCGTTTGTTGAATGGAATAAAAATAAAAAAATTTTTTGGATGAAATGGTAATGGTTTCATCCTCTTATCAGGTAAATATGATGATAATTCGAAGAATTTAACAAATTGGTAGCTTTTTTCTTTGAAAAAAAAAATTCCAACCTTAGTTCCGATAAGGATGGAATACGATCAATACCAACAAGATTTGTTGTAAATGAGACCCAGTAGGTTTCCAATCTACGGATCCCATATATTGTACCAAAAATACCTAATGACATTTTATGTGATATTCTAAAGGTCAATACCCTCCTTTCACAAGCGGGGTAGCTGGGAGCAGAACTGCAATGCCAGGAACTAATATGCTTAAACGGAGCAGACATAAGTTATGAAAATTGTTTACAAATTTACTTATCCAAATGGAAAGATCTATATAGGTAAAGATTTGACTGATGATATTAATTACTTTGGAAGTGCGAGTAGCAAATTAATTGCGGAGGACTTTACAAGGGAACAACGAAGTGACTTTACAATTCGTAAAGAAATATTATGGGAATCAGATACTGCTACTGACAAAGAAGTTAACGTTAAAGAAGTAGAATACATAAGGCATTATCAGTCAAATAATCCGTCCATTGGCTATAATCAATCGCCAAAATTTAAGCAAATTAATTAAACGGGCTGCGGAATGCTAGCCCTTTTTTTTTTTTGCGTTAACTCGTATCATAAGCCGTTTAGCTTCTTCGATATCCTCACCGTTAAGAATTGTTACCTCCAAATCACCCGTACCTTAATACCCTATGTGTAATGCTGAAGTCTTTTTTTTCTCCTTTTGCTCTCCGAACGGTGATTAAATTAGGCAAATTAATCCCCCCCTTTTTAGTATTAATTTCGGTAAGTGCTTATTTCTACCTCTTAACAGTTTTGTGAACATTATTGGTTGCTCAAAATTTATATGGTTCGGATTCTATTCTTCCATTATTCTATCTAAATGTTACAATTGTTGTATATTATTGGAAGGGATGAGGGGTGCTTGAATTTAATTAAAAAAAGTATGAAGGAAATTTTAAATCATACAGCAAAACAAGAGGGTTTGGAAGAGGAATATAACAAACAGAGTTTTTCGAAATGGAAGGGTTTAATAAATAATTGGTTGAAGGACAGTAAAACGTATAGTAAATTTAAGAACTTTTTATTTTGCACTCAGATTTTCATAGGTGGAGCTTCAGTGGGTGTTGCAGTTTTAGTAAAAAATGTACATTCAACTGCTTTTGCAGTAAGTATATGGATTATTTATGCTTTATTAAATATTTTCGTGAATCTTGTTTACCGTTTTTATCCAGACGATTATGAAAAATTTATTAAAGACGTAAAGATAATCAAGTTAATTGCGGTATCTGAGAGACTCGCAGCCAAACTAGCGTTGTTTGAACGACTGACTGAACATGATGTTATTGATGATAGAGGTGTAATAGATCAAATATCATACAGAATAAAGGATTACTCTGAAATGGATGAAAGCATAAAGAATGTTTTTCAAAAATGTATAAATCCGAATTCTCGCTTTTCTTCATCTAGAGATACAAATGTAACGCTTCCTATGGATGATTATGATCTTACTGATAATGAGAAGGTAAAATTAAATAATATTACAAGGGAAATGAGTGAAACAGCCCAAGTTTTATTTGGTGGAAAAGGATATTCTTCAAAGCTTTATTTGAGAGTAATAAAACAAATAAATGATAAAGAAGATATAGAAATGCTGGTTCCATTCTCTCGGTTTCCAGCAAAAGAAAACTTCGGCTCTAGTTGGATTAAATCTCGTGGGAATTTATCATCAGTATGGGAATGTTTGGAGCGAGGAAAAGACCAGGTAGTGGATTTTTCTGAACAAGACTTGTACTATAAATCAATTCTTACAGTATGTTTACCAGGTAGGATAGGTGTTCTTGCGATACATAATGAAGAGAATGATGTATTTGAAGGTATGTTTAGTGAGCTTGACTGTAAAGCCTTAGCACTTGTAACAAAACAGCAAGTAGTAGAAGCACTTGAAGTAAATGATTAAAATTTAAAAATGAAGTTAGGTGTTACTTGATGATAGGTTTAAATGATAATCTATTGTATATGCACGTATATAATAGCGAAGACATTTTACCTGTAAAAATTAATTCACTAGCATTGATTTCTGATGATGAAATAAGTGAATTAGTTAGAAAGTATAATAATGCTGGTTTTGTAGTTTTTGAGTTACTTAATGATATTCCTAATCAAAATGCTTTGTTAACTTTAGCGAAGAAATTAAAGCTGGGGAATCCATATGTTCCTAAAATATATTCATCCAAAGAAAATATTTACGAGAGAAATGGACTAAATATTATAAAAGTAAATGAAGGGCCCCATAGGGCTTTTCAAACTAATAATGAACAAAAAATACATTCTGACGGAACCATTGAGGAAATAGGCAAGATAAAAACTTCTATATTACTTTGTTCGAAACAAGCGTCATTTGGAGGAGAAACAGTAATTTTTAATAGTGTTTCAGCATTTTACAGGTTATTAGAACATGAAAAATTAGAACCAATTATATTGTCCTTATGTGATTTAAAAGCTTTAAGAAGAGTCGCTATTAATGGGGAAAAGGAAGAGTATATAGGACCAGCTTTTGAGATACGTAATGGTGAGATAATTTCTAGATTCTCCCTGGACAATACTTGTGATTGGGAATATGGTTTTAATAATGTGAAATTTTTGAAGGAAGCATATTCACTTTTGGTTGAAATGAATACCCCAAATTCCCCTTTATACATTGAAACAAGACTAAAATGCAATCAAGGGATTATTATGGCAAACGATAAGGTGTCTCACGGAAGAAAAGAATTTATTGATGAAAACTCAATGAGAGAAATGATTCGAGGTCTTTTCGAAGAGAATTTAAGAGTTAATTGACCGGAGGAAATGTATCTTTTTGTGTGAAATTCAGGAAAGATTTAATTGATTCGTAGATTTTTTTCTAAGGGCACCATTAATACTTATTTTTTTGGGTTTTACCTGTGGGCATATTGGTAGCAAGTTGGTGGCAAAACCAATCATAATGCCACTAATTACATCTGGATAAAGCATACATAGGAAAAACAAAAGCTTATTATATCAACAATTTCAAATTAAATCTGTTATAATCCGATTCGTTTTACAACCTTGACAGGGTTGTGTTTTAAAAACAAAATCCAAATCACTTCTAATAATGAGTAGTTTATTTTTTTCTAAAACTCTTTTAATTCAAAATAAAAACTAGGCTTTCTCTTCTATAAATTTAAAATCTTAGGGGGATGATTATGGTTGAATATTCAATAGACCGAGCAACAGAAAAAATATACAATCCAAAAACAAGAGAATATTTTGAGGAAGTAGTAAGTTCTTATTCAATAGGTAATTATCGGTCGGCTATAGTAATGCTTTACTCAGTGGTAATTGCAGATTTATTTTATAAACTCAAAGAGTTGAGTGAAAGAGATGAAGATCCTAAAGCTAAAGCTATTTTAGAATTTATACGGTCTCAACTAGCTGACAGAGATAGAAGTAATAAATCAGAATGGGAATCAAAAGTAGTGGAGAGAGTATTTAATGAAACACAATTATTAGAACAGAGTGCAAAGGTGTATATTGACCATATTAAGAAGATACGTAATTTATCTGCTCACCCTGTGTTAGATTCTGAGGACCTATTGGCTGTACCAAATAAAGACACTGTTCGGTCGGCTATGCGTAATGCTTTAGAACATGTGTTAACAAGACCTGCTATGTATAATGACAAGGTTGCTGTAGAATTTATGAATAATATTCCATCTTATTCTTCACTTATTTTTAGGTCAGATAAATATGAAACCTTTCTAAAGAATAAGTATTTTACTTTTTTTACTGATAAATTAGTAAAAAAAATTTTTGGTTTTCTATGGCTAGCCGTTTTTAAAGGGCAGGATGAACAAGCTAACGAATATAGAGAAGAATATTTTGATACATTGAATATTGTGTACAGAAATTATAAAGGTATTATAGATTCCTATTTTCAAGTGGAGAAAGAACGCTTTAATCGGTTAAATTTAGAAGAAAATGACCAACTCGAATTTTTGATTGATTTCTTTTACAATGCTCCACATCTTTATAAATATATTAGTGAGGACAATAAAGTAATAATTTCTCATAAGCTTGAGAATAACATCAAACTGTTTACCAGGGCATGGTTTGTGACGGGTAACTTAAATGAACACTTAAATAAAGCTTTTGTAAAGTATATTTCTAGAGGTACCCTCCCTGGTAGACAAATAAACAAATTATATGAAATGTCTAGGGAAGTTGAATATGAAAATAGGTTCTTCAGTTTTTGTATTAATATACTTGATAAAGGAAATACATATGTGAATTGCCTTTCTAGATGGCGAGAAGTAATTAGACCTTTTATTGACAATTTTTCTAAAGAAAATATCTTAGAACTGTTAACGGTTATTAATAACAATAGTTCATTATATAATGCTAATTGGTTAGTAAGTGAGTATCTAACTGATATAAAAAACAACTTAGACAAACATGGGGACTCGATTGATGATTGGGATGAAAAATACCATAAGTTACCAAAATATAGCATGATACCCGCAGAAGAAAATGATAATTGAATGCTTTCATCTGCAATAATGCGTTGTTAGGAATGAAAAGGACTTAACCCTTTATGGGGGCAGTCCTTTTTAGGATTAACTTATTAATGTTGCCGGTGTGGCGGAATTGGCAGACGCGCACGACTCAAAATCGTGTTCCTTCCGAGTGTCGGTTCGACCCGATTACCTGCATTTACAATTTATGGCAGAAAAACGAGAATACTCATTATATCAACGTTTTAAGCGTTCCTGCTACGGTGGTGGCGCTTTTTTCGTAGCCCCAATAGCCTTCCACGAATAAGTTCAAATAATCTAGACGAATATAAAGTTAAAATAAATAATCTAGTGTTTAAAAAGGTATACCATTATAAACACTATTACTCTACCTTATTTATTAATAATTGAAGTATCCTTAAAGGTTTTATAAGATATTTGCAAACGTTTGTAAAGCGTAATATACCTTTATAAACCACCGTGGTATAATATGAGTATCTTTTTAAATATTGCACCTAGGAGATACTCACATCATGAAAAATAAAGTATTTGGTTATATTCGGGTAAGCAGCAAGGACCAAATCATTGATCGCCAACTTGATGAATTGATAAAACTTGGAATATATGAAAGGGATATATTTATAGATAAGGAAAGCGGGAAAAATTTTAATCGACCCCAATACAAAGCATTAAAACAGTGTCTAAGGGAAGGCGATTTACTTTATATAAAATCTATTGACCGTTTTGGCCGAAATTCCAAAGAAATTAAAAAAGAATGGGAAATCATTACATCAGAAATAAAAGCTGACATTAGGGTAATCGATATGCCGTTGCTGGATACAACACAGCACAAGGATACACTGGGGACATTTGTTTCTGATTTAGTATTGCAGGTTCTTTCATTTGTTGCGGAAAAAGAAAGAGAGGATATTAATAAAAGGCAACGGGAAGGGATTGAATCAGCAAAAGCAAAAGGAAAACATTTAGGTAGGCCCAAAATGAACCTAGACTCATTAGATGAGAAACAAAAAAGAATTTTAAGAACGAAATATGAAGCATGGAAGAGGAGCGAAATAACAGCAGTTGAATTTATGAATCAGATGGGATTAAAGAAAAACACATTTTATAAAATCATGAAGGAATATGAAGCGAGTAGGCACTAGCAATAGTGCCTTTTTAATTTTAATTCAAGAATAAGTTTGTGAAACAATGTACTTAAGCTAACGGAGCAGATTAGTTGAAGAAGGAATGTTACAAAAAATATTGAGAGGCTAATTTTTATTTGAAATTCTGGAGGAAAGTGAATTGATAGAAAAAGGAATTTTTTTATCTGTTATAACTATTTATATATTGTTCGTTGTCTTAAAGGACTTCAATATTTTACAAAATGAATTTAAACTAAATCCAATAAAAATTGTAGTTAGAATAAGTCTCCTACTCCTTACAGAGACTACTTTTGATTAACCAATTATTTTATTAGTTTAAAAAGGAGAGAATTTTATGAAATCAACAAAATCTGTTGAACCATTATTTACCTCATTTGAAATTGGAGAATTGAAGCTTGAAAATCGATTTGTTATGGCACCAATGACCCGCAAGTTTTCACCGAATGGGATTCCAGGTTCCAATGTAGCTGAATATTATCGACGACGAGCTGAGAACGGAGTTGGTTTAATTATCACTGAAGGTACTCTAATTGAGCATCCTGCAGCTGGAGCAGAACCTGATGTCCCACATTTTTATGGTGAAGAAGCTCTAAACGGATGGGCGCAAGTTGTTAAGGAAGTACATGAGGCTGGAGGGAAAATTGCTCCACAGATTTGGCACACTGGTATGGCGCGCGAAAAGAAAAATTTTCCTGATTCAGATGTCAATCCAATCGGTCCATCAGGTATCAGTTTAACTGGTGAAAAGGTATCTGAACCGTTAAGCGTCGAAGAGATTCAAGAACTCATTCAAGCTTACGCAAATGCTGCCTCTAATGCTAAGAAACTTGGGTTTGATGCAGTGGAAATACATGGCGCTCATGGATACCTTATAGACCAGTTCTTCTGGGACGTAACCAATAAGCGTACAGATGAATATGGTGGTGATCTAGTAAGTCGCACACGTTTTGCTGTAGACGTAATCAAAGCCGTGCGTCAAGCTGTCGGTCCTAACTTCACTATTATTTTCCGATTTTCTCAATGGAAAGCTACCGACTATAATTTCAAACTAGCAAAGACTCCCGATGAATTGAAAATTTTCCTTGAACCGCTGTCTGAGGCTGGTGTAGATATTTTCCATGCTTCAACACGACGATTCTGGAAGCCAGAGTTCGAGGAATCAGACCTTAACCTGGCTGGCTGGGCTCGTAAAATTACTGGTAAACCAGCAATTACAGTCGGATCAGTTGGTTTGGATTCTGAGGCCATGAGCTTATTCACGGAAGGTAAGGGTGGACAACCGGCAGATATCGATAATCTGATCGACCGTCTTGAGCGAGAAGAGTTTGATCTTGTGGCCGTTGGACGAGCACTACTAAGCGATCCGGCTTGGGTAGCAAAAATTCGTGAAGGTAACACCGAAGAACTGCGTTCATTTACGAAGGAAGCTTTAAATATTTTGAAATAAATACAAGGAGTTACTATTCTCTTTGATAAAAAACAGGCAGCTTGCTAAAAATGATAAGCCGCCTTTTTTTGAAAATTTTATATACTCTTATGTGAAAAGAATTCTTATAAATTATTTAAAGCATCTGCTATTGGAGTTTTACCATCGCACATTGTTATGAATTTACCAATATTTCACAGATGAGACTTTTACATATCTTTCTAAATGTATTGAAAAGAATTATAAAAATTATAGTTTATGGGGTATGAGTGAAATTAATAAAGATATTTGGGAACGAATCCTTAACGATCTTGAGGGATTTAATCGATATTTAACAAATAACCCTACTGAGAGTGAATTAATGAATAGGATAGGGTTTTTGTTTGTGGGAGAAACAGAAAAAATTTTAGAAAAAACTACGAGCAAAATATTTTAAGTTTAACTTTTTTAATAAATGAATTTAAAAAATGGATAACAGACCAACTAAAAAATCAAGAGTATATAACTATTTTAGGGATTTAATTGAAATATCTTTATTGAACTAACGCATGCATTAGTTTAAGTAGAACCCGTTCCACAACTCTTAGAATGTGCAAGATTGTCGTAACTTTACGATTTTAAATGCAATTTAAGAGATGTTGTTCTTGTCACCACAAACGGAGCCTTGATACATATCCTGGCTCCAGAGTTTATATTTTAGTTTATCAAAGCAGAAAATCAAGTGATAATGCTAGGATAACTAAATCGAAAAAACAAAGGGCTATCCGTATAGTCTTTATAGACTTTTTTAGACAGCCCTTTTTACTTTGAACTATATATTAACCGATAAATGCTTCCTTATTTGCTTTAGCAAAAGTCTCAAAAGAGGTTGCTTTATGTCCGGTTATTTCTTCTACCGTATTGGAGACATTTGCTGTGTGACCTAACTTCATAATCTGATAATGTTCTAACAAGCCTTCAACGATTTCAGTAGGCATGCCTGTTTTTTGCATAGAAGCGCGAGCAGCTTCAACAGGTACGTCTACGTACTTAATTGATTTTCCGGTTACTGAAGAAAGAATTTCCGCAATTTCGGCGCTGGAAAGTGCTTCTGGTCCCGACAAGTAATATGGTTTGTTCTCATGGTCTTCTTCCGTTAAGACCCGATAGGCAACCTGGGCTATATCGCGGGAATCAATGTAAGCCGCTTTTCCGTCGCCATGCGGCGCATAGAAGGCTCCATGTTCACGAATGGTATGCGAGTTAAATTTAACTAAGTTTTGCATAAATGTATTTGGGCGCAAGAATGTATACGCCATGCCGGACTGCTCTATTTCTTTTTCGACTGCATTATGCCACTTTGCCAATGTATCCAATTCAGCCCCGCCGCCCGATAACTTCACAAGATGCTTCACACCGGCTTTTTTAGCTGCACGAACAATCGAAGAAGAAAGTTCCACCATATTCGGAAGAAGAGGTGTTGCAAAATATACTTTTTGGATACCGTTCATGGCATTTACCAGTGAGTCGAAGTCGTTTAGATCGGCTTGAACCAACTCGACTCCCAATGCTTGCAGTTCGCTTGTTTTGCTTGTGGGACGAACAGTAACACGCGTTTTATGTCCGTTCTTCGCCAGAAGTTTCACCAATTCTTTGCCTGTTGTTCCGGTAGCTCCTATCACTAATATAGCTGCGCTCATACTAAAAACTCCTCTCCTTGGTCAATTACATTTTAATTATGATCAAAATTTCAAAATTTAATATTTGTCACTCTTTCCTTATGCTAATGGTAATTCTTTTTATTTGATGTGAGGTTTGCGAAGAAATAAACTTAAAATCGCACCAACCGTGGCAATGCAGGCTATAATTAAGAATGTGTCACCAAAAGCTAAGGCATTGATTTTTAAATTTACGGCGTGTTCGCCAGCGTCCGCCATACGCTCTCTTATTTGTGAAGATAAGTGTCCCGTTAAAGCGGCTACGGCAAATGAATTCACAACCTGTATAGTAGCTGATGTTAAAGGTGTTACTCGGCTTACCAGTTCACGAGGAGCAGACTTTAAAACATGTGCATTTAATGGCATCATTGATATGGCCATGCCACATCCCACCATAAAAAGTATAATCATTAACGCAATTACTCCGGTATTTAGATTTACCCCAGAAAGCAAAAATAAAGCAATTGACATAAGGCTCAAACCGGTAAAGACAAGAGGTCGGGCGCCTATTTTATCGGATAATTTCCCCGCGAATGGCGTAAATATTAGACCTCCCAAGGAAATAGGGAGGGAGATTGCCGCACTCACGAGAGGTGTTCGACCTAATACGCCTTGTTGGAATAAAGGATTCAAGAGAATAGTCCCGATCATGGAGGCTTGTAAAGCCCAAGTTATGATAATACCGCGAGTAAAATCTAATGATTTAAATGCACGCAGCTCCAGCAATGGTTGCTTATGACGTAGCTCTACGAAAATGAAAATGAGAAGTGTGACACCCCCAACAATCAATCCCGTTAATGCGCCAGTGGAACTCCAGCCCCTTCCTCCCTCACTGACACCATAAGTTAGCATGGAAAAGGCGATCGGGGCAAGAATCATTCCTAGAATATCGAGGGCAGGTGCTTTACCACGCTGCTGATTGGGCAGAAGCTTTAGACCAACAATCACGGCAGCTATTCCAATTGGTAAATTGATTAGGAAAATCCAATGCCAAGATGCTACCCCAATTAACCATCCAGATAGCAAAGGACCTGTAGCGGGGGCAATTAGCATAGGTATACCAAGCATCCCCATAACGGCTCCCCTTTTATCGGGGGGGGCCATTTTAAAAGATATTGCCATACCGATGGGAGTTACCATTCCACCACCAAGGCCTTGTATTATACGGAATAAAATCAGCAGTTCAGGAGTTTGGGCGAAGGCGCAAAGGACTGAACCAATAGTAAACAAAGTAATCGTAATGAGGAAAATTCGCTTGGCTCCAAATTTATCTGTCATCCAACCAGCTAAAGGAATAATCGTAGCTAGCGCAAGTGTATAACCGGTTACGGTCCATTGAATTGTTTCCAATGAACTGTTAAAATATTTTTGTAAACTAGGGATAGCAACATTCATAATTGTAGTATCAAGAAGAACCATAAACATACCAATCATAACGGCAAGAAGTGGAGCGATAATAGTTTTGACCGAGAACTCTTGAGATGATGTTAATTTCTCAGCTGCTTGTGTAGACATTTAAACGTTCCTCTCTTCTGTGGCTTGATGCCTAGCAAACATCATATATATTTGACTTGTGGTTTTCCGGAAAAACCAATCGGTCATTACGTGCTTAATTTTATCTAATTTTTTAAGAATGTCAATTCTTTTTTGAAAAGAGGAAGTAGATTGAGTATTGTCAAACAAAACATCATGGATTCCGCTGAACGTTTTTTTTCAGAAAAAGGCTATCTTGCAACATCGATTCAGGATATCGCTGATGATTGCAAAATCGCAAAAGGGTCATTATATAAATTTTTTCCTTCTAAAGAGGATCTATTCGTAGAGGTGCATCACTCAAAGCAGGAAAGCCTTTTCGAAAAAATGGAAGAGATTAGATCGGACACGACACTTACCTTAAGAGAAATTTTCATTCGTGAAACCGAATGTCAATTTTATTTTTTTATTGAGAATAATTTTATAATGAAGAATACTTTTGAAATGCAAGGTAGTGAAGGGAAAATTGCCTCTATTCTGCTTAGTCAACGAGCAAATATTCTCAATATGAATAAAGATGCCTTGATTCGTAGGTTTGGTAAAGAAATAGAACTTAATATATGGGACCTTGTATCGGTTTATAATGGGATCGTTAAAGAGTATCTTTTCTTAATAATATTTGATAACAGGCCGTTAAATATAAGAGATGTTTCTATGTTTATTGTGGATCTCTTAGAGGAAGTCGTTGGCGGAGTCCTGAATAAAAAACCAAAAGCAATTTTACAAAATAACATGATGGATAATTATGTGGAATCAGCTTATAAAGGCAACACTGTTTCTGTAGCTGAACAAAGACGTAAGCTGTTCGAGCTTCTTTTCTCTACCCTAAAAGAATTGGCGATAACGAATTATAACAAAACAGAACTGCATGAAGCGCTCGTTATACTCCAGGAGGAAGTAGAGCGAGAACAGCCTAGATCTGCACTAATCCTTGCCATGCTTCAGTTTTTGAAGAAAGAGCATGAGCTTAAAAGCATCATTGAACAATTGAGAAAACTGTGCTTCAATTTGGATGAGTAATTATTTTTTAAGTTGCTAATGTGAAGAACAGCTAAATATCTGGTTTTGGGATATGTCCAACAGATTAAGTGTCGGAGCAGGCTTTCGTGTAGCCGCCGCCCCACCAGTTAAAATTTTCCATCTACGAGGATTCGCCGGTCACCCCGGCGATCAGTACGTGTACGACTGCTGGTCCGATGCGCTCGACAATATTGTGAAAAAATACACTTAAACAAACGGGTGCAAGAGTTAAAGATCAGAGCTACCATATTGGTGGCTTTTTCTTATTCGACGGGGCGGTTAGTTGAAGAAGGGAATTAAAAAGAGGATGCAGTGGAAACTGTATCCTCTAATCTTTTGCTGCACGCAGTATAGTCCGTTGTAGGTTCAGCTACAAAATAATCTGGGATTGAGTGGTTAAAGATTTATCGATCTAAATCTAAACGTCTTTAGTTATATCATACTTTAACAATTGTCGATGCTTATAAAATTTCTCAAAAATAATACCCATTAAATAGAAAAATAACAAACCAAAACAAATGTGAATGAGTGTAAATTTAACTCCAAATGAAGCAAATTCATATACAATAACCGGTAATTTTGCAGTTGTCCAAACTCCTAAAAAAAATACAATATAGCGTATGCTTGCTCCTTTTTTTAATAATAGTGCCGCAATTGGAAAAGCTACGTAGAGGGGACCAGCTGCAATTACTCCTAATAATAGGGAGAACAAAATGCCATAGATGCCGGATTTTTCTCCCATATATCTTATAAGTGTTTCTTTCTCCACCCATTTGTCAAGCAAACCTACGAATATTAAGACAGGAGGGAGTAGAAACAGCATATCTAAAATGCTTTTTCCTGTTAATTGAAATGCGTTCCATCCCACCGATTGGTTTATAAAGGTAAGGATAATGAGCCCAAATAATAAAATGAAAAAGAAACGATACCTTTTTAATTCATTCATCCCATCACCACCCAAATAATATATGAAAATATTAGAGACATTACCACTGCAGATACGTTGCGAGAATAGGCAAATCTTCGCCCAAATATCTTTTGTTCCATAGGTAAAGTTGTGATTCCTACGGACATTAATGTAGACATTAATACAGCTACTTGAGGGAGTCCTGCACCATTTTGGACTAATGTGTGTCCAAGAGGAAATACAACAAAGCTTGGAACTAGTGCAATAGAACCAATTAATGCTGAATAAACAATACCTGTCAATCCAGATTTTTCTCCAATGATTGAAAAAATTAAGGATGGAGTTAATATAGATAGTGATAGCCCAACGAAAAGCATAATTGATAACATGTCAGGTATAATATTACGAAAGCTTTTCCATGACTTTAATAGAGCATCTCTTGTTTTATTTCGATCTTTTATAAAAGAAATACTGAGAAGAATGATAGCCATAGCGTAAAGGATAGCACCATTAATCATGATTAGACTCCTTCCATTCTTTGTATTTATTTAAGAAAAATGATAAGTTCTTCATTTTTTCTTCTATATCTATTTGAAAATCTTCTAATTTTCTTTTTCCAACTGTAGTAATTTTGTACATTTTTATCAGCTTATCTTGATTAGATGTGTCCAAATAAGACTCAACAGCACCTTCTTTCTCTAATGTTTTTAATGTGCGATAAAGAATGGCACTATCAATTGGGTTGATGGGAAGCTCTTCTTCACATTTCTGCAGGAGTTTCCCTCCATAGCTATCTCCCTCTGTTAAAAACAGCAGAAGAAATGCACCTGTATGTCTCCCTGTATGTTTCATGAAATATATAACCTCCTAATTTAAATGTAAAATTTTTTTGGCAATACCTTACTGTTAATAACAGTATACTGTTATCAACAGTAATATGTAACTGACAGTATGTCCTTTTTTAAAAATTTTTTGTTCAATTTTTCAGTTCAGCTTTCGTAGGGTTAGTTGGATGGTAGCTTAAGAATGGAATTACAGTTCCATCTCGTGTGATGGCAGAACAAGCGGGGATATTGTTTAAGAGGAATCCATAGTTATCACCTATGACTCCCTTATAATTTAGAATGACAGAAACATATTGATGGTTTAAGAATTTTGTCTTTTACTGATTTAATAAGAAATTAGAATGTGAAGGATTGCACTTAAACTAACGGGTGCGTTAGTGGAAGATCAACTAAAGGAACATTAAATTAGAAAACCATCAGATTTTATTGAATCTGATGGTTTTTTGAAAGATGGTTTTAAAAAATGTACTAATAAATAACCCAATAATTAAAAAAAACATTGGCAACCAAACCGGTCCGAAGAGTATTCCCATTATCCTCAATGTCGGGGAAAAGATTAGACCAACTGTTATAAAATAAGCAGAAAACACAAACGGCAAAAAAGAAAAAGATTCTTTTCCACCGCCAGCGTCTTTATAAGCATCCCACATGGCAAACATATATAGACAAGGGTAAAACATCAGCCATTGATAATTCGTTCTATCAATGGCTGATTGGATATGACCATGAAAGCTTAACATGATTACTTCGTTAAAATTTGATTGAATGTTAATTAAAAATTCTAAAGAAATGAAAAGTAATCCTTTAAGAAACTTTCCGTTTAAGACTTGAGAAAATCCTGGTAATGCAATACTCCAAAGGACGCTTTCAAGTTGATTTGTTTTCTTCATTTTATTTCCCTCTAAGTATTAGCTAATTTATCATGGTCCACTACTTTTGGTGGTTGTTCCATCCAACCATAATCGATCATTATGTTTGCAGCGTCTTCTGTATATTTTAGAACTTCCCCTAAGATTCGGAGGTAATTTGTAGATAAATCACGTCTAGAACTTGTTGATAAGCTTGTTCCGTAATATCCAATGGCGCCCGCGGCTAGTGCATTTACATGAAACATAATCAGTTTATCGTAAAAAGGGGAAACCGTTGAGTTTAATACTTGGTTATCCCAAGAGACAGTAGCAGGAAGATCATTTTCATTTAAAACGGAACTATAAATTTCAATATGCTTTGAAGCGATTTCTTTTCCTCTTGCCATAAAACGACCCACTTCTTTTGACTTTGCCACTTGACTGAAGCCGATGAATGTTGTCATAGCTAACACATTTCTTTGAAGATTAGCATAAAGATTCGTTATTTCTAACGTAGTAAGTGATCTACGTTCTCCAAACCAACCAGCTAAGAAGTTTTGTTTTCGAATAAAATCAACCTTTTCAGGAGTCGTAACATATGGTGCTCGTATATAGAGACCTTTAGATAGTAAAACATTTCCTGTTTTTTTGAGAAGATTCTTCGAATCATCAATACATTCTGAAAAATATTGAAATACATCAGAACGTGTTGCTAAAGACAACGAGATGCCATAAGCTTCTAACCCTATTGAACTCCATTGTTGAAGATAATAAAGAAAGTAAGGATCCGAAAATAATCGTGGAGCTGTAATATCGACATCTTCTTCTTTAAATCCGTATGGAATGGGAAATTTCTCACTGGTAAAGATTAATATAAGTTTTTTTACGTGTGCGTGTGCTAACTCAAGTGCAAATTCTACTACAGGACGAATCTCAGGATCCTCTGCTTTTTCCAAAAAGTATGTAAGTACACAAATTGACAGGCTATCATTCATGTAGGCAGACCATAGCTGTGAAATTTCAGCAGACGTTAGTTTAATGTTATTTTCATTTTGCATAAGAGATCTCCTCCATTAATTTGAAATGAAATCCTCATAATATGTTTCCTAATAATATAAATAAATATTTATCCGTATTATGAATCCAAATATGTTGAGAGAAAAAAGTCTTGAACACTTTTATTACAAGGTAAGATTTCATGGAAAAATAAAAGTTAAATTCCTAACCTTAAATCAAAGAAAATGTCATATTCCGAATAAACATTTTTTATATACGAATTAATAAACAGTACGACCTTATTATGGAATAAAAGCGTATCTGCTTGTTCAAGTAACGCGTGCTAGAGTTCAAGTCGGGACTGCTTCTGCACCCCTTTTCTTATTTGAGCTAAATGGGCAGGTTACTTGAAGAATTTTTTAATAAAAATTCTAACAAATGAACATCTTATATATGAATAAAGAATGTTAGTTCATAATAGGAAAAGGGTAGAGTTCCTTTTTGAAGAAAGAGTGATTGGTGCTGTGCTTGATAAAAGAAAATTGTTGTCATTATGTATTTTAATCGTTCCCTGGTTAACAGTTCCTCTTTTAGGAAAGAAAACATTTATACGGTTCCTGCCTGCTACGACTTTTGTTAATCTGATTATAAGTCTGTTTAGTGTTGTAGCAGATAGGAAAAAATTTTGGAAAGTTAAAAATCCGATATTTCATTATACTGCAGTAGATTATTCTTATTTGTTAGGCTTATTTTTCATCACAACTATATGGGTGTTTAAGTTAGCATATGGTAGCTTTATTAAGTATTTATCATTAAATATTGTAATTGATTATCTTCTTTCATTCCCTATCGTTAAATTTTTCACTAAAGTAGGAGTATTTGAATTTAAGAAATTGCGACCAATCCATTTTTTCTGCATTAGTGTTTTCTTAGCTATCATTATTTATTGGTATCAATACCTTCTTGAGAAAGTAATAACAAAACAAAATGAAAATCAATTAACGTAAATTTTTAACTAACGGGTGCAAGAGTTGAAGAACAGGGTTGCTGCGGCAGCCTTTTTTCTTGTTACACTAACGAAGCAGTTGTGCGGCCGAGCCTAGGTCGTATCATATAGCGGGTGGGATTCCCGCCGAGTAAGAACTAGCCATTCGCTCGTAGCGAGTCTTGGAGGGCTAATGGTAACATTAGTCTTTAAGCGTAGACA
>NZ_JAHUWN010000045.1 GCF_019219025.1 Bacillus sp. sid0103 | reverse complement strand
ACATTAAAGGAGATTCATATAGGCTTCGTGAGAAGCAAAAAGCTGGCATTCAGCCAGCTGTCTTAGAACGTTGATAATAGGGAATTTGGTTCCGTTGAAAAAAGGGAATTTTAAACCGTTGTTGACATCTATGTAGAATTTGATAATTTCTAGTTCGTCACATATTACCTTTGTTACTACTCTCATACACAAATCTTCTCTGTCCTGAAGGCATCGATTTCAAGTATTTCCCGATTCAAATATACGTTAAATAATACATCACGAGCGTTCATGATTTGATAATATTCAAACATTTTCGAATAGCAAGAAGGACAAGGACATCGGAAAGGCTCTTCTGACTGAACACAGTTGAGATTAGTAAATTAGCGAATCAAGCACTATGCGAGTCCTAATCTTTGTATGGTTCTTCTTCAAAGAAACGAGCGAAATCAATGGATTTTCCAAGGATCCTTGCCAAATCCTCAAACTCAATACCTAATCCTCCTGCAAGTTTAACGAGGGTCATTAAGGATGGACTTTTTTTGTTTGTTTCAAGGTCACTCATATATGACCGGTCTAATTTGCAGCAATGAGCAAATTCTTCTTGAGACATCCCTGTTTCAATCCTCAACCGTTTTAGTGGTTCTCCTATGTAAATGGCCTTTTCTTTTTTCAAGGAAATTCTCCTTTTTAAGACCATTACATCTCTAGAGACAAAATCACTCCACGGGCTATAGCCGACGAAACACCTCGAATTGGAATTATATTTTTATAAGGTACAAGGGATGGAAAATATTCAAGCAGCAATATCGGCGAAGCGTATAATTTAATTTGGTTCCAGTATCACCGCCTGACATTCTTAAGGGATTATGTTAACTGGCTAGAGGGGGTTTTTGCAAAATCTCCCCACTTTTATTATTTATCTATTATTCCTAGTCCTGATTAACCAGCCGTTCTCAGGATGTTGTTCTATTTCCTTTAACATGTCAGAAACTTGCATATCCAATCCGCGTGCAAGAGCGACGAGGGTATCTAGGCTTGGGTTTTTCAGATTTCTTTCCAATAAGCTGATATAGGATGGATGTCGACTGCAGCGGAAGGCCAACCTCTCTTGGGAAAGTTGCTGTGCCATTCTTAATTTCCTTAATACAATTCCATAGCGAACAGATGAATAAGTATCCAAAGAGTTACTCCTTTGTTATCAATCTATTGAACAGATTGACTCATTTATTTTGGCTATTTTCTAAACTACTAAAATTGTATTTTCCTGTTTTCTCTTTGGTTAGCGGTTGCCTTTTTTGGGGTTCGAGGTAAAAATGGGTCGGACCTGGTTGATTTCCTCTTTTCATAGATATCTGCATCAATTGATTGGCTTTGTGAATCTTGCTATTAAAGAAAGTTAATCTTGAATCGACGATAATGGTATGACCGTTACTTAATTCCACCTCAGTCTTATATCCCATCGCTCTGGTTCTCAAAATATGTTCGGGGTTGAACCAAATGCAATCAGCCTTATTTGGTGATTTGTTTGGAAACAGGCAAATACCTAGGTAAGGATTGACGATGATTGGACACCTCGTCCGCTCGCCAAGAATGAGTTTGGCACTAGCTGTTGCCCCTCTTAGGTCGTAGCCTATGTATGTTAATGTGTCATCTAATAGTTGTAAGGGTGTTCGATCGACCAGAAAAGACGATCCTCCTGCCATGACTCGTGCACACAGCTTGCCATAACCATCATATTCTCCCGTCAGTAAAATCATTTTCTTCTCAATAAAATAGCTCTTTTGAGTAATAATAGTCTTCCTCTCCTTTAAATCTGATTGATTTGAAAAAAGGCTTACCTACTACTATAACTGTCAATTACTGCCACGTTGGAAGGGAATACTATGCTTTGACTATTTGTATGGAAAATTCGTTTTACTCCCTTGGCAGCTTGCGGGTGGATTGCTCACTTAGCATGTAAGGCTCTTTTCCTTATTTGCTCAGGCGAGATTTTTCTATGAATATGATCGTGGCTGTATCTCGTATTAATTAAATAATAATTAGGACTTTATCACCACGGACTATAGTATGTGGATTCGCCAAAATTCGCCTAATTTCGTGACAATCTAGTGACAAAATTTCAGGTCCATACCGGATTCCTTCTGACTTAAAAAACCAGGTGTCAGGCACCGAAAAGGAAGAAGTTCCTCATTTTAATAACTTTCTATATTTATAACGAAAACTAAATCCACTGAGGGAAAACTAGCAAAAAATCACAATATTAAGTTTAGGCACATAACCTCGTTCAGTCGCAAACTTAGGTTCCTTTTTAAAAGAGGCATTTTTAAAGACATCCCTCGACATTCTTTTCGGGCATTTGCAGAAGGAAAGTCAGGAATGGAGAGAACTGAGGCTGCTTTTAATCAAACGTTTGGTTAGTTTCGAAAAGGCGAGGATTTAATAGAATAATGGAAGTTTGCGAGAAACCCATCTGATTTTGTAGAAAGGTGGGATATTTCCTGCGGAATTTTCAAACGCATTTCGACAATCTTCCTGCTTGATTTGCAGGAGATATTCTTATCATACAGTACTGCCAGCTGTTTCAATTAGACGTTTGATTAGTATAGCCTATTTGGTATTTAGTCGAAAGAGTGTCGTTTCGTGAGGGCCATGGGGACGGTTCTTGCAGTCCTTGAAGTAAGCACAAAACAAATTAAAAACCATGAGAGCCGTCCATGTGGAGTTTTGGGTTGAAAATGGTTAATAGTTTACCAGAACTATTTATTAAATTAATAAAAGTTAAAAATTCTGAATTTTATTGACATTTAGTATTCCTTCGAATAAAATTATGATGAATTTTCATATAAAACAGTGTTTTGTATATGAAACACAATAAAAGGAGTGGAAAAATGTCAAATAATATATCTGATGTTCGAAGATGGCTTGGGGTCCTAGCTATTTTGGTTGTTGTAGTAATTTCATATGTCGATAGAATGAATGTTTCTATCCTCATCACGAATCCCGATTTTTTAGGTGCTTTTGGAATTGGAAATGATAGAGTGGCGCAAGGTCAATTAATGACTATATTCTTAATTGGATATGGGCTTGCAGCCTTTTTTCTAACTCCTGTATATGAATCTTTTTTTAGTGTGCGCAAAGGATTGTTAATGAGCATACTTTTATGGGCTCTTTTTACTTTTATATCTCCATTTGCGAGTACCCTACTTTTGTTTCTAATTTTCCGGGCAGTTCTAGGAATAAGTGAGGGTCCTTTATTTTCTCTTAAAACTATGTATATTAATGAAACATTTAACAAAAATGAGCGTGGTAAACCGAATGCAGTAAGTTCTATGGGGGTTTCGATAGGACTCTCTATTGGCTTTCCGTTAATAACATTCCTAATATATCAATTCAGTTGGGAATCATCCTTTTATGTATTAGCCCTTTTAAATATTTTAATTGGCTTACCACTCATTCTATTATTTATCCGCAGGCCAGGTAAAAATAATAGAAATTTAAATTTTGATGCCACGAATAGTGGCGGAATTAAGAGGCACAAGCAACTAATTGATACTATGTCTACAGCTTTTAGGACACCGGGACTGATTTGGATTCTAATTATTGAAATTGCAACATTAAGTTACTTGTGGGGTTCCAGTGCGTGGTTACCTTCTTATCTTTTGCAAGAGAAACACTTTTCTTTAAAACAAATGGGAATTGTCGCTTCGCTACCTTTTGTGGTAAGTATAGGTACTGGTTTCCTTGGAGGGTACATCCTTGATCGCTTACCCACAAGAAAATTGACTCTTTTATTCGTAATTGGTGGAGTGGGAACAGCTCTTTCTGTGACAACGGCCATCATATCCACAAACCCGATCATTACAGCAATCGGATTGATTTTGGCTAATGGATTTTGGGGAATACAAGGTCCAGCAATTCCGACGATGGTTCAAAATTTGTCTGCTGCTAGAAGTGTAGGAAGTACATATGGAATCGTAAATGGCATAGGGAACCTTGTTTCGGCATTTATGCCTACAATAATGGGAGTGGTTATCGGGAGTCTAGGAGGGAATAATTTTGTAGGTGGATTTTATCTGTTAGTTGGAACGCAAATTATTACAGCAATATGCGGGCTATTCTTTTTAATGTATAAAAAAGATTTGCTCATCATAAAAAATAATGTCGTATCGAATTAATGATAATTAGTATGTAAGTCGGGGGGCGGAGTCACTGTCACCATCCGATAAAACGTTTGTGTAGTTTCGAAAAGGCGCGGTTTTAATAGAATAATGGAAGTTTGTGAGAAACCCATCTGATATTGTAAAAAGGTGGGTTATTTCCTGTGCAAATAAATACGAAAGTCCATTTCAGTAAAGTAAATTCCTATTAAGCTATTTATAGAGTTTTTCGTTTCGAATTAGACTGGGAGAATTCTTCAAATAAGAGGATCCTCCTATTTCTTATTCAGGTAACAGGTGCAAGAGTTGAAGATCTTTTAATTGAGTAAGAGGTTGTAATAAAATTTCATTGCAAGAAACAAAAGTATGAAAAATTATTTTAAAAAGTTTGCAAATCATATTGAAAAGGCTTTCAAGAAATGCTATATTCATTTTACAAAGTACAGGAAATTGTATATTGAGGATGGTACTATGGATATTCTACAAGGTTTATATTCCAAAAGCGGTATAGTAATGCAGAAAGTAGCCGAGGAGCTATTGTTCGTTGAAAAAGATGAACGTATTCCTAAAATAGATGAGCTATCCAAGAAATACAACGCCGGACGCGGGACGATACAAAGTGTTTTAAAAAAGATGGAAGAAAGCCAGTGTATTGAGCTGGAGTCCCGAGGTCATTTAGGTACATTTCTAAGAAAAAAAAACGTGAACATGCTGCTTCAATACTGTGGTGTGAACAAGATAGTTGGAGTTATGCCCTTACCGTATTCTAAGAAGTATGAAGGATTGGCGACAGCTTTGCATGAGGAATTCAGCAATCTGGAATTGCCTCTTCATATCGCATTCATGAGAGGTGCAGCTGTCCGTTTGTCAAATGTGCTGGAAGGGCGATACGATTTTGCGCTTGTGTCTAAGTATGCTGCCGAAGAAGCCATTTCAAAAAATTCGGAATTAATGATTTTGAAGGAATTTGGACCGAGTTCCTATGTTTCTGGGCATGTTCTTATGTTTTCGGAGGAAGCGACTGAAATTAAAGACGGGATGAAAATCGGCATCGATAGCTTTTCTACCGACCAACAGGCGTTGACGCTTGTAGAAGCGCAGGGAAAGCAAGTAGAATACGTGAATCTCAATTATATGCATTTGCTGCAGCACTTGAAAGCAAAATCCATTGATGCAATGGTATGGAATGTGGATGAGATTGACGACAAATCTTTCCATGTGGTTCCATTAACTACTGATGAAGCCAAGCAGATGGATCAATATATGAGCGATGCAGTTTGTGTCATTAACAAGCATAACAGACAGATTCAGTATTTGTTTAATTTGATTTCCTGCAAGCGTATCACAGCCGTACAACAACAGGTGGAATGCGGTGAACGAATACCGAAGTATTAAGGAGAGTGGAAGAAATGACGATTTTGACTGAAAGACTTGATATTTTGTTCATGTCCGACACAATTACAGAAAATGCAAAGAAAGTTTGTGAGCGGACAATTGAAAAGTTTGTGGCTCCAGAAGAAGAAGAAAAGCATGCTATGCTGATCACTCACCTGGCAATGGCAGTTACACGAATTGAAAAGGGCGAGGAGCTGCATTCTCCATCCGAAGTTATAATGAATGAAGTTACGCAATCTCCATACTTTTCCCAAGCGCAGGAAAACGTTGCATGGGTCGAGTCGGTTTTAGAAGGGGAATTGCCTAATGAAGAACGACAATATCTCTTAATGCATTTTGTAAGCGTTTTAAATTCTTAAATACTAAAATTCTACATTAATTTTATTCTATGGAAAGAAGGTAAATATATGAAAATTGTAATTGGTGGTCAAGTAGAAAAGAAAGAGATTGAAGCTTTGGTGAAGCAATTTGGGGGAGAGGCTGTAGAGACAGTGGTGAAGTCCGATTTGGAGGCGGCGATGGCGCTGAAATCAGGACAAGCCGATTATTATTTAGGTGCATGTCATACAGGTGGCGGCGGTGCTTTGGCCATGGCTATCGCATTAATGGGAAAAGCAAGCTGTGCAACAGTTTCTATGCCTGGTCAGCCTCCTAAACAGGAAAAGGTGGATATGGCTGTCGAGCAGGGCGCAAAAGCATTTGGATTCACGGGAGACCATAAAGAAGCGGCTGTGCAATATATTATGAAAGCTTTGTTGAATAAATAATAGATTGAAAAGAGAAAAGGGGGAAGTTTTATGCTAGAAGCGGTGCTGTTAATTAGTATCGGGGTCATCACGGCCGTGATGGCGAATTTGGGTATAGCGGTATTCAACGATGGTTTGCGACCGATTGTTCCTGAGAATTTAGAAGGCCGTATGAGCAGAAAAGAGTTGGGAGTGACAGCCTTTGCGATGAGTTTCGGGCTTGTTATCGGTTTTGGGATTCCCATTTCGATTTCAGGAAGCATTCTGTTAATCCACAGCATTTTGCTTGGAACGGACATTATCGGTTTGGCCTTCCGACGTGGTAAATTCACTACTGTAATGGCAGGGCTACTCGGCGGTCTGTATGGAGCCGGTATTTATTTCGGATTGCAAGCGGTTGTAAAATTGTTCAAAATGCTTCCGCTCAATTTTATTGATGGATTTAACAAAATTGGAGAACCGGTAGTAGTTTCATTTATGGTTTTCCCTGTCATTGCGATTGCACTTCAGTTTAGCATCAAGAAAGGGATTGCTGCATTTGTGGCAGCTGCGCTTGCTAGACAGCTTGTCGTGTTCAGCAATACGGAAAAGTTGCTTCATATTAACGGTACGCCCCTTGTGTTAAGTCCAGAAGGGATTGCACTTATCGTTGGCATGACCTTCTTGATTGCCTACGCAATGAAGGAAAAGTCAGAGGAGCAGAGCCTTTCGATGCTTGCATCCTTGTTTACCGACCGCGTAGCGCGTATTAAAAAGTACTCTTGGGTCGTGATGATTAGCGGAGGTCTAGTGGCAGCCGCTACGAATCTCTTATTAATTGCCGGGGATCCAATTTCTCTCAGTCTATTGGCGGATGGAAAAATTTCTGAAGGTGGAGTCGCAGCCTTGGCAAAGGCGATCGGTTTTGTGCCTTTAATTGCAAGTACCGCAATCGCAACAGGTGTATATGGTCCTGTCGGTTTTACATTCGTGTTCGGCGTAGGGATTTTCTCGCCTAACCCGGTAGTGGCGGCAATTGCCGGTGCTCTCGTAATCTTCCTGGAAATTCAACTATTAACAAAAATGGCAAAATTTTTAGATCGTTATCCAGGTATTCGAGCTTCAGGGGAAAATATTCGTACAGCTATGACACGTGTGTTGGAGGTTGCTCTTCTTATAGGAGGAGCGAACGCGGCCAATGCGATTGTACCCGGATTAGGATTCTTCGGTATCGCCGGTTTCTATTTGTTGAATGAAGCAGCAGGCCGCCCGATTGTCCGTATGGCTGTAGGACCTGTTGGGGCCATTGCGGTCGGAATTATTGGGAATATCCTTGTCCTTCTAGGACTTTATACACCACCACAATAAAAAGGATAAAAGAGGTGCTAATTAATTAGCACCTCTTTCTTAAAAGGAGTAGATTAAATGGCAGGTTATATAATGATGCATGAGCATATTACAATTGATCTTTCTGGCCCAAAAAACAATCCAGATTGCTATCTTGATTGTTTTGAACAGACGGTACAAGAAATGAAAGAACTAAAGAAACGCGGTGTTACAACAGTTCTGGATGTAACCAATGATGGTATGGGGCAAGATGTTGAGTACGTTGAGCGTGTCGCTAAAGCATCTGGAATGAAAATTATTCATTCAACGGGCTGCTATAAGGAACCTTTTTTACCAGATTATCTAGAACATGAAAAAACCGAGCAAATTGCAGAAAGAATGATTCGTGATATTGAAGTAGGGTTACAGGGGACGGATAAAAAAGCGCAGGTAATTGGTGAAATTGGTACATCAAAAGATATTTGGACAGACCTTGAAAAGAAATTATTTGAAGCGGCAGTTATTGCTCATAAGAAGACTGGTAAGATGATTACAACACATACATCTTTAGGAACATTGGGGCATGAACAAGTCGAATTTTTTAAACAACGTGAAGTAGATTTATCAAAAGTAGTAATTGGGCATGTGGATTTATCTGGGGATGAAGCTTATATAGAGAAGATGTTAGCAGATGGTGTGAACGTAGAATTTGATACGATAGGTAAGATAAATTATCAACCAGATGAACTTCGTGCAGATATCCTTGCTTCACTGATAAGAAAAGGATACAGTAAGCAAATTGTTCTTAGTGTAGATTTAACGAGAAAATCCCATATGAAAGAATTTGGTGGCATTGGCTACAGTTATTTATTTGATGTGTTTATTCCGATGTTGAAAGAGCGCGGTGTAGAAGAAGAAGATTTGAAGCAAATGTTAATAGAAAATCCGAGGCTATTGCTTGGTGAAGAGGGGATAAGATGACTATGAATTCAAACTGGGATATGGTATGTCCTCTCCCTAGCTTAACATTAGAAGAAGCAAAATCATTTCAATTTCGTTTAATAGATGAAATGACAAAAATTTTCCCAGGAGGAGATTTGTTAACTCGTGGTGATCTTGGTGTGGTTCCAGGACATGGTAAACCAACAACAACAAAAAAGGTAGAGGAAGTTATTGCGAATTTTTTTGATGCAGAAGCAGCACTTCTTGTCCGTGGGGCAGGTACAATGGCTATTCGGTTAGCATTGCATTCTGGGTTAAAACCTTGCTCAAAGCTCCTTATTCATGAAGCGCCAGTATACCCAACAACAAAAACTTCCATTGAAATGATGGGACTCGAAACGATTTCAGCTAATTTTAATCATATTGATGAGTTGAAATCAATAATAGCAGAACACCCTGATTTAGCTGGTGCCCTTGTACAAGTAACACGTCAAACACCGTATGATTCATATGATTTAGAAGAAGTTATTGGTGCCATTCGTGAAGTACGTCCAGAATTATTTATTGTAACAGATGATAACTATGCAGTAATGAAAATGGCAAAGATCGGTTGTCAAGTCCAAGCAGACCTAGCATGCTTCTCTTTATTTAAATTACTTGGACCTGAAGGAATTGGCTGTATTGTGGGTAATAAAGAGTACATTGACCGTTTGAAAGAACATCAATATTCAGGTGGTTCGCAAGTACAGGGATATGAAGCATTAGATGCATTACGTGGATTGGTCTATGCACCAGTTATGCTTGCTATTCAAGCTGAGGTAAATGAGCAGCTAGTAACGGAATTACGCTCTGGAGCAGTAGAAGGTGTAAAAGATGCGTTTTTAGCAAATGCGCAATCAAAAGTATTAATTGTTGAATTAGAGAAGCCAATTGCAAAAGAAGTATTAAAAGAGGCAGAAAAATTAGGTGCGGCTCCATATCCGGTAGGAGCAGAATCAAAATACGAAATGGTACCAATGTTCTATCGTGTTAGTGGAACATTCTTAATAGCTGACCCAACATTTGCGGATCGTATGATTCGAATTAATCCTTTAAGAAGTGGAAGCGAAACAGTCAAACGTATACTATCTAAGGCAATTGCAGTGGTTTCACAGGGGGAATAAAATATGTTTTTGCATAAAACAATGAGACAAAACAAACCTCTTGTAGATGTCTCTTGTGATCTTCATCACAAGGGGGTTATTCGTCCAGATACGTATGTTATTGATGTTGACCAAATCATTAGTAATGGAAAAAGAATGGTCGAAGAAGCAAAAAAACATGGTATTAAATTGTATCTAATGTCAAAGCAGTATGGTAGGAATCCAGTTATTTGTAAACGCTTAATGGAAGTTGGATTTGTCGGAGCGGTATGTGTAGATTTTAAAGAGGCGCAAACTCTTCATCAACATGGCATAAAAATTGGACATGTAGGTCATCTCGTTCAGGTACCAAGCGCATTGGTACCAAAATTTGTAGCAATGCAACCAGAAGCATGGACTGTCTATTCTTATGAGAAAGCCGTAGAGATTAATGAAGCTGCAAAACAACAAAATATTATTCAAAACATAATGGTTCGTGTGATTGAGCCAGGAGATGTAGTTTATCCAGGACAGGAATGTGGTTTTACTCTATCAGAAACAGAAAAACTTACTGCAAAAATAAAAGAGTTATCTCATGTACGTTTAATGGGTGTCACTTCATTTCCATGTTTTTTATATGACAAGATAGAAAAGAAAATAATGCCTACTTCCAATGCGGAAACTGTTAAAGCTGCAGCGGTTATGTTAAAAGATTTAGGTTTTTCTATTGAACAAATCAATATGCCTTCTGCAACAGCATGTACAACAATTTCATCTCTTGCTAAATATGGAGCAACTCATGGAGAACCAGGACACGGTTTACATGGCACCACTCCACTTCATGCTGTATCTGATGAGCCGGAAGTTCCAGCACTTGTTTATGTTTCAGAGATCGCACATAAATATAATGGAACTAGCTATTGTTATGGTGGTGGGCATTATCGTAGATCTGGTGTGGAAAATGCATTAATTCAAAAACAAGGCAGAGAAAATATAGTGGTAAAGGTTATTCCACCATCTCCAGAAGCAATTGACTATCATTTTGGATTAGAGGGAATTCATGATGTTGGAGCAACAGTTATTATGGCATTTAGAACACAATTGTTTGTCACTAGAAGCGATGTTGCACTAGTAGAGGGGATTCAAACAGGTAGTCCTAAATTAATAGGGATTTATGACACATTTGGAAAAGAATTGGAGATGATCTAACATGAGACGTTTTATAGTAGTAGTGCTAGATAGTTTTGGTGTCGGTGCAATGGATGATGTGCCTAAAGTCAGACCAGCGGATATTGGTTCAAATACCTGCAAAAGTGTACTATCAAACAATCCTAATTTATATCTGCCACAACTTGAAGGATTAGGGATCATGAATGCAGTTGGTGAAGATATTGGTCAAATGAAAAAAGTAGAAAATCCTCATTATGGAATATCTGATTTGGCACATATTGGTGGAGATACTTTCTTCGGTCATCAAGAAATTATGGGAACTCTTCCTAAAAAGCCTTGGCGGGAACCATTTCAACATGTTATTGATACAGTAGAAAAACATTTATTAGAGAGTTGCTATGAAGTAGAGAGACTTGGGAATATTGGGGAACAAGTATTATTGGTTAATAAGACAATGACAGTTGGCGATAATTTAGAAACAGATCCAGGACAAGTATACAATGTAACAGGGACACTTCAAGAGGTAGCATTTGAAGATATCGTTCGTCTTGGAAAAACTGTACGTCAAGTTGTAAAAGTTGCCCGAGTAATTGCTTTTGGTGGACAAGCTGCGACTGTTGATTCCATTAAATCTGCTTATAGAACAAAGCCAGGCGGCTATGCTGGAATTGACGCACCACTTTCAGGAGTTTATAAGGAAAACTATCAAGTAATTCATCTAGGATATGGAATTGACCCAGAAACTCAGGTACCAACTATCCTTGGAAAAGAAGGTATTCCTGTCATTTTACTTGGAAAGGTAGCAGATATTGTGGAGAATAGATTTGGTCAATCTATTCCTGGGGTAGATTCAGAAACACTATTTAAACAAACAGTAGAAAAAATGAAAGAAATGGAATATGGTTTTATATGTTTAAATATTCAAGAGACCGACTTAGCTGGTCACGCACAAGATGCAAACCTTTATGGAAATCGTTTATTAGATAGTGATGAAGGTTTAGCAAAAATTCGTGCTGAATTAATAGAAGGGGATGTATTAATTGTAATGGCTGACCATGGGAATGATCCAACAATAGGGCATAGTCAGCATACTCGTGAAAGGGTACCGTTATTAATTGATGCGCCTGGAGCAAAGAAAATGTACATTGGACATCGTTCAACAATGGCTGATGTAGGAGCAACGGTTTGTGATTATTTTGGTGTTAATAGACCAGAATCAGGTACATCATTCTTAAAAGATGTGCAGGTAGAACAATTTGTATAAAAGGAAAACACGTGATTGTTTTATATGATTCACGTGTTTTTTTTGAAGGAGTGATTTATCAAATGTTAGAAAAAGTGATAGGACATGCGAAAAGTTCCTTCTTAGCGGTATTAAATCCATATGATTCTGTTGAAAAGGTATTCCCGCAAGTCATCTCTCAGTTTAGTAATGGAGAAGTGAAATATATTGGTATGAAAAATAAAAATCAAATCCCCTATTCTTTGATAGAAAAATTAGAGAAAAAAGGCTATGTTTTACATACAATTGATAAGGCAAGTATTGGGGGAAGAGCACGTGATATTCATATGCTTAATCCAATTAGTGGTTTACCAATGACAGGGTCTCCAAGTGGAACGGCTGTTAATGTGTTACTTGGTATAAGCGATTTAGGTATTGGTACTAATGGAGGTGATTCAGTATTGGCTCCAGCATTATCGGTAAATTTATATGGATTTGTTAGCCCATTAATCGAATCAGATCATGTGAAACAATTTCAATCAGTTTCTACAGATAGTATCCCCTTTTCTGTATCAATAGGTTTCATAACTAGAGAATTCCATGAGATAAAACGGGCTATTTCCTGCACTATTTCAGAGGTGTCACCGCCCGATATATGTCGAAGATTGTTAGGGTAATTTTAAATGTAGGTCATGGCAATTGTGAAAAGGCGATTTGGTAAAATATCATTTTGTGCTTGAAAAGCTACCAACTGTGCCAACAATCACATGCTTTATTCATTCGACTGCAGCCAGTCCCAGTCTGGGTCTACTCCATCTATAAAAGTATAGGGTATATGCGTTTTCTTCCTCAATGCTGCTATCTTCTCCGAATAGTAGTCCATGAGTTGGTTGTTTACGATTCCATAAAAGTAGGCGATCGGATTTTTAACGAGATTGGTTGATTTGATTTTGCGAATCAGCTGTCTAAAGGCCTGGATCGAGATGTCCAGGATGTCAGTCTTGTCATGCTGACAATCAGAGCGAAACGCAGCAATTTGTACCATATGCCAATATTCTTCAATGGTTTTTGCTTCGGAGAAAAAACATTTCACCAGTTGGACAAAAGGCTGTGGGACTCGGCTGCTAACATAGGAATAATCTATCTAATGTTGACGGTTCTTCATAACGTTTATTTATCTTTTTATTGTTAGTTTTTAAAAGATTACTAGTTTCTTTATGGTGGTTCGTTTTTTCCACTTTGGGCGGTTCATTTGATGGAAAACGATTAAACTGGTATAAGTTGCTGGACTGCGACCCGTTTTTTCGTTCAGTTTCAAAGACTGTGATGATCCCCAATTCCTTTGCCTTCAAAATCATTCGTTTAAAGGTAGACCGTGAAATGCCATTATCATGGTATTGTTCATGAATCGACTTTAGGATAGTCCCGATTTTCGCATTGCATACTCCAGGGATTTTGGCAGCAAACCGCACCAGCCTTTTTAACCCGACCAATTCCCCTTTAGAAAAATCATGCTTGTGTTCCACTAACCACATCTCCATATGATGATTAAATTCCTCAAGGGAACTGAATTGCGAGAACTCCCTAAATCCATCCGTATTGCCCGATTTGATACCCGCCATTTTATGACACCCTTTCATCGCTTATCTGAAGCCCGCTTTCACGGCACTTCTATGATATCGAGTTTGACGGAGTCAATCGAATTCCACTTTTTCATTTTTTGCGGGCATTTTTAGAGTGAAACGTCAAAAAAAGGCTTCAAAAATGATATTTGAAGTCGATTTTTGCATTTTTTGCGATTTATTAATTGATTTCATAGTGTCTGTTTAAAAAGGCATTTTCAGGGGCAGTTTTCGACGTTTTTTGTGGCATTTTACGGAGAGGATTCCAGCTGTGGAGCACGTATATTGATAATAAAATTAGCCGAGATATACCTCCTTTCCTTTGTTGGGTAGGGCATCTTTTTTAAAAATGGGGTTTTGAAGTAAGCCCTCAGGTTCACTTAAAGCATTAGATAGGGATCCAAAAATAAGGGATTTCTATTTTTTTACGATTCAGGTGCCAGTCACCAAGGTTCCTATTTTTTAGGACAAATGAGGAAATATTGTAGAGAAAGAAGTATTATTAAGATATGAAACAATGAGAGAGGATTTTCTTATGAAAAAACTATTAATCTACCTAATTGTATTCGTTGTCTGCTTGGAGATGGTTCCAAGTTATAAAAAGGCAGAAACGATTGGAACAGAACCACAGGTTCAAGTAAAATTAAGGGATTTTTTAGGTGATCAGTCAAGTATTTCATTAAACATAGTGGGCAGCTACTACTTAAACGGCGATCCCACGAATCTATTAACTAGTGGACGAGGTTATTCAGTGAAGGTAGAGAATGAAACACTTGGATTATATGATGGAACGATTGAATTAGCCTCTGGGAGTGAATTATCAATCACTCCGGTTAAAAGTAATGATCATGCCGTCATCAATAATCGTGAATACGCCGGCAGTTTTCTTTTTACGGTTGAAGATAAACAATATGTCAGGCCGATTAACACTATTAATCTCGAAGATTATGTAAAAAGTGTGGTTCCTTATGAAATGTGGCCGTCTTGGAAGAAGGAGGCCCTGAAGGCACAAGCGGTTGCAGCGCGAACTTATGCGTATTATCGTTTGAATCAGGTAATCAATGATACCACCACTTTTCAGGTATATGGAGGCGTGACAGGCTTAGATTCTAGGACATCTGAGGCAGTAGACGCGACTGAAGGTCAAATCTTAACCTATGATGGGAAGGTCATTGATGCTGTTTTCTCTTCCTCTAATGGTGGGAAAACAGAAAAACAATTTAATGTATTAGACCCAAAATCCCTTCCGTATTTTCAGGTACAAACCGACGAGTATGATACAACCTTTAATTGGGATGCTATCTTGCATAAACAGCAAATTGATGTCACTTCATTGGACCTCAAAAATCCAGACAGCTGGTGGGATTCTTCGAATGAAATAGATGCCATGTACGCAAACAACATTAAAAAATGGATGATGAATAAAATATCAGGATTGAGTGGTAAACAAATCAAAATTGTTGCCATCCCTAAGGTTTCCTTTTATTCTCCAACCGAAAGCGGCCGATTTACCAAAAGTAACCTAACGGTCGAATTTTTTGTAAAAGACGATTTCAATTCCAATGGGGAGCTTGAACTCCAAACCGAAAGTATCAATAACCAGCTTGCAGACGATATGCGTACAATCATTGGTACAAACGACCCTGCAAAGGCCGGTACAAGAGACATGAAGAGCAATCTGTTTTCTATCAACGAAACCAATGATGCATTTGTGTTTTCAGGCTCCGGAAACGGACATGGTGTTGGATTAAGTCAATATGGTGCTAATCGCCGCGCTGCTGCCGGTATCCTGTATAGGGACATTTTATCCTTCTACTATCCAAGTACTGCTTTAACCAAACAATACGCGACCCCGCCTGAACCTGTTAAAGTAAACGGGGTCACAGATAAAGATACCGTCGTAACAGGGGAAGCAGAAGCTGGGTCAACAGTAGAAGTAAAAGCGAATGGCTCATTGATTGGATCAGGAACTGCAGTCACGGATGGCAAGTTTGCCATAACGATTCCAATTCAAAAAGCGGGTACAGAATTAGTTTTCACAGCGACAGACAAGGCTGGAAATGTAAGTGAAGGAACCACAGTTATAGTAAAAATTAATAGAGATGAAGTAAAAAAGTTTCAAGGAAGAATTTCAGCAGGTTATTATCATTCAGCATTTTTAAATGGGGATGGCATGGTACAAGCAATAGGGGAAAACGGTTGGGAACAAATAAAAAATGTTTCTAATTGGAGAGATATCACTGCTATTTCCGCTGGATTTAGTCAGACAGTTGGCTTAAAAAAGGATGGAACTGTAGTTGCAACAGGAAATAATCCAGCAGAGGAATCAAATGTTTCTGACTGGACGAATATTATTCAAGTGTCAGCTGGTGAAGGAACAACAGTCGGCTTAAAAAGTGATGGAACCGTAGTTGCTACTGGTAATAATTACTCAGGACAAGCAAATGTCAGTGATTGGACGGATATTGTTGCTGTTTCAGCTGGCGGAGGACATACTGTTGGGTTGAAGAACGATGGAACTGCAGTTGCAGTCGGTGATAATCACAATGGAGAAACGAACGTTAGCAGCTGGAAGGATATCGTTGAAGTGTCTGCCGGTTACAATCAAACGATTGGATTAAAGGCGGATGGCACGGTTGTTGCGACTGGTGATAATACTGACGGCGAAACAAATGTTAGCGATTGGAAGAATATTGTCTCTATTTCTGCAGGCGCGTTTCATACTGTTGGACTTAAGAATGATGGAACTGTGGTTTCTACAGGCGGATTGTTTCCAGATACAATCGATGTAAGCGGGTGGAAAGATATAGTTGCGATCTCCGCCGGAGGAAGTAATATTTTAGGGTTGAAGCGTGACGGAACCATAGTTTCTACAGGGAACAACTCGTCTGGACAAAACAATTTTAAAAGTATGGAGGATATGATTGCAGTATCCGCTTCTGGGACTCATACCGTTGGTTTAACAGCCGAGGGGACCGTCGTTTCTGTCGGAAGTAATTTTAAAGGTGAAACAAACGTTGGCGATTGGAAAGATATTGTAAGCGTAACTGCCTGGGATAGCAGCACGGTTGGTGTGAAAGAGGATGGTACGATTGCAGTTGCTGGTGATAATTTTGTAGGGACAACAAAAGAGGATATCATGGGATGGACAAACATTAAGTCTGTTGCTATGTCTACTGGAGGCAGTCATACGGTTGGTTTGAAAAAGGATGGCACAGTGGTCGGAGTTGGTAACAACTATGTTGGCCAAATCAATGTTGGTGAATGGAAGGGCATTCAATCAATTGCAGCAGGGTCTGATTTTACGATTGGTTTAAAAAAGGATGGAACTGTAATTGGTACTGGTAATAAAAATATCAACGTTAGTGATTGGAAAGATATTGTAGCAATAACTGCCGATTTTGGTACCGCGGTTGGAATAAAAAAGGATGGAACCGTAGTTTCGACGGATAAGAATTTTTTTGGTGAAAGTAATGGTGAATGGAAAGATATTGTAGCGATTTCTACAAAATACGGTCACACAGTTGGGCTAAAGAGTGATGGAACTGTAGTAGCAACTGGTGATAATCGTTTAGGCCAAAACAATGTGAACGAATGGAGAGATATTGTGGCGCTCTCAGCTGGAAATTCCAGTACAATTGGCATTAAGAATGATGGAACTCTTGTTGTAGCTGGACTTAACCCTAGCTTGGTCCCATTAAATTACTACCCAAGTGCTCCTGTTGAGTCATTTGATGTTACGAAAAAGATTACAAAAACAGGTGATAGCCTGAAAATCACAGCTAATTTTTCAAAAGCTATGAAAAATGGGATTCAACTTACCTTCAGGGGTGCTATACCCAATCAATCTGTAACAATGGAAGAGGTACCTGGCAGTAATGGAAAGTCCTATCAATATGTTTTTACGGTTCCACCTGCATTATCTGGAGGAGTCAATTTCAAGCTTTCTAATTTAGTAGACGCTAATGATCAACCATATAACCACTATTATGCTAATAATCTAGTGGAAGCAGATAATGAAAATCCTATCATTACAGGGGCAGTTGATACAACTTTATTTATAAATTCCGTATTCGACCCTCGAATGGGAGTGACTGCTACAGACCATTTTATTGGCGATTTAACGAATGCTATTAAGATAATTGGCACGGTCGACACAACTAAAAAAGGAGTCTATACCCTTCTTTATTCCGTTATGGACCAAGCAGGAAATACCACAACTTTTTCAAGAAACATAACCATTGTTGATAACATAAAACCAGTCATTTCTGGGGCAACATCGAAGACGATTTATGTGAACACAACGTTTGATCCAAGAGTTTGCGTAACTGCAATGGATAACTCAGATGGAGATGTGACAAGTGCCATAAAAATTAATGGTTTAGTCAACAGTAAGACTGCCGGCGTATACACGTTGACGTATACTGTTACGGACTCGTCAGGGAATGAAACGACTGTTACACGCCAAATCACTGTAACACTTGCATCACCAGAGAATTTGAAGGCTGTGGCAAGTACTTACAATAGCGTGAGCTTATCTTGGTCAGCCGTTAGCGGCGCCTCAGGATATGAGATTTATCGATCAACATCCAGCACGGGGACTTATACAAAAATAGCGTCTACGTCGAGTACGTCATATAGCAGCACATCTCTGAATACGGGGACGGCTTATTACTATAAGATTAGAGCCTATCAAACTGTAACACCATCAGCCTATAGTGGTTATAGTTCAGTCGTTTCTGCCAAACCAGTCCTTGCGACACCGTCTTCAGCCAAGGCAGCATCATCGGCTTATAATAGTATCAAAACGAGCTGGACAGCTGTTAGTGGCGCAAGCGGATATGAGGTATATCGGGCAACCTCAAGTACGGGGTCTTATTATTATGCAGGGTCAACCACATCCACAAGTTTTAAAAATTTAGGGCTTGTTACAAATAAACCCTATTACTATAAAATTAGAGCCTACCGCATGGTAGGAAGTACGAAGGTTTATAGTAATTTATCGGCTGTTGTTTATGCAAAACCTATACCATCTGTTCCCGCTAACTTCAAAGCAGCTAAAGTAAGTTCGACCAGATTTAAGCTGACTTGGAGTGCTGTAGCAGGTGCAAGTGGTTATGAGCTTTACAGATCCACATCAAGCTCTGGAACCTATACACTTCGAAAAAGCACCACTTCCTTATATTTCACGAACAGTGGTTTAACAAAAGGAAGGACTTATTATTATAAATTAAGAGCCTATAGAATGGTTGGCAAAACCAAGGTGTATAGCGGCTGGACCAGCATCATAAGGGTGAAGCCTTAATTAGCTGAAAGCAACGACCTCTCCAAATTGGAGAGGTTTTTTTTGCTGCATCCTTTTGATGGTCAATAATGAGGGCTTAATATGATTAAGGAATCTGGATACCGAGTCGCTTTTTAACTGCCAAGGATGTAGGTAATGTGGGTACAAAGGGAAATTCAGAGTGAAAATCAAAGCACAGAAGAAAAAACAGTTTTAAGTGTGACAGCAACAGATAAAGCGAAGAATGTAAGTAAGGACAGTGGACGAGGGTGTAGGGAGTGTTACAAAAATAGAAGAAGCTAACGTTTTTAATAAGACAAATTTGCATCAACGATTAACACATAAAGGACACTCAATGAATTAGCTGAGCGGGCTAGTGGGTCAGACCCCCGCTGTGATATAAGTTTAAAGCGATAATCCGGTGCCTGTCACGCCCCGGATTTTGTCGAAGGTTGATAGGCTTTTAGAGTGATATAAAATGGCAGAATGAAGTTGCAGCTGAATATTGTTGGGGTGGTTGGTTGTTCCGCTTCTTTCCGTTTCGGAAAGGTGGTGATAATCATGGAAACATTTCTTGAATTTCTTAGAGAAGTTCTGAGGGGAGTTGTGCGTGAATTGAGCGCTTATTTCATTCGGAAAAACGTTCTAGAAAACAAGAAAACCGCCCTACGCCGTCGCAAGCAAAAGGGTGGTTCTCATAAAAATAACACATAGACAACCACCACCCTGACGGTAGAAGTTGCAGGGAGAAGTGTTGACGCACTTCTCCTTTTAATTATATATCCATTATACATAAAAATATTCCTGGAGTGTAGGAATAAATCCCGCGTCTTGCTAAGAGTAATAAAGGGAATGAACCCTTTCGTCACTTATTTTAAGCCATATTGGGACTTATAAGTTAACTTACCATCTTCGAAGTCTAAATCAGCATGTCTCCATATATATTCGGTTTCAGTGTCAAGTTCATACTCCCATCTATATGAAGCATCTGTGTGAACTATTGTTCCAATCTCATTGTAATCATCATCGTATAATGTTTCGTCCCAAGATGAAGAATATTCTAAAATGAATTTTTCCCCTGTAATTGCTTCTACATCTTCTAGGCTCATACCAATTTCGATTTCGTTGTACTCTGCTAAAGTTACTCCGTTAGTTGCTGCTGGAGTATAGAAGAAGCCTTGATCAACTTTTTTAGTTTTCTTAACCCAAGTAGAAGAAGTGTATCCTTTAACATATTTAGCAGGGACATATACTGTTGCGGTCTTATTTCGTTTTACCCATTTACCTTTATCTTTCACATAAGTTGTATATTTGAATGAGTCTTTATACCAGCTAGGAGTATACTTTGTCATAACATTTCTAGTTGGTACTTTTACGTTAATAACTTTTCCTTTATTGTTTCTTGCAGTTAGTTTAGCATTTTTACTTGCTTTTGTGTAAGCTTGGGAGTTTACAGTAGTTTTATAGGTTGTTTTTGTTACTTTGTCATAGTCTACGAAAGATACAGATCCATAAGAATAGTTTTCTTTGTATGCTGTTAGAGCAACTGATGCAGTTGTTTTTGCACGAATTGTTGTACCTTTATAATCTTGAACCATGTAGTAGTTCGTTGATGAATTTGAAGCACTCTTAAAGAAATTGGAGCCTGCAGGCTTTGTTAATGTGCTTGCCTCTGATTTTGTTGCTCCAGCTCCTGCGAATAATCCTAGTGCAAATACTCCTACTGTTAATAACTTTGCTATCTTTTTCATAATCTGTTACTCCCCCAATGTTTTATTTAAATAAATTTCGTTTGTTACAATTAATCACTCCACCAAAAAAGAGTAACCATTCTCAGCTACTCTTTGATTAATTTGTAAACCTCATATATAAAAATCTGCATACTTTTCCCTATGTCCTAATACCCACTGTACCTTATTCAACAATGGTGTGTCTATAGGAAAAATTTTTAAGTATTCTTTCGATCTAGTATTAGGAAATTAGCAATCTTTTCCCATTCTGATAAATAACATCAATAACACTAAACGATATATGGTGTTCTTCATTTTAAAGCTATATCTCTACTAATGAAGGATTGTAAAGACAGGTTCTTTCTGTTGTGGAGAAAAGAAACAGAATAAGGAGAAACGTCATACGAGGAGGAGTTTAACTTTGACGACTAAAAAAGAGATTTATGCACTAATGAATTTAATCGAGGTCTATTTCGAACAGTTTAAGATCACTCAAGAAAAATTAGATTGTTGGCATGTGGTGTTAAGTAAATATTCGTATGAAAAACTGCACGGGAATCTAATGATGTTTGTAGTCCATTCACCGCATCCACCAAAGATTAGCGATTTGGTTCAGAAGCCATCGGGAGGGGGACGCGAAATCCCGGGTAAATTTGTTTTAGATTTGACTACCGGGGAAGATTGGTGATGATCGGTCTTTTAAGCGCTTACTGCTTTCGGGAAAAAGTCTTATTAAACAAGAAAACCGCCCTACACACCGTCGAAGCAAAAGGGTGGTTCTCAAGACAATCAATTAGTTATTTGGCAACAACCACCCTGACGGTTGAGGTTGCTGGGAGAAGTGTTAGCGCACTTGAACCGTTTCTTATACATAGGAACGGTCTTTTATTTATTCTGTTGAATGAATAATTAATCTACCTTTGGTATATCAATAAAATTATGCTTAATACAAAGGAGAGAAACATAATGGAAAAAGAAAGTATTTTGAATGGAGTACAAGGTGAACAACAAAAAGTAATTGCAGCTCAAAATCTAGCCAATCAATTTAATAAAGGTGATACAGAATTTTCATTAGATGAAACTGGACAAGAAGGTTTAGCAAAAAGTCAACAATACCAAGCAGAAAATCAACAGCCCAAATACGAGCCTAATAAACCATTTTAAATTTTTCTAAAGAAAGAAATTCGTATATGTTAGGGAGAACCGTCTCATCAATAGAGGCGGTTTTTATATTGCGAAATTAGATATAGATGATTTTTTAAATAGATTCCCGTGCCTGTCACCGCTCGATATAGGTCGAAGATTGTTAGGGTAATTTTAAATGTAGGTTATGGCAATTGTGAAAAGGCGATCTGGTAAAATATCATTTTGTGATTGAAAGGCTTCCAACTGTGCCAACAATCACATTATTCATTCGACTGCAGCCAGTCCCAATCTTGGGTTATCAAAGACTGTAATGATCCCCAATTCCTTAGCCTTCAAAATCATTCGTTTAAAGGTAGACCGTGAAATGCCAAACAGGTGACAACATCAATGGATAGAGGGGTGACTGTATACTCGGGTCATGGTTATTACACAAAAACCCCAAAGGAAATTCTTTATATTGTTATAAGTAAGCAAGAAGTAATAAAGCTGAAACGTATTGTTCAAGCTACAGACCCGACTGCTTTCGTCGCTATCCATGATGTTCGAGATGTGTTTGGAGAAGGATTTATTGATATTTCTAAATCATAATCATAATAATAATGCAAAAAATCAGCTAATATCATGGCAAGATAATAGCTGGTTTTATCTTTCCCTCATATAACACTTCTTCTGAATTCAATGTACCGCCTTATCTATCATAATTTAATGAGTGTATTAAATGTTAGAACATTTTTAAAATTTTAATTTTTGTGAAAATGTATTGAAAATGTTTCTGACGAAAGATATAATAATTTCAACCTAGCAGTGAAGCTTTAAAATATCTATTTAGTAATACCGTTACATAAAAGGAAATTTAATAGGTTTAAAATTTTTTATCACATTAATTTCACCACTGGAGAAATTAATTATAAAAATAGGTAAAAAACGCAAAATTAGCAGTAAATTTTATGTTAATTACAAACATCACGGAAAAAACTATTCACTCGGATTTAAGATTAATTCTATCCATTGTTCTGTAATACCAAGAAGATAGAAGGAATCAAAATCATATTCTATCAAGGGTATAGCTGAGAATATCACAACAAGACCGAAATACCTGGAAAAATAATCAAAGGGGGAAATCAATTGAGAAAGGCACATTTTTGGAAAATGCTGCTGGTAGTTGTAATCTCGGCAGTGTTGGTTGTTGGATGTTCTAGTAAAGAAAGTAGCGGGGAAAAGAAAGAAGGCAGCAAAAAAGAAGACAAAGAAATGGTGATCGCTGTAAATGAAAATTTCATTTCAATGGATCCGCATAATACAGGAGATACCAATTCTAACTCCGTTCAATCAGCTATGCTCGAAGGTCTTTTAGGATTTGATGCAGAAGGAAAAATTACCCCAAAATTAGCTGAAACGTATAGTGTCAGTGACAATGCTTTGGAATACACGTTTAAATTGCGAAAAGGTGTAAAGTTCCACGATGGGGAACAGTTTAATGCAGCAGCAGTAAAAGCGAACTATGAACGAATCATGAAGGACGATAGTCTGCGTTTAAATAGCCGTGGGTTTAACCTTATCACAAACATCCAGACTATCAATGATGATGAAATAAAAATTACTCTAAAAGAACCTTATGCTGGGATGTTAACACGATTTGTATCCGCAAAGCTTCTTAGCCCTAAGCTGCTGGCTGAGGGAAAAGATAAAATCGGTAAAAATCCAGTCGGTACAGGACCTTTTAAGTTTGTGGAATGGGTTCAGGGAGACCATTTAACAGTAGAACGATTTGATGGTTATTGGGAAAAAGCCGACCGTGTCAAGAAAATCACTTATAAACCGGTTCCGGAAAACGGTTCACGGGTAGCCATGTTAAAAACAGGGGAAGCTCAAGTAATCTATCCGTTACCAAGTCAAAACTTAAAAGAATTAGAGAGCAATGCTGATGTTAAAGTCGAAAAAATCCCTTCTACCATTGCTCGTTATGTATCGATTAATACCATGAAAAAACCGTTTAATGATCCTCGCGTCCGCCAAGCATTAAACTATGCGGTAGATAAGGATGCTTTTATCAATGTAGTAAACGCAGGTTTGGGATTGCCGTTAGACTCGATTATTCCTAGTAAAACACTTTATTACACAAAACAGGAAGAATATAAGCAAAATATTGAAAAAGCAAAACAGTTGCTAAAAGATGCAGGGTATAAAAAGGGCTTTAAAGCAGAAATTTGGGGGAATACCAATTCCGATACGATGAAAGGGATGCAGTTTATCCAGCAGCAATTAAAAGCGATTGGTGTAGATTTACAAATTAAATCAATGGAAGAAGGGACCCTATCAGACGAAATTTTCAGAGCACAAAAACCTGAGGATGCAAAGCTGCAGATGTGGTATGTAAGTTGGTCAGCTTACCCATCCGATACCACTAATGCCACGAAACCGCTATTTTATGGCGGCTCCTTCCCTCCGGATGGTGCTAATACTGCTTATTATAAAAATGACCAAGTAGACAAATGGATTGAGGAAGTGAATAAAACGGGAGATACCACGAAATTGGCAGAAATCTATAGTAATATTCAATCGACCATCTATAAAGATGCTCCATGGATTTTCCTAGGTGTGGATGAAATTCTAGATGGTAAGAGAGCGAATGTTGAAGGTGTGAACATTACGCCGGATGGTGGAATTGACGTTACTAATGCAAATATTAAGTAGAAATTTCTCGTAATTGAAGGGGCGGAGGGATGTTTCCCGAAGCTTCTTTCCTTCTTTTTTAGGGCCATTAAGACCAAATAACCTTCAGAAGAAAAGCCTTCTCCGGCAGGGAGATTTGACTATTGGATTTTGTTAGAAAGGGGTAATCAAGTATGCTCCAATATATTGTTAAAAGAATTCTTGAAATGATTCCTATCCTATTTATCGTTTCGATATTAATCTTCCTTTTTACCCACTTAATTCCGGGAGACCCTGCACGTTTAGTTGCAGGTAAAGATGCCACGTTAGAAGAGGTAACCAAGATTCAAGCAGAACTTGGACTCAATCAACCCATATGGGAGCAATATGTTTCCTATATGAGTCATTTATTTCAAGGTAATTTAGGAACATCCCTAAATACAAAACTACCCGTATCGGATATGTTTGTCGACCGTTTTATGCCGTCTGTTTTTTTAACATTAGCGAGCATGGTATGGGCTTTAGTAATCGGTTTATTGATTGGAACGTTATCAGCTGTTTTTAAAAATAAATGGCCGGATTATCTAGGGATGGTTGCGGCGGTTTCTGGAATCTCGTTACCAGGTTTTTGGTTAGGATTAATCCTCATTCAAATTTTCTCCGTACAGCTGGGATGGTTTCCAACAGGTGGAGCAGAAGGATGGAAAAGCTATATTTTACCTTCATTAACGCTAGGGGCAGGGATTATGTCGATGCTTGCTCGTTTTACGAGGTCCTCCTTGCTCGAAACGCTCAAAGCTGATTTTATCCGAACAGGACGTGCGAAGGGGCTAAAGGAGTCTGTTGTGATTCCTAAACATGCGCTAAGAAACTCGTTAATTCCGGTTGTTACCATTGCAGGGCTGCAGTTTGGATTTTTATTAGGTGGATCTGTAGTGGTAGAAACGGTTTTTAGTTTTCCGGGAATGGGTCGTTTATTAATTGATTCTATTGCCTTTAGGGATTATCCCGTCATTCAGGCAGAATTATTATTATTCTCTGTTGAATTTATTCTCGTCAATTTAATTGTTGATATTTTATACAGTTATCTCAATCCTAAGATTCGATACGCAGCTTAAAGGAGGGCAGTCATGGAAATATCGAAAGCAGTCAATCAGACTAATACAAGAATCATAGAAAAAAAGTATTCACCTCTTAAAGATTTTTGGAAGAATTGGAAAAGACAAAAGACCGCGTTCTGGGCAAGCCTATTTATTCTCTTGTTAATGATCATAGCTGCTATTGGACCTTACATGGCACCCTATGATCCTTATAAACCTGACTATAATGTCATGCTGCAAGGCCCCAGCAAGGTACACATAGCTGGAACGGATGAATATGGCCGGGACATTTTTAGCCGATTGCTGGCAGGTGCAAGAATTTCGCTGACGGTTAGTTTTCTTTCTGTATTTTTGGGAGCCATCGGAGGAACTCTTTTAGGACTTATCAGTGGATATTTTGGCGGCTGGTTAGATCGCCTTATCATGAGATCAAGTGATGTCATGTTTGCTTTTCCAGATATCTTATTAGCTATTGCCATTGTTGCCATCCTAGGGCCTGGCTTAAACAATGTGGTGATAGCGGTAGCCATTTTTAGTGTCCCATCCTTTGCAAGACTTGTAAGAGGAGCAACGCTTGAGGCAAAAGAAACGGTCTTTGTAGAGGCAGCCAAGTCAATGGGAGCCTCCCATTTTAGGATCATGTTTCAGCATATTCTTCCTGAAACCCTTGGTAGTTTAATCGTATTTATTTCGATGAGAATCGGTACAGCGATTTTGGCTGCATCTAGTTTAAGCTTCCTTGGCTTAGGTGCAAGCCCAGAGACACCGGATTGGGGAGCGATGCTGAGTCTTGGGCGAGATTATTTAGGTACCTCCACACATGTAGTTATGATGCCCGGTATTGCCATCTTTTTAACTGTTTTGGCTTTCAACTTAGTTGGAGATGGTTTGCGTGATGTGCTGGACCCTAAAACAAAGAATGAATAAGGAGTTTGAAGAGGATGGAGAAGCTTCTGCAAGTTGAAAATCTTGAAACCGAGTTCACCAAGGATAAGCAAAAAATCAAAATTTTACACGGTGTTAACTTCGACATTCATAAGGGGGAGGTTCTCGGTCTTGTCGGTGAATCTGGGAGTGGAAAAAGCTTAACATCACTTTCAGTCATGAAACTATTTAAAGGGACGAGTGGAGAAATAACGAGCGGCAGAATTCAATTTAATGATCAGGATATAACGAATAAATCAGAGAGTGAAATGAGGAAGATTCGCGGAAAGCAAATCGCGATGATTTTTCAAGAACCAATGACTTCATTAAATCCTGTGATGAAAATTGGGGAACAGCTGCTGGAGCCCATTCGCGTTCATTTGGGATTAGGAGAGAAAAAGGCGAGGGAACATGCGGTTTCTAATTTAAAAAAGGTAGGCATCCCGAGAGCGGAAGACATCATGAATGAGTTTCCGCATCAATTATCTGGCGGTATGCGGCAAAGAATCATGATTGCGATGGCGATTTCTTGTCATCCTCAGCTGTTAATTGCTGATGAGCCGACAACCGCACTTGACGTTACCATCCAAGCTCAAATACTTGATTTAATGAAACAGCTGCAAGAGAAAGAAAAAATGTCTGTTTTATTGATTACCCATGATTTAGGTGTTGTAGCAGAGATGTGCGACCGCGTTGTTGTTATGTATGCGGGAAGAGTGGTTGAAGAGGCAGATGTATTCGAGCTATTTGAAAGTCCAAAACATCCTTACACGAAAGGACTCATAGGCTCGATACCTAAGCTAGGGCAGAAAAAAGAAAAATTGGATTCTATTAAAGGAAATGTCCCGGATCCAAGTAATTTGCCAAAGGGATGTAAATTCGCCCCAAGATGCGATGATGTGATGCCTCTCTGTTATAGCGAAGAGCCTCCAGAAATGAAATTGGAAAATGGCAGGACCTGCAGCTGTTGGTTATACAAAGAGGGGAGGAGGGAAATCGGTGTCTAATACTCTATTAAAAGTAACCGGGCTTAAAAAGTCATTTTCTATTCCTGCCGGTATGTTTGGAAAAAAGAATACGTTAAAAGCTGTCCACGATGTGTCGTTTATGGTTCCGGAGGGGAAGACGTTCAGTCTTGTTGGTGAAAGCGGCTGTGGGAAATCCACGACAGGGAGACTGATTTCCCGGCTAATTGAACCGAGTGAGGGAGAAATCTGGATTGATGGGGAAGAAATTTCTCAAAGAAAAGAATCTCAATTAAAAGCAATGAGAAAAAAAGTGCAAATGATTTTCCAGGATCCATATGCTTCGCTCAATCCTAGAATGAAAGTTAGGGATATTGTAGCAGAACCGCTTGCGATTCATACCAATCTATCTAAGGCAGAACGGTATAAACGGGTTTCTGAAATTTTAGAAATCGTAGGTTTAAGTGAATACCATTCCCATCGATATGCACATGAGTTCAGTGGAGGCCAGCGGCAGCGGATTGGAATCGCAAGGGCACTCATTATGAAACCCAAGTTGATTATTGCGGATGAACCCGTATCGGCCTTAGATGTGTCGATCCAATCCCAAATCCTGAACCTATTGAAGGATTTACAAGCTGAATTCCATTTAACCTATTTATTTATTTCACATGATTTAAGTGTTGTGGAGCACATAAGTGATCATATCGGGGTCATGTACTTAGGAACCATTGTGGAGTCAGGACCGAAAGAGGTTATCTTCTCTAATCCGCAGCACCCTTATACAAAAGCATTATTGTCGTCAATCCCGATTCCTGACCCGCGATTGCGGAGAGAAAGAATGATCCTGCAGGGTGATTTGCCGAGCCCAGTTGATCCGCCAACAGGTTGCAGATTTCACACCCGTTGTCCTGCTGCTATGGATATTTGTAAGCTAAGGGAACCTTCCGTTAGAAAAGGGGAAACCCCTGATCATTTCGTAGCATGCCATTTAGTAGAATAGTAGATTTTTAAAAAAATAGGAGTGAAGATAAATGAAGGTAGGTTTAAGTACGTATAGTTTAGTTCGAGAGCTAAGGGAAGAAACGATGACGGTATTAGATGTTATTCAATGGATTGCTGATCATGGCGGCGAACATATGGAAATCGTCCCTTATGGTTTCTCGGTTGTTGACAATCCTGAATTGGCCGATCAAATTAAGGAAAAAGCGGCATCCTTAGGGATTGAACTGTCGGCCTATTCATTGCCTGCAGATTTTGTCCAAGAGACAGAAGAAGCTTTTCATGAAGAAGTGGAACGTCTAAAAACACATGTGGACATTGTCAATCGTTTAGGGATAAAGATCATGCGTCATGATGTAACGGCCTTTACTTTACAGCCCGAAGAAATGACGATTCATTACTTTGAAAAGCATTTTTCGAAATTCGTAAAAGGCAGTCAACTGGTGGCTGATTATGCAGCCCAGTTCGGCATTACCACCACTATTGAAAATCATGGGTTTAATGTCCAAACGAGCGATCGTGTCCAACGAGTAATTCATGCCGTGAACCGTGAGAATTTTAAAACAACACTTGATGTTGGGAATTTCCTTTGTATGGATGAAGATCCGCTTGTAGGGGTGAAGAAAAATATTAACTATGCAGCCACTGTTCATTTTAAAGATTTCTATATTCGTCCTTATTATGAAAACCCTGGCGATGGAGTTTGGTTTCGAACGGTCAATGAAAACTATTTGCGGGGAGCTATTGTCGGTCATGGAGATTTAAACATTCGTGAAATTATGAAACTTGTTAAAAACTCAGGATATGATGGCTATTTAACGGTAGAGTTTGAGGGGATGGAAGATTGTAAAATCGGTTCGAAAATAGGGATGGATAATGTAAGAAGATTATGGAATGAAGTTCAGTAATCAATAGAAGGGATGGATACATTTGGAGCTTTTACGGGTTTGTGTGATCGGGACTGGTTCGATTTCTGATATGCATTTAGCCTCTTATGCGAACAATCAAAATGCCGTTTTATACGGTGTATATGATTATTCAAAGGAGAGAGCGGAAGAAACGGCAAAGAAGTATGGAATTGGAATTGTATATGACTCTTTAGAGGAAGTATATCACGATCCTCATATAGATGCTGTCAGTATTTGCACCTGGAATAATAGCCATGCAGAAATTTCCATTAATGCCTTGAAAAGTGGGAAACATGTTTTAGTAGAGAAGCCTCTCTCCGTGACGGTAGAAGAAGCATTAAAGGTAGAGGAAGCGGCTCGTAAATATAATAAAACCCTACAGGTTGGTTTTGTGAGGAGATTCGCAACGAATACAAGAGTATTGAAATCCTTTATTGACCAGGGGAAATTAGGAGAAATTTATTATGCCAAAGCCTCGTGTTTACGCCGTTTAGGGAATCCCGGCGGATGGTTTGCTGATAAAGAGCGCTCTGGAGGCGGACCTTTACTAGATCTTGGTGTTCATATCATTGATATTTGTTGGTATTTAATGGGGCGACCCAAAGTGAAATCCATCTCTGGGAACACCTATCGTCAACTTGGAAATCGTGGAAATGTAGAGAATTTACGTTTTTATAAAGCAGCGGACTATGATAAAGGAAAAAATACTGTGGAAGATTTGGCAAACGCCCTCATTACATTTGAGAACGGTGCTTCCTTGTTTGTTGATGTTTCTTATACTTTACACGCACAGAAAGATGAAATTCAGGTAAAATTATTTGGGACAAAAAGTGGAGCTGAATTAGAACCAGAGTTAGTTTTAATTAGTGAGGAAAATAACACCATTGTGAATATTCACCCCCAGATTGATCATCTCACTTTTGATTTCTCAAATGCGTTTCAAAATGAAATTGATTCATTTGTGACATGCTGCTTATTCGATACAAAACCAGTTGCACCTGTTGAAGATGGTGTTGAAATCATGAAAATTTTAGCTGGTATCTATGAAGCCTCCGAAAAGAAATGCGAGGTGACATTTTAACCCATGAATCATGTAAGAGTAACCAACAAAATTGGTGTGATTGTTGATAGTCTTCACTTGCCGCTTCGGGAGGGATTAAAGGCAGCCAAAGAAATGGGAGCAGATGGAGTTCAAATTTATGCTGTTGAAGGTGAAATGGCGCCGGAAAATTTAAGCTCCGCTTCACGTAACGATTTAAAAAGGTATATCGATTCATTAGGATTAGAAATCTCGGCACTTTGTGGTGATTTAGGTGGTCATGGGTTCCAAGACCGCCAGCAAAATCGGGTGAAAATCGAAAAATCAAAACGGATTTTGGACCTTGCGGTAGAACTAGGGGCCAGTATCGTAACGACACATATCGGTATAATCCCTGAAGAAAAGGACAGTCCTATTTATGAAGCCATGCAAATGTCTTGTGAGGAACTGGGGGCTTATGCCAAAAGTATGAATTCCTACTTTGCGATTGAAACAGGTCCGGAAACTGCTTGCAGATTAAAATCCTTTTTGGATAGCTTAACGACCAATGGAGTTTCCGTGAATTTTGACCCGGCCAATATGGTGATGGTAACGGGTGATGATCCCGTGGAGGGTGTGAAGCTTCTTAGAGATTATATCGTCCACACCCATGTGAAGGATGGGATCCGGTTACAGCCAGTAGACCCTCGTGATGTATATGGGTCCCTTGGCTATGGAAGTGGTACGGATCATGAAAAAATTTCCAAAATGGTTGCCTCCGGTGAGTTTTTTAGAGAATTACCGCTAGGCAAGGGAGCGGTAGATTTTCCCCAGTACTTTGCGGCCTTACAAGAAATCCGTTATAGTGGTTATTTAACGATTGAGCGGGAAGTTAACACGAACCCAGTAAAAGATATCTCTGAGGCGATTGAATATATTAAAACATTCAAATAGGAAGAACGGCACCTGCTAGCAAATCTTATGAGAGAATCTGATTCTCTCAGGGATGTTGTTTTTGAAAAATGATGTTAGTTCTTTCTAAATAGTGAATTACCATGATTTTTTAAAGGAATTTTTCAGAAATGAGATGTAAATAAATGGAAAAACAAGATCAACTCTTAATGAAAAAACAAAATAAAAATTTAGTCCTGGACATTGTCAAAAACCACTCTCCTATATCAAGAATGGAAATTGCGAAAGTGACTGGAATGAGCCCAACTTCCATTACAAGGATTGTTAATGAATTACAATTACAAGGATTTGTGAGAGAAACGGAATTAGTCACTTCAGGAGTAGGAAGAAAGGCAGCATTACTTGATGTATGTGGTGATGTTCTATATACAATCGGAGTTGAAATAGATACATTAATGATCAAAATAGGCATCGTCAATTATGTCGGAGAAATTGTAGCATGGCAGAGTATACCTAGAGAAGTAACTGAAAGCTACTATGAAACGCTGGAAAAAGTAAATAGGAATGTGAAGGACTTGGTTGATAAAAATCAGATCCCTACTGAAAGGATTATTGCTATTGGAGTAGGATTACCTGGATCCATAGATTATCAAAATGGAGTCGTTACGGTTTCGGATCAATTAAAATGGAAGAACGTAAACCTGGCGGAAGACCTTCATCAACTTTCCCATTTAGCTGTCATTATTGATAATGAATTAAAAATGAAAATAGAGGCAGAGAATTTTAAGGGAATGGCAAAGGATTACCAAAATGCCGTTCTAGTTGGAATTGGATCAGGTATCGGTGCCGCTATCATTCTTAATGGAGAAATCTATCGAGGAGAATCCAATAATGCAGGGGAAATTGGTCATACGGTTATTAATCCGACTGGAAATGTCTGCAATTGCGGAAAAATCGGCTGCCTTGCAACCTATATATCCGAAGGGGCTCTTATCGCTGATAGCAGGAAAGTAAAGGAGATTGATTCAATCGATGAAGTATTCGATTCCTACCGCAATGGAGAATCGTGGGCCATCAATATTATGGATCGAACAACGACTTATATAGCTCTTGCAATTAGCAATATATTATGCCTGTACAATCCAGAGGTCATTATTCTAAGCGGAAATACCATCGAAAATCTTCCTGAAATAAAAGGACCCATTGAACAAAAATCTGAATTATATATTTGGGAACCATTAAAAAAGAGAGTGAAAATTGTATATTCGCAGTTAGGTGATCAAGGGGTTGTGCTTGGTGCAGCGATTCAGGCGCAAAATACCCTGTTTGATTTGGAGTAGCTATTTTTGCTAATGAGAGGAGTAAATATGAGTTCGGTTACGTTAGTGGAAGAAACGAGAGCTGGATTGCTTGAAAATGTTCATATTGGGATGATTAGTGGTGTAAATGATAAGCTGGAAACGACTTATCATGTTGGGGATCAGGAGCATTACACGTTCTATCGGTCTGCAGCAAAGCCAATACAAGCTATTCCTGTATTTTTATCAAATGTTGTAACCAAATACGGTTTAACGAGGGAAGAAGCTTCTCTGTTTACAGCTTCTCATAGGGGAGAAACCTATCATATTGCCGCTCTTGAGTCCATGTTAAAAAAATTACCTGTCAATGAAGACGAATTATTTTGTCCTTGTTCCTATCCTCTAAATGTGAAACCGAGAGAGGAAATGGTAAGAAAAAACAAGGAGAAAAGAAGGCTTTATCATAATTGCTCCGGGAAACATATGGGTTTTATCACGGTTTGCCGTGAACTTGGATATCCAGTCGAAGGATATTGGGAAGTAGATCATCCACTCCAACAACAACTATTGAATATTCTAGCGACATTATCTGAAGTACCCATTTCCGAGATAAAAATTGGAAAAGACGGTTGCGGGGTCCCTGTTTTTGCGATTCCATTAAAGAATATGGCCATGACTTATCTAAAATTAGCCTGTCCAGATTTAATTAAGGACCCATTATTGCAAAAAGCAGTTACAGAAATGACTAGCATTATGAATGAGCATCCCATTATGATTGCTTCAGAGCAATTTATTTGTTCCGTATTGCTTCAGGATCAAAATATCGTGGCAAAAGGCGGAGCACAAGGGGTATATTGCTTTGGCTTGAAAAATGAAAGACTTGGATTTGCCTTAAAAGTGTTAAATGGTTCAGAAGATGTATGGCCTACAATTGTAGCCGCTATTCTTGAACAAATTGGTTACAAAAATAAAGAAACGATTACTAGTTTAAGAAATTTAAAACCATCCATTATTAAGAATGATGCAGGGGCTGAAGTTGGAAAGGTTAGTGAGCGGTTTTTGCTTATCGGAACTCATGAGGAACCTGTAAAAAAACAGGAGATTTGATAGGAGTTGGTGGTTCCGCAACTTAGTTGAGTATGCTAGGTGGGTGTTTATGCTAAAGGAAGTTTGTACATAATTCACATGTATTTAGAGTGGGAAATCTAGGAATGTTGCGAGTTGAGGCAACTATTAATTAAACGTTTGTGTGGTTTCGAAAAGGCGGGGATTGAATAGAATAATGGAAGTTTGAGAGAAACCCATCTGATTTTGTAGAAAGATGGGTTATTTCCTGCGGAATTTATAAATGCTCCTCGACATTCTTCGTGCTGACTTTACAGGGGAATACTTAAAAATCAATACTTGTAACTATTTCAATCAAACGTTTGAATAGTATAGCCTATATGGTATTTAGTCGAAAGAGTGTCGGTTAGTGACGGTTGAGGTTAAAATGCTGTTTTTCTCCAATTTTTTTGTTCATCTTTCAACAATTTATTTATGGATAGGGAAGGACTAACCCATATTTATCAAGGGCTGCAATGATATTAATCAAACGTTTGATTAGAAAGGAAACTTGTTGGGAATAATCGAAGATTGTCACAGGCCATGGGGAAGGTTCTGATGGTCGGAAGTAATTTCATTAATAAATCGGTGGCTATTCAACAATCTAGCGCATTTCTTTAACGCTAGTATTATTTGAGGAAGCGTTTCTTTAAAAAGGAGAAACGCTTTACTTATGAAAAAATAATGAAGGGGATTAACTTAATATAAGAGAATTAATAGAACGAGGTAGTCGATTTATGACATTTGAGGCCGGAGTTTTACCACTACTTTGGTTTTTCCCTTGAATAAATCAGAAAAAATTTATTAGGAGTGTGGAGAGCATGTTTCATGCAAAAGACGTCTTATTAGATCAGTTATTAGCTAATGCTAATGATCCTAGCTGGTACCTTCCATTTTCTGACTCGGTCGAAAATTTGTCGGAGGAAGAAGCGTTTTGGAAGCCTAACGAAAATTGTAATAGTATTGCTGAGATTGTGCAGCACTTACTTTATTGGAATGAAACATGGCAAATTAGGTACCAAAAATCACATGTTAATGCTGTACCTTCTATAGGTGATAATAATAAAAGTTTTATAATTCCGGAAAATAAAAGTTTTGGTGACTTAAAAGAACGACTTTTAGAGGTGCTGTTACAATGGCAAGATTTATTAACGGAAGAAAAAGTTGAGAGTGAAGTAAATGGTCTCCCTGTACATGCGAAGTGGTGGGAGATACTTGGAAATGTATCAACTCATAACGCATATCACATTGGTCAAATCATCTTTATTCGAAAACTTCAAAATAGCTGGAAAAGTTAATGTTGTCAAAGTGTAGTCATTAAAATATGTAGTTAATATTCATTTATTCAATTAAAGGACGCGATTCTTCAAAAAAGAATCGTGTTTTTGTTTATGGTAAAGGATATACGAGTATTCACATAACATGGTGTCAGGCACCATTCATGTACAAATAATACATTTTGTACGTGCTAGGTGGACAGTGCTCAAATGTTAGTACCTAACCCCATACATTTTATTCTGGATAGTCATAATTGGCTATCCAGTTTTTATCTAAAATATATACCAGAGAAAAATACTTATTTTTTATCAAACCGTTTTAAAACTTTGTCCGTTACTTATAGTGTAAACAATTTAGAGGAGGTACTTAAATGAAGAAGTGGGCATTTTTCTTAGCGGTTTTCTCATTCCTATTATTGTTAGGTGCATGTAGTAGTCAGGTAAAGGATAGTACGCAAAAGAATGATCCAAAAAGTGAAACTATATCAGCTGTCAAAGAGAGTAAGTCCGAACAGCAGGGTTTACAATTATTAGATAATGCGAATACAGGAAAATATTTAGCCGATTCAAAAGGTATGGCATTGTATTGGTTTACAAAAGATCAAGTTGGAAAGAGCAATTGCAGCGGCGAATGCTTAGTCAAATGGCCAGCGTTTTCTGCCAAAGATTTTGAGGTGCCAGAAGGATTTAACAAAAGTGATTTTGGTACCATCAAGCGAGAAGATAATGGAGCTGAACAAGTGACGTACAAAGGCTATCCGCTGTATTATTGGATAAATGATAAAGCAAAAGGTGATGTAACCGGGCAGGGTGTAGGGAATGTTTGGTATATTGTCAATGCGGGAACCACCTTTTAAGTAGGCTATGTTTTAGAATAATGTTTAAAATATAGGAATTTCTAAGGGGAGCCATTTTGACTTCCTTTAACTCGCGTTTAAAGAACATTGCGTATTTTTGGGAATATGTATAGTAATTTTTAGGAGAAAGACTAGCCTTTAGGGCTGTCTCTTAATACGCCTCGGCATATTGTTTAGGCGTTTTATAATTGTTTATGATTATAATGGCTAAGCCCCTATTTCACCCACTTAAAAAGCCCTTGATTAAAAATAGACAAAAAAGAGAGAATGCCATGTGTGCATTCTCTCTAAATTATTAACGAATCCAAACACATTTAGAAATGGTTATTAAAGGAATTAAGTGGAGGTATACCATTATTGCAATTAAATTAAAAAATATTTGTAAGGCAGCGATAAAATCCTATATACGTTTTCTCTAAGTAAAGTGTAATAGTCATCGTGATGATTAATAGGTTTAGAATGTTTATTGTCAGATAATAACCTATTATAATCGTTAAGAAGTTTGTCTAGTTCTTGGCTGCAATAGATAGTTTCTTCATGTTGAAGTCCTTTTGCCATTCCTAATTTAATCATTTCGTTTTTTTTCTCTTTAATAGCAGCTTCACATAGGTCAAGTCTCATTACCGATCACACCTCGTAAACTTCTAGTAAACTTTTAGTAAACTTTCAGTAAATTTAAATTCTAAAATGAATTATAGCATTTATTAACTGATATGGAATAGATTCGATAAAACAAGATAAAAGGAGACAAAAATAGACGAGGCTTGCAGTTTTTCGACAAAAGGGTCTGTTAAACTCACTCATTTGGTAGTTTCTAAAAAGTTGAAGGACTTTAAGACTAAAAGGTGCGAAGTGTTCAACAACTAATAGGTAGATAGTAAGCTAGACTAAAAAATAAAAAAAACGAGTTTCTTCTATTATATATAATGTCGATAACGCTTACGAACTGGTGAATTAATCCCGCCGTTTGGCTGATGTAACAATTTTGCCAGTACCTTATTGAGGAAAAAATCAGAAAGTTTTGAAAAGAATATTGAACATGATTTCAAAATTCTTTAAAATAATTCGTAATAAGAAATTTGTGCGGGAAGGTGTACCTAATGTTTAGTTATGAAAAATTACCTACTGATGTATTACTAGACTTTTTTAATGAAATTAATCAAAACATAATTAAAGGGATACTTTCTAAGTTTATGTATTATGAATTAGGATTAATCATTACCGTTATGAATCGCAGGGGTATTACAATAAATAAACCAGTTGATTTTGAAAAAGTAGTGGAAACAAATGATGAAAAATTTAAGTACATAATCTCTAAAATTCCGAAACAACGTCAGCGCCCGATAAGGAAAATGCAACAACAGTTACAAAGGGAGACATATTTCCCACGTATAAATTAAATAACAGTAGTGCCGGAACATCCCTCACATATTTGTTTAAAGAAGCTCATTAATCCCTGAGCAATTTTTTTATGCCTATTATTGTGTTAATTCGCTTGTTAATCCTAATGTTAATTTTACCGTGATTTTATTTGCTAACTGGAATTTTGTACTTCATAACAGAACCTGTTACTAAAAGGCTCATTTTTTAAAATTCGGTCAGAACTGAGGAAGTTTATCAAGGTTGTTGGTCGGATCCCCGTCTGGATTGGTCCGAAGATGTTCCTCGCCGTCGGGACCTTTGAAAACATTGACGTTCACAATCATCCCGCTTTTTGCCTTCTGTTGTGCTTTTTTGTAATCAACAACTCGACCGTTTGACAACTTTAATTCAATAATATCGTCATCTCCATTCTTACGGACGGCGATGACAGATTCTTGACGTTTTTCCATAATTTCGCCTCCTATATAATTATGATGACTTAAAATTCATATTTTATGAACCTTGATGCCGATAAAGTTGTGAATACTTTCACTTATAATAACGGGGGCTTATGTTAAGAACGGGATGGATGAGATTATCCCATTTCTTATTCACTATCGGGCAGCATTCCTGTAATGAAGAAATATGGGGTTTGAACATAAAAAAGCCCCTTGGTATGATATGTGTGTCCAAAGCTTGCAGGCAAAAAGGACAACAATCACATATACCAGGAGGCTATT
>NZ_JAHUWN010000044.1 GCF_019219025.1 Bacillus sp. sid0103 | reverse complement strand
AATTAAATAGTCTGGCAATTATGGCGAGAAGGTCACACCCGTTCCCATACCGAACACGGAAGTTAAGCTTCTCAGCGCCGATGGTAGTTGGGACACGCGTCCCTGTGAGAGTAGGACGTTGCCAGGCTTTTTTCTAACTAAAAAATATCACCGTGCGCAAACTTAATATTTTCTCAAACTATATGCCGGGGTAGCTCAATTGGTAGAGCAACTGACTTGTAATCAGTAGGTTGGGGGTTCAAGTCCTCTCGCCGGCACCATTTTTATATTTAGAATTAATCGCGGGTGTGGCGGAATTGGCAGACGCACCAGACTTAGGATCTGGCGCCGCAAGGCGTGGGGGTTCGACTCCCTTCACCCGCACCATTTAATTTTTATATGCGGAAGTAGTTCAGTGGTAGAACACCACCTTGCCAAGGTGGGGGTCGCGGGTTCGAATCCCGTCTTCCGCTCCAATATTGCCGGGGTGGCGGAACTGGCAGACGCACAGGACTTAAAATCCTGCGGTAGGTGACTACCGTACCGGTTCGATTCCGGTCCTCGGCACCATTTACAGTTAATAAAATTCATTTGCGCCCTTAGCTCAGCTGGATAGAGTGTTTGACTACGAATCAAAAGGTCGGGAGTTCGAATCTCTCAGGGCGCATTTTTATCGGGAAGTAGCTCAGCTTGGTAGAGCACTTGGTTTGGGACCAAGGGGTCGCAGGTTCGAATCCTGTCTTCCCGACCATTCATTATTATAATACGGGGTCTTAGCTCAGCTGGGAGAGCGCCTGCTTTGCACGCAGGAGGTCAGGGGTTCGATCCCCCTAGACTCCACCAATATGTTTAAAATGTTATTATGGCGGTGTAGCTCAGCTGGCTAGAGCGTACGGTTCATACCCGTAAGGTCGGGGGTTCGATCCCCTCCGCCGCTACCAAAATACGAATTTATATATTTTATTATGGAGGAATACCCAAGTTTGGCTGAAGGGATCGGTCTTGAAAACCGACAGGCGGGTAACACCGCGCGGGGGTTCGAATCCCTCTTCCTCCTTTTTGTTTTCTTTTATTATATGTGGAGGGGTAGCGAAGTGGCTAAACGCGGCGGACTGTAAATCCGCTCCCTCCGGGTTCGGCGGTTCGAATCCGTCCCCCTCCACCATTTAGGGGCATAGTTTAAAGGTAGAACTAAGGTCTCCAAAACCTTCAGTGTGGGTTCGATTCCTACTGCCCCTGTTAAATAATGCACAGCCAAAATTTCATAGTTAAATCTATGGGGTTTTTTTTATGCCGCTGTGGCTGAATTGGCAAACGCACACGATTCAAAATCGTGTTCCGTGAGTAGTGTCGGTTCGACCCCGACCATCTGTATCATAAAAGCTGTTAAATCAAGCTTCGTACATTATGTACGAAGCTTTTTTTCGTTTGTTACCGCACGACAAAATAATTACTAAAAGTGAGTTGAGGAGTGAGCAAAAGAAGGAACATGCTTTCAGAAGATGAATTACGAATTTCAACCAAAACAACATTGGTCACCAGCTATGACGAAGCTTTAAAACTTTTCTATGAGTCCGAAATTCTCAAAGCAGGTGAGGTAATCGTCTATTAAAGAATGATATATAATAAGGATTATCAAAGAAAAATGACATTGAAAGGAGGGGGGAAAATGGATAAAGATATGAAAAAACAAGTAGGCAAGGAAAAACCTAAAAGCAAAAGAAACATAGAACAAGATCTTGGTTGTAAAGTAGTTTCGCTTGTAGCTAATAAGAAGTGGCTTTCATTACCTAAAGAAACTCGAAATGCATTAGAGAGAAATGTCTGGTGTGGAATTTGTTGTGATGCAATTCAAATTGAAAATTACACCATTAGTGAAACAAAGTTTGGCATTACTCTGGATGGGGAATGTAGTCGATGCGGGAATAAAGTTACAAGACTAATAGAGGATTAAGATAAATTTATATTGTAGAAGGTGATGAAAATCGAAGCGATTGTGTTAGCTGCAGGATATTCCAGCCGAGCGAATGCATTTAAAATGACTTTGCCACTTGGGCAAGTGAGCGTGTTGGAGCAAACGATATCTAAATTTGAAGGTTTATGCAGCAGAGTCATTGTCGTAGCTGGGTTTCAAGCGGAAATTATCCAAGAGGAAGTGGCAAAAATCTGCAATAAAAATGCCTTTTCATTTCAGATAAAGGTTATTTATAATGAAAACTTTAACCAGGGAATGTTTTCTTCCATTCAAAAGGGCTGTAACGAATTAAAAGCCCCAACATTCTATATTACACCCGGAGATTGTCCGCTTGTTAAAAAAGAGACCGTTCAGCTAATAGCAGAACATAAAGGGAACGTAGTTATTCCCAGCTTTCATTATAAAGGTGGTCACCCCATCAAATTATCAAGTGAAGTGAAACAGAAAATTCTCGAAACCAATCCAGAAAGTAATTTGCGTGTGGTCCTTAACAGCTATGAAAAGAAGTATGTAAATGTAGAGGATCCGGGAGTATTGATGGACATGGATACACCGGAGGATTACCAAAAAGCAGTTCATTATTATCACGATTGTATTTCTAAATAATTTTATAAGTATTTATAAGGTGCAGCTTAACTCAATCGGCTTGTTTTAGTGCAAACGGGCAGATCGGATGGAGCTGCGTTTTTTATTAGTGTTTTTTTCTAACGACGCTGATTGAAGCGGAAAATAACAACCAAATTAAATGAAAATACTTTGTCAAGTATTCTTACATAAATAGGTAAAGCTTCCCGATATTAAAATATAATTAAAACAACAAAATTCTTGAATGAAATTAATCATAAAATATCATTCTGATTTATAAAATCGTAGGAAGAGGCTTCTATTTATAGTATGTCTCATGTAAAAAATGAGTCGAAGGGTGTTGTTGGAATGAACCTAAAAGACATAAGCACCTCAGTGCCCAAGAAGGACCATACAGGTAAAGTATCGGGCCAGCTACCCTATATTAGTGACGTGAAAGTAGAAAATATGGTTTATGGTGTTTTGTATCGATCGCCAATTGCTTATGGAAAAATCAGATCCATTCAATTACCATACCTTCCAGACGGGTATGAAGCGGTTGGAGCAGAGCATATCCCCGGACCGAATTATGTAAAAATTATCAAAGAAGATCAGCCCATTTTTGCCAATGAATGGGTCAATTATATTGGTGAGCCGATCCTCATGCTTGTCGGAAAAGACCTAAATATCCTGTACAGTTTGTTAAATGAAGTGAAGGTTGAATTGGAAGAACATCAGGCTATTTATACATTGGATGAAGCGATAAAACAAAAATCTGCAGCCGGGGTTACTATGGCAAACTATGAGTTTGGGGAAAGCTTAGATGTCATTTCAGCAATCGAGCAGAGAGCCCACAGAATCATCGAAGAAGAATATGATACGGGTTATCAGGAGCATGTCTACCTTGAGCCACAAGGAATGCTCGCCATTTATAAGGATGATGAAATTGAAGTCCAGGGATCCATGCAATGTCTTTATTATATAAAGAATGCCTTGCTAAGCGCCTTAGCCTGTAGTGATGATGAAGTCAGAGTGGTTCAAAGCCCTACCGGTGGTGGTTTTGGCGGCAAAGAAGACTTTCCTTCGATGATGGCTTGTCACGTAGCCGTTGCAGCAAGAGCAGTCAAAAAATCGGTTATGCTTGTGTTCGACCGTTCTGAGGATATGGTGGTTACGACGAAAAGGCATCCGGCCAAACTCAACTATCGAACGGCCCTAGATCAAGAAGGAAACATTTTGAGCCTGTGTGTGGACATCTATCTCGATGGCGGAGCGAATGTGGGTTTGAGTTCTGTCGTGCTGCAGCGCGCATTAATAAACAGTGCCGGTGTTTATAAAATTCCGCATTTTCATGCAAAAGGCTATGTCTTAAAGACCAATACCGTTCCGAATGGTGCCTTCAGAGGCTTTGGTGCTCCACAAAGCTTTGCCGGAATCGAAAGTCATATGGGCCATCTTAGTAAACTGGCAAACATCGAACCACTTGCATATAAACGAAAATACCTCGTCAAACAAGGAGACCCCACTATCACCAAAGGTATATTCCGCGATCCAATATTAGTAGAAGAAATGATTGAGGACCTTCTCAATTCGTCAGAATACAAAAAGAAAAAACAGGAGTTTCAGCATTTCAATCAACAAAGTCAGCGCTATAAAAAAGGCATTGGAACTTCCTTGTTCCTCCACGGCTGTGGATTTACAGGCAGTGGCGAAAGAGATCATATTAAAGCAACAGTTAAGCTGGTTAAATCAAAGGACGACCAGGTCTCGCTAAAAATCTCAAATTCTGATATGGGACAAGGCATTTTGACGACCCTGTCTAAAATTGTCGCCAAAGAACTAGACCTATCGTTCGAAGAAGTCTTGTATCCGTATCCCGATACAAAAGAGGTTCCAGACTCTGGTCCGACCGTAGCCTCCAGGACGACGATGATTGTCGGAAAATTGCTTGAACGGGCCGCAAAAAAACTGAAGGATCAGTGGCAAACAGGTGTGGAACAAGATGTAGTGGAGCATTATGTTCATCGTGAAATGATTCCTTGGAACGAGTTGACTTTCACTGGAGATGCTTACCCGGCTTATTCTTGGGGTGTGAATATCGTTGAATTGGAAGTTGATACGCTAACAGGAAATGTTAAGCTAGAAAAAGTATACGGCAATTATGAAGTGGGGAAGGTCATCGATGAACGGATTATGAAAGGCCAAATTGATGGTGGTTTGGCTCAAGGGTTAGCGTACGGTTATTTAGAAAAGATGACGTCAAAGCAAGGCAAGATCCAACAAAAAAGCATATCGGATTATGGACCACCGACTTCATTGGACGTTGTTCCAATCGAAAGCAAGGTCTTTGATAACCCCTATGCGGATGGTCCATATGGGGCGAAGGGCGCAGGTGAATTGACGTTAATCGGAGGCGCTCCAGCAGTCCAAGCGGCGATCGAGGATGCACTGCAAACTTCTTTTCGGCAAATTCCGATCACACCGGAAGTCATTATTGAAAGTCTTTGGGTGAAAGAAGGTGAAGAAGGTTGATTAAATTCACACTGAATGGGAGAACTGTAGAAACTGACGCCCCTGCCACAGTAAGATTGCTAGATTTAATAAGAGATAAGTTTGAGTTGATCGGGACGAAGGAAGGCTGCGGTGAAGGGGAGTGCGGAGCCTGCAGTGTTTTTGTGAATAACCTCCTGCAAAACAGCTGCCTAATCCCCATTGGCTCGATTGAGGGAGCCGATGTTCAAACGATAGAAGGAATCATGGAAACGGAACAATTTAAGATATTAGATGAGAGCTATTCCATAGCCGGAGGGGTGCAATGTGGTTACTGCATTCCTGGGATGGTCATGGCAAGTGCCGCTTTATTATCCAAAAACCCTCATCCTTCGGAGGAAGAAATCCGTGAAGGTATTTCCGGAAATCTGTGCCGATGTACGGGCTACAATATGATTGTTGATGCGATTAACCTGGCAGCGAAAAAAGGGGACGGCTTATGGCAGAAAAAATAACTGCGTATCGCTTCGATCATTTAGACGAAACTTTGAGCCAATTGAATAATGAGGACTGTGCCATCATGGCCGGTGGCACTGATGTCATGGTCCTTCACAAAAGCCGAAGGGGAGTACCTCCGAAAATCCCAAAATCGATTATTTTTATTGATCATCTTTCTGAACTAAAGCAGGTGTATCAAAATCAGAAGGATCTCCACATCGGTGCTTGCTGTACCTATAGCGAATTACTTGAAGACCGGTTAATCCCATTACCATTAAAGGACGCAATCAAAACGATTGCGGCACCGGCAATTAGAAACAGAGGGACATTAGGCGGGAATATTTGCAACGCTTCTCCGGCTGGTGACACACTGCCATTATTATATGTGTATAACGCAAAACTTTTGCTTCGCTCCGTTAATGGTGATCGTATAGTAGCTATTAGCGATTTTATTCAAGGTCCACGAAGGGTTCAACGTTTTCACAATGAAATATTGGCTGAAATCATATTGCCGTCCGTATTAGAAGAAGGTGCTCATGTCGTTTTCGAGAAAGTCGGCAACCGCAACGCTGATGCCATTGCCAAAGTAGGGTTTGCAGGATATATCCGGATCAATGATGCTCGAATCGATGATGTGCGCTTTGCCTTCGGGGCTGTCGGACCTACTATGGTTCGTTCTATTGATATTGAGAAGAAGTTGCTTGGTCATACCATACCATTAGCAGACGCAGACATCTCTCTGGTTGTGGCAGCCTTTGATAAGATCATTAAACCAATCGACGATCAGCGATCCACTGCTTTATATAGAAAAACAGTCGCCTTAAATCTTTTACGTTATTTTCTTAGCATGAATCAATATCAACCGAATTAATGTTTAGGCTATGTTAAAGCTTATTGTTGATTTTGACACCCTGTTGATCTACGTTCCAGGAGCGCAGCGACGAGGAGGCTCCTCGGACCCCCCGCGAGCCGCACGCGCCTGGAGTGGAAATCAACAGGCAAGTTTATCATAGCCAATGTTTAAAAAAAGGGGGGGAGCTTTTCATGCTGCTGATGGAAAAAGTGGCCATGCTGACGCGTCAAAACGAAACCTTTGCTCTAGCCATGATTATTGAATCAAAGGGCTCGACTCCCAGGCATGTCGGAAAAATGATTGTATATCATGATGGTACGATTGAAGGCACTGTCGGAGGGGGCTTGGCTGAACACTATATCATCGAAGAGAGTGTAAAGGCTCTCCAAATAGGTCAATCGAAAATCGTTGAATACAAATTAAATAAACATGCAAAAGACGGAATTCAAATGAATTGTGGTGGAACGTTACGGGTGTTTATTGAAGTCTATACAAGCAGGCCTGAACTCGTTTTGGCTGGAGCCGGTCATTTAGGCTATGCGTTGGCAAAGCTTGCTGATTCCCTTGAATATCCCTATTGCATTGTCGATGATCGGGTTGGTTATTGTACGAAGGAACGCTTTCCTAATGCGACCAACCTTTTTGTGAACGAGGATATTGGAAAGGCCTTACTGGCAGCCAACCTAAATGAAAAGTCATATGTGGTTATTGTTACAAAAGATCGTGATGATATTGTTTTAAAAACAGCACTGCAATTTCCAATAGCTTATGTTGGGATGGTTGCCAGCAAGCGCAAGGTCATCACCATATTTGAAAAATTAAAAAGTGAAGGTGTCTTAAAAGAACAACTGGAGCAGGTCCATTCTCCCATCGGATTGGAAATTGGCTCGGAAACAACAGAAGAAATTGCAATCAGTATTATCGGTGAAATTATCAAAGTAAGCAAGGAAAACAAGCCTTTGAAAGTGAAACAATTAAATAGATAACTAGAAAAGAAGAAAGGGTGGGGTAGGTTCTTTTTTGTATATCGACCCCTAAGATTGGTATCAAATAAAAGATAAAAACTCTTTGTAGGTTAATGCTTTGTGAAAATCAAAGCATTAGCCTTTTTTGTTGTAATCATAATCAAAAATAATAGAAAAGTTACTAATGTACAAATAATTGTAATATATACGAACGATGATTCTAATGATTAATTTAATCCCTGACTTGTTTATAATCAACAGGCAAGTTTAACAGAGCCTTTATTAAAAATAGTTTTATATTTTGTCAAAAAAAATTAAAACTTATTGTTTCGATTTTCGCCTCAATGTAATATACTATATACAAATAAGTATAACACATTTATAATAAACTCAATGAATATATCATATTTAATGTGATTAAGGTGGTGGTAATGATTAAGTTATCTAAACGCCAGGATGAAATCCTCGAAATTGTTAAGCAAAGCGGACCAATAACAGGGAAAGAAATTGCTGAGAAACTTTCTTTAACAAGAGCCGCATTAAGACCCGACCTCGCTATTTTAACGATGTCAGGGAACTTAGATGCAAGGCCAAGAGTAGGTTACTTTTTTAATGAAAGCTATGAAACAAAAGAGCAGGCGAAGAAATTCATTCATCAAAAAGTATCAGATTATAAGGCCCATCCGATTGTCGTTGAAAAATCAACATCGGTCTATGATGCAATCGTCCAGCTTTTCTTAGAGGATGTGGGGACACTTTATGCGGTGGATCCTAAAGGGCATCTAGCTGGGGTGGTATCTCGGAAGGATTTGCTCAGAGCATCACTAGGAAATCAAAACCTTAATGAATTACCAGTTAGTGTCATTATGACGAGAATGCCAAATATTATAACGATTAACCCAGAAGAAACCTTGCTCGAAGCAGCCAAAAAGATGATTCATAATCATATTGACTCCTTACCAGTTGTGAAGGAAGTAGAAGAGGATACAAGTACATATTTGCTAGTAGGCCGAATCACCAAAACAACGATCACGCGGGCATATTTAGAAATCATGGAGAACAAATCAAACTAAGGAGAGTGGCTGCCATTTTGGTACAGAAAGAAGTTGTCTATGTTGTATCGGACTCAGTCGGAGAAACAGCTGAGTTTGTGGTAAAAGCAGTGGCAACACAATTTAATGGCGGGCAGGTTGAGATTCGTCGTAATTCCTATGTGGATGACTTTGAAGATATTGAAGATATTATTTTATTGGCGAAAAAAGGGCCTGCTATTATTGCCTATACGATTGTAATCCCATCATTAAAAAACTATTTAGATCACCGGGCAGAAGAAGAGGGTATCTTAGCTGTAGATCTCTTAAGCCCATTGATGAATGCATTCGAAACGAGCTTTCACAAACAGCCACACCACCGCCCAGGCTTAATGAGAAAATTGGATGAAGAATATTTCCGTAAAATTGAAGCCATCGAATTTGCCGTAAAATACGATGATGGCCGAGACCCGAGAGGCATTACTAAAGCAGATATTGTTTTAGTTGGAGTCTCCCGTACATCAAAGACACCTTTATCTATGTACTTAGCACATAAACGCTTTAAAGTGGCAAATGTTCCACTGGTTCCAGAGGTGGCACCGCCTGAAGAATTGTTCAAAATACCCCGCAAAAATTGTATTGGATTAATTATTTCACCAGATAAACTAAACGAAATTCGCAAAGAACGACTAAAGGCAATGGGGTTAGGCTCACAAGCCAATTATGCAAGTTTTAAGCGAATACTTGATGAACTTGATCATGCTGAAAAAGTAATGAAGCGAGTTGGATGTCCTGTCATTGATGTCTCAAATAAAGCAGTAGAAGAAACTGCCGGATTAATATTAGACGTTTTAAAAAAGGAGAGGGGCTTATAAAAATGGAAAAATTCGTTTATTTATTTCATGAAGGAAATGGCAATATGAAAGGTTTACTTGGGGGAAAAGGGGCAAATCTGGCGGAAATGACACGGATTGGTTTACCCGTTCCTTATGGTTTTACAATCTCGACACAAGCCTGTAATGCATTCTATGAAGCTAGCAAAACGATTCCAACCAATGTTGAGATCCAAACATTGGAAGCCCTCGCTCGACTTGAGGAGAAAATGGGTAAAAAACTGGGTGACCCAAAAAATCCATTGCTCGTTTCTGTGCGTTCTGGTTCTGTCTTCTCTATGCCAGGTATGATGGATACGATCTTAAATCTTGGAATGAATGATGAAACTGTCGTCGGAATGGCAGATTTAACGAATAATCCGCGCTTTGCATATGATTCATACCGCCGCTTCATTCAAATGTTTAGTAATGTTGTCCTAAATATCGATACCTACTATTTCGAACAATTATTAGAAGAAATCCGTGAGCAAAAGGGTTATTCTACAGACCCGGAAATGAGTGCAGATGATTGGAAAGAAGTCATTAGCGGCTATAAAGGTATCGTTAAAAAGCATACAAGAAAGGATTTTCCTCAGGATCCAAAAGAGCAGCTATTTCTTGCCATCCATGCCGTCTTTAACTCTTGGAATAATCAGCGTGCGATTGTCTATCGCCGCCTTAATAAAATTGCCGACCATTTAGGCACAGCTGTAAATATCCAAAGCATGGTGTTCGGCAACATGGGGAACGATTCAGGCACTGGTGTCGCCTTCACTAGAAATCCGTCAACTGGTGAGCATGTCCTTTACGGCGAGTATCTCATCAATGCACAAGGAGAAGATGTGGTAGCTGGGATTCGGACACCACAGCCAATCGCCACGTTAAAAGAGGAGATGCCTGGCGTCTATAAGCAGTTTACAGAAACCTGCCAGAAGCTAGAACAACATTATGAAGAAATGCAAGACATTGAATTCACAGTGGAACGAGGTAAGTTATTCATCCTGCAAACTCGTCATGGCAAAAGAACAGCGCAAGCTGCTATCCGCATTGCCGTTGAAATGGTCGAGGAAGGGATCATTGATAAAAAGGCTGCGCTGTTACGTGTCGATCCTGACCAATTAAATCAACTGCTCCATCGTCGTATTGACGACAAATTTGTTAAAACAGTGTTAGCAAAGGGCTTACCTGCCTCACCAGGTGCTGCCACAGGTCAAGTTGTATTTGATGCCGATGAAGCCGAACAGCTAAGCAATGATGGCAAAAAAGTAATCCTTGTTCGTCCGGAAACAACACCTGATGATATCCATGGAATCGTAGCATCCCAGGCGATTTTGACAAGCCGTGGCGGGATGACGAGCCACGCTGCTGTTGTTGCGCGCGGTATGGGGAAAGCTTGTATTTGCGGATGTGAAGCCTTGAAAATAGATTTGAAAGCCAAACAATTTACAATTGGGGATACTCTCGTTAATTATGGAGATATCATAACCATTGATGGCTCAACGGGTGAAATCATGCTAGGTGAAATTCCAATGATTGACCCTGAACTCTCTGATGAATTCCAGTTGTTGTTAGCATGGGCAGACCAAGAACGTAAATTAGGTGTCCGGGCAAATGCCGATAACCCGGAGGATGCAAGAAAAGCCTTCGAATTTGGGGCTGGAGGTATTGGATTATGCCGTACGGAACATATGTTCATGGACCTGAAACGGATTCCTATTGTTCAAAAAATGATTCTTGCTGATAATTATAATGAACGAATGGAAGCTCTGAACCAGCTTTTACCAATGCAGCAAGGAGATTTTGAAGGAATCTTCGAAGCCATGCAGGGATTACCTGTCACCATCCGTTTGCTTGATCCGCCGTTACATGAATTTTTACCTGATAAAGAAGAATTGCTTGTAGAAGTGACAAAACTTCAAATATTGGATCCGCAATCACAAGATTTGAAGAAAAAAGAGCATTTGCTGAAAAAAGTTCGTCAATTAGATGAGTTTAATCCAATGCTTGGCCATCGTGGCTGCCGTCTTGGAATGATTTATCCTGAGATTTATGAGATGCAAGCAAAAGCCATTTTCTATGCAGCTGCCACGCTCGCTGAAAAAGGAATTGAAGTGCAGCCGGAAATTATGATTCCTTTAGTCGGGCATGTGAATGAGTTAAAGGATATGCGCAAATTGGTGATTGATGCGGCCTTACTCGTCCAAGAGGAAACAGGAAAGAACTTCAAATACACGATTGGAACCATGATTGAAATTCCACGTGCCGCTTTGACTGCTGACAAAATTGCGGAGGAAGCCGATTTCTTCTCCTTTGGTACAAATGATTTAACGCAAACGACCTTTGGCTACAGCCGTGACGATGCCGAAGGAAAGTTCTTGCAAGCCTATATTGAAAATAAAGTCCTACCGGAAAATCCATTTGCCGTCCTCGATCAAGAAGGCGTAGGAAAACTCGTGGAAACTGGCGTTAAATTGGGCCGAGGAACAAAGCCTTCTTTAAAAACAGGAATCTGCGGTGAGCATGGCGGTGAAAAGACTTCGATTGATTTCTGCTACAAAACCGGTTTGGATTATGTCAGCTGTTCCCCATACCGTGTACCACTCGCACGATTGGCGGCAGCTCAAGCAACGATTCGTCATGAACTAAATAAAGCAGAAGTTTATACCACTGCATAAAGAAAGGGAGGATGTGTGCAAAATGCACCATCCTCTTTTTATTTTTGGCTCTATTAAAGCTGATTATTGATTTTTTCCCAATTGTAAATAACCATCTATATGGGATTAGTCCGCTATTTTCTGCTTATACTATAAAAAAACAGGAAAAGGGGACTCATATCAATGGGTGCTATTGAACGAAGCGGATATCGTTTTGTACCAGAATTTAGTGTCATTAACCAAAATGGAGCGATTCATGTTTATCATCGAGATAATTTTATTGAAGAAATCCACTTTCAGTTTTCAGGTAAGTATCCTGAATTGGACCAAATTGAAGACCTAGTTGATCAGTATTGCAATCAACATCAACTATAAAGCCGAATAATTGTTCGGTTTTTTGTTTTTTGATAGAATGGACTAAACAAACCATTTTTTAGAAAAGGAGGGAAATCGTGAATAAATTAACCACTATCTACCCTCAAGCGATTGAACATACAAAAATGAAAGTATATGAAGATATTAACCATTATTTCGAATCGCAGGAAACACTGCCATCCTTTGAGAAATACCTTGCGGATCGGAGCCATTATGTTGAGCAAATTTGGATCAATGTTTGGCTAAATAAGTCGACTAACGATGTTCCCCGAAATGAGAAGAAACAATTTTTAAGTGAAAAAGGTTTTGAAGTACAGGGAATTGACCGAAAGTTGATCAACAAATTGTTTAGAGATGAAATGCGAGTGTATCGGCCTTTTGATGCAATGGGGTGGATTACTGAAACATTTTCAGGAAATAAAGATGTGTGGGAAAAACAATATCAAGAGGCAAAGGTCAACTTTATTAAACGAGCAGAACAAAAACAGCTCGAAGAACAAAAGCAGATCATTAGAAGTGAAATTGAAGATACCGCCGTTGGGATTTTAGAAGAACAATATGAATCGTTCTATTTGTCACTTCGTTACTTTGTGGCAAGACAATTAGTTGCTGACTTACAAAATAATGTGAAATTCCAATCTGTAGATACCTTTGCGCTTGAAGAAAAATTAATTGATGAAGGTCATTTTAATCCGTCAGCTTATACCACGGTTGCCAGCTTTTTTGAAGAACTAACAGGTGATATCCATAAAACGATGAATTGGGGTAGAAGCCTTTATGAATACCAAACCTATTTCTTCGTTTATGAAAGTTTAATTGGTGATTATTTGTCGGAACTTATTCCGGAAAAGATTTTAGAACAACTGTCGGATGAATTGAAGGCAGACTTCCTTACTATTTTTCATGAGAATTTAACCGTTTCCTTCGTAAAAGGCAGTATTGCACAGGTTCTTTATGATGTTGAGGGTTATTTTATTGAGGATATCCAAGCTGAATACCTATCCGATTTAATCAAGTTGGCGGAAGTTCCCTTCGATGAAACACTGCATAAGGAAATATTTGAAAAAGACCTCGAAGACCGAGAGCGAAAAGAAAAAGAAGCACAGGAAGAATTAAAGCGGAAAAGAGAAGCGGAAGAACAGATGATGAAGGACATCTTTGCAACCGAATACGATCCTTCACTGAAGCGTCAAATCCGCTATGTCCTTCATATTGGCGAAACGAATACAGGAAAAACACATCATGCGCTCGAAAGAATGAAAGAAGCCTATAGCGGCTTATATTTAGCGCCGCTTCGACTTTTAGCTCTTGAGGTTTTTGATAAATTGAACGCCGAGGGATTGCCGTGTTCCTTAAAAACGGGAGAAGAGGAAAAGATTACGTCTGGGGCAAATCATACGTCATGCACGGTGGAAATGTTTCATGAAAAAGAGTTTTATGAGGTAATCGTCATCGATGAAGCGCAAATGATTACCGATAAAGACCGTGGTTTCTCCTGGTATAAGGCAATTACGAAAGCCAATGCTGAAGAAGTCCATATTATTGGAAGTCGAAATTCAAAAACGATGCTGCTGCAGCTGTTGGGCAATTCGGATATTGAAATTCATGAATACAGTCGAGATACCCCACTCGAGGTCGAAACGAAGGAGTTCCATATTAAACACATTAAAAAAGGAGATGCGTTGATTTGCTTTTCACGTCGGCGCGTGCTCGAAACGGCTTCCAGACTGCAAAATGATGGCCATTCCGTCAGCATGATCTACGGAAGTATGCCGCCAGAAACAAGGAAAAAGCAGATTCAGCAATTTAATTCTGGAAAGACAAAAGTCATTGTTGCGACAGATGCGATTGGAATGGGATTAAACCTGCCGATCCGCCGGATTGTTTTTTTAGAAAATGAAAAGTTCGATGGAACAAGACGCCGCTTGCTGACATCTCAAGAAGTGAAGCAAATTGCCGGTCGTGCAGGGCGAAAAGGAATTTACAATATTGGCAAAGTGGCTTTTACGAGTGATATCAGAAAAATGCGGAACTTGCTTTTGCAGGAGGATGAGCCTGTTCATACCTTTGCGATTGCACCAACGAATTCAGTGTTTGAACGCTTTCAACGCTATTATCACGACTTAGGTACTTTTTTTGAACTTTGGGGAAAATTTGAAAGTCCAAAAGGAACGAAGAAAGCTTCGCTGGCAGAGGAAAAGTCGCTTTATCAAATAATTGCGGGGACAGAAATTGAAGCAAGGCTGTCCTTAATGGACCTTTATGGTTTTTTACATCTTCCGTTTTCAAAAAATGAACCTATCTTAACGAGGCAATGGGAAGATACCATGTATGCCATTATCCAAGGGAGAGAACTCCCTGAACCCATAGTTAAGGAACGCAGCTTGGAAGAATTAGAACTAAGTTACAAAGCAATCGGACTCCATCTCTTATTTTTATATCGATTGGGAGAACGAACCACAGCTATCTATTGGGAACGTCTTAGAGAAGAGGTCAGCGATAAAGTTCAGGATCGTCTGAAAACAGATATTAAAAAATTCGTAAAAAAGTGTAAAAACTGCGGCAAGAAACTGCCTTGGGACCATTCATTTCCAACCTGTGAGGCCTGTTATGCAGCGAAGACGAGAAGATATAGGGATGAATAATAATTGTAACCCGGTGTTCGAGGAACCTGGGTTATTTTTCTATTGGATGTAAAATAATGTAATTATGTTAAAATAAAACTAAAATATTTGTCCTATGAAAGTGAAGTGAAAAAAATGCAGTTATCCTTAACCGTTAGAGGCCCAGGTGCTGAAGCCGTTTCTTACCTTTTAGCCAAAAATCCAAACAATCTCTATGAACGTGGTGAGAAAGGACTTACTGTCCGCCTGGTATATCCTACTTTTTCAAGCGAAGAAGTACAGTTCTTAATTTTTGTAAAGACAGACCCCATCGACTTAGTAAAAAATTCACCTAATTTATTTGATATTACTCATTACATCAACGATCGCGAGTTTGCAGCCAGCAGTATTTTTGTTTCCTCTATTCGTAAAGCGCTGGGGACAGCGCTGAATGGGAAACCGGCTGAGGAATACGCTTCATGGGTCGAGCATCCCTTTGACATGGAACTAACTTTTGGGCCGATAGCCACTGATTTGAGCGATAAAGAGCTTGAAGCATTATTTGCGCCAATTGGTTATACCATCATGATTGAATACGGGGAGAGTTTCATTCGCGAAAAAAGCTCTGCCAAATTTATGACTCTGTCAGGGAAACAAACGCTTCAGAATGCGCTCAAACATATTTCCATTCTGATTCCGGTTATTGATAACTATAAGCACTATTTTATTGATGAAAGAGAACTTGAGAAGCTTGACCGCTACGGGGAAGGATGGTTAGAAAGCCACCCCCAAAAGGCGATGATTTTAAAACGTTCTCTACGGTTCCAAAAGATGATTTCACAGTCAAGATTCTTTGAAAAAGAGATTAAAACTGTGGAGAAAAAAGAGCCTCCGAAAGTTCGATTAAATGACCTTCGTTATGAAGCGATTTGTAACTATGTCGAGGCCTTGCCAAAAAAGGAAACGATTGTCGACTTAGGTGCAGGGGAAGGAAAATTATCTGTGCAGTTGGGATTTATTGAAGGGGTGCAAGAAATTTTATCCATCGAACCATCGAATAAAGAACGGTTAAAGGCATTAGCAAGATTCGACCAAGTAAAAGAGAAACGTGGATTCGTAGAGCCTAAGTCATTAGCAGGTTCATTATTTTATTATGATGAACGGCTTATTAAAAAGGATATTATGATTTTATGTGAAGTGATTGAACATATTGATGAATACAGGTTAGAAGGGATTTTCGAGACCATTTTTAAAGATTATCGACCAGAAGTGTTGATCGTAACCACGCCTAACCAGGAATACAATGTTGTCTATGAAATGAATGAGGAAATGAGACACCATGATCATCGGTTTGAGTGGACAAGGGCAGAGTTTAGGGGGAAATTCGAAGCTTGGGCAAGTCCCTATCCCTATCAGGTACGTTTCCAAGGCATTGGCGAAGAACATCCAAATTTTGGTCACCCGACGCAGATGGCTGTCTTTACAAGAGAGGAGGGGGAACAATGACAAAAATTCAATTGCCTCATGCGGGTATCGTCTTACTTGTAGGCCCGTCCAATTCGGGTAAAACGACTTTAATAAATCAATTAATTCAAGAACAACAGGTTCTTACCTCGGAAGTGGTAAGTTCCGATCAGTTCCGTGTTTTAGTTAGCGATGTTGAATTTATTGATTGGAATCGGAGACCTAAATATGAAGCCGATGCACTTTTTAATGAATACCAACAAATTTCAAAAGAAGCTTTTGAAGCGATGGATTATATCATTGCTAAACGTTGTCGCCTCAATAAATTAACCTTTATTGATGCTACTCATTTACGTGATTATGAGCGCGAAAAATACCTGCAAATGGCAAAGAAGTATCATGTACCGGCCATTGCAATTGTGCTTAATTTGGCAGAAACTGAATTACTCCGACGCGACTTAGAGAGGGACTTCCCAAGGGGTAAAAACCGTATCAAGCAGCAATACCAACATTTCAAGAAGACGCTTCGCTCCATCAAAAAGGAAGGCTTTCGGCGCTGTTACATATTCGGAGAGGAAGAACTGCAAGTATTAAATGTGAACCGTCTTGGTAATCCATTACTAATTGATATTGGCACTGGCATTGATTTTATTGGGGATATTCATGGCTGCTTTGAAGAGTTTATCGAAATCTTGTCAAAGCTTGGCTATATAGAAAATGAAGAGGGTTATTTTATCCATCCGGAAGGGCGGAAAATCCTTTCACTTGGGGATGTGATGAGTAGGGGACCTCGTTCTATCGAGACGATGCAATTTTTTCAAAAACATGTGACTGCAGGACTTGCCTATATGATTGACAGTAATCATGGTTGGAAAATCGCCCGCTGGCTTGACGGCAAGAATGTAAAGCTTGCTCATGGTGATGAAAATGTAAAGGCTGAATTTGATGAGTATGAAATTAAATTTGGTAAAGAGGAGTCCGAGCGTTTAAAGGAACAAATAAGAGACTTGCTGTTAGAGGCAAAACCACATTACATAATCCAGAAAAATGGAGTCAACGTCGCTGTTGCAGTCCATGCAGGAATCAAGGACCATTATATCGGCAAACAATCGCCGCGGATATCCGATTTCTGTCGGTATGGAGACACGGATGGCATCGACGAAAACGGCAAACCCATCAGAAAAGATTGGTCAATGGCTCATAAGTCCAGTGAACTTATTCTTTGGGGGCATGATCCTAGACAGCAGCCATTATTGGTTAATAACACCCTCAATATTGACCAGGGAGTTGTTTTTGGTGGCAGCTTAACGGCATTTTGTTTTCCGGAAAGGAAATTTGTTTCTGTCAATGCGAAAGAGGATTATGCAAATGTTACGGACAATCCATTGAAGGAATGGGAAAGTAAAAGGCTTGCACCACCAAATATCGCAAAATTTTTAGAAGGATATTCTGTATTAACGGAACAGTATGGGGAGATTACAATTTATGCGGATAGCACGAAATCCGCCTTGGATGACCTTTCCCATTACACCCTGCCGCTTCAACAGATTGTCTATCTTCCGCCGACGATGAGTCCGACACCGAAGCCGTCTAGTTTAGAGGGATATTTGGAGCACCCGTTAGAAGCGTTTAAATACTACCAGGCGAATGGTGTTGATACGATGGTGGTTGAGAAAAAGCATATGGGCAGCCGCGGCATTTTGTTTCTTTTTAAAAATAAGGAAGCTGCGAAAGAGTATATCGGCAGAGAAACAATAGGTTCGATTTACACGCGGAATGGCCGGGCCTTTTTCAAAAAAAATCTCGAGGAACAAATTTTACAGGTGTTACATAATGATTTGAGTGGTTATTTTGAAAAATACAACACTGATTTTGTCTTGATGGACGCGGAGATCCTTCCGTGGAATCTAAAAGCGAAAGAACTAATCATGAATCAATATGCACATGTGGGCGAAATGGCACTGATCGACCGCCGCAAATTAAAGGATCATCTGGAGAAAGCAGCTGAAAACGGCAAAGAAGTTGCTAGTTGGCTCGAAGAATCGGATGAGAAGATTCACAATGCCCAAGTGTTTAACGAAGTGTATCAAAAGTATTGCTGGGAAACGGAAGGTTTAGCGGGAATTCAAATTGCTCCTTTTCATACGCTGGCCCACAGTAATGAAACATTTTTTGATATGCCACACACATGGCATATGGAGAAAAATAAAGAATTTAGCGACCTTTCAGATCTTTTTATGGAAACGGAATATCGAGTTGTGACCGACGAGGACTCCATGAAAGCGGCGATTGCTTGGTGGGAAGAAATGACTGAAGAGGGTCATGAAGGCTTTGTCGTTAAACCGGAATCATTTGTGGCACGTAATAAAGGCAAGCTTCTCCAGCCGGCAATTAAAGTGAGAGGCCGTAAGTACTTGCATATTATCTACGGCATCGATTATTTACAGTCAGAGAATCTGGCCCGGCTTAAGCAACGAAATGTTGGCAAGAAACAACGCAATGCCTTAAAGGAATTTTCCTTAGGTGTGGAAGCGTTAAAGAGATTTGTTGGAAGAGAGTCATTGGAGCGCTACCATGAATGTGTGTTAGGGGTCCTTGCGTTAGAATCTGATCCAATTGATCCGCGACTATAAATACAAAAAGGCGAACTTGTTTAGTGGCAAGTTCGTTTTTCTTTGTGTAATAACTTTTCATCTTCAGCCCATATGATAGAAAAGAAGGAGTGTGAGAAAATGGCTGTTCATATTGTTGTTGCTGGTGAGTATTTGTGGATGATTTCCAAAAGGTATGGAGTTTCAATTCAAACGATCGTCGAGCTTAATGGGTTGCCATCAGCTAATGCACTCGCCCCAGGGCTTGCTTTATATCTTCCAGATAATCTGCCGCCACTCCGTACGTATCGAATCAAAGCCGGCGATCATATCTGGAATTTGGCACAGCAATTCAATATTGATCCTGCGGCCATCCTTACGGCAAATCCAGGCATAAATCAAAATCAACTGATGATTGGCCAAATCATCAATATTCCTTCACCAATAAAAATGGATCTAGCGACGCTTGGATTTTTAGTTCCATCCGCTATAGCTGCCAATCTTGCAACCTTGGATGCTCTCGCGGAACAACTTACTTATCTAGCAGTGGTCGCTTATTCGTTTACCGAGGAAGGGTATGCTTTTAATATGGTCGAGGATACTGCCCTTATAGCAAGAAGTAATCAATTGAAGATTGTCCCATTATTGATGATCCGCAATTTGGCTGGAACTGATTTCAGTGCGGAGTTAGCAGGAAGGGTACTCGAAAACCCAACCTACCGTGCGAATCTAGTGGCGAGTATAGTGAATTTAACAACGCAGCGGGGATTTGGAGGCGTCAGTATTGATTTTGAATTTATTCCACCCGCTCGACGAAACGACTTTATTTTGTTTCTTGCCGCGTTAAAGAGTAGCTTAGGCGGGTTGATTTTACAGGTAAATGTTCATGCAAAAACGGCTGATATTCCGACGAATCGGATTATTGGGGGATACGATTATGCTGGAATTAGTAATGTTGTAGATTTGGTTGCGGTGATGACCATGGATTATGGATACCCAGGGGGACCTCCTGACCCGATTGCCCCAATCACGTGGGTGGAGCAAGTTATCAAATATTCGCTCACGCAGATTAATCCTCGTAAATTACAAATTGCCTTGGCATTGTATGGATATGACAAAGTGGTGGGGACGAATAAAACACGTGCTCTCTCTGTAAATGCGGCACAAAATCAAGCCATTTCTTTAGGCGGTCCGATTGAATTTGATAATCCTTCGAAATCGCCGTGGTATCGGTATTGGTCTGGCGGAGAGGAACATGTGGTGTGGTTTGAAGATATTCGCAGTTATATTGAAAAGTATAAATTAATGGATCTATATCAATTAGTGGGGACGACTTTTTGGCAAATCAGTTTGCCGGCACCTCAGAATTGGGCTTATCTTAGTAAGAATTTTAATGTGGTGAAGAGAATGGTGTGAAATTTCACTAGGGTTTTCGGGGGATTTTTCCTTTTGTTCCATTTTGGGGAGGTTTTGTGCTATTTTGGGATAGTTTTGTGTAATTATTACTATCTTTTGTGCGGTTTTTGAGGTGTTTTGTGCCATTTTTAAAGGGTTTTGTAAAATTAGACATAATCTGGAAATTTATAGGTTGTCCAATTAGAAATAACATCGATGATATTATTGGGTATTTTCGGACAAACTCTTAGGAAAAAGGAAAGGCTGGAGCCAAAGCTTGATTAACAGACTTAAATATTACACACTTATCTTCATTATCGTGCTAGCCCCAATAGTTCCTTCTACGAAAATAAATGCCATGTACGGCAACGAAAACATGATCCAGCAGATGAATCAACTACTCAATCAAGAACCAGCATTAAAAGGGGCAATTGCTGGGATAAGTATACGCTCCGCTACCGATGGAAAAATTATTTATGCCCATCATGGGGATGTCCGCCTAAGACCCGCTTCCAACATGAAACTATTAACGGCAGCTGCTGCCCTTAAAATACTTGGAGAAGACTACACTTTTAAGACGGAAATACATACGGATGGATCGATAAAAAAGAAAACACTGCACGGAAATCTGTATTTAAAAGGGATGGGCGACCCAACCTTATTGAAATCTGATTTTGATAAAATGGCTCTAGAAATCCAAAAGATGGGAATCAAAAAAATAAACGGAAATCTTGTTGGTGATGATACTTGGTATGATGATGTCCGCTACTCACTCGATCTGCCCTGGAGTGACGAAACGACCCATTACGGGGCACAGATTTCCGCACTTACCGCCTCACCGACGAGAGACTTTGACGCTGGATCGGTCAAGGTACAGGTGCAGCCTGGAACAAGACAAGGCGATAAGCCGTTTGTGAAAATGACCCCGAAGACGAATTACTTAAAAATAATCAACCACGCCGAAACTGTTTCAGAAGAAGGAAAAAAGGATATCACAATTGAGCGGAAACACGCTAAAAACACCATCATCATCGAAGGAACAATCCCGCTGAAAGCAAAACCAGAAAAAGATTGGATCGGTGTATGGGACCCAACAAGATATGCCGTGGCCCTATGGAAACAATCATTACAAGAACACGGGATTACCGTGAAGGGTAAACTAACAACAGGAATAGTGCCTGACACCGCAAAAATGTTAACGACCCATCAATCGATGCCATTATCTGAGCTCTTGGTTCCTTTTATGAAACTGAGCAATAACGTCCATGCAGAAATTTTAATTAAGGAAATGGGTCGAGTCGTGCAAGGGGAAGGCAGCTGGGAAAAAGGCCTGAAGGTATTAAAAACAGAGATAGTCAGATTTGGTATTAACCCTAAAACATTGGTACTCCGGGATGGTTCGGGAGTTTCCCACGTTGATTTGATTCCGGCTAACCAACTAACGCAACTGCTATTTGCCGTTCAAAAAGAAAAGTGGTTTCAGAGCTATCTTCATTCATTACCGGTCGCTGGCGCAAATGAGAAGATGGTAGGCGGTACCTTAAGAAATCGGTTGAAGGATCCAGTTGTCCGAGGAAAAGTGAACGCCAAAACAGGAACCATCTCAACGGTGAGTTCCATCTCAGGATATGTTAAAACAAAAAGCGGCCAAACCTTAATTTTTTCCATTTTGCTAAATAACTTAATGGAAGATTCAAAAGGAAAAAAGGTGGAGGACCAACTTCTTACTATAATAGCCAATCAATAACCCCGCAGCCATTCCTTCAAGGATTTCGCCAGGAAATCGAGTTGAGCAAGAAAAGTAGGGGAAAATAACTTCTTGAAAATTTAAAGTATTGATTTTACTATTAATATAATGATAAAAGAGTTAAACCCATGGGAGAGCCAAATGAATATGAATATGAATAAAAAACAAGGACAACTTCTATCTGAGCGTTTTGAGGTTGCCTTCAACCAAGTTCACGATGCATTGCGGGATATCGTTCAAATTAATGATGACAGATTCGTCGTACTCGTGAAGGTGGGCGCTAAAAAATATCAAATGATTGATACCTATAAAAAGGACTTAGAGCAATATGCCCGGCTTCGGAACGCGATTGTGCATGAGAAAATGGAAATTGGTTTTTATATTGCTGAGCCTAATGCAAAGGTCGTTTCCCATATTGAAAAAATTGCCCATGTTTTTAGCCGTCCTAATTATGCCTTGTCGATCTCCACGAAAAATGTTGTGTTCTTTGATGATCGTGACAGTATCTTAAAAGTTACCGACGCAATTAAAAAGTATGGTTATTCGAAGTTTCCCATCTATAAAAACAAAAAATGTGTGGGCTTACTTACATCCAGTTCAATTGTAAAATGGATGTCTCAAAATATGGAGAGCAGCCTGATAAATTTAGCCGATATCCATGTATCCGATATAATGAATTACGAGAAAGAATATCCGATAGAGATCGTTCCAAAAGAGATTAATATTTTTGAGGTTGAAAATATTTTCGAAAAAGCACATAAGAAGAAACGGAAAATAGAAGGTGTCATCATTACTGAAAATGGGAAAGGCGAGGATGCCCCCCTGGGCATGATTACAGCATGGGATCTCATTCAAATTGATTACACTTTGGAGTGAGAAAAAGGAGCAACCTAATGGTTTGCTCCCTTTGTATTTTAAAGATTATGCTTAAAATTCAAACTCGCTTAATTGGTCCATATGGGAGGCAATCATTGCGATTATGGTAGTTGCTTCTTCCTTGCTAAAAATAAAATGGGACTCATCTCTGATTAATTCATCATCTGTTGTCCATATCCGGTTGACACGTTTGAGGACCCCGTCACCAGTGGCTTGCACCAACCCGAATTGATAGGTCACTTCGACTTCATCTTCATGTTTGAAAGCTGTTACCTCCGGTGTGGACCATTCCACATCAATTTCCTCAAAGATGTCGTCACTGTTGACTTGTTCTGCTTCATCATACTCTTCATCTTCATCATCCACATAAACAGTTTCGATCACTTCATCATCATTATATACTTCGGGAGTCTGAAGATAGACCCCATCATCTGTATAATGATCATCGCCGTTCATGTAATCATGCAGACTGGCATGAACTTCCTCGATAATGTCTTCTATGTCTGAAAGGATGACCTTTGCAGTATGTCCGGTGTCCACATCGAAGGTATCGATGTAAAATTCCTCATTTTGAGGATCAAAGAACAACGAGCAAAAATAATCACGCTCTAGTTCTTCGGTATCAACATCTGCGGTATCGACATAAAACTCAATCCTCGGATGTTTGGCAGCTCTTTCAATTGTCATTTGACCAACCTGATCATATTCTTCACAAATAGATTCCAGGTGTTCTTGCAGTTCTCCACTTACTCTGTCAAACCATTCTAACGACATCAAACATCCCATCCTTTCATAGTTAATCAAGGTTATTATTACCAGATTTGAAAAATATATGTCTTTTCATTTAACATGGAAGGAATAATAAAATAAGATAAATGGTAGGAAAGCAAGAAACGTCCACAGGCTCTATACGTGTGGACGTTTCTTTTGAAATATAGACGTTAAGGTATTGTCAAGGCTATTTAACAAGCACTTTGGAATTTTCGTATTCTTCTTCCGTTACTTTTTTAACTCTCTCACAAAACTGAACGACGATCTTGTCGCTTGCGAAGAATAAAAATAATTTGAGGAAGCCTTTTAGCGGTTTGTTCGTACAGGTGTATGTAAAAAGAGTTTTCTGTTCATTGATTGCGGATAATTCATACAAAGCGGTGATCTCAAACATTTTTGCCAGCGTAAAGCCCACTTTCAATTTCTTTTTAGCAGGAGTATTTACATATTCTAATGTCTCAACATCATACTCCTCAATTCGTTTTCCTTCTTTATATCTTTGGCGATAGATGCTTCCCACGCCTTCCGTAGTCACTTTTACAGCTTGATGATCTACGACTTGCGGCATTATTTTTTGCATTTCCTCTAGTGTTCCATCTAGCAATTTCCATACCTGATCAATAGGTGCATTGATTTCAATTTCCTTCATCCACTCTTTCAACCATTATCACCTCGTGCTCATTTTTTGTATTTAAATTATTATTCTATATGGGATGAAAAATATCCTATTCTTTCCTCCATTTATGAGTTATTACTATAAAACCTAAGGAACCATAAGAGAAAAATAAACATCATTGCTGGGATTATGTATTTCAGAAGGAAGATTTCGTGCCCGGTGTCCTTTACGATAAAAATCCCGCACCCGGGATTACCAACCAGTCCATAGAAAAGGCCGTAAGCAACATTTAATCCGTAGTGGAGACCAGTATCTGCCCAAACCGAGCCAGTTTTATAGAATGCGAACGTTAAAGAAAGACCTAATATAATAGAAAAAATAATATTGCTCAGGCTAATGCCTGCGTACCAATAATCATCTAGCGCGTATATCATGATACTGATTGTGAAAACCCAGAAGACTGGAGGTAAGGATTGCCTAGTTGAACTGGGACAAGGTTAAAATATAAATCAAGAATGACAATTCCTGCTATTCCCTTAACTAAATTTTTAATTGTTTCACACCACCATTTTTAGAATTTAAAGAATATAGTTAATTTTACCTTCTTTTTAGGTAAAATCAACCAATTTTTCAATGAGCATCTTGGAATTGGATTTCACTCGCCTTGTGTTACTATATAAATTATTCGAAGAAAACGAGGTGTCGATATGAAAATTGAAGTTTGGTCTGATTATGTATGTCCGTTTTGTTATATAGGCAAACGCCGATTAGAATTGGCTTTAGAGCAATTCCCCCACAAGGATCAAGTAGAAGTAGAATTCAAAAGCTTTGAACTTGACCCCAATTCTCCTAAAAATATCAGTCAAAATATTCATGAAGTTTTGGCCGGAAAATATAGTATGAGTGTTGAACAAGCGAAACAAGCAAATCAAGGGGTGGGGCAGCAAGCAGCCACTGTTGGGTTGAATTTTAATTTCGATGAAATGAAGCCGACTAATACCTTTGATGCTCACAGGTTGGCCAAGTTTGCACAAACACAAGGGAAAGAAGCGATGGTCTCAGAAAAGCTTCTTCAGGCCTATTTTACAGACTCAAAGCATATTGGGGATATAGAAACGCTAGCTGATATTGCTGAAGCGGCAGGTTTGAATCGTCCAGAAGTATTGAATGTCCTTCATGATAAAAATGCGTTTGCGACTGATGTCCGCCAAGATGAATCTCTTGCACAGCAGTATGGGGTTCGTGGTGTACCGTACTTTGTTATTAATCAAAAATATGCCATTTCAGGTGCCCAACCGACAGAGACCTTTATGGGAGCATTGCAAAAAGTCTGGGAGGAAGAGTCTCCGGTACCAGTGCTGCAAGATCTATCCACCGAGGAAGATGTTAGCTGTGCAGATGGCAGTTGTGCTATTCCTGAAAAAAAGTAGATATTTATCCATAAATAATGATGGGAAAGGAAACTTAGTTTCCTTTCCCATTTGTTTTTTAAAGTACTATTAGCGTCTGCGAACTCTCAAATTCCACATGTTGCCGCCTTCCCAACAACGATTGATTAGAGTATTGGTACGAGTATCTCTACGCCATCCTGTCCATTTGCAGCATCTTGAAGTTCTTCTTCTTGAAGTTCTTCTTCTTGAAGTTCTTCTTCTTGAAGTATTTCTTCTTGAAGTATTTCTTCTTGAAGTATTTCTTCTTGAGGTATTTCTTCTTGAGGTATTTCTTCTGGAAGTATTTCTTCTTGAAGTATTACGAATTCTTGAAGTATTACGTCTGGATGTGTTCATGCGTGATGTCATGCGCTGACGTGAAGTTCTTCTTCTAGATGTTCTTCTGCGTGTTGTACGGCGATTATGACCTGGGTCACGGAACAAAAAGTCCCAGAAATCACCTTGTCTTACTTCATCTGCCGCACTTTGAATATCTTCTGCTGAAAAATCACTCATATTAACTTAGCACCTCCTTTAAGCTTGAAAAGGGAGCACGAAAACTAATTCACATTTTTGTCCAGGAAACTCTCTCTTCTTCTACTAAAATACGTATGTACAGGTACATTTGAATGAGAAAACAGCCTATTAGCGAAAAAAAAGCTGTCCAAACGGGACCTCTAACTGTCGACTATCATACGAATATAGGAAGGAGGAGTATAAAATGGACGAGACTGCAAAAGTACCGCAATACAAACTTTTTATTAACCCAATGGATCTGCGGGAGCTGAGAAGGGATATTTGGATTGATGAACCGATCCCGGCCCAATTAACGGTTGATGGGAAACGACTCGAAATTGATGTTGCCTATCGAGGATCCCATATCCGCGATTTACCGAAAAAGTCTTACCAGGTTTCCTTCTATAAACCTAAAACATTCCGAGGGTCCAAACAAATTCATTTGAATGCTGAATTTAAGGATCCTTCATTAATACGAAATAAACTATCATTTGATTTCTTTGCCGAGCTAGGCGTGTTATCGCCGCATTCGCACCATATATTCCTTAATCAAAATGGAAAAGCAGAAGGGGTCTATTTGGAAATTGAAGCAGTAGATGAAAATTTCTTAAAAAGAAGGAACTTACCTACTGGCAGCATTCATTATGCTGTCGATGGGGATGCGAACTTCTCACTGATGAGCGATTTAGACAAGGAAACCAAAAAATCGCTCAAATTAGGCTATGAAAGAAAAGTTGGCGGGCCGGAAGATGATTATTACTTACAGGAATTTATCTTTAGCATCAATACGCTTTCAAAAAATGAATTCGAAAAGGAAATTCAAAAATTTGTAGACATTGAAAAATATCTTCGCTGGGTGGCCGGTGTAATTTTCACATCAAACTATGATGGTTTTGTTCATAACTACGCCCTTTATAGGAATGGAGAAACACGCCTTTTTGAAATGATCCCGTGGGATTATGATGCGACATGGGGCAGGGATGTAAATGGAAAGATTATGGAGCCTGATTATGTACCAATAGATGGCTTTAATTCATTAACCGCACGGCTTTTATATGTCGATTCCTTTCGGAAGCATTATCGGAGACTCCTTGTGGAAATAATGGAAAAGCAATTTACAGTAGCAAATATGATTCCGAAGGTAGAAACACTGACACAATTGATTCGGCCATATGTCATACAGGACCCATATAAAAAACAAAATATGGATATATATGACCAAGAAATATCGGTCATAACGAATTATATCGAGGATAGAAGAAGGTACATTAATAGAAAATTAGCCAAACTAGATTAATATATCAAGAGGAAATGGTGCTGTCTGCTAATCGGACGGCCGTTTTTTTTGGCGCAAAAAAAAGTATACGTAGGAAATCACAGAGATATGTCGAAATTTTAAACTATCTGTTATTTTTAGGAAGTATTTTCTATGAAATGTTAACGAATACTTAACACTTGAAGAACTTAGTTTGGCTAGAAATGAAATTTATGCAAGACATGGCCATATTTTTAAAAAGGGTTCTTTACAAATCTATTTCGATCGGAAATCATGTGGTACAATCTAGACCCATATTATGACGATACAATAAGTAGAATTGAAAAGTACAATGTAAATTTGATTAAAAGCCGAGAGGAGTTTCTAAAGTAATGTCAAGGACAGCAAAGATAGGGATTACTTGCATCATCCTTCTAGCAATTATTCCTGTGTATTTTTACCACAATTATTCAAATGAGGATGGACAAGATACCTCGAGGAAGACTGTAAAGGTGGAACAAAAAGCGACAAAAACAGCATCGACTGAACTAGAGACAAAAACGACTGAAACGACCATGCCAAACCAAGATAACGATGCAGCACCAAAAAACGAAGTACCATCTAAAGCAGAAACTAGGAAGGAAGGTCAAGACACAACGAAAATTCCAGATGAAGAAGAAAAAGAAGAAGGACCAAAAGACTTTTTAGTGGTCATTGACCCGGGACACCAACAACGCGCAAATATGGGGCAGGAGCCAGTCGGTCCAGGTGCAGCAGAAACCAAAATTAAAGTTACAGGCGGAACCTCAGGCGTTGCAACAGGGAAGCCAGAATACAAATTAACGTTAGAAGCATCGCTAATTTTAGGCGAGATACTTGAAAAAAGAGGGGTAAAAGTCATCTACACCAGAACAAAGCATAACGTTGATTTGAGTAACAAAGAACGAGCCGAAATTGCCAATCGAGATAACGCTGACTTATTTGTTCGGATTCATGCGGATGGATCCACCAACCGAAATGTAAGAGGTCTCTCTGTCTTAACTCCTTCTAGGGATGATAAATTTACAAAAGCAATTTTTCAGGATAGTTTAAAGGCTTCTAAGCTTATCCTTGATGAAACCCAAAAAAATCCAACAGTAAAAGTAAATGGAATTTCATATCGCGAAGACTTATCAGGCTTTAATTGGTCACAAGTGCCTAGTACGTTAATTGAAATGGGCTTTATGAGCAATCCGACCGAAGACAACAACCTGTCAGACACAAGCTATCTTACCAACCTACTCACCAACATTGCCGATGGGATCATGCTCTACTCAGACAGTAAATAATAGCTATAAGAAATAGGTGTCAGGCACTACTATCAGTGCCTGACACCCTTTTATTATCTAGGTTAAATCTCTTTGAAAGGAAAAATCAGACGGAGAAATGGGCATCTTTTTAACATCTTTTGCGGTGTGCTGCTTCTTTAGTTTTTTTTTTTTTAAGGAGTTTGCTAAAGGATTTAAACACCGCTGATTAAGACTCTTAGTAAAGTCACATTAAACACAGTTAATAAAGTAAATTTAGCCCCATATTTGATAAATTAGAAAAATTTTAAATTTGGTGTCAGGCACCAGCTTATAAAAAAATCACCTAATTGATTGAAACATTTCTCTGTTTAGATTCGTCTAATTTTTGCATATATTTACATAATTTAAAATTAAATCCAAAAGGTTAATAGATTGTGAGGGTAGTACATGAAATTTGTTCGTTTTCTGAAAAAGATAATTGTTTTACTTTTGAAGTGTATCGTTGCTGTTGAAGTGTTGATTTTAGTCGCGGTTTTTCCTGTGTTATTTGACAATCTTACCTTTAACTTAACGGAATATCTTCATGGCATCTATGAATTAAATAATAGGGTCTTTACTTTTAGTGATTTCTTCACTGCTGATGGTAGAAACTCTTTATTTCCGGTGATTTTTTATACATACCTAGATTCCATGAAAATGCTCGGTTTAAGTTTTTTTACTGCATGTGTGATCGCGTTTTTCATTGCTTATCTAGGACTTATCTTTTTCAAACATAAGATGAAACATTTAAAAGGCATTCTTGAGGCAGCTGAGTCAATCCCTGATTTAATGCTGATTCTTTTACTGCAATTTGCAGTTATTATCATCTATAAGGAAACAGGGATAAAACTTGCCAGAGTCGTCACCCTGAGAGAAGAGGCAATCCTTCTCCCTGTTATCAGTCTAAGTGTGCCGATTAGCTTTTACATAACTAAAGTCCTGATCCATTACATTGAGGAGGAATTGGAGAAACCTTATATACTTTTAGCGCGGGCAAAAGGTTTTACTTTTTCATATATCCTAAATGTTCATGTACTCCGTAATATTATTGAAGGAATGTTTGGGACCTCGAAGACCATTTTCTGGTCCATGCTGTCTACTTTATTAGTAATTGATTACTTGTTTAATATGAATGGGTTACTACGAATGATGTTAACTGGAAAGGACCCGTTTTTTATTGGCTGTATTTTGATCTTTGTTCCATTTTTTATGATTTCTCGGATTTATGAATGGGGCAGTTTTGAGAACAGAAAGGATATTCAATAATATGTTCCTATTTTTAATTAAAAGAAAAAGGTTCCTAATTAGTGCACTATTTTTGGTAACCTTGTTTACGTTAAGTATCTTAAATACTATTGTAAATGATGGGGAAATCAGACAAGTTAAGTTTCATTCTGATGAACAAGGAAATATCATAGACAGACCTCCCTATCCGCCTTTTTCCGTTTTTTTCTTTGGAACCGAAAGGTATGGATATGATTTGGGGCATATAATGATAGAAGGGGCGAAATGGACGATTGGAATCACTATTATTATCGCCATTTGCCGGCTGCTATTTTCGATTGTTTTAGGATCTTTTATATACTCGTTAAACAAGCGTATTTACAACGGTATGAAAACTTTATTTGAACCTTTTTCTGTTGTTCCGCAAACCATTATTGCTTATTTTATCTTGTACAGTGTATTATGGATGCCGCTTGAAGGGTTTCATACACCTTTTTGGAAACGTGCCTTATTTGAAACTTTCATTCTAGTAATGATTGCCATCCCGAATTTGAGCCTTCATGTCGGCAATGAAATGAGGCTAATCGAGAAAGAGTCTTTTATCGAAGCATCAAGAACACTTGGCGCGGGAAAAACCCGTATCTTTTTTAAACATATTGTCCCTCATGTGTATGAAAAGTGGATTTTATTATTTGGGCAGCAATTTATTCAATCCTTACAGCTTCTTGCACATCTTGGATTTATGAAGCTTTTTTTTGGAGGGACACATTATGGTGATCAAGATACACCTCCACGAACGATTTCCTATGAATGGTCTGGTGTTATTGGCAGTGATATCAGTTATCTTTATACACAGTCTTGGATTGTTCTTGTACCAATCGGCTTCTTTATCATTACCGCCATCTGTGTTGCTTTGATTAATTCTTCTTTGTCTGCCTTTTTTAAAAGCAAGGCAATTAATCAGACTAGAAAAATAAATGAATCCTAAGGGTGGGGAAGAGATGCTGCGGAAAGTGATTATGGTTACGGATACGGAAGAAAGTGTAAAAAATGCAATAAGAGAAATCCTAAAATCGAAAAATAAGGGTCACGAATATGCGCTTGATTTAACAAGAATTAAGGATAAGGAACGAAAAACAGAGATTATGAAAAAGTTAACGAGATTTTAAGCACATGGAAAAACTTTATAGCAAGTCGGGCCATGCCATCATTGCTGCTATTAAAGTCAATAAGCCTTGAATAAAATTTCCAGTTTTAGAAAGCATATGTATAATGCATATGTTTTTTTGTTCTTTGTGTATGAGTAAAGAGGAACAGAAACACAATATTCGGAGGTTTATCATGCATGCAGGAAATTTCCTTACATCATTCCATATACATATTTTTATCGTTATCAGCTATGCTTGTAATCATTTTATTGGTTACTGCCATGTTTGTTCGAACAGGTTCCCGGCATTCCGAGCAACTTCAACTCAATGAACAGTATTACAAATCATTATTCGATCAAAATCCAGATGTCATCATTACCTTTGATTTAGAAGGAAAATTAATAAGTGCCAATCGAGCAGTGTTACTGTTCGGTTTCACGACTTCAGATTTAATTAATAAACCTTTTACTGCGTTTCTAGTTCCTAATGATATTGAACGAACACTTTCTCATTTTAAACAGGCAGTCTTGGGTCTTCCTACTACATATGAGTGTTCAATATATGATAAGGAAGGGAATCAGCGAGAAATTAGGGCTACAAATATACCGATTATTATCAATGATAAAGTAATTGGTGTCTACGGAATCATTAAAGAAATTACCGAGCAAAAAAAAGCACAAAAAAACCTTATGGAAGCCGAAGCAAAATACAGAAGTTTAGTTGAAAATTCATTGGTAGGAGTTTATATTTTTCAAAATGAGAAATTAGTTTATGTTAATCCACGGATTTGTGAAATGACCAGTTACAATGAAAAAGAGCTCTTGTCACTAAACTTAGCGCAGATAATTTATTCTGAAGACCTGCCGATTATAACTGAAAATATAATTAAATTAATTTCGAATGAAGTGTCAACAATTACAGACCAATATCGAGTTATCCGAAAAGATAAAAGGGTGATAACCTTAGAAATTTATGGATCAAGCATTGATTATGATGGGAAAACGGCAATCATCGGAACGGTTATTGATGTTACGGAAAGAATAAAAACAGAAAATATGATAAAGCATATGGCCTATCATGATCAATTAACCGGGCTCCCAAACAGATACCTGTTAAGGGAGAAACTCGACGGCCTAGTAAAACGTTCAAGAGAACGTCATGAAAATTTTACGTTGCTGTTTTTGGATTTGGACCGGTTTAAACCCGTAAATGATACGTTTGGGCATGAAATAGGTGACAAATTACTCATTGAAATTGCAAATAATCTTAAAGATCTAGTTGATCAAAACGATATTATCTCCAGGTATGGCGGTGATGAATTTACGGTTCTGCTTTCTAATTCAAATGTTCAAAGAGCCCGTGAAGTTGCTCAATCTATCCTATTCAATTTATCTGAACCATTTTATCAAAGTCACAACGAGATTTTTGTAACACCTAGTATCGGGATTAGTATGTTTCCTGAACATGGTGAAACCTTTGATACATTAATAAAAAATGCTGACTTAGCGATGTATTTTGCAAAAAGCCTCGGAAAGAATAATTATCAATTTTTTACAGAGGATTTAAAAGAAAAATCTCATCATGAATTAGAAATAGAAGGCCATCTGCGTAAGGCATTAGAAAGAAAACCGGTTTCCTCTGCGACAGGTATGAATTCCGCAGGAGTAATAAATCCTTTTTGGGGATGATTCCAACGAAGCAATGCTTCTGCTCTAATCAATTGATTGCTTTCAAGGTTCCAACAAAAGTGTATTGAAGCCCAAGGGTAATATTTTAGTAAACCGCTTCCTGTGAAAGCGTTTGAAAAAAACTTAATGGAAAGAAGTAAGATTAACTAAATCCAGAACATATGCGAAAAGCATATGTTTTTTTGTTTTTTATAATAGTGATATAGCCAGAGGTTTAAGCAAAACAGATAAAAACACCAAGAATCCGCCTATTTTTCATATTTATTCACTTTGTCCATATCGACTCTAACTTATCTTCATATAATTACAAGAAAACTATTTTAACTGGAGTTGAGGTGTTCTAATGAGTGAGAATGTGTTAGTGATTGCCGCTCATCCTGATGATGAGATTCTTGGGAGCGGCGGAACCATTAAGAAGTTAATTAATCATGGCTATAAGGTAATTACTGTTATTGCTGCTAAGGGACGTAAGGAAGAGGAACATCGGATTCAGCCATTAATGCTGCAGGCAAACAGACAATTAGGGGTGGAAGAGGTGCTATTTTTGGAATTACCCAATCTTCGATTGGAGACCATCCCTCTGGTGGAAATCAACAAATCTATCGAAGGGCTTTTGGACAAATATGCTCCTTCAATGATTTTCACCCATCATTATGGTGACACCAACAAGGACCACCAAATTTTGTTTCAGGCAGTGTTAACAGCAGCCCGGCCGTTGCCTGGAAAAAAACCGGTTGAGATTCTTTGTTTTGAAACGGTTTCTTCCAGTGAATGGAGCCAACATACAAATGATAAAGAATTTAAACCCAATTATTTTGTTGATATTACAGATACCATCGACGACAAGCTCAAATCTCTTCACCATTATGATGTAGAAATGAGACCCTTCCCACATCCACGTTCCTATGACGGAGTGGAATACTTAGCGCGCGTCAGAGGAATGACGGTTGGGGTCGAGTACGCGGAAGCTTTTGAAATCATTAGGAGGGTATGGAAGTGAGAGATGAACTACAAAATGATCAATCTTTTCAGCCGACCCTTTTTCCTTACCTAATCTCTGCTATGGATCAATATTATGGGGTCAGTGAGCCTTATGAAGAAGAATATGAGATAGAAAGGTGGTGGCCAATCGATTCACCAGAACTACAAAACAAAAAAATGAAGATATTAATCACAACGTTTTGGGAATATCCAATGATCGGTGGCCTGCAGAACTATATCACTTCACTTAAAACTGGCTTAGAAAATTTAGGACATAGTGTTGATGTAATCGCACTAAACTCTTTTCAGTCAGAGGAAATGAAGGCATTACGCGATCGATCTTCCGAGCAATTCGAACAATTTTTTAACAATCGGTATGGAAGCAGTAATCGAAAAATACTACACAACTTCAGCAAACTATACAGTTATTATACGATGCTAAAAAATATTAATCTGGCAAAATACGATATTATCCACGCACAAGATCGATATACAGCAAATGTTATGGGGATCCTAAACCAATCCTTTCAAATACCTCTTCTTTTTACACCTCACGGATTTATGACCCAAAACAGATTAAAGTTTAACTTGATGGAAAAAGGTTCGCTTGAGGAAATCTATTTTTCCGCCATTGATAAACAAGCCATTAAAAATGCCAATCAAGTAATCGTCCTTTGCGATGTCTTTCGCCCAATTCTAAGAAATTTAGGCGCGGAGGAAAATAAAATAACCACTGTTTATACTGGGATTGATTTTGGTGGAGGGAATAATCAGAAGAAAAATAAAAAAAGCCAACGCAACACGGTAATTACCTGTGTCTCACGCCTACGCCCCCGTAAAGGTCATGAGTATTTATTTAAAGCGCTTGCTCTTATTAAAGACAAGATGAAAAATGTAGAAGTACGGATTGTAGGCGATGGTGAGATGAGAAATACACTCGAAAAGCAGGTCAGTGAGTTGAAATTAAAAAACGTAACATTCTTAGGAAGCAGAGAAGACGTACCAAAATTGTTAAGGGAATCAGACATTTTTGTTCTGCCAACCACGAGTGATACGCTGCCAATCTCAATAATTGAGGCAATGTTTTCCAATCAGGCAATACTTACGACTAATTGTGGCGGCATTCCGGAAATTATTAAAGATAACTATTCAGGATTTATAGTTGAACCAGCTAATCCAAAGCAACTTGCTGAAAAGTTATCGCTCCTTTTGCGAAAAGAATCACTTAGGACAGAATTAGCGGGCAATGCACAGGCATTTGCGCTACAACATTTAACCGTTAGTAACATGGTCCAAAATATTGAAGAAATCTATCAATCATTATTATGAAAGGGGGAAAAAGCAATGAGACATGATGTTCCTGCCGTTGTTCTTGATCTAAGTGCAACCGGGATAGGGATTGTGAGGAGTCTAGCGAAAAAAGGGATAAAGGTATATGCCTTTGATACGAAAGGAAAATATGAAATCGGAAAAACTCGGTTTGCCACTTGTGGAATTTGTCCAAATCCAGTCAGTGAGGCGCCTGCATTAATTCTATTTCTTACCAGTATGGCACAAAAGTTTGGACAAAAGGCCGTCCTGTATGCGGGGTCAGATGACTTTGTTCAGTTTATTTCAAAAAACAGATTTGTCCTTTCACACTACTATCGGTTTATATTACCTAAACACACATTGGTCGAAGCCGTATTAGATAAAAGATTAACGTATGAATTGGCCCTGAAATCAAATGTGCCATGCCCCAAAACATACGCTATAAATAACGAAGAACAGTTTGAGCAAATCATCCATCAAATTACCTTCCCTTGTATATTAAAACCAGTTTATTCTTCTCATTTCCGCTCAAATATCGATCATCGACTTTATAAGAAAGCCATTGTAGTAGAACAGCCTTCCCAATTGAGAGAAGAATACCTTTTTTATCGGCCATTCGGTGAACTAATGATCCAGGAAGTCATCCCCGGTGATGAGGATTGTATTTATTCCGTCAAAACATTTTTTGACGAAAAGATGAATTTAATTGGCTTGTGGATGAACCAAAAATTACATCAATTTCCTCCTCATTTTGGATCCACTGCTCTTGCCCTTAGTATTAGGGACGAAGAAGTCATTCAACTCGCTACTACCTTTCTAAAAGATATTCAATTCAAAGGTTTGGCTATTGCCGAATTTAAACGGGACCCAAGAGATGGGAAATTGAAATTTATCGAAATCAATTCAAGAATAGGTTTAACTCAAGCATTATCGAGTGCTTGTGGGGTCAATTTGGCCTACTTGTATTATTTATCCCTTACCGGGCAAAATCCAACACCAGTGACAGTGCAGAAAGAAGGGGTCAAATGGGTTTACTTTGTCCGTGATTTTCTTTCCTTTCGCCAAAAACAAAAAGCTGGGGAAATGAAATTTTTTGAGTGGATAAAGAGCTTATCTGGAAAAAAGGTTGAGGCACTATTTGCTTGGAATGACCCCATGCCATTTGTTCGTAGCTTTGTATCCCATTTGCGAAATTTATGGGGGAGACAGTAAGAAATGACAATATTGGGAGGGAACTTTCTGTTTGAATAGTTTAGAAGAGATCATTAAATGTTGGAAGCAATTTGATTGGGAAAAAAAGCTTAATAAAGTTCTTGGTAAAAAAGTAAAATTGCTCGAAGAAAGAATAGAATGTCTCAAAAATTCACGGGAAAAGACAAGTATTTGGAAGTTGGTACTTTCAGATGGTCAGGACATCATTCCGATTGTGCTTAAAATATACAAACTGCCATTGAAAGAAAATCACAGGCTGGAAATCAATATGTATCAAAAAGCCTATAAGATATACCATGAGTTTATGCCGAAATTGTATTGGATTGAACCGAAGGTAAATGGTAATGAAACATGGATGTTTACTGAATGCTTGCGGCCACTAAGAGGACAAATAAAATTAACTCCCGAGCATTTAGAACGAATTATCCCAATGGTAGCAAAATTTCATGCTATTACGTTTAAACAACGATTTTTGCAGCATGCAAATCTATTTGACTCCTCTCTGCCTTATTTTGATTCTGACGAGAAGATGAAGGAACGAACGAAAGGAGTCAAAAAAGCACAAGAGAGCCTGGAATTGGCAATGAAAGATCCTAATTTACGAGAATTGGTGGAACCAAGGTATAAAATGATCAAACGAATTTTAAAAAAGGGTCCTGTTTTTTTTCCTGAAATTACTGAAGGTGGTCAATGTCTTATCCATGGAGACCTTCATGTACACAATATTTGCTGTGAAAATGCGAATGATGAAAATGAGAATTGGAAAGTGTCTCTAATTGATTGGGAATCAGCAAAGCATTATCCGTGTTGGTATGATTTGGTCGTTTTGGTTGAATTACTAATAGATTTTCGCTCAGATTGGCAGCAGAGGGAAGAAGAGATTCGGAGGAAATGCGTTCAGGTTTATTGCCAGGAAATGCAGAAATATGGAATAACCTTCAATGAAGATCCACTCAACCTGCTTAAAAAGGCCTATTTACAAAGAACACTAGAAAAAAAGCTTTCCAGTCACTTGCAAAAAGTGCTTGATGGAGGAAAAAGCTCACTTCTTAAGAGATACCTTGAGAAAATTGAGGTTTGGGGAAAAGAACTAGGATTATAGAAGTGGAACAACTAATGTCTAAAACCATTAAAGGAGTTTTTTGAATGGAAAAGATTGGACATTCTTCTTTAAGAATAAAAAAAGATGGTTGTGAGTCTGGATGAAGGTACTCGTGACTGGGGGAGCTGGTTTTATTGGTTCCCATGTTGTTGATTTATTAATTCAATCTGGGTATGAACCGATTGTTGTGGATAATTTAGTGTCAGGTAATAGAGAATTTGTCCAACCCAATGTTCGTTTTATTAATATGGATATCTGTTCTCCACAAATAGAGACTGTATTTATAAGGGAAAAACCGGATTTTGTGATCCATTTGGCAGCACAAGTGGATGTTGCCTTTTCCGTACAAAATCCAGTCGGTGATGCTACCCAAAATATTCTTGGCACGATTCGTTTATTAGACTGCTGCCATAAGTATAATGTTCAAAAATTCATATTTGCATCTTCCTGTGCCGTATATGGGGTAAAAGATGACTGTAGTATAAAGGAAACATTCTCCATTCAGCCTCAATCCTTTTATGGGATCAGCAAATATTCTTCAGAACTATACATTCAGACCTTTAGTCAACTTTTTCAACTTCCGTACACAATCCTTAGATATGCGAATGTTTACGGCCCTCGCCAATCATCTAAAGGAGAAGGTGGAGTCATCTCGATATTTTTTAAAAAGGTGCTAAATGGTGAATTGCCATATATATTTGGAGACGGAGAACAAACGAGAGATTTTGTGTATGTGAAAGATGTCGCGTATGCCAATATAATGTCCATTGAAAAGGGGACAAATGGAATTTTCAATATCGGCACTAATTCTAAGACAAGTATAAACGATCTATTTCAGGCAGTTAAATCACTCACTTCTACCAATATATCGCCCATCATGATGCCTGAACGAAAAGGGGATATTCGTTATAGTCAATTGGATAATACCAATGCTGTGAATCTTTTGTCTTGGAAACCAATCTTTGATTTGCAAACAGGATTAAACGAAACTTTAAAGTATTATAAAGGAACAACAAATACAAGGACATAAATTGGACGAAAAATATAGAAGGAGATTAGAGATGAAAGATTTTTATAATTTAGTAGCGAAAAATAACGGTAAAGTAACAATTCAAGACTTGAGCGGTTATAAAATGATTGGGAAAGGTGCAGATGGATCTATTTTTCAATTGACACCTGAGACGTGTGTCAAAGTATATGTAAATGAAGATAACCAAAAAAAGGAACTAAGCGCACTGCAAATAGGACAATCGAGTTCTGTTATTCCCCGACTTTATGAGTATGGTTCAAATTATATCGTGATGGAGTTTGTGAATGGAGGTAATCTTAAAGCTTACTTGAAAAAGGAGAAACAACTTCCTGAATCAATTGTAAAAAAGATTTTATTCATGTTAGATGAATTAAAAAAGATTGGTTTTGCTAGACTGGACACAGAGGTCCGCCATATTTTTTTTAATGAACGTGAAGAAATAAAAGTGATCGATCACAAAAGGGCTTTGTATACAGTAAGGTCTGTCCCAACTAAAATGTTTACAGGATTAAAAAAACTCGGTTATTTGGAAGAATTTTTAGCACATGTTAAGAAGATCAACCCTTCCTTATATAAGGAATGGAAGAACCATAAGATAGAATAATAAGGTAATCTTTTAAAAATTTAAGGTTTTAAAAGGGGGCAGTGGTTTATATGGTTAATCACTGCTCTTATTTTTGGAAAAAATTTCATCTTGAATTTATAGTAAAGGACATGCTATTATGTAAAAGTTCTCTTCGAACGAGTAAAATATTTTAATTAAAAAATATGTTGACTTATTTGTGAGAATTATAGTATAATATTTTTTGTCGCTTCTTTATGATGTGACTTTGTTCTTTGAAAACTAAACAAACAAAATCGTGCAAACAAACAATAAATTTAGTTTCGAATACGAAACTAAGCCAACGTAACAAAATGAGCTAATCAACTTTCTTGGAGAGTTTGATCCTGGCTCAGGACGAACGCTGGCGGCGTGCCTAATACATGCAAGTCGAGCGAATTGATAGGAGCTTGCTCCTGTTGGTTAGCGGCGGACGGGTGAGTAACACGTGGGCAACCTGCCTGTAAGACTGGGATAACACCGGGAAACCGGTGCTAATACCGGATAATCCTTTTCCTCTCATGAGGAA
>NZ_JAHUWN010000043.1 GCF_019219025.1 Bacillus sp. sid0103 | reverse complement strand
GATTAGCTACATCTTGTGAATGATAACTAGGAGGAGCCGTGTGCGTGAATAGCGCAAGCACGGTTCTGCGAGGGGGGAGAAACACAATCTACCGCGAGGTAGAGAGGTTCTCTTCTACTCAACTAGTTTAATAACGCATTGTTATATTAGTGAATAATACAATGGTAAAACCCCGTTTTAATTAAACGGGGTTTTAATTTGGATAGTATAAAACCATACTTAATCGAGTTAATGTTTCTCCAGAATTATGATAAGTATGAGGTCTATCAGCCTTGAATCTAATAGAATCGCCTTTTTTCACTGTATATTCAACGTCATTTACTCGGACAGTTAATTCACCATCATAAATAGTTACAAATTCCTCAGTTCCTTCCCTGTGCGAATCAGCACTTAGGAACCCACCTTTTTCAATCTCAACAGAATATACTTCAAAACGTCTATCATCTTCAAAGGGAAAGTATGGATAAAGCCGATATTTCCCTTTATCCTCCACAAGAGTTTGAACCTCGCTCATTGAAATAACTTTTGTATCTGGCTGCGGATTATTGATTAAAGAAGTAAAAGAAATTTTTAATCCATTTGCTATTTTCCAGATAGTTGTAATAGTAGGACTGGATTCACCTCTTTCAATTTGACCAATCATTGTTTTACTTACACCAGTAACCTCTGCAACCTTTTCAAGGCTTAATTTTTTACTTTCTCTATAGGCTTTTAAGTTTTTGGCAATGATTTGATTTATTTCTTCCATAAAAACACTCCTAAAATTCATTATTTACAATATAACGTATGTATCGTACAATATAAAGGAAATCGTTATATTGTCTATTTCGAACATTATAACATACAATAAAAGGAGGGTTCCATTTTGGCTTTATTATCATTTTTGTTATATGTCTTTGTTACTGCTTTTACCCCAGGTCCAAATAATATTATGGCAATGTTAGTTGCTAACAAATACGGATTAAAAAAGACAATTAGATTTTCGTTAGGGGTTGGTTCAGGTTTCTTTGTACTAATATTATTGTGTGCTTATTTTGGTCTTTTGCTTAAAAGCTTCATTCCAAAAGTTGAATTTATAATGACTATTCTAGGTGTAATCTATATGTTGTATCTGGCTATAAAAATTATTACCAGTAAGAATGATGGTAATCACAATGATGAGGACAAGAATAACAGTTTTTTAACAGGTATGCTTTTACAATTCATAAATCCGAAAGGTATTTTATATGGCATAACTACAATATCAACCTTTGTCCTCCCATATCACACTTCAAATGTCAGCTTAATATTCTATTCATTCTTTCTAGCTTTTGTTGGTTTTTTAGGTACTTACTCTTGGGGTGTGTTTGGTTCAATTTTCCGAAAATTCTTATCAAAGTATAATACTCAGTTTAATATAGTTATGGCTTTATTATTGATGTTTAGCGCAATTTCGATACTTTTGGAATCGAGATAATGTAACGGGTGCGATGCTTTAAAAAGGCATCGGCTTTTTTTGATTTAATTAACAAAGCAGATTGTGAAGTATTGTACTGATATGAACGAAACTGTCAATGCTCCCTACCAAGTTGGTTTTGGTTTCGGTTTTTGTGCAACTCTAAGAAGAGAAGCGTTTTTCGGCTTCTTTGCTTTTTAGTTGGGTTTCAGCCTTTTCAAGGCTAGGGAATCTCCTTCTCAGCTTACTAACTGCTCCTCAATCTCCAAATTGGCTGTCAAGTGCTCTCCTTGACAGGCAATTTGGAGATTGAGATACTTTTTAAAGCTGAGAATGAATAAAATTACTCCTTTCATATTAATATAAAAAGTTAAGTACACGGCACGAAGGCAAAAATCTCAACTGCGGTTAGCACTCTGATATTCGTGGGTTTTCACATTTTATCTTTCCGTATAATGGAGCTTCCACTAACTTAAAACGTGAGTTAGCCTATTTAGGCATATCACAAGTACAATTCGTGGTTTCTCCTTACCGGTTTTTACCTTTGCCTCCGAGCCCTAAGCTCCGACTTCTAAATAAAATTGATATTTATTTTATTCGACATTATTACTTTGCCATGGATTTATTTTCAATTTCTTGAGTAACTGCCCAGATAAATCCTGCTAATTCTCTTGCAATGGCTGTTAATGCCTTTCCAAATGCTTTTCCACGTGATAATAAACGAAAATATTTTTTATGAAGGCGATTTTGAGCTTTCCATGAGATCATTTGAACATTGGGCAACTGTCCTTCTAGTCTTTTCTTTAAATCTCCCTTTATAGCAGGTGGAAATCGATAACTCCAAGCTGCTTCTACAAGCAACCGACGAACATGACGATTACCTGTTTTGGTAATTTTACCTTGCCTTCTGATTTCACCACTAGAACTTTCACTTGGAATTAAACCAACGTAAGACATTAATTTTTTGGGAGAAGTAAATCTCTTAAATGATCCTATCTCAGCCACAAGACTAGTAGCTGTAATCGTAGCTATTCCCCTCAATGATTGTAGTGCTTGAATCATTGGCGCATGGTAACCTTCGGTTGATTGTAATTTTATTTCTTCCTCTAATCGTTTTACCCTTTGCTCAATTTCTTGTAGATGGTGCAGATATTCTTGAAATACTACTTTAGACGTGGAGCGTTCAAACTTTAGAGTATTTAACCATTCACGATATCTACGAGTCCACTTTTTCCCATTGAAAGGAGGGTGAATATCATTCCGTAAAAGGAATTTAGATAATCGATGTTTAGCTCTTAATTCATCCTCTTTGGCATCTTCCCGAGCCCGAACTAAATCCCGAAGGGCTTCATCATCTTCTGTTGGCACATAAACAGGAGTTAATTCGCCGGCGCGAAATAACTTTGCTAGTTTAATCGAATCCCTACGGTCTGTTTTGATGCGCTCACCTGGTTTTTTAGGGATTAAAGATGGGGCGATCACTTCACACTCAATTCCTAGGCTATGAAAAAGTCGATATAAACCATAACCAGTTGGTCCAGCTTCATAGCACACTCGAAGATTCTCTTTTTCTCCAAGCTTTTTTACTAACTTTCTAATGGATTCCGGAGTGTTAGGAATCATTCCCCAATACCTTGGCTCATCACGACCTTCATCTGCAATGGCAACGGCAATTTTTTCTTTTGAAACGTCTAAACCTACATATTTTATGGTATCCTGCATAATAACTAGCTCCTTCCGTAATGTAGCTCTGATTTGGTTTGTTTTTTCCAGTAAACAGTGTAACCAAATTAACCTACGGTGTTACGAGTAAGGAGCTAGTTTCGTTCATGATAACTTAAAGAAACGGGTGCAAGAGTGAAAACAGCAACGCATGGAGATGCGTTACTGTTTTATTATTAAAAATACTTCCTATAAAATTCCTGTCTGATGCTTCCACTTAATTGGGCATAAATCCGGGTAGTTTCACTTTTTTCATGACCTAATAAGCTTTGAATAAAATCGAGAGGTGCTCCATTATTCAATAAATGGGTTGCATAGCTGTGCCTGAGTTGGTGCGGATGAATGTCTTTGTTAATGCCAGTACGGTTGGAAATCCGCTTTATTATGTATCTCATCGTGGCAATGCTCATTCGATGAGGATCGCGTTCCGTGACAAAGATGGCAGGATCCTTATCTACACGATTATCCAGATATCGTTTTAACCAAATTTCGCAGCGAATATTAAAATAGACCTCTCGTTCCTTATCGCCTTTACCTCTGATAACAGCTGACCGGTTCGACCAATTAATTCTACCCCTATCTAAGGTAACAACTTCTCCTATTCGGCATCCAGTGGAGAACATGAATTCAAACAGAGCCTTTTCCATAGGGGAACAACAGGCTTCCCGTAAATATTCAATTTCCATTTCGGTCAAAAATTTAGGAATTCGTTTTCCGGTTTTAGGTTCTTTTATTTTAGTTGCAGGATTTTTGGGAATATGCCCTTCTTCATGAACGAATTCGATGAGCCAAACTTGCAGGCTTAAGGCTTTCACTTGATTTTGCTAAATAAGTTTTTAATTGAACCGTAGTGATCGTATCAAGTTGAACATCATTAATAAAGCGTATAAGTAAGCCGGACTGTTGTTTATATGCTTTTAATGTTTGCGGCGAAAAGCCTTCAATACGTTTATCAGATTCATACGTTTCCCATGCTTGAGATAATAACAAGTTCATCTCTCCCCAAAAAATTCTTTTTTTCATGAATTATTGACCTGTTTCACGAAATTGAAACGGCGACTCTTATTAAGCTTAAGAAGCAGGTTAGTTGAAGAAGAAAGGACTATTTGATTATTAAATTGAATAAATAAAATAGAAATTTAAAAAGGAGAGGGAGATAGTTAAAATGAAAATAATAAAACAATGGAAACAAGAAGATAGTGATTACATAAGAAAAAAGGTGATTGAACATAACCTAAAAAGTCTTTCATATGAAGAAAAAACTCCTTCGGAAAATATTAGTTTTGTAGTGAAAAATGAAAAAGAAGAAATTATAGGAGGAGTAACGGCGACAACATTCTGGCACCACTTGCACGTTGACTTTCTGTGGATTTCTGAAGAATATAGACACGAAGGCTATGGTAGCAAGTTGATGAAACATATTGAAGAATTTGCAATTGAAAAAGAATGTCGACTGATAAACTTGGATACATTTAGTTTTCAAGCTCCAAATTTCTATAAGAAGCTGGGATATAAAGTGATAGGAGTAAGTGAAGATCATCCTAAAGGACATAATCAATACTATTTGGAAAAAAGATTATAAAAATCTTATTTAACTAACGGGTGCAAGAGTTTAAGTACGGAGATCGCTGCGGCGGTCTTTTCTTTTTGTGCTAACGTCCAGGATAGTTGAAGAAGGAATATGTATTTACTTACAGAATATACATAATTAGGTAATGTGAAGGTAGGGACTTAAATGGATAAGGGCAGTATTATCGCCCTGCTCGGCTCCAATGGGGCGGGCAAGACAACGGTTGTCAAAGAAGATTACTTACGGAATAATGGTGACTTTGAATTTGATGAAACCGAGAATAAACGTCCGATGAACAATTGGCTCTATGCTAAGCGCAGGACATATCCATAGGGCTGATAAAAAAGTAAAGAGAGGGAAACCAAATGAAAAAGATTACAACGGAACAAAGCAACAGCGGCTTCTCCGAAACTGGGCTGCGCAGAATGCGCGACGTGCTGGCACGGCATGTCGAATCCGGGAAGATTCCTGGGCTCGTCGCCCTGGTCAGCCGGTACGATGAGACGCACGTCGAAGCGATCGGGACGATGCGCCATGACGATGGTGCGCCGATGCGCCGGGACACGATCTTCCGGATGGCCTCAACGTCCAAGCCGGTTACGATCGCGGCGGCGATGGTCCTGCTCGACGAGTGCAGGCTGCGGCTGGATGACCTGGTAGAGCAGTGGCTGCCGGAACTCGCCGACCGGCGGGTGCTGAAGAGGATCGACGGCCCGCTGGACGATACCGTACCGGCGCGGCGGCCGATCACCGTACGGGACCTGCTGACCTCCACGTTCGGGCTCGGCATGGATATGACGTCGCTGGGCACTCCGATCATGAACGCGATCTTCGAGCAGGGGCTCACGCCCAATCTACCGGAGCCGGTGCCCGAGCCGGATGAGTGGATGCGCCGCCTTGGCGCGCTTCCGCTGATGCACCATCCCGGAGAGCGCTGGCAGTACCACATCAGCAACGATCTACTCGGCGTGCTCGTCGCCAGGGTCACGGGCCAGTCGTTTGAGACGTTCCTTCGCGAACGCATCCTCGACCCCCTGGGCATGAAGGACACCGGTTTCCACGTGCCCGCCGACAAGATCGACCGGCTGCCAACCCTCTACGCCCCCGACCCGCAGACCGGAGAGTTCATAGTGTGGGACGAGGCCAAGGGGGGACGCCACAGCCAGCCTCCGGCGTTCCAGGGGGGCGGCGGCGGACTGGTCTCCACCGTCGACGACTACCACGCCTACTTCCGGATGCTGCTGAATCACGGGATGCACGGGACCGAACGGATCCTATCCCGGCCCGCCGTCCAGCTGATGACCACCAACCGCCTTACGCCCGAGCAACAAGCCGCCCGAAACGCCATGGCCCGCAACAACGTCCATGTGTCATTCGGCCAAGGGCAGCACGGCGGCTGGGGCTTCGGGATGGCGGTGCGCACCTACCGTGGTGACTACGCGTCTATCGGCCAGTTCGGCTGGGACGGCGGAAGCGGCACCGCGACGTACGCTGACCCGGACAAACAGCTCACCGGAATCCTGCTCACCCAGGTTGGGGCGTCCACTCCAGATTCAACGCGGCTTATCCACGACTTCTGGACCATGGTCTACCAGGCAATCGAAGACTGACACCGAGCCCGCGGTTCGTCGTTCGTTTAAAAAAAGGCCAATGAATTTCATCGACCTTATTGGGGCAGAACCATGACGTGACGCGGAGTTGGTTGTTCGGAGTGGAAGCGGGCAGGGGCATGACCGCAAGTCCTTGGAGGTCTATTCAAAGCTTGTAATCACCGATGCCCAGCAGGGATATAACGAGGTCATCAATAAATAATTCCCCATTTAATTACATCTACATTGCGGGTGGTGTCAGCTTCGCTGGTACTACCCCTTTTTAAGTTGAAAAAATAAATTGATAAAAATGCTCGACTTAAGGGTGCGTTATTCCAGGAAGGATTAACGCCTTTTTTGTTGAAGTTATTGAACTAACGAAGCAGGAATGTTTAATTAGGGATAAAATATTATCTAGACCGACTAAAATCAATAACATTAAGGGAGTAAGCTATGAATTCAGAGAAGTTAATACGATGGTATAAGAAACATAATATAGAACAAAGAACAATTAATGATTTTTGGACATATCTTGATAATTTAATCTTCCGTTTTTAGGAACAACCGATGGAACAGAACCGGGAATTGCAGCATGGAATGAAAAACTTGCAAGCCTCGATGGATTCGTATTCATTGTTCAAGAGTACAACACAGTATTACGGGTGCATTAAAGAACGCTATCGATTTTGCCCGTGATGCGTGGTATAACTAGGCGGCTGGTATCGGAAGTTATGGTTCAACTGGAGGAGCTCGTGCAGCTGAACACTTACGTGGAATTCTTGCAGAACAAAAAGTGGCGGATGTTCGTACACATCCAACTTTAAGTCTATTTACCGATTTTGTTAATGGAACGGAGTTTAAACCACAAGATTTACTTCTTAATAATGTAAATGCGATGCTCGAAGAAGTGGTTGCTTGGAGCGGAGCATTAAAAACACTACGATAAAATTAAACATTTATTAAGAAATATTGGCTGAATTTCAGTAAAAAATCTTAACCGACCTTTACTATATTAAAAGGTCGATTTTAAATATTAAAGTTAAATGTATGTGAAGAATTTTACTTAAACTAAAGGGTGCAAGACTTAAAGATCCAGCTGCTTCAGCGGCTTTTTTTCTTATTCAAGTAAAGTAAGCAGGTTAGTTGCATAGATGTTGGGTAGAATATTTTATTTTTGGGAGATTACTTTTGATGTTAAAAGATGTTTGTAATTGCGAATTTTCCCATTCATTTAAACTAGAAGCGGATTTTGTGGCTGACCCAATTTGGTGCAACGTATGTGGCTGGAATCTCGATATTGATGACTTTCCGTTGACAGATAATCTTAAAAATGACTTATATCAATGGACTGAACAATATAAGAAAATCCCAATTAATGATCATAATGCAATCGGGCCATTTAATGGAATAATTTACTAAGATTGTGAATGGGCCAACTAGCAGGTTAATTGAGGATTGGTTGTAGTTCTTACTAGACAATTGAATGATACGATTCTTTGAACTAAGAAAAAACCTCTCTTAATTCCCTTTAATTAAGGAATTTCACGAGAGGTTTGTTTTATGTGTTGCTCTTCGAAAAATATTTCCGAGTATCTTCACGTATTTGTTTTGATAAGACACTATCAAGTTCTTCATTTAACCATGAAAGTGATTTACTACGTAAGTCATCACGCATTTTTTCTTCCGCAGATAGCATAACTAAATTGATGGTGCAAAAGGAGGGAGCTTGACAGCAGTTTTTTCTATACAAATAACCATTATCTTTAATATTTTTACATTGAAAAATAGGCTTAGGGCCTTCAATTGCTTCAATTACATCCCAAAAGGAAATATCTTCCGGAGACTTAGATAATCTATATCCTCCTTTTACCCCGGGGACAGAACTTACAATTCCAGCCTTAGATAATTTACCGAAAACTTTTGAAAGAAATGTCTCAGGAAGACCTTGGAATTCTGCCAAATCCTTTATCCCAATACTATCGTTGGAAGGAACATCAATTAAATAAACCAGACAATGTAAAGCATATTCAACTCCGACACTATACTGCATATAAACTCACCTGCTTTTGATTTTAAGGGTTATCAAATTGTATCTTAGGAGTATTTAGAGTTTTAGTCAAATAAAAGAAATCTCTTTTGGGTAAATCATATTCATTTGACAAAAATAATTATAGTATATATTATAGACTATGTTAATCGGCGATTAACTTAGTCTCCAATTTGGACTTAAAATTCATTTTAAAGGGGAAATAAAAATGAATAAAACACTTATCATTAACGCACATCCAAAAGTAGATGATACTTCTTCAGTAAGCTTGCAGGTTTTTAACCACTTTTTGAAAGCATATAAAGAATTAATTCCTGACAGCGAAGCAATTGAACAGATTAATTTGTATAGTGATGAAGTGCCTATGATAGATAAAACGGTTTTAAGTGCATGGGAAAAACAACGAAAAGAACAAGAGCTAACTAGTCAAGAACAAAAAGTAACGGAGCGTATGTCCGAGATCTTAAATCAATTTATAAGTGCAAATACGTATATCATTGTTTTACCTTTGCATAATTTTAATATTCCATCAAAGTTAAAAGATTATATGGACAATATCCTGATTGCACGTGAAACTTTTAAATATACTGAAAATGGGTCAGTGGGTCTACTTAATGACGGACGAAGAATGCTTATTATACAAGCAAGTGGATCAATCTATACCAATAATGATTGGTATACAGAAGTTGATTACTCCCAAAAATACCTGAAGTCAATGTTCAATTTCCTTGGTATTGAAGATTATCAAATCATTCGGGCGCAAGGAACTGCTTTACTAGAATCAAATGAAGTATTACAAAAAGCATATAAAGAAGCTGAAGAAGCTGCTTCTAGATTAGCACCTAAATTAATACTGACTTAAAGGCAAAGAAAAGAAATATAAGGAGGAAATTAAATTGGAACAACGAGTTGATTATTACAATGTAGCATCTGAAGCACTTAAAATAATGATGGAAATGGAGAAGTATACGAAAACAACAGGTATAGACCGTAAACTTCGTGAACTTATAAAAATTCGGGCTTCTCAAATAAATGGTTGTGCATATTGTCTTAACATGCATACAGCTGATGCTAGAAAAATGGGAGAAACGGAACAACGTTTATATTGTATTAGTGCTTGGAGAGAGTGCACATTTTACACAGATCCTGAAAAAGTGGCTCTTGAGTTGACAGAATACGTAACTTTAATCCCGACAAAACGTGTGCCAGATGAGCTTTATCAACGAGTACGTGAACATTATGACGAGCGACAATATGTTGACCTTGTACTAATAATTAATCAAATCAATAGTTGGAATAGAATATCTATTGCAATGGGGAATACAGCAACTGAAAAATAATTATTCTCAACAAACATCTTATGGGTGTTCGGCACAGTTTGTAAACAAAAGGCATCCAAATAAAGTAACAGGTATCTATAATGCAATCGATCACATCACTACTTATTGTTCGCTTTTTCCATGGAATTGGATTTGGAATGGCAACTACAGCTACCGGAGCCATCGTAGCAGATCTCATCCCTGAATCACGAAAAGGGGAAGGGATGGGCTATTATGGATCTTGGTATGGTAGTTGGACCTTTTTTAGGGTTAACTATTATGCATCACGGAGGAACAAATCAATTGTTCTTCATTAATGCTTTACCAAATCTATATATGAAAAGGATGATTAATTTGATGAAACCTAGAATCGGTATGGTAGGACTGGGTGGTATCGCTCAGAAAGCATATTTGCCTATTCTTTCAAAAGAAACAGATTGGACATTTGCGGGTGCATTTTCACCCAGTAGAGAGAAGAGAAAGGCAATCTGCAATCAGTATCGTATACAAGATTTTGATAGCTTACTAGCATTGGCTCAAGAGTGTGATGCCGTGTTTGTACACAGCTCTACTGAATCACATTATGAAGTGGTTTCGGAACTGCTTAGCAAAGGGATAGATGTATATGTCGATAAACCATTGGCAGCATCTATTTCAGAAGCAGAAAAATTAGTCGAATTAAGTGAAAAATTGGGAAGAAAGCTTATGGTTGGATTTAATCGTCGTTTTGCTCCAATGTATGTGAAAGCAAAGGAAAAAGCGAATAATATAGCTTGGGTACGTGTTGAAAAGCACAGAACGGACAGTGTGGGTCCTTATTCTTATGAGTTCACAATGTTAGATGATTATCTTCACTTAGTCGATACAGTACGTTGGTTGGGTGATGGAGATCTTAGTGTGCTGTATGGAACTGTTCATACGAACGATGAAAATCAACTTTTATATGCGCAGCATACGTATGAATCCTCTCAAAATATATCTTTCACCACAGCTATGCATAGAAAAGCAGGAACGAATTTAGAACAAATAGAATTGATAACAGACGGAGCAATTATCCGTGTAAAAAACATGAATACAACAGAAATCGAAGAAGAAAATGCAATATCTACAACAGTTTCTTCTTCATGGGAAACAACTTTAAAACAACGAGGCTTTGAAGATGCTGTACAGCATTTCATTTATTGTATTCAAAATGATGAGCAACCCCTTGTTGATGGATTAGAAGGGTTAAAGTCTCAACTACTTGTTGATCAATTACTAAAGCAAAAATAATTAAATTCATAAGTAAATGGTGTATAAAGCTGGCTTTTAAAGTCAGCTTTATATTTTGATTAACTTCCTATAATCTCACTTATGTTATATAGGCAGAAAAGAAATATGTTTGTTCCACAAACGGGCGCTTTTCTTTAATAAGAAGGCGTCTTTTTGTAATGAGATTATGTTTAAGTATAAAAGAGATTGTGAAGTTTCTACTTAAACTATAGGGTGCAAGAGATAAGGATCGGGATGGCTGCGGCGATCCCTTTTTCTTATTGCACTTACGTGGCAGTTTAGTTGAACAAAATTTAAATCTGTAGTTTAATTTATTGCAGAACATTCAAAAAAATAGGGGGGCTTAATTTGGAAATGTGGATTAATAAAGGGTTTTCAATTTCTACAAATAAAGAGTATTTAGATTTAACATTAATACATACCTTCTTGAGTCAAGAAGCCTACTGGTCAAAGGGGATACCCAAGCAAATAGTAAAAAAGGCAATGGAAAATTCTCCGTTATGTTTTGGAGTTTATAAAGGTGAAGTAGGTAAAGACGTTATTGAACAAGTTGGTTTTGCAAGGGTAATTTCTGATTTAGCAACTTATGCCTATCTATGTGATGTGTTTATATTGCCAGATTATCGGAAATTAGGGTTATCAAAATGGTTAATGGGTATTATCACAAACCATTCCGAATTACAGGGAGTTCGTAGATTTATGTTAGCTACTAATGATGCACATTCATTATATAACCAATACGGTTTTGAACAAATTGTTAATCCAGAACTATTTATGCAAAAGGTACTTAAAAATCCATATCAACAATAAAAACTCTTCTAACGATTGCAAGAGATCAAGATCCAGCTGCCATTAGCGGCTTTTCTTGTTTCACTAACGTGGCAGGCTAGTTGAACATCAAAATGGTTCGTTGATGTCCTATTGAAACAAATTACGAAACAACTTGGTTTGGAGATAAGGGTTAGTGGCTGTTGTGGATAATATTAATTGAAGATGCGAAATCTAACTGTAAAAAATTTTTGGGAGTAAGCATCGTGAAGAAAACGATTGTCCTCTTTACAATTTTATTAATGATTGCCACAGATAACTTGGTTAATGCGAAACCTCCAGAGCCAAAGGAAATTAAACCGTATGCAGAAGACTGGTATGTTACACCAGAAGATATTATTCGAGATATTATATTTCCAGCTGTTGATAAAAGGGTAATAAAAGAGTATGGAGGAAAAGAAGCTTCTGGTTTTGGCTGGCAGCAACGGAGGATTGTTAATATTCTTTATAACAACAATCATTCTTATGATATTTCCTTAAGAATTCAAGTTCCTGACAGTAACAATAATCCATTTGAATATGGAGAAGACTTGGTTAAAGTAAGAGTATCTCCATCTTGTGATAGTCCTAAAATTGGATGTAGTCATGGCTTTATGGTAGAAGTATTAGATTACGAACATAAGTAATGGGAAAAGGTGTTGCCTTTAATTGGTAGCACCTTATTTGAATCGAACTTTTTCAACTAACGGGTGCAAGACTTAAAAATCCAGCTGCTTCGGCGGCTTTTTTTCTTATTCAAGTAAAGGAGCAGCATTCCTGTAATGAAGAAATATGAGGTTTGAACATAAAAAAGCCCCTTGCTGTGATTTTAGCCGCTAATTCGAATTTTGTACTTCAAAACCGAACCCGTTTGTCAGCGGTTCCCTTTTTTTAGTAGTCGTTTTACAAACCATACTTGTAAAAATAGTAATTCGTATAAGAAGGGATAGGATATAGCTGAATGCCACCATTTCCATCCATTGTTAAAGTGTTCATAGCCTGCAAGATAAAAGGAATACTCAAATGCCGTTGAGAATATAGACCAGGCAAGGACATAAGCAACTTTGGCTTTCCTGGTTCGTTCATAAGGATACCCATTAATCAAAAGAATGGTAGCTGCTGGATAAATACCCAGGATAATAAGGGTACTTTCCCAATCAATAACCCCTGGTTCAAAGAATCCATACCAGTCCCATTTATCAGTCCATCTGTCCGTAAATTCTGCGAAAAATAGCCCCCAGAAGACCGAAGCGTAATAAACAATAGGTTGTAATTTCTTTTTGGTGATTAAGGCTACTGTATTAAAGGTCAATACAGAAAAATAAAGATACCACATAAGCGCCCTCTCTTGACTCTCGATAAGTATAGGATGTGTTTATCGTAGTTTTTTATCATGATCTATGGCAATAAATTTGAAGAATGGCTTGTACATTGCTTATTAAACAACCAAGCTTTAATGATCTGAAAACAAAGAAACTCGAAAAATGTCGACAAATAGGTGGAAAGATAGTAAAATGGGTTTATTATTGTGTATATTTTTGAATTGAATAAATAATCGCATTAGCGATAAGAGGTTCTAGCCCCCCTCATTAAAAAAACTAAGATGAAGCAGTACTTCTATCTTGGAGTGCTGTTTTTTCTATTTTGAAAGGAAGTATCGGAAAGAAATGTTAAAAAATGAGAAGGCCATTGTTGTATTTAGTGGTGGACAAGACAGCACCACTTGTTTATTTTGGGCATTAAAACAATTTAAAGAAGTAGAAGTCGTGACATTTGATTACAATCAACGGCATAGTTTAGAAATTGAATGTGCGAAAAATATAGCGAATGAACTTGGTGTGAAGCACCATATTTTAGATATGTCATTACTGAATCAACTAGCTCCTAATGCGTTAACACGTTCAGATATTGAAGTTACTGATGGCGGCGAGGGTGAACTACCGTCGACATTTGTGCCTGGCCGTAACTTGTTATTCCTGACGTTCGCAGGTGTATTAGCACGTCAAATTGGTGCCAAGCATTTGGTAACTGGTGTGTGTGAAACAGATTTCAGCGGCTACCCGGATTGCCGTGATATTTTCATCAAATCACTGAATGTGACCTTGAATCTATCCATGGACGATAATTTTGTCATTCATACCCCATTAATGTGGATCAACAAAGCAGAAACATGGGCTCTAGCGGATGAATTAGGCGCATTAGAATTTGTACGTGAAAAAACATTAACCTGCTACAACGGTGTGATTGCCGATGGATGCGGCGAATGCCCAGCCTGCGTATTACGAAAAAGAGGGCTCGATGACTTTTTAAATGGGAGGTTTTAAACGATGGGTTTTAGAATCGTCGATAAACTTCAAAAAATAAATGAGGATATTCATCCTCATCAATTAAAATATCACGCAAAACGTGTACTAGTGAGCAAAGAATTTACTTTCGATGCTTCACATCACTTGCATTGCTATGAAGGGAAATGCAAGAACTTGCACGGTCACACGTACCACGTTATTTTCGGAATCAGCGGTTTTGTCGATGAACGCGGCTTAATGATCGACTTTGGTGATATTAAAGAGATTTGGAAAAATGAAATCGAAATATTCCTTGATCATCAATACTTGAATGAAACCCTTCCTTCGATGAATACAACAGCGGAAAACATGGTTGTGTGGATTTACGAAAAAATGAAGGAAGCATTAGCTACAGAAGAGCGTAAGAATCAATATCATGGAGCAAGAGTCGAATTTGTTCGTCTGTTTGAAACTCCGACCAGCTATGCAGAAGCGAGAAGGGAGTGGATGGAGGAATGAGTAAGATTCCTGTTTTAGAAATATTTGGTCCAACCATTCAAGGAGAAGGCATGGTCATTGGTCAAAAGACGATGTTCGTTCGGACCGCTGGCTGTGATTATTCCTGCAGTTGGTGTGATTCAGCCTTTACATGGGATGGCAGTGCCAAAGAGGATATTCAGCAAATGACAGCTGAAGAAATTTGGGCTGAATTAAAAAGAGTCGGCGGCGATAATTTCTCGTTTGTAACGATCTCAGGCGGAAATCCCGCTCTGCTGAAAAATTTAGATGTTTTTATCGATTTATTAAAAGAAAATGATATAAAAATTGGCATCGAAACGCAAGGCAGCCGATGGCAGGACTGGTTCGTCAATATCGATGAACTAACGATCTCACCCAAACCGCCAAGTTCTAAGATGGTAACTAATTTTGAAATCTTAGATGCTATTTTTCAAAATTTAAACGACCATGATTTTAAACACCAAGTGAGCCTAAAAGTCGTCATCTTTGATGAAGCGGATCTAGAATATGCGAAAACGGTCCATAACCGCTACGCGGATATCCCTTTTTATCTTCAGGTCGGAAACGATGATATCACGAATGGCAATAATAACGAATTGATTCAAAAACTATTGATGAAATATGAGTGGTTAGTCAATTGTGTAGTTTCGGATCATGAATTGAATGATGTAAAGGTGTTACCGCAATTACATGCACTTCTTTGGGGGAATAAGCGAGGTGTGTAAGGCGAATAGAGGTTAGAAAGAGAGTAAGGAAAGAATGAGAATCCTATTATATTTAATATCAATTGTAACCGCGAATGTTGTTACTGCAGCTTTCGCACCATTGCAACTGGGCGTATTTATTGTTCCAATGGGAACATTGTTTATTGGAGCCACGTTTATTTTTCGTGACTTGGTTCAAAACAAATATGGAAGAAAAAAGACTTATATTTTCATAGGAACGGCCTTATTATTGTCTGGACTTGTGTCATTCATACTAGGTGATACACTGATCATCGTGTTAGCTTCTGCTCTATCATTTGCAGTAGCAGAAACAACCGATACAGAAATTTATTCAAGATTAAATCTACCAATGAGCTGGAGAGTGTTTTATAGCGGAATCGTTGGCGGCCTATTGGATTCCGTCATTTTCGTCATTATCGGCCTAAGCCCGATGGGGGCAAACTTCTTACCATGGGAAGCCGTTCCAGCAGCCATCCTCGGGCAAGTCATCGTGAAAACGATCATTCAGGCGATTGCAGCAGGACTATTAAGCCTTGTATATAAATCATCCAATCAGAATACGGTATCTAATTAATATAAATGCACTTGCCAAGGAGAGTGAGAGAATCACACCAAGGTAAGTGCTTTTTTATATTCAGTCAAGAATATTTTAATTCTTGTTAAAAATAATGCACATTTCCTCCCATTCAACATATAGTAACTTCTGTGAGAAATTTTATTGGAAGGAAGAAATCACCATGAACAACCATCATTTAAAAATAACTACAACTAAAAACGAGTATAACAACGGAGGAACCGGATATAAAGTGATTGAAATCAATGTAACCGATCCATCTGAAAATTTATTTGCAGTGGTAGCTCCTATAAAAATGAAATAGTATGGAAGTGTGTACTACTTGTTTCGGGCGCATTTCATAAAGAACGCTGAGCTGATTTTAGCTCTTTTTTATTTAATAAACTGGCAGGATAACGGTATTAAGTTCAAGAATTAATGAAGATGGAAATGTTGAAAAGAGGTAGTAAAAATATGGGATGACTTTTTGTTTTCCTTGTTCTAATATAGAATAAAAAGTCGTTCTCAGTAATGTATATTGTTTAGTCATTTAGATAGTTAAAATGAAGTGGGTATGATTATTAAGGAGGGAAGTGCAAAACGATGGATTTCGAAAAGGTTATGCAGGAACTGGAAGCGCTCGGTAAGGAGCGAATGAAAAAGATGTACATAAGCAATGGTGCACACGAGCCGGTTTTTGGCGTGGCTACAGGCGCAATGAAGCCGCTCGCAAAGAAAATCAAGAAGAATCAGCCTTTGGCCGAGCAGCTTTACGCCACCGGGAACTATGATGCCATGTATTTTGCCGGCATCATTGCGGACCCAATGGCAATGACTGAGGCAGATTTTGATCGTTGGATCGATGCGGCGTATTTTTATATGCTTTCCGAATACGTGGTGGCAGTAACTTTGGCGGAAGCCGATATTGCGCAAGTTGTTGCCGATAAGTGGATCGCAAGCGGTGAAGAACTTAGAATGTCAGCAGGCTGGAGCTGTTACTGCTGGCTTTTAGGTAACCGTAAGGACAGTGAATTTAGCGAAAGCAAGATTGCCAGTATGCTTGATCAGGTGAAAAATACGATTCACGATTCTCCTGATCGAACAAAATCCGCGATGAATAATTTTCTCTACACAGTCGCGATTTCATATGTGCCGCTCCATGATAAGGCGGTTGAAACTGCAAAGGCAGTAGGCCCAGTTGAAATCAGACGAGGCACGAAAAAAAGCAGTACCTTGCTTGCTTCCGAAAATATTCAAAAGGAAGTCGATAGAGGGAAGCTTGGTTTTAAACGCAAATATGTAAGATGTTAGCATGTTTTGTAGTGTAACTAAACATGAACGAGGCTCCATACATCATTCGAAGGTTAACGAAGGGGCTCACTGAAGCAAACGACGCTTCCTATCAATTTGATTATCAGTTCGGCTACGCTTCTGTTGTTAATGAAGAAAATATCACCAAATTAGTTGATAATACCCTCGTAGAAACCTTTGGTGAAAGTAATCGGGTGATATCCCAAGCAATCATGGGTGGAGAGGATTTCTCGGCATTTTCAGAGGCAGCACCAGGTTGCTTTGTGTTATTGGGGGCAGGAAATGATAGATTAGAAGAAAATTTCCGTCATCATCACCCTAAATTTGATGTTAAAGAAGAATCATTGATTCTTGGTGTTAATGATTATGTTCAAACTGCATTAACATTTTTGAATGAAAAATAAATCACTTCATTTTTCCATGAAGTGGATTATAGAAGGTGAGAAGGAAGCGCAGGCACGGTATTAATCCTGTCCGCTAACTCCTCACTTTTTTTATTTAACCTGATATGAGATTCCTTAATAAATCGGAACTTTCACAGCGACAATGGTACCCCATCCAAGCTTACTCCGAATCGTAATTCCATAATTTTCTCCATAGGTTAATTAAAATCGTTTATTTGTATTATAAAGACAAGTGGACCAAGAACAGAACCCAAAGCAGCTTCAGCGACAGCACCGACACCAGTTCCTACCGCTTCGCCAGCATCATTATCGACACGGTTACGTTCGTTTTTATCAGCCACTCAACTCACTCCTTATTCAGAATAGGCAAGTGCTTGCCAGCACAATACCGTTACATATTTTGCTCTATAAGGACAGATTTACGCGAATGTTAAATCTGTCCTTAAAACTTTGCAATTTCCACTATCCTTCACGTTGTACAATAAGAAAAGCTGCCATAATGACAGCCATCTTAAACAAACGCACCCATTACTTTAAGTAGAATGTTTCACAATCTTTCTAAATTACCTATTTCGGAAAGGAGCGAGATTTCTGAACATTTAACATTCTAAGGGATGACTGGGAATTTGAGTTGTAAAATAGTTTGGAAGGCCAAGCTATTTTTGTATGATTCAACAAAAATGCCAAATAATAAATGAAAGCATGGTTTTATTAATTGAGGTGATATAATGCCAATCCTCGAAGTTGATGAAAGTAGCCTTTATTACTCTGTTAAAGGAAAAGGGATTCCTATCATTTTTATTCATCCGCCTGTTCTAACTTCCACAAACTTCATATATCAGGCAGAAGAACTATCCAATCATTTCCAAATCATCACCTTTGATATACGTGGACATGGAAGGAGTCCTTTTTCAATCAAACCCGTTACTTATCCACTCATCGTAGAGGATATAAAAAAGCTAATGAACCATCTGAACATTAAACAAGCCTTTTTATGTGGCTATTCAGCAGGGGCATCTATCCTATTGGAATTTTTGTTATCAACATCAACGGGGCGTATTTTAGGTGGAATCATTATTAGTGGGATGTCTGAGGTAAATGACTGGCGTCTAAAAAACAGAATACTTCTTGCTAAAAACCTTTTAAAGATTGGGGCATTGCCTGCTTTGGCTTGGTCAATATCAAAAAGCAATTCAGATACAGAAGAGTTATTCGAGAAGATTTTACTAGAAGCTAAAAAGGGAGATGCAAGGAACATCTTGCAATACTATGATTACAGTTTGGACTATAACAGTTCGAATCAACTTGAAAAAATCAATATGCCTATTTCCCTCATATATGGCGAAAAGGATAAACCATTTTTTCGTTATGCACAACAATTACATAGTAAACTCCCTCAAAACGAAATAACCTTTGTTGAAGGCATTAAACATCAGCTACCAACAAAAGCAGCAGGTGAATTGAATAAAGTTATTTATCAATTTATTGAGAAACATTCTAGCAAACGGGGTGAATAAGCTTGGATGTCAAACTATTTCGTTTAATAAATTTACTTTCCGGACGTTATTTGGTTATCGATAAATTAATGATACTTATTTCCAACAAGATCAAATTTGTTTTCTTTTTTATTTTAGTGATTCAACTTTTTAGAAAAAGGAAAGTATTTATTGAAGCAGTAGTGTCTATTGTGATTACATTATTCATGCATTATATAACTAAGTTATTTTATTTTAAGCCACGTCCATTTATAGACAGGAGAGTACGTATACTTACCCCTTCTAAATCCGATTCTTCCTTTCCAAGTAAGCATACTTTACTAACTTTTGCCGTTTCAACAATATTTCTCTTTTATCAACGCACCGTTGGATCTATTCTGTTAGGGTTCTCGGTTTTAACGGGATTGTCACGAATTTGGGTAGGACACCATTATCCCTCTGATATTGCAGGAAGTGCAGTTTTAGGTTCTTTTACAAGTTCGATCATTCATAAATTATTAATAATTTCAAAAAGAAAATAGAGCGACATCATTATCTATATGGGTATCAATATTATCCATATTGTCACCATCCGTATGGACATTACCCCTATGAATCTTCATAGTAATAATATTAAAGTATTTTTTATTAAATGGGATGTTCGTACTTAACGATCAGTGAGGTAGTGACATGACAGAGCAAAAGAGCTGAAGAAAGGATCTTCAGCTCTTAATCATTTTTTATATAAAAACCACAAGAAGGAGTTTAGCAGAAAAGATAATGACTCAAATGTATTATGGGATTACCGTATCTATTCTACTGTAAACATCCAACTTACTCCATATTTGTCCTTCACAGAACCATGCAGCTTGGCAAAGAATGTTGGTTGAAGATCCATAAGAATGGTTCCACCATCTTCGAGCACATTCCATGCATTTTTAGCACGCTCTTCAGAGTCAAGTTCGACACTGATGACTACCTTCTCACTATTTGGAAAGTCCCGATTTCCATCCGAACCCATAATAATACCCGAATCTGTTAATTTCAATTGTGCACATGCAACACAAGGTTTTTATCGCTTTCAGGAACAGGAAAATTAGGATTTGCCGGCATCTCACCGTATCTTTGCATTAAAATCATTTCTCCATCAAATGCTTTTTGATACCATTTAAAAGCCTCTTCGCATTCTCTGTTAAACATTAAATAGGGTTTAATCATTATACTTTCTCCTTTGTCATTAAATTAGATAAGCCATGGTTCTTAATTAACAGCAACAGTGGTCATATTTTATATTATACACGAACATTTGTTCTTATTCAATCTATTAAATAAGTTTCATTCTCAGCTTCCTATTACACTTTAATCAAGCTGAATAAAGAGGTAGTAATATTCGCTTTTATAGAGTGGGGGAGAATTTCCCTAGTTGGAGTAATTGCCCAACCACTATTCTGTATCCTTGCACTTACCTTACACACAGTGATTTGTGTTGTTATGTTTGAGAAGGACCCCGGGCAGACGTGCGTTGAAAAGATTAAGGGCCCCAAAATATAAATGGACAGTCACCTAGAAAGAATACAGCCAAATATAATAATAGGAAAACTAAGATTAAGTTAGGGAGGAGTATACATTGAATATAGATCCATATAGGCAGATTCCCTACTACGGACACTATTTTCCCATAAATCCACATAGACAATACCGTGAGAGTGAAATTGAGGCTAAATATCAAGAACTTTTAAGAAGGGGGTTTAAGGGGCCTCCAATTACAGCTGAGAGCACTGCTCGAGACGGAGTTGGGCGATATAGGCATTATCGCGAACCGAATGGTCGAGAGTGGTCTATTTATTGGCACCCTGAATCTGGGGCAAAAGAGGTTCATGGTCCTATTCGGGATAAGTGGGTCAGTCTTGGCCGTGAAGGTTTTGGCTATCCAATCACGGATGAATTTGTTACAAATGATGGAACTGGACGGTTCAACTTTTTTTAAAGCTGTACATGAACAGGGGAAGCCACTAAAGTCAATCTTCTGGTCATTGAGAACGGGTGCCCATCCTATAACTGGACCAATACTGGCCAAGTGGGCAGAATTTGGCTTTGAAAGCAAGCTTGGTTTTCCAATGGAAGACGAAAAAGCTCGACCTGGTGGCGGGCGAATTCAACTGTTCCAACATGGTTCAATCATTTGGACTCCCCAGATAGGTGCATCTGTTGAGGGGCTTCCACCGTCATAAACGAATCCTGTTAACCGAGTATTGTTGTAAGCTTCAGTACTTACAGCAAAATGGATTATAGGAAAAATATGATGAATGGTGCCTAACAAATTTAAAAGCACTAATTCAAAACAAATTAAAGCGAATGTTACTTTCCGTTTATTTGGACGGTAACCTTCGCTTTAATAGTTTATTACCTATTGAACATTATTAGAAACAACGATTTAGTAAAATCAGTCTTCTTATTCAACAATTGTGATAATTGGAGGATTATTTAGGTATTTAAATAAATCTATTCCATCCGCCTTAGCATCTTTGGCCTCAGGGCTGGACAATGCTTGATTTAGTGTATCCATGCTTTCAAATTCAAGTTCCGTGATTAAGTAAAAGTTTAAGCTTGTATTTTGCGTCTGAATGACTCGTCGAATCGATTCACTTTTTATATGGGGAATCTTTCTTCCCAGAGGAACATGTACATCAAAGTAATGTTTCTCAAATCCTTCTTTGTCCTTTGGTTGTTCATAAAGAATGATAATTTTAGCCAATAGACAAAACCTCCTCATTGTCAATCATTCTATATTATTCAACCGTATTTTAAGCTATTCCATTGGAACAGGAAATGATAGGTTAGAAGAAAATTTCCCTCAGGGGGAAGACAAATTAATATTGGAGAAAATTTTCTAAGAATGGATCCAGATCATCACTACCTAGACATGTTTCACAAATTATTAAAACGGTCATTTGTTCTTGATTAATAACATCTTTTTTATCACCACAAATGGTACAAACATGTTCCATTTTAATCACTCCTTTTTTCTCATATTCATATTTTTCCCATAATGTCCTCTATAACTCCTATTAAAAAAAATAGAAATAAATTAAATCCAAATTTTGAGAGTCGATCGGAATAATAGAAATAAAGTGAACGAAGAAGTAAATAGTGAATGTAAGCGTTTTATTGTAGAAAAAATGAATTTATTCATCTTTTATCAACCTTTTTAAGCCTTTACAATTGATTTTCATGGGAGTATTATCAAGCACATAGGAAAAAATTTTATATTGCCTAGTCCCCAAAAGGGAACGGAGGACCCATTTTTTTGGGGTTAATTCTACTATTTGTAGAAGGGATGTGATACTCTTTCGCCATCCTACCCGTCAGCTAACTTCGTCGGCTAAAGCGAAGGAGGTCAAAAGACCACCTATGAAGGTGCTTTTTTTGTGCTCTTTTTACAAGAAAAGCTCACTTTCGATTTCGGAGGTCTTTTTGTTTTGGAAAAAATAGGAAAAGGAGGACACAATTAAAGTGGAATAGTGTATTTCTTGGTTCTCCTATTTGATTTTAGGAAAGCCTACATACAGCAGTACGAGCACTTTTGATGTCTTATTATTATTATTTAGATGATAAGGAGTATGTAAAATGAATGATCCAAGGCATTGGGTTGAAATAATATTATTTATTATAGCCGTATCCCTAATTTGGGTGGCATTTACCAACTTTGCAGGCTTAAAACGAGTTTTAATTGGTCGACGCATGCGAACCGCTGAACTATTAGGACAACACACAAAAATTGTATGGTTCATCGCTTTACCGATCCTTGCTGCTGACCTTTATTCTTCCGTGTCTTATGGCCCAGAAGCGGGGATGATTGAACTTGCCAGGTTTGGAGAAGAAGGAAAATGGTTAATCATCCCCATAACTATTGCTACCATTACTCTTTTAGCTATTTTAATCTCTTCGTACATTATGGGGATTTTAGCTTATCCTAGTGGAGGCGGAGCATACGCGATTGCGAAAGATAATTTCAAGGCTAAATGGGTTTCGCTAATAGCTTCCAGTTCCCTGCTAGTTGATTATATACTGACCGTTGCAGTGTCTGTATCAGCAGCCTTAGAAGCCGTTTCCTCCGCTTATCCTGCGGCCGAACCTTTCCGAACGGAATTAGGGATTACGATTATATTTTTGCTTTTGATTATGAACTTGCGTGGTGTGGCTGAGTCAGCAAAAATATTTGCATGGCCTACCATTGGATTTATGTTATGTATGCTCTTATTAATCTTTACTGGTGTATTTGATGGATTAAAACATGGATTTGTCCAGGAGTCTACCCCTCCATTTGGTACGGTGCCTGAAGGATTAGGCATATTGCTGATCCTAAAAGCATTTAGTTCAGCTTGTTCGGCATTAACAGGAATTGAAACGATTTCAAATGCGGTTCCTGTTTTTAGGGATCCTCAACAAAAAGGAGCCATAAAAGCCTATATCACTTTAGGAGCAATTACTGGCTTTACTCTTATAGGTTTTGCATATCTGTTATATATCAAAGGGATTTCACCTTCACCTGAAAACACGATGTTGTCCCAGTTGGCAGAAATGTATGTTGGTCATGGAATTTTGTATCAGATAATTATCTGGTTCACATTTATTGTATTAATATTGGCAGCAAATTCAACTTTTACAGGTTTTGCACAATTATCTGCGATTGTCGCAGCTGATGGTTTCTTACCCCGTGTCCTAACAAACCGAGGGGATCGCTTAGCCTATTCAAACGGTATTATTGCACTAGCAGCGGCTGCAAGCGTATTAATCTTAGCCTTTCATTCAGAAACCCATGCTTTGATTCCGCTTTATGCAATCGGTGTATTTCTGTCCTTCTCAATTGCACAATTCGGTTTGGTCCGCCGATGGTTAAGAGTAAAGGGTTCACGTTGGCAAATTAAATTAGGTGTGAATATTGTTGGGTTGATTGTGACTTCTATCGTTACGGTAATTGTTGCTGTCACCAAGTTCACAGGTGGAGCCTGGCTTGTCTTAGTGGTTTTGCCATTAATCGTTTTCATGTCGCTAGCTATACGTCGCCACTACAATTATGTGGCAGAAGATCTGTATATAGACATTGATAAAGAGTTTCCAGAAATGCGAGAAGTTACAACGATTGTACTTGTTTCAGGAGTCCACCGGGTAGTTAATAATACACTATCTTTTGCAAAAAGTTTGGGCGGTAATATGATTGCTGTTTACGTGGGATTTGATGATGAATCAATTGTTAAAATGGAGGAAAAGTGGGAAAAATGGGGTTCTCCATGTAGACTAGTTGTCCTTCGAAGTAAATATCGTTCAGTGTTGGAACCACTTAATCGCTTTATGAAAATAGTAGAAGAAAAGAAAGGTGAAGGGCACATCCATTTGATTATTCCACAGTTTATACCAAAAAAATGGTGGCATAATCTGTTGCATAATCAAACTGCCCTTCAATTGCGGATTTGGTTTCTCCGCCATAAGGATGTAGTGATCACGACTGTACCGTATCAGCTAAAAAAGTAACAAAGGCAAATGAAAACTATAGTTCTCTTAAAGCGAGGCATTACCATAAAAGGTATGCCTCCTTCTTTTTCACTAACAGGTGCTTAAATTCAACAATGTATGGCTGTTTCGACAGCCATTTTCTTATTTCACTAACGGGAGATTAGTTTAAGTATATTTCTTCACAATGTAATAGGAAAAGGATAATCGGCTTTTTTCTCTTATTGGGTTTTAAAACAATATGCAGTTTCTTAGTAAAATGGATACTAAACTCAATATGATCTACGTAATGGAAATCCCTATTTTATCGTTTTTATGAATATCTTCCGTTCCGGCATCCAATGCAGTCTTGTAATATCTGCATTTATGTTCGATGACTTCCATTGTTTTTTTTAGTTCTTCTATTTGTGCTTCTACAATAGCTTTTCGTTCCATAAACATGTCATATCTTTGTTGCAGCGTGGAATCCCCATCAGAACACCAATCAAAGAAATTTTTAATTTCCTTAATAGGCATCCCTGTGGATTTCAGACATTCAATTACTTTTAGAGCGCCAATATCGGATTCTTTAAAACGCCGCGTTCCGTTAGATGTCCGTTCTACAAAAGGCATAAGTCCCTCCTTATCGTAGTAACGCAAGGTATATACTGTAAGATTCAATTCTTTTGCAACTTCGCTGATCGTGTATGTCTTCATCATTTATCTCCTATTCTTAATGATTTAGACTTCGAGTTAACTCTATGAATGAAAGAAATTTATCATGTTGTATGCTAAATGTCAAATGTTATTTAACATACAAGGGAAGTAGAATTAAAAATAGAGTTTTTTTGAAATAAGGTATTGACCTAGAGTTAACTCTAGGGATTAGTATTGTTTTGTAAGAGAAGTTAAGTAGGGTAGAAATGAAAGAGAGGGAATTTGAACCTGAGTTATGCATTTATACCCGGCACAAGCGATCCTATTGAAAAAATATAAATTATTGGAGGTTTTATTAATGATAACTGCTAAAGCACGAGCTGTAGACGGTCCAGACAAACCGTTTCGAGCTGCTGAAATTAAAAGACGAGACCTTGATTTGCATGATGTTTTGATTGAAATTAAATATGCAGGCATATGCCATTCTGACATCCATACTGCTCATGGCGAATGGGGTCCCGTGAACTATCCACTCGTGCCTGGCCATGAGATTGCCGGAATTGTCACCGATGTAGGAGCAGAGGTCACAAAGTACAAGGTCGGTGACCGGGTAGGGGTTGGATGTATGGTTGACTCCTGTGGCGAATGTGAGAATTGCCGTAAAGGAGAAGAACAATACTGTCTCAAAGGAAATGTCCCTACCTACGCTGGTGTTGACAAATACGGTGAGCCTACTCAAGGTGGCTATTCAACCCACATTGTCGTAACGGAGGACTTCGTAGTGAGAATTCCTGATAGCATTGAGCTTGACGTCGCAGCCCCATTACTTTGCGCAGGTATTACGACCTATTCGCCATTAAACCATTGGGGGGCTGGTCCAGGTAAGAAAGTAGCAGTTGTTGGTATGGGCGGTCTTGGTCATATGGCTGTCAAAATTGCACATGCCATGGGTGCTGAGGTTACCGTTCTGTCACAATCATTGAATAAAAAAGACGATGGTTTGCAATTTGGCGCAGACAACTACTTTGCCACAAGTGACCCGGAAACATTCCAGAAACTTGCTAGAACCTTTGACTTAATTATTAACACGGTTAGTGCAAGGATCGATATGGATGCTTATTTCTCACTGCTTACTCTGGATGGAACACTAGTAAACGTGGGTGCGCCAGCAGAGCCATTGTCAGTAAATGTGTTTTCTCTTATCGGTCATCGCCGTTCATTTGCAGGTTCAATGATTGGTGGCATCCGAGAGACTCAGGAGATGTTGAACTTCTGTGCAGAACACAACATTGTTCCTAAGATTGAAGTCATTTCAGCTGACCAAATTGATGAAGCTTACGAACGCGTATTAGCTTCAGATGTGAAATATCGATTCGTGATTGACATCAGCACAATGTGAGTTGCGTGAATGATAAATTCTAATGGTATTTAGAGGGTGTCCAAAAAGCTTGGCTTTTTGGACACCCTTTTATATATGTTGCTTCAACGTGAATTAAGCCCAAGTTAAAATCAGCACAACTCTTATTTTTTGAAAATCGATATTATTGACCTAATGATTAATAATCCATTGGGTAGTTGGTCCATTGATCATTCTATATTAAATTTTTTAATTGACTACTCATCTATACAGCTTGCGGAAGTAGTAAGAATGGGAGTGAAAACATTGGTAATGTTACTTCAAATAAAAATTCAAGTGGTGAACAAATAGTTAAAATCGATGAGCAGGACAAACAGAATAGTAAGGATTCACCAATTGATAATGGAGGTTTAGTTACTATGGAAGATGTTAAAGTCAAATTGGCATTTAATAACGAGGAAGTAATGGTGAATATGTATGATCATTCAGCGAGTAGAGATTTTTTAGCTCAATTGCCGTTAACAGTAACATTAGAAGATTATGTAGGTAAAGAAAAAATTAGCGTTTTACAAAAAAGATTATCGGTAGATAATGTGAAATCCGAAAACCAACCAAAAAAAGGAGACTTTGCTTATTATTCTCCTTGGGGAAATTTGGCTATTTTTTATAAAGGTTTTGAGGATGCCACAAATGATCTTATTATACTAGGTAAGATTGAATCTGGAAAAGAAAACTTTGAAAAAGTCAATTAAAGGAAGAGGTTTGGAGAACTATTTTGCAAAAACAAAATAATTTACTCATATTTATATTAACCATTGGAGTCTTCGGCATCTTGAATACAGAAATGGGGGTTATTGGGATATTGCCTTCCATTGCTGATCACTTTCAAGTCAGTATAGCAAAAGCAGGATGGCTGGTGAGTTTTTTTGCCCTTGTTGTTGCAGTATCTGGTCCAACGATGCCTTTATTATTTTCAGGGATCAATCGTAAGAAGGTCATGTTACTTGTACTAGGTGTTTTTGTATCGGGGAACATCGTATCTATTTTTACAACCAACTTTACCATTCTATTAATGGCTCGGATCATTCCAGCCTTTTTTCATCCCATTTACTGTTCATTGGCATTTACAGTAGCGGCTGCCTCAGTAAGTAAAGAGGAAGCTCCAAAAGCTGTTTCCAAAGTATTTATAGGAGTATCTGCCGGTATGGTAGTCGGTGTACCAATCGCAAGTTTTATTGCTAGTGTAACTTCTTTACAAATGGCGATGGTGTTCTTTGCTATTGTAAATATGTTAGCATTTGTTGCTACCTTACTATTTGTACCCTCTATGCCAGTTAAGGAAAGACTTTCTTACGGAGCACAAGTATCGGTATTAAAAAAATCTATTACTTGGCTTTCAATTGTGTCTGTCATTTTATTAAACTCAGCCGTATTTGGAGTTTATAGTTATCTTGCAGATTATCTGAAAACTGTTACGAATATGTCTTCCAATACCATCAGTCTAATATTATTCGTATACGGCGGAGCCAATATTATTGGAACCATTCTCGCAGGGAGGTTACTTACTAAAAATGCGATCAAATCTGTAGTGACATTTCCTTTTGCATTGGGAGTTGTTTACATCCTATTATTCTTTTTTGGACAATTTACCGTACTAATGGCGATCATTACTTTAATTTGGGGGATTTTAGCTGGAATAGGGGGCAATCTTAACCAATATTGGATTACGTCTTCAGCTCCCGAAGCTCCTGATTTCGCAAATGGCTTATTTTTAACATCTGCTAATTTAGGAACAACATTTGGCGCTGCTGTAGGAGGGTTAATTATTTCGGATATGGGCATACAATACGTCGTATTGGTGGGATTCCTATCATTGATATTAAGTTTGGTAACTATTTTACTAAGAAACTACATGTTTACCCCTACACAACAACTTTCAAAATAAGAATTATCACTATTAGGATTTTTAGATAACACTCAATCTGAGAACGAGAAATGGAGGATTTAAAATGTCAAAAGATATAAAAGTTGCACTTGTCACCGGTGGGAATCGAGGTATTGGATATGAGCTGGTTAAACAATTGGCTTTGAAAGGTTTTAAGGTCATTTTGGCAAGTCGTGAGCCAGAAACGGGTCATGAAGTTGTGCAAAAACTTAAGGAATCAAATCTGGATGTTTCGTTTGTGGTGATGGATGTAGATAATCAAGAAAGCATCCATCAAGCTGCCATTACTGTAAATGAGCGTTATGGTAGATTAGACGTATTGATTAATAATGCTGGCGTGTATCTAGAGGAGAATAAAAAATTAGTGGCAATGGACCCTTCCATTCTGGAGAGAACAATGACAACCAATTTCTTCGGCGCTTTCCATGTGATCCGTTCCTTTATTCCCCTCATGGAAAAACAAGGCTATGGGAGAATCATTAATGTTTCTTCAGAATATGGGGCGATGAGCGAAATGTCATATCAAGGAGTAGGCGCTTATAAGTTGTCTAAATTTTCCTTAAATGGATTGACACGATTGGTTGCTGCAGAAATCAATGGAGATATTAAAATAAATGCAGTCGATCCAGGATGGGTAAGCTCAGATATGGGTGGACCATCGGCTCCAAGAACACCAAAGCAAGCAGCTGAGTCTATCCTTTGGTTAGCAACTATTGGACCTGAAGGACCTAATGGAGAATTCTTCAGAGATGGAAAACGAATCGATTGGTAAGCATTAGTAGTAGGTCAAGAAATTCCTTTCTGGTAGAAATCGAAAGGAGCGGAAGAAAAGTGATGAAAAAACAGTTTAACATCGTTGCTGTGACGGAAATTGCTCATCCAGCAAGCTTGATTGTAATCCAAGGTACTCCTATGGGCCCGTTTTTTATATAAAAAACGGGCTCTATTATATTTGGGGAATGAAAATATAATAGAGGAGGTAAGTTTTATATCTATATTAGATTACATTTTCTTCATCCATGGTTATTCCATTTTTATGAAATGCATTAATCGCTATACGAAATCTCCTGGTTGTGTCGTTTGATTTTGCATTCAATGCATCGCATTTACAGAAATGGGTGAAGGAGTATGGCAAAACGAACAATTAAAAATTGTAGGGTATTAAAGCCCCTTTAGTAAAATTAATAGGCAGCCCTTAATGTAATTATTATTCTATTATTAGCTATTTGTTTAGGTTTACTGTTGTCCCAGATAGAGGTTTCTAATACTATCGTTGTAGTCATAATAGGAGTCATAAGTTATGTAACGGGTACTACGAAGGAAAGATTAGATAAGGTAAGCAAAAGCCGTGAATGATCAGGTTCTATCTATTAAATTAGGTTACCATTAAGAGAGGTTACCTCAAAATCCCAAAATTTAATTACTGAAACACAATTGTAGAGGGAATAGAAAAGGTGAAACACTAGTAGGTGCTCACCCTTGTCCTCCGTAAAGGTAACCTTTTCCCCTTATACAAGAGGCTTTTCAATTAAAGTAGCAAATTCAAGCTCATGGACATGTCCATCATCTAGGGTAGTGATTCCTTTGACAAAGTGTACATGCTTACCATTGCCAACTGGGATAGCAGGACCTGTTTGTATTCCTACCTCATGATGATGATCTAAAAAGTCGGTATTAGTTAATATTACATGTACATGACTATCACCCTTTGGAATTACTTCACTTGTAACCCCTGCAAAACGATGATTATGTCTGTCCTCTCCTTCTTCAGCTAATTTGGTACTTGCCAAAAATTCATGAACATGTGTTTGTTCTGATTCTTCAGAATTTGTTTGATTGTTAGACTGCGCATCTTTTTGAGATCGATTTCTTTCATAATTTTCTCTTCCCCTTTGAACTTTACTCATAAAATGGAACCCCCTTTTAAATTAGAATACTGTTTATAATATTAGTAATGGTAAGGTTTTATGAAAAAAAGATTTTAAGACCTGTATTTACGGGGGATACAATAAATTGTGTAGTGAAAATTGAAAAATACGAAAGGCAAGAAAATAATAGAACAGCTATCATTGCATCCTTTTTATGTGAAAATCAGAATGAAAAGGAAGTAATAAAAGGGGATTTTTCAGGTATAATACTTTAAATTCTTTATAATTTCTTCAACAAACGGAGGCTAGAGTTAAACAAGTTAAGGCTGCTTCGGCAGCCTTTTCCTTCTTCAACAAACGGGGCATGTTAGTGGAATAAGAAAGATTGTGAAATATTGTACTAAACTATCGGGTGCTAGAGTTGAAGCATGGACCAGGCACCAAGTTATTTACTAGGTGCCCTGGAGGATAATCATACGGTGGAACTTTAATCCTGCCTCTTTTTTAATTTATGATCTCCATTGTTTTTGGTAATTTTATATGATATAGTTTCAACATTACTTATTAAAGATGTTTAATAAGTTTTTTTGTTAGACACTTATTAAAGTTCTTTAATAAGTTAATTTTAATAGGTGGTGACGCTTGTGAATGCTACTCCAAAATCGATGAGGAAGGTAATCCTTCGCGGAATTCGTAAATCTCTTTTAGAACTTGGAAGTGCTACAAAAGTTGATCTTAGCGATAAATTAGGAATTAGTTTTCCTACAATAAGTAAATTCTTGGCACAGATGGAAAAGGACGGTGAGCTTATTTCAGTTGGTCTTGATGATTCGAGTGGTGGAAGAAGGGCAAAAAGATATACATACAATCCGGAGTATATGTTAGGGTTGGCAATCTTTTTAGAGAGAACAGAGACAAATTATATTGTCTTTAACTGTTTAGGAGAAGTGAAGGATGTTGGAAAAACCTCAAGTGCATTAATCGATGATGATTTGAAATTATTAACCGAGTGTATTGAAGAGATAAAAGAGAAATATCCAAAAATTAGTTCTGTATCCATTGGTGTACCTGGTTCCGTTGATAATGGACGGATTATTTATATACCAGGGTATGAGTATCTTCAAAACTTTGATTTGAAGGGATACTTGGAAAATCGTTTCTCCATACCTGTTGTAATAGAGAACGATATGAATGCGGCAGTGCTTGGATATCACGATAGTAAGGGAAATAGGAAAAATAATTCTCTTATTTATTTATATTCAGGTCAAAATGGTCCAGGTGCTGGAATCATGGTAAATGGAGTTGTGGTGCGAGGAAGCACTAATTTTTCAGGAGAGGTTTCATTCGTTCCACAGTATGATGACCGAAATTTTGGTCAGGCTTTGGAAAATGGTAACCGGTCTAAAAAAGCAATGATATGTGAGGAATATGAGATCGATGCCATTAGCAGGTTAGTAGCTTCATTTGTAGCTACCATTAACCCTTACACAATTATTTTTTGCGATGATGAACTCAACCAGTTTATCATAGACCAAATTGTAAAACGAAGCTCAATGTATATACCCGTAGAACATCTTCCAGAGCTTATCATGAGTGATTGGAAACAAGACTATCTATTTGGATTACAAAGTCTTGGCCTTGATCTCATGATCACCGGAATAAGCAGCTAAGACATAACAATGCCGATATTAAAAAAATTGTAAGGAGGGGTTATACATGGCTACATTCTTTTTACTAATTATCTACTTGGCTTTTATCAGCTTGGGATTACCGGATTCATTGTTGGGAGTGTCTTGGGCTATGATGCAAACGGAGTTTGGAGCACCGCTTGATACTGCTGGATTGCTTTTTATGACAATCGCAGGAGGAACAATCATTTCCAGTTTTGCTAGCGGAACTGTGCTTAAACGCTTCGGAACTGGAATTGTGACATTTTTCAGTTGTTTAATGACAGCTGGAGCATTATTAGGTTTTCATTTTGCTCCTTCGCTTGTTTGGTTATTTATTTGTGCCATACCACTAGGATTAGGTGCAGGGGCAGTTGATGCGGGATTAAACAATTATGTGGCTACACATTACAAAGCACAACACATGAGTTGGCTTCATTGTTTTTGGGGAGTTGGGGCTACACTTGGTCCTGTCATTATGGCTCAGTTTATTTCAGGGCAACATTCTTGGAGAAATGGGTATCTTACCATCGCGGGTCTGCAGTTTGTATTAGTTGTCATTCTTTTCTTCACTTTGCCTTTATGGAATAAGGTTGGAGGAAACAGCAATGTTCACGAAACTAAAGAGCCAGTAAACACAAATAGTGCATGGAATGGATCTGATGCTGAAAATCAAAAACCCTTGCAAATTAGGGGAGTAAAACTAGCTTTGATATCTTTCTTGTTTTATTGCGGCGCAGAAGCAACTATGGGACTTTGGGGAAGTAGTTTTCTAGTAAATGTTAAAGAATTATCCGTAGATGCAGCCGCAAAATGGGTTTCCTTGTATTACGCAGGAATAACCATCGGAAGATTTATAACAGGCTTTATTACTTTAAAAATAAGTAACCGCAATCTCATTCGAATAGGTCAAATTACAGCATTAGCAGGTACGACACTTTTCTTTTTACCAATGCCATCGATATTCGCACTTATAGGTTTTATCATGATTGGTTTAGGATTAGCACCTATTTTCCCATGTATGTTACATGAAACACCAATACGATTTGGAAAGAAACATTCTCAAACCATTATGGGGTATCAAATGGCTGTTGCTTATACCGGTAGTACATTCCTGCCTCCGCTTCTTGGTTTCATTGCAGCACACTCAACAATAGGAATCTTCCCGTTTGTTATTGCAGGTTTTGTTGCAATACTGCTTTGGGGTTCTGAAAAACTAAATGCGATATTGAATAGAAACGAACCATTAAGAGTAAAAAATAACAACTCCACAGTGATTTAATGGGGGGTATAGATTTAATCACCCGTAAGAATTTTTAAAAAGGTAAAAATATAACCTCATTTGAGGAGTGACAGTGAGATGAAAATAGAGCATGTGGCAATCTGGGTCAAAGATTTAGAAGCTATGAAGACATTTTATATTACGTACTTTAATGGGTATGCAAACTCAAAGTATCATAATAAAGATAAGAAATTTGAATCTTATTTTCTAACGTTTGACGGGGGTGCACGTTTAGAGATTATGTGTAAGTCAGGTATCGATAAGCCGGATCAGGACGATAGGATTGGCTGGGCTCATATTGCAATTGCCATGGGAAGCCGGGAGTCCGTTAATCAGTTGACAGCTCGCCTACAGAATGATGGTTACCGCCTAGTTAATGGTCCTCGTGTCACTGGAGACGGATACTATGAGAGTGTGATAGAAGACCCAGAAGGCAATCTCTTAGAATTAACTGTGTAAATATCGAGTAAACACTGGTTTGTTATTTAAATGGTCTATAAAAATCAACTAAAAGTGGAAAATACGCTAACATAGATAAACTTCTTGAACAAATTCCAGGTGTTGAACAAATGTTAGCTATTAAGGGAATAGGGAAAGACACCGTTGCAGGCTTTTTATCAGAGGTAGGAGACCTAAGTTACTATTTCCAAATAACGAGTTATCCACCAGTCTATTCTTCAAACCTGTGTTTGGCGGCCAGAAACCATGGCCCGTATTCCCAGTGGCCCATCGGGTTTGCACCAGAAAGAGCGTACGGATTTTGATTTGGTATATAAACATGCGGGAACCATAAATTCCCTGTCCTCCTCACTTCACTGGATTCCAGGTAGGATTAGTAGCAAGCCTTAATAAGGATTAATTGTAAAAGGAGCTCTCCGCTTTATGTGGCAGATGCTCCTTTTTTTATTAATGTGACAGGTAAGCTATTATGGTATTATTTATTATAAAAGTTATTTTAGAAGAACAGGTGGCGAACATAATGGGGAAGAACAAAATTTTAGCAATATTTGAGAAAGAATTAGTGATTGCCCTTGGCTGCACGGAGCCGGTTGCAATTGCTTTGGCTGCAGCGACGGCTAAAAGCTATGTAACGGGACAAATAGAAGAGATTAACGTAAAAGCGAGCGGAAATATTATTAAAAATGCCATGTCTGTCGGGATTCCAGGGATGACCGCCAAAGGTCTTGATTTCGCTGCTGCACTTGGAGCATTGTCTGGAGATCCAAATCAACAGTTAAAAGTTTTAAACGGGCTTACAATAGAGGATGAGCGAATGGCGATTAAACTCATTGAAGAAGGTAAAGTAACAGCAGGTCAGGCAGATACAACGAAAAGACTATATATTGAAGTGATTGTACGAACAGATAAGCAGTATTCGAGAGCGATAATTTCTGATAATCATACGAATATCACCTTAATCGAAGTGGATGGAAAAGCTGTGTACCGTGGTGGATGTGAAAATATTGGGATTCAAACAGATGAAGAGGAATTAGAAGCGCTTACGATAAATGAAGTCTATGAATGGGTTCTTCAAGCAGACCTTACTGACTTAGCTCTAGTAAAAAGGAGCATAGAGTTAAATAGAATGATTGGAATGGAAGGCCTTTCCGGAAATTATGGACTCAATGTCGGCAAAACAATTAAGGAAAATGTGAAAAAAGGAATCTTATCCGATGATTTAGCGACTTCGGCCATGTCTCTTGCAGCCGCTGGTTCAGATGCCAGAATGGCTGGTTCAATACTCCCGGTAATGGCGAATACAGGGAGTGGCAATCAGGGCATTGCTGTAACACTACCGGTTGTAGCAGCGGCAGAGAAGCTACAAGTATCTGAGGAAAAGATGATTCGAGCGGTTGCTCTTAGCCATCTCATAACCATTCATATTAAATCTAAATTTGGTCGCCTTTCTGCTTTATGCGGTGTAACCGCTGCAGGAATGGGGGCAAGTGGTGCAATTGTTTATTTACTTGAGGGTGGTCTTCAGCAAATTAAGGCAGCGATACAAAACACTATCGGCAATGTTTCTGGTATGATTTGTGACGGGGCCAAGGCTGGATGTGCCATGAAAGTCTCAACTTGTTCGAATGTCGCTGTTCAATCAGCACTGCTTGCACTAAACCATCAAGAAATCCAATCGACTGATGGCTTTATCCATGATGATGTTGAAAAGAGTATTGAAAGCTTTTGTAAACTAGGAAATGAAGGAACACGGCAAACAGATGAACTCATTTTAAAATTAATGCTGGAAAAATAATATATTAAACATAATTATCTTTTAAAAGTCGGCAGCATTGCCGACTTAGATATTTTTCCACCTCCAATCATTTTTTACTTCCCGCAAACAAGGAATTAATAATAAAAAAAGCGTTAAAAATGAATGCGTTTATAAATTTATAAAATAATAAAATAATCAAAAAATATTCAAGCGACTACTTTTACAGTGTTACCCTAATAAATAATTTAAAATGAATCGATGATGAGAAGAGTAGGGTTAGTTCCTTGTCCCAACGGTCAGGAGGTAACGAAAAAGAGCCTAATTTCTCATATGTAAAAGAGGAATTGGGCTTTTTATAGAATTACATTTAAAAAGGAACCACATTTAGCGATTCCCAAGAATTTTATTTATTTGCTACATTTATGATACTAAGCGAATTGTTAAGTGCAGATTTACAATAATTGACATCGGCATTTGACTTACGAACTGCTGCTAATACAACGTCAATCGTTCCATCGATTTTAACCCAAGTTGTGCCATCTATTTTCCTAAGTTTAGGCTCCGATGTGTCCCAATTATGTTCCAACTCGTCTGCCTCTTTTTTCACCAAAGTAAAGTCCTTTGAGTTTACTTTGTTTAGCATATCACTTTCGATTTTAACAAAATCTGTTAATTGTCCAGATAATGTAGTTTGTGCAGAATCGGTTTGCGCTTCTATACTATTGTTGCGCCAAACATAACTGCCTACACTGACAGCTAAGAAAATACAAATTACCGTAATGGTTTGTTTCAAAACATTTTTCTTACTTTCATTTGTTTGGTTTGTTTCTGCTCTTTCACTTTTTGAATTTATATCAATTTTTGTAACAGCAAGAAAAATGATGATTGCAAAAATAGCTAAAAGAAAAATCACACTAGTTACTGTTGTCCCCAAACCTAATCCGCCATTATTTTTTGGTTGAGATAGGTAATCTCCTAATGATGCTCCGAGTGGACGAGTCAGAATATACGCTATCCAGAAAGCCAAAATTCCATCAAGTTTCAAAAATTTCCAGGCTAAAAATACACAAGCTATTATTACAACGACTATAATTCCTGTGTTTAGATAACCAAAACCCAGTTGTTCGGAATATAAATCTCCGACTGCTGTACCAAGTGCAAATGTGAAAAGAATGGTAAGCCAATAGAAAACTTCTCTTTTTCTGCTATGAATCGAGTGGATCGAGAGTGTTTTTTCACTAAGATACCAAAAAAGAAAAGTTAATCCTAGCAACATGGAGAAAACTACGGTACTAAGCTCAAGAGGTACTCCCATACTGTCTGTTAAATTATCAGTTACCAACGTACCAAATACACTAATAAGTACAACCGTTAGCCAATAAATGCCTGGAACATATTTCGTTGTTCTGAATTGTAGATACAGTACAATGAAAAACGCGATTCCCATAATTCCAGTAGTCAGAGTTAAACCAAGTCCAAGGTTGAAATTGATGAAATCAGCAAATGTTTCACCAACAGTTGTGCATAAAACTTTGATGATCCAGAAGAAAATAGTAACTTGTGGTACCTTGTTAAGTAAAATTTTCAAATTACTTTGGTTTTCTTGCATACAAATTTTCCTTTCTTTACAGTGAATTCCCATCCAAATTCATGTTTATTATTAGGGGAAGTCTGGAGCTGTTCCCCCACAGTCGTTTCCAAAATCTTGATGATCCAATGAAAAATAGGGTGTCCTTAAAAGAACTCATCTCCTTTTTGGAAGTAGTTATTCTTTCAAAGCAATTTCCATCTCTTTTTTTCATTTGAGACGATGCTGTCTCTACTATATAAGAAATTTAGGAGCTAGTTATTAAAAATTGATTAAAATTGACTAAAGTGTCCATTAAGTATAGGCGGGCATTTTTTTATTGAGCTAACGAGGCAGCATTCCTGTAATGAGTGAAAATGAGGTTTGAACAAAAAAATAACCTCTTGGTAGAATAAGAGTGTCTTAAAGCTGGCCAGCGAAAAAGGACAACAACTCAAATACCAGGAGGCTTTAAAAAGAATTATAACCAAAATAAGAAGATTGCTCAAATCACTTCTCAAACTCTTATTATAGGAGTCGACATTGCTAAATTCAAGCATGTGGCACGTGCCCAGGATTTTAGAGGAAAGGAGTTCGGATCGCCTTGTTATTTTGAAAACACAAAAGAGGGGTTCGGGCATTTTCTTACATGGATTTCTGAACTGAAGAGAGAACAAGCCATGGAAAAAGTGATGGTTGGAATGGAACCAACTGGCCACTATTGGTTCAACCTCGCACATATTCTGAAAGAAAATGAGATTAAGTTTGTAGTAGTCAATCCCTTGCATGTAAAGAAAAGCAAGGAACTCGATGATAATTCACCAACTAAAAATGATGTAAAGGACGCCAAAGTAATAGCTCAGCTGGTCAAAGACGGAAGATACGCCGAACCAACTATCCCACAAGGAGTTTATGCCGAGCTCCGAGTGGCAAAGAAAATTCGAGATCTTCTAACTGATGACCTCCAAACCGCCCAAGGGCAGGTTCACAACTGGATTGATCGGTACTTTCCAGAATTTCTAACGGTCTTTAAGAAGTGGGAAGGCAAGGCAGCATTACAATTTTTAAAACTAAATGCTCTACCGCATGAAATAATAAAATTATCTGAACAAGAACTGCTTACCTACCTAAGAAAAGCCGTTACTCGGAGTGTAGGACTTAGTAAGATTCGAGAGTTAAAGCAAGTAGCCAGTAAGTCCATCGGACTTCGGCAAGGCTCTGATATGGCTAAACTAGAGCTGAAAACGTTACTAGATAAATATGAATTAATCCAACTTAAATTCGAAGAACTAGATTCAAAAATAGAGAGTTTACTTGATGAAATACCAGGTGTACCACAAATGTTGGCCATTAAAGGTGTTGGAAGAGATACGGTTGCCGGTTTCTTTGCGGAAGTAGGTGACCTCAATGGATTATACTCATCCAAGGCAAATCATTAAGCTGGCTGGCTTAAGTTTAAAAGAAAATACATCTGGTAAGCACAAGGGGAAAACGACGAACACAAAGAGGGGCCGGAAAAAACTGAGGGCTTTGTTGTTCAGGGTGTGTATGATTCTTGTTGCCAAAAATTCAGCTTTTAAAGCATTACATGTGTACTATACTCAACGTTCTGATAATCCATTAAAGAAGATGCAATCCCTTATTGCTTTATGTAATAAACTGATCCATATTTTCTTTAGCATAGGTAAAAAGCAATTTGAATTTAGTGAAGAAAAGATGTTAAAGGATATTCCTCATTTGTCAGTATCAAAAAAGGTAGAAATGGCCGCTTAATTCTGTTTTAGATTAGATTAAATAGTAGTAACATTATAGATTTGGGTACATTTGAAGCGCGGATTAGTCGGCAAAGCAACTAAATTACGGGCAAAGGACCCTGTGGGGCAGCATGGCTGACATCCACCTCATGGAAAGGTTGGACGAAGGAATTTGAGAGCGAAGACTCTGTGAGGCATGGGAGGGTTGACCTCCATGAGAAATGTGGACATCCACCAGTGCGATCATATTTTGACTCATCAACCAATTTCTACCAAGTGATTGGTTAGTGGGCTCTAAGTCTTTTTTCTCAAAGGGTCCAGTTTTATCCTTTTCAGTAATGTTCACCCAACTATTAAGTTATTACTGGAAGGTAAAACTACTATGAATATCTAAGAAAAACGGAGAAATCGTGAGATTTTGCATTCTTTATTGAGGGAGTTTAGTTGAACATGGAATAGTGATAACATAAATGTAGTGATAACTATCGAAGTAGGTGAGATGGAAGTGAAGTTTAAATATTATCTTAGTGGAATTGGATGGGCTACTTGTATTGTTGAAGTTAATGGACAGAAATTAGAATTTACAGCAAGTTATTTAACAGATTGTTTATATGATTTTCTAAGGTCACTAATGCTTTTAAACTCTTTTTGTGTACCGAAAGATGAGATAAGAAAAGAAACTGAGTGTGAATGGGAGGGTGAACCAGAGGGAATTATTTGGTCTTTCGAATTAAAAGAAAATAATATACTGAACATAAAAGCCGTGTATTATGAAGATGCATTTAGTAAAGACAAAAATAAAACACTTATAAAAACGGAATACCCTTATGATAATTTTATTATGATTGTGTTAAAAGAAATAGATGCACTAATAAAAAGACACGGAATAATTGGTTACAGAGAAGAGTGGTATGATTTTGATTTTCCTTTAACCACTTTTTTAAAACTAAAACATTATATCATCCATAAACAAAAATATCCTATACAAGAAGTACAAGGAGAATTTGATAAAGAGACAAGAAGTAACTTGAAATATGATTTAGAATTATTGTTGCAAGAAATCAATAACCCTTCTTAAGCTAACGGGTGCAAGAGTTAAAGAATAGGATCGCTGCGGCGGTTCTTTTTCTTGTTCAACTAACGAAGCAGGATAGTTGAAGTAGAAAAATGACTCCTTTATGTCTCTTTTGACCTAAACTACATAACGCTGAGATGAAAAATTGCAAAGGGAGAGAAGACCTGATTACAAATAAGAAATGGGCAACACAAAGTGTCGCCCTAGAATATTATACATTACTCAGATTTCTTTAAATGAAGAGGGGGAGGGATTAACCATCCTTTTTCCTTATTTAACTTTAACATTTTTAAACCAAATTGTGCCTTTGCCAAATGAAACTGTCCATACATCATAGCAATATCTTCTCTGATACATTGTCCCATTATTTGGCTGCAAGCTACTAATGCAGCAGCGACGTCCTTGGAAACAGATGCACTAATCTCTGGATCAGTGAATCTTGCTCCAACAGGGATATCCTCTAAATTTGCGTTTGGACGATCTGGTGGTGCTGGTGGCAAGCCAATACCATTTGTTTTAAGAAGTTCTTGTAATTGGTTGTTTTCGTTTTTCATACCTTCAATTGCTTCTTCAATAAGTTTTTTCAAGTCTTGATCGCCAGTGTGATTAATATAAGACTGATAACCAGCAATTACGCCATTGTTTGCCAATAGGTGAGTCCAAGTTCCAAAAACCTCACCATAATGCATTGGTTCATCCTGAGGATTACCACTTAATATTCCCATGACTACACTCCTTATCATCTTTTGTACATTCATGAAATACTCCTTTAAAGGAAATAGAACACAGGGATTATTATTAAATACTATATTAAAGATTATTCATTTATAAAGTTACTTTTATGAAAGGGGCATTTTATTAGTATTGAGAAAACAAATCATTGCTGAGCAAATGGACTTTAAGGTTCTTTACGATTTATTTTTTCCTCTTACTAGTTCATCCCTATCTGATGCCATTGGAGGCTGTTCTAACCATCCATTCTTAATCATAATGTTTGCTCCATCTTCAGAATATAATTGAACTTCTAAGGATAACCTGTTATACATTGCAACAATATCCCCTCTTGGGCTTAGTGCAATACCTGTCCCATAAAAACCAACACTCAAACCTATCAAAGCAGATGTATAGAACATCATGATTCTATCTGAAAATGTATAGGTTGTACTATTTGTTATCTCTGAGTCCCAACTCATTGGGACAGGGAGTTTACTTTCCTCTAATTTTCCTCCAAATAATTTAATATGTTTATTCCCAATTTCAAGACCTTTGATAAAGAACTGTTTGACCTCCTTATTCTGTGCGACCTGACTAAACCCAGTAAGGGTAGCCACTCCTATAGCATTTCTTTGGAGATTAGCAAATAAGTTATCTACTTCTGCTGCTACTAATGGTCGTTTTTCTCCAAACACATCTAAAATAAACCCTTGCTTTTTTACATACTCAACCTGTTCTAAATTGGGCAAGTTAGGAGACCTTATGAACAATCCTTTTGATAATAATAAATCCTTGGACTTTTGGTATAATTGCATTGTTTCTGTAACACAGTCCATGTAATAGGTTGTAATGTCATGCCTAACAGATGTAGCTACACTAGCTGCATATAATGTAAGACCAACCTTAGCCATTTGGTTTATGAAATTTAATACATAACTGTCAGAATAAAGTCTAGGAGCAGTCAAATCAACATCCTCTTTAATACTAAAACCATGTGGAACTACATTCTTTTCTTCTGTTAATATTGCTGTTAATTTTTGAATATGTGACTTTGATAACTGTAAAGCATATTCAATTATTGGAATAATCTCAGAGTCCTCAGCCTTTTCTAAAAAATAAGTAAGCATACATATACTTGAACTATCATTCATGTATTGAGCCCATAGCTGAGCAACTTCTCCTGCTGTGAGCCTTATCTGTTTCCCTTTGTCCTCCATAGATATGACCTCCAAAAAAATATACTATAAAGTACTTTTTCCATAACAACCCTGTAATATGTAAACGTTCAAAGGTAAATCTATAATGGCGATTGTGAAGGAATATACTTAAAGTAACGGGTGCAATAGTTAAAGAATGGAGATCGCTGCGGCGATCTTTTTGCTTGTTGTACTCCCTCAGTTAGATACGATTATCTCTCGAATACTCACTTATTCGCAGGAATTCAAATCACTTGAATGATCAATAAGCCGTGGAATGAATGAGTAATTAGCATTTTGGCTACATGAAGGCGTACTAA
>NZ_JAHUWN010000042.1 GCF_019219025.1 Bacillus sp. sid0103 | reverse complement strand
AAAATAGTTAGGGAAAATAGAAATAGGCAACTTCTTGCAAAAATCATACAAGAAGTTGCCTATTTTTTTTAGATAACACATAAATCATAAAAAAAGGAATGTTTTTCAGTGCCCTCGTACAATACCGGGGCCACTTACTAGCCGCATAGCCACTTTTTTAAGACTGTCCGTAGAACTGGGCACAGTTCAATTATTATAGGAAGTGGTTTTTGCTATATCATCAAATCCTTGATAAAAATGCTGTACAGATTGGGCAATTTGCTGCCCGCATTGATAGAGTAATTTCCCTGTATCGGTCAGCTCGAACTTTCTGGTGGTTCGGATTAGTAATTTTGTATTTAACTCTTCTTCTAAGCTTTTAACCATTTTACTGATATTAGGTTGAGATAAATGGAGATGTTCTGCCGCTTTAGAAAAGCTTCCATGTTTCACGACCTCAGTAAAATACTGAATTTGTTTCAGTTCCATGTACTCCATCCTTATCCATAACAAATGTTTTATAATCTATAAATATTATATATTAACCAGAATGCCGAAAAAACAAGAATACAATCGAAAAAGAAACTTAGATTAAAGTAAGAAACTGATTTCGAAGGGGTCCCTTGCAGACTACATAAGTATCACTTTCCTATAAGCTCCTCAACTTCCCTCTTAGTCGGAAGAGCAGAGATTGCTCCTTTTCCTGTTGTGGTGAGAGCACCACTTGCATTGGCAAATCGCAATATTTCTGTATGATTGCCCCGTAGCACTTCCTCGAGGTTGGCCGGGTTTGCCTTCAATTCTAGCAATTGATATAAAAATCCGCCCATGAACGCGTCACCCGCTCCGGTTGTATCCACAGGTTTAACAGAGTATCCTCTCGATTCAATCTTTTCATCCTTTAAAAACAATTCGGCACCAGCAGCTCCCTTTGTGTAGACAACTGCCTTCACGTTTCCAACGAACAACGATTGTATCGCAACCGACTCATCTTTTATTCCCGTAATAAAAGTAAGCTCTTCATCGGAAACCTTTACGATATCCGCAGTTGGTAAAAATTCTAGAATCGCCTTACGACAATCCTCTGGATCTTCCCAAAGCGGCAGCCGCACATTTGGGTCAAAGCTAACCAAGCCATCCGCATCTGAAACAGCTGCGATCGCTTTTTTATGCGCCTGTTTCATCGGGCTTTCCACAAGATCAACCGAGCAAAAGTGGAGAATATCCCCCGCTCGAAACCATGCTGGCTCGATTTCCTTCTCACTTAACAGCAAATCAGCGGAAGGATTACGGTAAAATGAAAAATCACGTTCCCCGTTTTCTTTTAACGAGACAAAAGCCAAGGCCGTATTCGCCTCCCCAGTCCGGTATACTTTGTCCATCTCAACACCAGCCTCGACAAGCTGCTCGACTAAAAAGTCGCCAAACGCATCGTTCCCTAATTTAGAAATCATTGCTGCTTTCTGCCCAAATTTGGTAACGGCCGCAGCCACATTTGCCGGTGCCCCACCAGGTGTTCTCTCAAAAGATAAAACATCCTTTAAGGCCACCCCTTTTTGAAGTGGAATAAAATCAATTAACACTTCACCAATCGAAAAAAGCTTTCCCATTCTGTCACCTCAAGTAAGTCTAAAAAGTTTATATGATATCCCATTTAACAGCCTTTACCTTCGTTTTGCCGCCACGAGCAAACACACGGATTCCATTACTATTTTCACCAGGAAAAATCCTTGCGGTAAATACTTCTTCCCCATTATTTACAAACACTTCAACAGAGGAGACATCAACAAAGATTCGGAACGAAATCTTTTCAGCGTCCAACATACATTTCCGAACGGTACCAAACTCCTCAGCAAAGGATTCGCCTGATTGCGTCCGATCAAATACAACCTTTTTCGCAACCGCATCATATTTAATCACGGTTTTCTCAATTTCTCCGACCCGAAGTTCCAAACCAAACTCCTCAGCCGTACTATCAGAGAATTCCGCAAGAAGCTCATACACGTCACCCTCGAAGTTATCCAAACTAACACTTTCATTCTCAACCGTTTGACTGGTTTCCACCTTTTCCCCGCGAAGCAATATTAGCTCATGAACTGGCTGCTGAACCAGCTTTCCGTCTTTAACCGATAGCTCCCGAGGGAGTGTTAAACAGTGTGCCCACCCTTGTTTATCTGTAGGATAGTCAATTTCCGGTAATCCCATCCAGCCGACTAAAATCCGGCTCCCCTGATGATTCACCATCGATTGCGGTGCGTAAAAATCAAACCCGCGATCTAACTCATGAAATGCACCATGCTTTAATTCGATATTCTCTAAATCCATTGGACTTCCAACTACATACCCTGATTGATAAATATTTTGATAGTGGTCACCTTCCGCTTTTAACCCTTGTGGGGAGAAAAGGAACACACCCTTCTGGTCCAGCTCAAAATAATCCGGACATTCCCACATATAACCGAAATCTTCACCTAATCCGGTCTTCACTTCACCCACAAACTGCCAATCTTTTAGATCGCTAGAGCGATATAAAACGACACTTCCTGTCTCATTTTTCCTTTGAGCGCCAATCACCGCGTAGAAGTGATCCCCTTTTTGCCAAACCTTAGGATCGCGAAAATGATCGGTATAGCCACTTGGAATATCTTCAATCACCGGTGCATCCATTTTCACAATGCTTCCATCCGGACTCATTACAGCCAAACATTGATACGGGTGTCGATTCCAATATTCATCGCGCGTGTTGCCAGTGTACATTAAAAATAATTTCCCATCATGCTCAATTCCACTTCCGGAATACGCCCCATGACTATCAAATTCATTCGACGGCTCAATGCCAATTCCAACATTTTCCCAATGAACAAGGTCTTTAGACTTCGTATGATACCAATGCTTCAACCCATGAACAGGTCCAAGCGGAAACCATTGATAGAATAAATGATATTCCCTATTAAAATAACTAAAGCCATTCGGGTCATTTAACAATCCTGTCAGCGGCTGAATATGAAAAGACTGCCGCCATGGGCATTGATTCACTAGTTTGGCTAACCGCTGAATTTCCTCTTCGGTCACGTCGTCCATGCTTCTGTATCGTTGCTCTTTTGTCCATTCCATGCTGATTCACTCCTAATGCAGAAAGGAGAATCACTGGATTCTCCTTTTCATTCTTTTATTATGCTGCTTGATTAGATGATTGTTTAACTGCTTTTTTTTCGTCTCTTTTCGCTAAAACAATTGTGACGATAAATGCGACGGCAAACGCGATGACCATACCGATAACATAAGAAATAATTGTATCAGGGCGAATCGAGATGATTCCTGGTATACCAGCTGCCCCTAACGCGGTCGCTTTAACCTTGAACATCGTAACAAAGCCAGATCCGACAGCAGAACCAATAATGGCACCGATAAATGGATAGCGTAATTTCAAGTTAACCCCAAACATCGCTGGTTCCGTAATCCCTAATAAGGCAGAGATCCCAGCTGCTGAAGCGGTTCCTTTAATCTTGGCATTTTTCGTTGTCTTTAGCACAGCAAGTGTCGCTGCTCCTTGCGCAATGTTTGACATCGCCGCAATGACGAAGATAAACGATCCACCCGTTTTCACAACATCGGCTAGCAATTGCGTTTCTACCGCAATAAAGCTATGGTGCATACCTGTAATAACAATTGGTGCATAAAGTAAACCGAAGATAATTCCACCAATGACACCTGTTGTGTCATATAACCAGACAATTCCATCTGTTAATAGATTACCAGCTGAGCGTGTCAGCGGTCCTACCAAGGTGAATGTTAAAACTCCGGTAATAAAGATAGAGAATAACGGTGTTAATAGATTGTCTAAAGCAGAGGGAACAACCTTCCGTAAAGATGTTTCGATTTTTGCTAGAATAAAAGACGCGGCAAGAACAGGAAGTACCGTTCCCTGATAGCCTACCTTTTCAATTTCTAAGCCAAAAAGATTCCAAACCGGGACTTCGTTTTTCAATAACGCGGCACCGTAACCGTACCCATTTAATAAGTCCGGATGAACCATTAGCATTCCAATTGTGGCTCCAAGGAAAGGATTCCCTCCAAACCGTTTCGTTGCTGAAAAACCAATTAAAATCGGTAAAAAGACAAAGGCTGCATTTGCAAATGTATTAATGAGTGCCGCTAAATCTGCCATTTCTGGATTGGCATCCACTAAGGATTTCCCTTCAATAAACAAGTCTGGGGCCGTTAGGATATTGTTGATCCCCATTAGTAAACCACCAGCTACAATCGCCGGGATAATCGGAACGAAAATGTCTGACAGCATTTTGACGAATCGCTGAATCGGATTTAGTTTCTTCGTTGCCACATCTTTCACATCACTCGTTGACATTTCCGTTTGACCAGACATCTCCGCCAAGTGCTTATAGACCTCGTTAACCGTTCCAGATCCTAAGATAATTTGAAACTGGCCTCCTGTTGAAAAGGTCCCTTTCACGACATCCATGTTATCCAACGCTGCTTGATTAACGATTGATTCATCATGTAAAACTAGACGTAAGCGTGTGGCACAATGCGCTGCAGCTGATACGTTTTCCTGACCACCAATGGCATTAAGAACTTCCCGTGCAATTTTTTTATGATCCATCTTACTCCCTCTCTTTTCCTTTGATTTGTTTTAGGAACCGGTTCCATATTTCAACAAAAAAATAAAATCCCTTGCCGCGGAACCGGTTCCAAAATATACTAAAAAAATAAATGATTAAAAGAGAAACCGAATTCGATTGTTACCAAGTGAAAAGGTTCTCTTGATTGGAACCGGTTTCGTTGTTTTCATTATAGTGGACGATTAAAGAAATTGTCAACGCTTTCTCGCTCAATAATTTCAAATTTAGAAATGGTTACTTTTTCGACAGGGCGTTCATTAACTAACTCTACCATATGTTTTGCAGCTGTTTTCCCCGCTTCTTTGTAAAAAAACTTCGCCGTCGTCAAGCCCGGATGCATGATTTCTGTCACATCATATCCACCAAAACCCGTTAACGCTATATCTTTTGGAATCGTTAGCCCCTCTGAATACGCTGCCTTCATCACCCCAAGGGCAATATTATCGGTCGCACAAACAATGATAGAAGGCTGAAATTCATGGATGATTTCCATGGCACTAGCTTGCGCAGCTGGAATCTTGAACAATGTCTCATAGAAGCGAACCTCACAATCCTCTACTTCTTGAATCGCCTTTTTAAAGCCCTGCTTTCGCTTCACCCCAACTGAAATATCGCGTTCCGTTACGCCTAGATAAGCTATTTTCCGATATCCTTTTTCAAGGACATACCGACCCATTTCATAACCAGCGCAAAAATCATCATGAATCAGACTATAAAAATCCTCATGCTCTTGTCCTATTAGCAGAACAGGAACTTTAACGGCTTCAAATGCCTCGATATGCTGATCCGTGATTTCGGTAGCAAGCAAAATAATCCCCGCCATCTTTTGATTAGCAAAGCTATAAATACTTTCAATCTCTCGCTCCAGATTTTGACTTGTATTGGAAATCAGCATCTGATAATTCATCTGCTTTAATTGTTCATCAATACCAATTAACGTTTGCGAAGAAGCGTAGGAATCAAGCCGCGGGACAATCGTGCCAATAATATTCGTTTTCTTCGCTTTCAAGCTCTGCGCAAATGGATTCGGAGTATACCCGGTTTCCTTGATGGCTTGTTCGATTTTCTTCTTTGTCGCTTCCCCAACAGAGCCGCCATTTAAAAACCGAGAAACCGTACTCTTCGCCACACCCGCAAGCTTGGCAATATCTAAAATTGTACTCATTATCCTCAACCTCATTACATTTCAAATTCATATACCATTATAGTATCATGAAAAGTCATCCACTTAGTATTGCCTTCTTTCGTTCCTTACATAATTTAATTTTCCGTAACAAAAAGATGAAAAAGAGGCTTCCCAAAAGTTCAAAGATCCCATGGAAAACCTCTAATTTAGCTAAATACAAAATGCCTGTCACTGCCTGGAATATCGGAAATTCCGATCAATTACCAGGAGGACAGGCATTTTATTTAACTATTTAATCATGCATAGGAATGAATGTTTGTCCAAATACCTACACTCTTTATTTCTTTATACTCAGGCTTCCACATAGCATCTTCAATAGCAGTCTCAACATCTTGGATATCAGCTCTTGCAATTCCTTCGTATATCGCCGCATTGACTACTTCAATGGCTACGTATTTTGAGACCTCATGAAGTTTTTCAATGGATGGCAGCAGGGATGCTCCAGGTGTGCTGATGTCAGACATTCTTGCAACCGCATAAGCAGCAGCTGCGAACATTCCTTTTGAGATCACTTCAGCTTTTGCCACAATTGCTCCTAGACCTAGGCCTGGGAAGACAAATGCGTTATTGGACTGGCCAACTTCATAGGAAACGCCGTTGTATTCTACATTGGTAAACGGGCTGCCGGTTGCAATTAGAGCCTTGCCATCTGTCCATTTAATCAGGTTTTCCGGCACTGCTTCAGTCAATGCAGTCGGGTTGGACATAGGCAAGATAATGGGACGCTCAACGTGCTTGGCCATTTCTTTCACAATTTCCTCAGTGAAGGCGCCGGCTTGTCCGGAAGTACCAATCAGGATGGTTGGCTTCACCCTCTGAACTACTTCCAATAATGAAATGATCCCGTCCTCATTCTTATCCCAGTCTCTGACTTCATCCGTTTTCCTTGCGTAAGGCTTCTGGAAGTTCAGGACGTCAGGTGTTTCATCCGTTAATAACCCCCGATAGTCAATAGACCAGAAACGGTCATAGGCTTCTTCTCTGGTCAGCCCTTCAAGAACCATAGCATCTGAGATTTGGTCAGCTATTCCGATGCCGGCAGCCCCTGGTCCGAAGACAACAATACGCTGGTCCTTCAGAGTATCTCCTGTTACTTTCAATCCAGACATAACAGCAGCAAGGGTAACTGCCCCTGTTCCCTGGATGTCATCGTTGAAGGTAAGGATTTTGTCACCATATTTGTCCAAGATTTTACGCGCATTCACGTTGCCAAGGTCCTCCCAGTGAATAAGAACCTCTGGTAAGAACTTTCTTGCAGTCTGAACGAATAAATCAATGAATTGATCATAACGCTCACCGCGGACACGGGCGAATTTGTTGCCAATATAGATAGGATCGGCAACCAAAGCCTGATTGTTCGTACCAACATCTAGCACGACTGGTAGAACTCGGCTTGGATCAATACCAGCTGCCGCTGTGTATACGGCAAGTTTACCAATCGCAATATTAATACCGCCTACCCCTTGGTCCCCAATACCCAAAATGCTTTCAGAGTCGGTAACGACGATTAAATCAATGCCATTTTTGGGCTGTCCAAGATTATAAAATGCCTTTTCAATGCCCTCAGGATCATCAATTGAAAGGTATAAGCCACCCGGGCGGCGGTAGCTGTGAGAGTATGACTGGATCGCTTCACCAACAGTAGGAGTGTAGATAATTGGAAGCATTTCTGCTAGGTGTTCTTTCAATAATCGGTAAAACAGAACAACATTGCGGTTATATAAATCATAAAGCAGACCGTGTTTAAATAGATTCGTAGTTCGCATCGAATATTGTTCATAAACCCTATTTACTTGTTCATCAAGGGTGAGCACTTGGGAAGGTAACAGACCGTCAAGTCCCAGGTCTTCCCTTTCCTCTTTCGTAAAAGCCGTTCCTTTATTCAAAAAAGGATTAGTGAGAACTTCTTTTCCTTTTAAAGTTGTAATAATAACATTCTCAGGTACATTCATGGTGTGGTGTTTCCTTCTTTCTATCTTAAAATAGCTATTCGGACAATACCGGAACATAGATTTCTTACCCATCTATGTTAATAACATTTTCCCTATCACACTAGGTTTTTTAATTTAATGATCCTTTTTTGTAATTAAACAAAGCAGACAGTAAAAACCGAATGACTGCTTTGTTCTCTCTTCCACTTTTATTCATGTTTATAAAATTTTACGTTACTTTTTATCAAGCTGCCCTTGCAATCGATGGTTTCGATTTTTTCTTTTGAGACCGTTTAAATACATAGCTCACAATAATCGGACAGACGATGGCAGAAATGACACATGCAGCTGCAACTTGTGCAGTAGCTGAAGATGCTACTGCAGCTAAGGTTGGATCTGCTGCGGCCACAACAGCTGGTGTAGCTACCGCATTACCTGCAGTTGACCCTGTTGCTAAACCAACGATAGGGTTTTCTTTAAATAACTTCAATAGGAAGTAAGCTCCGATTCCAGTGAAGGCAGCAATTAATCCTAGTAATATCCCAGGCCCCCCAGCTTTTACAATAGTTGAAAGATTCATTCCGGCACCTAATGGGAATGAGAAGAATGGGATTAATAATAATTTACTGCTTCCAAGGAACTTTCTCATATCAGGATCAATATTCCCTAAAATCATTCCAATTACGATTGGAATTAATACTCCTAAAAGTGTTTGAAAAGGAATGGTGGCCAGGCCGGATGCACCTAATGCCACTAATGTGAAAAATGGACCATCTTTTAAAGAAAATAACGCATATGCACCTACATCTGTTTCGTCACCATACGATGAAGCAAGAGATGCATATAATCCGCCATTAGCATTTAACAACGCTGCAAGGATGGCTAATGGTGTTAATCCTAGTATTCCGGCAGGCCCAAAAATCGCTGCTACAGCTAAACCAATACCAGCACCTACGATAAATTTTCCTGTTAATAAAATTGCACCTTTTTTTAATGCCTTTGGTGCTAATTTGAAATTAATTTGGGAACCAATTAAAAACATAAAACATGCCAAAATGGTTGATGATGCTTCTTTACTGAATAATGCTGTTGTAAAACTACCAATTTGTAATACCTGCGGAAAAAATGTATTCGTTAATACCCCTAAAAAAAGTGGAACAACCATCAGACCACCTGGAATTTTATCAAGCGTTTTCTTAATTGGAATTTGCATTTTAAATCCTCCTTTGTCTTACTACATGTCTATCATAATCCCGTATAAACCGCTTTCATAGATTATGAAAGTTTAATTATTCTTTTTGTAAATAAAAAAAGTAAGCAGTTTCAAAAACTGCTTACAAAAAGTTTTTTATTAAGTGCTCTTTAAATTTGTTATATTCATGCTGGTATACTGGCCTTCCGACCGTTCCGTAGATCACCTTAACTTCAAGGATTCCTAAATCCTTTAGGAAATTAAGATATTTTCTTGCCGAAACCCTTGATATTCCTACAACATTTGCTACTTCATCAGTAGAAAAAGGACCGTCCTTCAATCCATGAATCGCATCCCATACCTGCTTTAAAGTATCCTTCGTTAACCCCTTTGGCAGTTCTTCTGCTACTACAGCTTCTTCTCTGTGCAAAAGTAAGTGATCAAGCTCCTGCTGACTAACGGAATCCTGTTTATCAATGAACCGAGTTTGCTCAAGGTAGGTAGCAAGTGCAGCGTTAAAGCGTTCAAACTCGAAAGGCTTAATTAAATAGTCGACAACACCATACCTTAATGCCTTCTTAATTCGTTCAAGATCTGAGGCCGCTGAAATGATGATGACATCAATTTCAAGGTCATTCTTCCGAAGGTATGCCAATAGCTCTAGTCCCTGCTTTCCCGGCATAAAAATATCCAGAAGAATGAGCTGAATATCATTCTTTCCTAAAAATCGGATGGCTTCAGATACTGAATTGACTGTTGCGGCCAACCGGAACCCATCAATTTTAGCAAGATATTGTTTATTGATTTCTGCTACCATCGGGTCATCTTCGACGATCATTACACTAATCATTCGATTCATCCTCTGCTTTATAAGGTATATACACGGCAAAATTTGTTCCCTTTCCAGGTTTGGAAGAAATAATCAGGTCCCCTTCCAGTCTTTCAATTGCCTGTGACAAAAGATATAACCCGAACCCGCGGTTTTCTCCTTTCGTAGAGAAACCTTTATCCAATATTTTGTTTTGGAGTGAATTCGTCATTCCCATCCCTGTGTCTTTAACCTCGATTGTTAAAATATCTTCTGCATAATCAAGTTTAAGGTCCACTTTTTTGTTTGGACTGTCCGCAATGGCCTCCATTGCGTTATCGAAGAGATTTCCAATGATTGTGATCAGCTCATGTGTGATTTCCGAGTTTACAGGCTTGGGAAGTTTACTTATACAATCAAATGATAGAGAAGCACCTGATTCTCTGGCAAAGCTTAGTTTGCCAATTAAAAATCCAGCAAGAACAGGGTCTTGAATTTTCTTCGTTACAAAGCCCATTTCTGTTTTCCGGTGGTTAACCGTTTCACTCACATAGGTAGCAAGTGTATCATATTGTTCAGTTCGGACCAGGCCAAGGATGACATGAAGTTTGTTCATGAATTCATGTGCCTGGGCACGGAGAGCATCCGCATAATTACGCACACCTGTGAGCTGTTCGGCCAACAATTGGACCTCGGTTTTATCACGGAATGTAGCAATTGCTCCCACCGGCTCATTTTCCACAATCACCGGAACCCTGTTTACTAAAATGGTCACCCCATTCAGGTTTTGTTCTTGATCCAATTCGTTTTCACCCAATTTAATAATGTGATTTAAGCGAGTCTCTGGCAAATAATCTTCAATGTTCTTTCCCATAGGGTTCTCTTCAAGCCCAGCTCTCTTAAAAAGCTTACTGGCTGCCCTGTTTACAAGTGTGATTTTTCCTTCTTGGTCGATGGCTATTATTCCCTCACGCACAGACTGGAGCATAGAACTACGTTCTTCAAGCAGCTTAGCAATAGCGAAGGGCTCGAGTCCTAAAAGGATTTTTTTGATGTATCTTGCCAGGACCACTGCACCGATTACACCTATTAGGATTCCGATTAACGTTCCAATAACGATCCCCATCCGTCCTTTATGTACCGCCTTTGTAACGTTTTCTAAAGAAATTCCTACAGCAACCGCACCGACTTGTTTTCCATGTGAATTCTTTATGGGAGTAAATGCCCGCATGGATCGACCGAGAGTTCCCTTTGAAATGGAAACATACTCCTTACCTTTAAGAGCAGGCCCTTCATCTCCTCCCCTGAAGTGCTTCCCCACTTTACTGGGATTTGGGTGGGAAAGCCGAATTCCTTTCATGTCCATCACGACAACGAAGTTAACATGGGTTTTTTCTCTTATTTGATTAGTTAAAATTTGTACTTCTTTCTTGCTAGCTTCCCCTTCAAAAGCTCCAATCACTTGTGGGCTAATGGCAATCATTTTTGCCACATTTAAGGCCTTTTCTTTCTGTGTCTCTTCCACACTGGAGGTAATTCTTTTACTTATGATAAAATCAGTTATTCCAAGTGATAAAGCGACGACAATGCATACAAATATAATAATAATGACTTGTAAACTAAGTTTGTCTTTCTTCATAATCTCCTCCAAGTAATATCATACTAATAGTATGTATAAGACTTATTCATTAAATGACAAAAGACCGCAAAGCTCATAAAAGAGCTTAAGCAGCCTTTAACATAAATCATCGAATTAGCAAAATAGCACCCATTAACTTTTGTTACACGGTTACAAAGGATTTCCTCGCTACACCTGTTTCTACAGCCGCAGTTGCAACAGCTTTTGCTACCGCAGATGCTACTCGGTCATCAAAAGGGTTAGGTATCACATAGTCTTCTGATAGTTGTTCTTCTGTGATGAGCGAAGAAATGGCGTATACTGCAGCCTTTTTCATTTCTTCATTTATGTCCGTTGCTTGAACATCTAGAGCCCCCCGAAAAATCCCTGGAAAAGCGAGCACGTTATTGACCTGATTTGGAAAATCTGAACGTCCTGTTCCTATTACTTTTGCTCCTGCAGCTTTTGCCTCTTCTGGCATAATTTCTGGAACAGGGTTTGCCATTGCAAAAATAATTGCATCCCTTCTCATCGTTAAAATCATTTCCTTTGTTACTGCACCTGCAACAGATACACCAACAAAAACATCTGCACCAACAATGACTTCCTCTAAGCTTCCCTCTGCATTGTTACGGTTCGTTTGTTTAGCGATCTTTTCTTTAATTGGATTCATCCCATATTCACGATTTTCATAAATGGCACCTTTTGTATCACATAGAATGACATCATACACACCAAAACGATTTAGCAATTGTGCAATGGCTACACCCGCAGCACCTGAACCATTTATTACGACTTTAATTTCGTCCATTTTCTTATCGACTAGTTTAAGAGCATTTACTAATCCGGCAACCGTTACAATGGCTGTACCATGTTGGTCATCATGAAAAATAGGGATATTTGTCTCCTTTTTCAGGCGTTCTTCAATTTCAAAGCATCTCGGTGCTGAAATATCCTCTAAATTCACCCCACCAAACGTTGGTTCAAGACGCTTTACTGTTTCAATTATTTCTTCAACATCCTGTGTATTTAAACAGATAGGGAATGCATCTACGTTAGCAAAACTCTTAAATAAAGCTGCTTTGCCTTCCATGACTGGCATCGCTGCTTCCGGCCCAATATTCCCAAGCCCTAATACCGCTGAGCCATCTGAAACGACGGCAATGGTGTTGCCTTTCATCGTGTATTCATATACTCTATTTGGATCTTCATAGATTTCCATACAAGGCTCTGCGACACCAGGTGAGTACGCTAGGCTCAAATCATTTGCATTATTAATCTCTACCTTTGCTTTCACTTCTAATTTCCCTTGTTTATCTCGGTGCATTTGCAACGCACTGTCACGCAATGTTTCCATGATTACCTCTCCCTTTTCAAGAAATATTACTTCGACCCAAAAATTGTTCCAAAGCTTATTTAAGCCTTCCATGCTTCTGTGCTCAATTTCACAATCATCCTTAGAAGAAAACAACTTAACTATTTTGAAAACGCTTTACCTTGAAAACAAATTAATATAACCCAATCTTATATATTTACAGACTGCTTTAATAGAATTATTAATTAATTAAAGCTTTTTTGTAATTAAAAAAACCATAGGTTTTTTCACAAACGGAAGGCCGGCATTTCATTAAATTAAATAAAGAAAACCGCATGAAGCATCAATGCGGTCTAATGTGTGAACCTATTTCTTTAAGTATTTATAAACACCGGTTTTAAACTTAATTTTAATGAGATCCTCAAGTCTAGCCGCCCAAGAGTCAGCCATGTTCTCTGGATTAAAGGCTGCTACACCATTCCGAACCTTAATCCATTTCTTCGTATCTTCATCTTGGAAATAGCCGCTAATCGATGTCGACAATGGATGAAATGGCTCGCGAGAAGAATAAATCATCCCATGAAAAATATAGCTTTCACCGTACTGGTCATGAATCCAATCATCATGGACATTTAGAAGCCAGAGATTTCCTTTATCCAATCTCCCCACCAATTTCGCTCTTTTTTCCAAAACATATTGCATATAACTCCCCCCTTCTAGCGGACTAGAACCTTGACTAAACCAATACCTCTTGTAGAATTGGAATTGCGTTAACAACATGCCTTTGAATGGCAAGCTCTTCAGGAGAGAATCCTAGAGCCAGCCCGATTAACTGCGGTAAATGAAGGATTGGCATGGTAATATCTTCACCAAAGCCTTTCTGTGCATCCGGCTGATAAGCATCGAGCTGCATTTGGCATAAAGGACAAGGGGTGACAATACAGTCGGCACCTTGCGCCTTCGGTGAAAAGCAATTTTTCCCTGTAAGATCCATTACTTCTCGCTCTGCTGGAAAGACAGCATGGAAGCCGCAGCAGGCAAGACGCTGATCAAAATCAACACTCTCCGCACCTAATACACTTGCAACCATTTCCATTGATTGCGGGTTCATATGGTTCTCAAACCCCATAATATTTGGCGGCATCAGGATATGACAGCCATAAAAATTAGCAACCTTTAAGCCGGTCAACGGCCGTTTCACCTTCGCCCTTAGATTTTCTAAACCATAGTCTTGGATTAATGCCCAAAGTAAGTGAGTGACTTCAACGGTTCCTTTATACTCCATTCCCGCCCGGTTAAGACCTTCATTCACCTTAGAACGCATCTTTTCATTCTTATCCATTTTCAGCTTGGCCGTACGAAGCATTAAGGTACACGTATTACAAACGGTGATAAGCTTATCTACCTTTAGTTCTTCTGCCAAAGCAATATTCCGGGCATTGATTGATGTGGCCAAGAGGTCATCGACATCTTGAATATGGCTAGCGCCGCAACAGGTCCAGCCGTTCAGTTCAATTAATTCGATTCCTAGAGCCGCGGCCACTTTTTTAGTAGAAATCATCAACTCTTCTGCTGCAGACTCAAGCGTACATCCTGGGAAAAATGCGTATCTCATGATTCACTTACCTCCTGTGCAAACTTATAAAGTTCTCTGACACCCTTAATCCCTTCTACTTCTTTTGGTATATGGAATGGATTGATTTTTCCTTTCCGAATCATCCTTAGGGCAAACGGTACCTTTGTCATCGCAGTTGTGATTAAGCCATCTGTTTTGACTGGGAGCATGACTTCATTTAAACGGCCCTTCTTCTTAACGTCATCATGAAATGCAAAGGCATGCTTTGCACCTTGGTTTCGTACCTCCCCCATCTTAATCGTTTCTTGGCGAAGGTATGAAATCTGCTCGGTTAACGGAATTCCCTTTGGACATTTCGTCACACATTGCATGCAGTGCAGGCATTTCCATAATTCATTTTCAAAAGCCGGCATAATATGCTCTTCAGGGGCAGCGTCCCTTGAATCGACGGCAAAGCGGAAGGCCCGGTTTAGGATAAATGGCTCTAAATACGTACCATCATTGACTGCCAGCTGATTACATTCAGAAGCACAAATTCCGCACAGGATACAATCCGTTGGGGCTGCAATCTGATGGAAGTCTTCTTCACTCTGAATAAATCCATCTTCTTTGCTGCCTTCCTCAGAAGGAATAAGCCACGGCTTGACTTTCTCCATTTTCTCCATTTTAGGCTCCCAAGCGACAGCTAAGTCCTTGATAACTTCAAAGTTATTTAATGGATCAAATACTAGCCGATTCGTCTGAAACGTCTCGAGCACCTCATCCAGTGAAGTTTTACAAACTAAAAATGCATTATCATTGATTCTGATGGCGCAGCTTCCACAAATGGCATGGCGGCAAGCGGATGTAAACACGAGAGTTGGATCAAGCTGTTCCCGAATGGTGGTTAAAGCCCATAAAATGGTTTTTCCTTTTTCATATGGCAGTTTATAATCCTGATACCATTCTCTTTCGCCATCAAATCTCTTAATTTTAAAATATAGGTTTGTATACATTAGTATTTTCGCTCCTCCGGCTGATATTTCGTAATTTTCACCGGGCTATATTCCAAACGGTATTGATCCCCATCCTGATAAATCAACGTATGTTTAAGGAAGTTAGCATCATCACGGGTCGGGTAATCGGCACGAGAATGAGAACCCCTGCTTTCTTTACGGTTCAGCGCTCCCATGGAAATGGCTTTAGCCAGCTTCAAGATATTTCCGATTTCTACGTAATTAATAAAGGCCATATTATACTTTTCAGAGGAATCTCCAATCATAGCATCTTTATACTCTTCCAGAAGCTCAGACACCTTTCGATTGGCCTTTTCCATATCACTTTCCGTTCTAAAAATACCTACATTATTCCACATTGTTTCGGCAAGATCATCGCGAATCTTGAACATATTAATACCCGTTTTTTTCTTGCGGATGTTGTTGAACTTCTCCACCCATTCGTCTGTATCACGCAACAACTTTTCAGTAGAAGTAAACGAACGACGCTTCGCACTTTCCTTTGCACCCAATCCAGCGTACTTTCCAAAAAGCACAACGTCGGCCACGGAATTGCCGCCAAGCCGGTTGGCCCCATGAATCGAGACGCTGCAGCATTCGCCTGCGGCATGAATGCCATCGATTGGTGTACCGCAAGTCTTAAAGTCACTGATGTGAATACCGCCCATCGTATAATGGCAACTCGGACGAATCGGCACCGGTTCTTTAACCAGATCGACACCTTCAAAATCCAACGCCAGTTCCCTTACTTGCGGAAGGCGCTCCATAATTTTCTTTTCTCCTAAATGGCGAAGATCCATTAAGACATAGGAACCCATTCCTTCGCCAAAACCGCGGCCTTCTTTAATTTCGGTCTCAATCGATCTTGACACTAAGTCACGCGGACCAAGTTCCATTTTTTCTGGAGCATAGCGGGCCATAAACCGCTCTCCGTCTTTATTGAGTAAATAGCCTCCTTCACCTCGGCAAGCCTCTGATAAAAGAACACCGGTGGAAGCTAGACCAGTTGGGTGGAATTGCACAAATTCCGGGTCCTTTAATGGAATCCCTGCATTAAAGCAGGCGGCGGTTCCGTCACCTGTCATATTAATAGCATTTGTGGTTCGACTCCAATACACACGGCCAAAACCTCCAGTGGCAATCACCACAGATTTTGCTTGAATCGAATGAATTTCACCGCTGCGGATATCCATTGCGACAATTCCTTCAAAATTGCCGTTGTTCACAGAAAGGGACAACAGGTACCAATCGTTGTGGAACTGGACGCCATTTTTCAAACATTGTTCATAAAGGGCATGCAGGATAACGTGTCCAGTTTTATCAGCTGAATAGCAAGTTCTTGGGCTGGAGGCACCGCCAAATGGCCTCTGGGCAATCCGTCCATTCTCATCTCTTGAAAAAGGAACCCCGAAATAATCGAGTTCAGAAATGACCTTTGGCATATTTGTGGTAAAAAATTCAACCGCATCCTGGTCGGCTAAAAAGTCACTGCCTTTGACCGTATCGCGAAAATGGCTTTCAGGAGAATCATTGGCATCCCGATAGCCCATTGCCGCGTTAATTCCTCCCTGTGCCGCTCCAGTATGGGAACGTGTCGGGAAAATTTTTGAAAGGCAAGCGACGCGGAGGCTTTTGTCCTCACTTGCAGAGAGGGCTGCCATCATACCAGCCCCACCCGCTCCTACAATTACGACATCATAGCTTAGCATGGTTGTTTCTCCTCGATTCATGATTTAATCTACTACTCTATATTTTTCTACTCCAAATTTGTATAAATCGTTTCCTTCACTGTCCACTGCGACAATGCAAGGATAGTCGGTCACTTCCATCCGGCGGATTGCCTCAGGACCTAGTTCTTCATAGGCGACAATATCTACTTTTTTTATCGTATCGGCAATCAGGGCTGCCGCACCGCCGATGGCCGCAAAGTAAACGGCTCCGTTTTTTTTCATCGATTCAATCACTTCTTGGCTTCTAGGGCCTTTACCAATCATGCCCTTTAAGCCCTAGTCAAGCATTTGCGGCGAGAAAGCATCCATCCGCACGCTTGTCGTCGGGCCGCAGGAGCCAATGACCTTCCCCGGTTTAGCAGGAGTCGGTCCTGCGTAATAAATGACTTGTCCTTCGACATCGATCGGAAGAGGTTGATTTTCTTTCAAGGCATCAACCATATTTTTATGAGCAGCATCTCTTGCTGAGTAGATGACACCGGTGATCGATACTTGGTCGCCTGCCCGTAAATCATTGATTTGTTCATATGTTAATGGTGTGGTCAATTTTTTTATCGTAGTCATGTTCTGTACCCCTTATAAAATGGCTTCTTTATGACGTGCTGCATGGCAGTTTAATGTTACACAGACAGGCATCATGGCAATATGAGTTGGATACGTTTCAATATGAACAGCAAGAGCTGTTACCTTCCCGCCAAAGCCTTGAGGTCCGATACCCAGCTTGTTAATCCGCTCTAACAGTTCCGCTTCCATCTCAGCGTAGGCAGGATTAGGATTCGGTTCACCTGCTTTTCTTGCCAATGCTTTTTTCGCGAGTAACGTACATTTGTCCATAGTACCGCCGATGCCGACTCCGACAATGACCGGTGGACAAGGGTTTCCTCCAGCCTGAGTGATTGAGTTGACGATAAAGTCTTTCACTCCCTCTACTCCCTCAGCTGGCTTACACATTTTAACGGCTCCCATATTCTCGCTCCCTGCACCTTTGGGAAGCACCTCAAGCTTTACTTTGTCCCCTGGGACAATTTCCATATGGATAACTGCCGGCGTATTATCACCTGTGTTTTTGCGGTCAAACACTGGATCTTTTACTACCGACTTACGTAGGTAGCCTTCCTCATATCCCTGACGTACTCCTTCATTGATGGCAGCCTTTAGATCACCTTCTACGATTCGGGCATCTTGGCCAACCTCAACGAATACGACGGTCATGCCGGTATCCTGGCACATAGGGGCATGCTCGGCACGAGCTAGTTTCACATTTTTTAAAATCTTTTCTAGGCTATATTTACCAAACTGTGATTCTTCTTTTTCTAGACCCGCCGCAATCAGAGCTTCTACATCCTCTGGAAGGTCACAAGCCGCTTGCATACAAAGTTCTTTTACTGTTTTGGTGATAGATTTCGCTGAAATTTCTCGCATTGCGTTCTCCTCCTGTTTTCATAGCAACCTTTGTTTCTTCGCTTTCATCAATATATTGAAGGTTAATCGATCCGCATTTTGTACAGACCAAGTATGGAATCCGTAATTCATAATCATCATCAGCCCCATGATAAAGCTCGGGCAAATGCCGTGACTCTAAGCTTTCAAAGCAGCAAGTTGATTTCATGTTCTTCTCACCCTCCAACACTGGTTTACCAAAGACCTAATACTTTCCACCACATGCCGCCGACGCCTAACCAGACGACAATGTGAATGATGGAAATGATGAAACCAAGCGACCACCATTTATTCTGGGACACATATCCGCTTCCGAAAAATACCGGTGCCGGCCCACAGCTATAATGAGTGATACAGCCAAATAAGTTACTAAATACACCTAACACTAAAGCCGACACAACTGGCGGTGCTCCAGCTGCAACCAATACTGCAAGGAAAGCAGAGTACATCGCACTAACATGGGCGGTGTTGCTGGCAAAGAAATAATGAGAGTAAAAATAGACAACAGACAGAATAATTAATGTCCACATCCACGGCAAACCGTGTACGGCACCTTGCATGGTTTTACTAAACCATGGAATTAATCCTAATTCGTTTAGGAAACTTGCCATCATCACAAGGACAGAGAACCAAATTAACGTATCCCAAGCTCCTTCTTCCTTTTTAATATCCGACCAAGAAAGGACTTGTGTAACGAGCAGTGCTCCTAAACCAATAAAGGCTGTTGTAGTTGCGCTGATGTTTAAGTTGGTTCCAAAAATCCAAAGCGCTAAGATCAAGAGGAATACCCCGATCATGTAATACTCTTCTTTTTTCAATGGACCCATATCTTTTAATTTCTTTTCTGCCATTTGCGTTGCTTGTGGTGTTTCTTTAATTTCTGGCGGATATAACTTATAAATCACATAAGGGATTACGATTAAGCTAAGTAGACCAGGGACGATGGCTGCTGTTGCCCAGCCCATCCAGCTGATGTGCTTTCCTGTAATATCTCCGGCAATTTGGGCTGCCAAAGGGTTAGCCGCCATCGCGGTTAGGAACATAGCTGAAGTGATCATGTCACCTTGGAAAGCAACCTTCGTTAAAAATGCTCCCACCTTTCTTTCCGTTCCGTCTCCTACCTTTGAACCGTAGGCCTCGGATAGAGAGCGGATGATTGGAAGAAGGATGCCGCCCGCGCGAGCGGTGTTCGATGGCATCGCCGGTGATAAAATCAAGTCGCTGGCAATCAGCGAATATGATAATCCAAGTGTTCTTTTCCCAAACTTTTTCACAAACATATAGGCAACCCTTGTGCCTAAACCTGTTTTAATAAATCCTCGTGAAATGAAAAACGCAATAACAATTAACCAAATCGTTGTATTTTGAAATCCGCTAAGTGACTGCTCAATCGTAAGTGTCTGTGTTAGGACGGTCGCCATTAAGGCTAAAATCGAAACACTTCCCATTGGAAGCGGCTTGATGATTAAGCCGACAATCGTAGCCACGAATATCGCCAGCAAGTGCCATGCTTGGGCTGACAAGCCATGCGGCGGATGAATGAACCAAATAATCGCCCCAATTGCGACGGTTATTAATAATGGAACTAGTTTTACCTCTGCAGGATGCTTTTCTTTTACTTGAATTTTTTTTTGTTGCTGCTGAAATTTCGAAATAGGAATAGCCATCATTTCAACTCCTTTTTGGTTTGAATTGCTTTGTTCACAAAATGTCCAATTTTGTGAAGTGTTTCACTAACTTCTTTAATAAAATAACTGCTAATCCAAGATTAGAAGTTTCCTAATGAAGCGGCTGAACTGTACGGATATAATTTTTTTAACCATTGATCCCCCCGTCGCCAATCTATTTCTTAAATCTGTAATTCAAGAATAAAAGATTCGGCTGACCGTTTATAGTTTATGGAAGTTATTAAAAACTTTTGTAACTAAAGTTATTACCGTCATCTCATAAAAGTAAAAAAGCAGTACCTCCATTCGAAAAGGAGACACTGCTTTGAAATTTTTATTCATATGATGCACACTTTTCATTGCACTTTAAACATTTTTCACTAAGCGGCCGGGCTGCCATCATTTTTCCGGCATCATTTGTCATCCTGTGCATATACACTGGACGACCAACCGCGCCATATTCAATTTCCGTTTCAAGAACCTGAATGTCCGCTAGAAAATGGACATATTTTCTCATTGAAACTCTGGATATGCCAGTTTTACTGGCAAGTTCCTCTGTTGAGCAAGCGTCCCTGCCCATTTTGATGACCTGTTTCCACACCTTGCAAAGTGTATCTTTTGTCAGCCCTTTCGGTAGCTCATATGCCTCCGAAACCAATTGTTCTTTATGAAGTAATAATTGGTCTAAATCCGTTTGATTAAGCTGATCCTGGTCATCCATCACCCTTTGTTCCTTTTGATAGGTCATTAGCGCAGAGTGGAATCTCTCAAACTCAAACGGTTTAATTAAATAGTCTACTGCGCCATATCGAAGCCCTTTCTTGATGCTTTCCTTGTCGCAAGATGCAGTAATAACGATAACATCCATTTCGCTTCCTAAACCGCGGATTTTCGACAGTAAATCCCAGCCATTTTCTCCAGGCATATGAATATCCAGCAGAAGCAGGTCAACTTCTTTCTTTTCCAGGATAAATAGGGCAGCTTCTATAGTTCCAGCCATTCCAACAAGCTCAAATCCCTCGATTTGTTCTAAATAACGGCGATTGATTTCGGCTACCATCGGATCATCTTCCACTATAACCGTTTTAATCATAACTCCTGCTCCTTCCCCTCCAATGAAATCGTTATATGAATTGTCGTTCCCAGTTGGTGTTCGGATGAAATCGTCATTTTTCCATTTAACTTCTTAATTGTTTCAAAGACCAAATAAAGTCCTATTCCTCGGTTATCTCCCTTTGTGGAAAAACCTTTTTCAAGTACATGCTCTTGAATTTTCCTATTCATTCCCATTCCTGTGTCAGAAACTATGATGGATAGTTGATTGTTTTCAACCGGACACACCTCTACCTCCACCTTTTTCTCTTTGCAGCCCTGTAAGGAATCGATTGCATTATCAATTAGGTTTCCTAGGATGGTGACTAAATCTTGTATAACATCATTATTATTTGGTTTTGGAATATAGCTATTTTCTGTGACCTTAAGCTGTGCTCCGTTTTCCCTGGCATAACTGGCTTTACCAATGATAAATCCTGCAATAACAGGGTCTTTGATCCGTTTCGATAAATAGCCAACCTCGGTTTGAAAAGAGTGCGAGATTTGTTTTACGTAATCAGTCAACTTATCATAAATTTTCATTGTGACCAATCCTTGGATGACATGGAGCTTATTCATGAATTCATGCGTTTGTGCCCTTAGTGCCTCCGCATATTCTCTTGCTCCTGTAAGCTGTTCAGCCAATTGTTTAATTTCTGTTTTGTCACGAAAAGTGGCTACAGCTCCAGTGATTTGCTGATTTACGTATATGGGCACAATGTTGGCAACAATGACAAGACCCCGAAACGAGTATTCTTTATCAAGTAATTTTTCTCCGCCGCTTATCAATGAGGACAACTGGAACTGAGGCATCACTTGTCCTATTTCCATTCCAATTGGATCGTTATAAATTCCCATTAACTTTATTAATCTGGAAGCCTCCTTGTTGAGGATCGTGATTCTTAAGGATTGATCAACTGCGATAATCCCTTCACGGGCATACTCCAAGATTGCACTCCTTTGCTCTAGTTGATGGGCTATTTCTACTGGCTCCATTCCAAATAATATTTTCTTCACTTTATTTGCTAAAACGATCGCACTAATTAAACCAACGATAATTCCTAATAGCATACTGAAAAGGATCACTCTTGTACTTTTCGAGACTTGCCGCTCCACATCGTCTACTAAAATACCTACCAAAATGGCTCCTATTTGTTTGCCATCTTGGTTGTAGACTGGAGTAAAATATCGTAACGATTTTCCTAATGTCCCCTTGGCAATTGACATATGTTCATGACCTTTAAAGACTTCCCCTGCATCACCGCCTGCATATTTCTTGCCGATTTTACTTGGCAGGGGATGGGACTTTCTGATTCCATTCATATCTAGGACAACAAGGAAGGGAACATTTGCTGTCTTCCGCATTTTCTCCGCATATTGCTGGATGGTTGGGTCACTTACTTTCCCGCTTAGTCCATCGACAAAAACCGGAGAAATTGCGGCTGTTTTAGATACTTCCTTTGCTTTCCCTTCTATATTCGCGATGATGGTTTGCTCAAAATTTCTCTGTATAAAATAATTAGTTACTAATAAACATAGAATACTTACCCCACATACTAGGAAGGTGATTTTATAACGCAGGGGGAGATTTAATTTTAACTTCATTAGAAATGGCTCCCTTTAACTTGAATGACTTTCCTTTATTGTAATGTTGTTAAAGGAGTAAAAGTGTTTCAATATTGTGAAGGCGGAAACCTCTTAAACATTCAAAAATAAAAATGTGCAAAAAAAAAGGCCTCCCAACAGTTATACAAACTGTTGGAAGACCTTCTCCAATTGTTATTTTTCTTTTGTCATCGTTTTGGATAAAGAGGACAGTAGTATATTTTATTGATGATCGTTGAAATAACCAGATTTAATTTTATCTCGCAAACAAAACATGAAACAGGTGCTAAGCACCTGTTTCATGTTTTGTTAATCTTAATATTTATTTAATCTAAAAGCTAAGGTCTTCTCCGTTAGTTGCAATCACTTTCTGGTACCAATCAAATGATTTTTTCTTTGTTCTTTTTAATGTTCCTTTTCCTTCGTCATCCATATCTACATAAATAAAACCATATCGTTTTTTCATCTCTCCAGTTCCTGCTGAAACTAAATCAATGCAGCCCCATGGTGTATAGCCCATTAAGTCAACACCGTCTAGAGTAACTGCCTTTTTCATTTCTGCAATATGATCCCGGAAGTATTGGATACGATAATCATCCTCCACATACCCATTCTCATCCGCTTTATCAATGGTTCCCATTCCGTTTTCAACAATAAAGAGAGGTTTTTGATATCGGTCATAAAGTTCAGATAAAGTGTATCTTAGCCCAATTGGGTCAATAGCCCAACCCCACTCCGTTTTTTCTACGAAAGGATTTACATCCCCCATTTGTCCGCCGGTATCGGTATTCTGAACGATTTCAGTGTGGTACACACTACTGCGGTAATAACTAAATGATAAAAAATCCGAAGGGTTCGCCTTGATTATTTCGTCATCCCCTGGTTCCTTTTTTATGGATACCCCCATCTCTTCAAAAAAGCGGTCGGCGTAAGATGGATAATACCCTCTCATCATGATATCAGAATAGATCAAAGCTCCTCTTCGATAATCCAAAGCCCCAAAGACATTTTCCGGCTTACAATCTTTCGGGTAAATACAGCTTAATGCAACCATACAGCCAATCTTTGCATCCGGAATAATCTCGTGACAAAGCTTATTGGCAAGGGCACTCGCAACAAACATATGATGCTTTGCTTGATATCGTACCTGTGCAGCAGCCTCCCTGGTTCCCATAAAGGCGTAACCATTTAATACATTAATTTCGTTAATGGTGATCCAATACTTAACTAAATCTTTATATCTTGTAAAGACCTCTTTGCACATTCTTAAAAAACAATCAATCGTCTCTCGGCCGCCCCAACCATTAAAATGATCAGCTAAATAAGCAGGAGTTTCAAAATGATAAAGAGTGACTAAGGGTTCGATATTATATTTTTTGCACTCTTTAAAAACATCTTCGTAAAATTTTAATCCCTCCTCATTTGGTTGTTCCCCTTCAATTCCACCATTTGGGAAAATACGGGACCAACTAAGAGATAACCTGAAACACTTAAAACCCATCTCTCCAAAAAGGGCAATATCTTCTTTGTAATGGTGGTAAAGATCAACCGCTTTATGGCTGGGATAATAAACATTTTCATCAATATAGCCTGATGCACCTTCTGGTATGGTATCAATTTTTGGGTCCCCAGTTGGTCGTCGGTTTACCATTGTTTTTGTGCCATCTTTTAACTTAATTGTAATTTTTCTTGGACGGTCTGCAGAACCATTTGTTATGAAGTCACTTGTTGCAAGCCCTCTTCCGCCTTCATTGTACCCACCTTCATATTGGTTTGCAGCCGTAGCTCCACCCCATAAAAAATTTTCTGGGAATGTTTTTTTCATTTAATTTCATTTCCTTTCTAAGAATGAGTATGCGAAATAATCTTGAATAAAAAAAGCCCAGTATTGGGCAATTAAAAAATGACAGACATTTTTTCAGTTTGTAATGACTTTCTGACAAACCGATTGAATTTACTCTTTCAACCATGCATTTTGCAAAGTTGCCAACACTGTTTAACTTTTGTATGTCTTGCTGAAAGATGATCTTGGTTTAAGCCTTTTTGATAAGTTTATGCAATTCAATGATTTCTCTCGCTAAATCTTTTAGGGTCAATGAGTTCATCAAATGATCTTGTGCATGAATCATAATAAGAGGAAGATTGAATTCATCTCCGCCTGCTTCCTTTTGGATTAAATCAGTTTGAACATGATGTGCTTCATTGAATGCAGAATCTGCTTCGGTTAGTTTTGCTTCCGCTTCATCGAAATTGCCTTCTTTAGCTGCATACATCGCTTCCATTGCTAAGCTTTTTGCATTTCCTGAATGAAGGATTAATTGAAATGCATGATTGTAAAGTTCCTCTTTATTCATGATTAACAGCCTTTCATATGATTTACTAGGAGAGGAACAATATCCTCTCCTGTCAATTTTGGGTCCCCAAACAAATACCCAGTCTTTTTTCTTAGGCGATAATTTCCTTTTTTTCACCTATGTTCATTGCATCTTCTTCTCTCTTCTTCGCTTTATCATATATTCTGAAGAAAGGAAGATAAATTATAAATGAAATAACAATGTTAACTACATTCATGATGGCACCTGAAATATGTCCGCCAGAAGCAAGATATCCTGAGATAATTGGCGGCATGGTCCAAGGCACTGCAATACCGGATGGCTTTGCGACCAATCCCATATCCATTCCTAGGAATGTTACAATAACGGTAACGATTGAAGTAAGAACGAATGGAATGATCATGATTGGGTTTAACACGATTGGCATACCAAAGATTAATGGCTCGTTAATGTTAAAGATGCTTGGAGCAAGCGCCAAACGACCAAGACTTTTCATTTGTTGGGATTTAGCAAACATAACCATTGATAGAACCAAACCAAATGTTACACCTGTTCCACCTATGTGGACGAAGTTATCCCAGAATTGTTGTGTAACAATATGCGGTAGAGGTTGGCCAGCTTGATAGGCCGTCATATTGTCACCCATCGCACCAAACCAAATTGGTTCCATTACACTTTTAACAATGTTTGTACCGTGTAATCCAGTAGCCCATAATAAAGTTACGAATAATTCAGCAACAATGGTTCCACCTAGAGTAAGCCCTACCAATTTTAGCGGATCACCTAAAAGGGTCGTAACTAATCCGTTGATACTCTGATAAGGAGTCATTTCAACAAGTAAACGGATTACCCAAACCACAAGAAGAACAAAAAATCCTGGAATTAATGCTGCAAATGATTTACCAACACTAGGCGGTACACCCTCTGGCATTTTAATAACAATATCTTTTTTGACGACCCAACGATAAATTTCTGTTGATATAATTGCAAAAAGTAACGCAACAAACAAACCTTTACTGCTCAAGAAAGCTTTTGAAATTGCACCAGTTACCAAAACTCCTTCTTCAGCTCCAACTGGAGTAAATAAGAAACTAAATGGTGTTGTCAACATGAAAGCAGCAACTGAAATTGCACCCGCACTCATCGCGTCAAGCTTATAGCTTTCTGCTAGTCGGTAAGCCACAGCGAACGCTGCAATAAGTGACATGATATTGAAAGTTGCATCTACTGGATAACTTAATTTAGCAGCCCATGTTGGGCCAAAAATAGAAGTCATCCAATCAGCATAACCTGGAATCGGCAAATTAGCCACGATCAAGAAAAATGAACCAATGACAATGAATGGCATGGTCGCAATAAGACCATCACGAAGAGCCAATAAGTGTCTTTGCGCACCAATTTTCCCTGCAACGGGCATGACTTTCTCTTCTAGAAAGCTGTTGAATTTACTCATTTTCTTTTCTCCTTTTATTATTTATTATTAGCTAGATTTATAGCTGTTTTTAAAACTTCTGCTCCATTACACGTACCATAGTGGATTGGATTGATGGCATCCACTGGAATGCCCTTTTCTTCACCTAACTTTTTCATATTTGAAAGAAGGTATCTAACTTGAGGTCCTAAAAGAAGGACATCCGCATTGTCAATATGATGATTGACTGAATTAGCTGCAACTGCCCAGATTTTCCCTTCCAAACCTTGTTCTTGGGCTGCTTTTTCCATCTTGGTTACCAGCAAACTTGTACTCATTCCGGCTGCACAACATAATAAAATATTCATCGATTTATTCCTCCTATTATCCATAAAAGTTAAAAAACAAAACCTTAATTAATCTAAACAGCTAATTTGCCATTGTTTTAAGAGTGCTTTAATCTCTTTATGTTTAAAGTTTACGTTGAAAGCGTTTAATTTTACAGAAAGGATTTTTCCGTTACGTAACGGAAATATAATGAAAAATTAAAATGAAGTTTTTGTCATGTAAATTAATTATCCTTCGGTAATAGCCCCAAACTAAAAAAGGGAATTCCTTTTGGAATACCCTCGCTCTTTTCCTATGGCATAAGTTAAGATTCATTTAATATCTTAATAATTTCTTCAGCTGATTCACTCTTTATAACTTTTTGGACCGTTGTACTGTTTTCAACTAGAGCAATAAGCCTTTTATACATCCTTTCCAGATCATCCTCAGGTACTTTTCTTATGTTCAACAAGCAAATAAATTGAACCCTATGTTTGTCTGTCCATTCGATCGGTCTCTTTAATGTGCACACGGTCCAAAATGTTTCTTCTGTTTCCGGCGTAAGTGGATGAGGGATGGCCACAAGATTCCCAAAGCTGGTTGGAGCGACCGCCTCCCTTTCCAACACCAAATTCACATAATCTTTGGAGACGAGTTTTTGTTTGTATAATTCATCACACATAAAACGAATAACGCTTTCTTTATCCTCAAAGTCTTTATGAATAAAAACTTTGGATTTATCTAAATAGCTCTGACCCTCACACTCTTTAACAGACGATACTCCCTTCCGAATATTGGCAATATCTCCTTCCCCTAAAAAGGTATTAACGACTAGTACTGGGATGCCTATTTCCTCTTTTATTGGGATGGTACTAATAATAAAATCAATAGACGATAGATCGTATTCTTTTAATTGATAATAATTGGTTGTAGCCACAATATCGATTTCATCATTAAATTCATTTCGTAAGCGATAAAACAAAAGCCTTGCACTCCCCACACCAGATGCACATACCACAAGTACCCGTTTTGCCTTTTTCTTCCTTGTCTTCATTCTTTCTAATGCCACACCGATATGTAAGGCAATATAAGCAATTTCGTGCTCTCCTACCTCTATCTCCAAATATTCGTCGATACATCTGCTCGCAATGGCAGCCCCCTCAAAAGCACTAGGATATTTTCGTTTAATTTCGTCTAATAATGGATTCCGAATGTTCATGTTATAGCGCAACCTGTTCATTGCAGGCCGAATGTGCAAAGTCAACGCTTGAATGAATTCGGAATCGTCTTGAAAATCCCAATTTAATTCGGTTTTCAATCTTTCCAGCATGCAATGAATGATGGTGCCTAGTTCATCAAATTTACTAAATTCATTCAATGTATTCTTATGAATTAATTTTGTCCCCAACAAATGGACAATAATATAATCAATCTCGGATTTTGGAAATTTCAAACCCGTAAAATCCTCTACCTCTTTTACAATTTCATTGGCCACTATTTTTTCAAATGGATATTTTCCTATTAAATCTTGTTCAAGGTTTTCAATGACAAATCCTTCTTCAATTCTCTTGCATCCAATTGTGATATGGGTTGCCAAATTTTCGAGTGCAATGTCAGATACCTCAATTTTGTATTCATTCACTTTTTTTATGATCGTTTCCTTTATCTTTTCAAACAGATTTTGATCCAAAAGGTGAAAAGAATTACTGTCAATGTTTAAGTTGCTATTTCGCCGTAAAATATAATTTGAAAAACATAGCCGCTTCATATATTCATCGCCTTCTGCCTGCGTACCATGATGCGGTCTAGAAACTAACTTTAAATGATAACTTTCCAATAATTCACGGACGATTTTTAAGTCATTTTGAAGCTTAGGCTTGGTAACAAATAGCTCTTCTTCAAGACTTTCTAATTTTATTGGTTCCTTTTCTAATAAAAATCGTTTTAACATATACAAAACCCGATTTTCCTTTTCGGAAAAATCAGATTGGTTTTCATTTATTGCATCATTCGCATTAGAAATAAACTCCTGCTCAAACACTTCATAATCCTTTATATCTAATAGATACCCTTTTCCTCGAACGGATTCAATAATGATTCCTAGCGAAGTGGATTGTGATTGAAGTTCTTTGATCTCAGTACGAATGGTTCTATCACTCACACCAAGTTCTTTGGCCATCCATTCGGCTGTAACAGGTTCTTTCTCCTTCATTAAAGACAACACGATGTCCTTTTGTCGTTTCGACACCATTTATCTACTCACCTTTCTTAATGAGTTGATCATCATACAATTAACTGCTGTAACAAATTGATAAGCGATTTCTTTACTTGAGCCTAATTGCTGTTTTACGTTCTCAAAAACACCTTTTGCACCCAGATCACCGATGGTCCAATAATCTTTACTTCCATTTCTCGCCTTGCTTTGGGAGCATATTTGTCTACCATCATTATTTCTATTCCATAAATCAATATCATCTTCCAAGGTATAACACACTAATTAAATAATAATAACAGTTTATCTCTTAAAATTAATGTTATATCTACCATTCTAAAAGTTCAATTTTCTTTATAATGTTAATAAATTTACAAAATAATGGATAGGCTTGGATTTTGGGATGATTTACAAAAACTGCACATCTCAAAATAATCAAAAAAAAGAAGCTCCCCATAAGTTTACTCAACTTATGAGAAGCCTCCGCTTAAATCCTCTATTTTATTCTCATCTTATACACAAACCCACTCACATCAAAGGGTTGAGCAGATTACATCATGCCGCCCATTCCACCCATGCCGCCCATTCCGGACATGTCAGGCATGCCTGAGCCAGCTGGCTCTGGTTTGTCAGCAACAACTGCCTCAGTTGTTAAGAACATAGCAGCTACGGATGCAGCGTTTTGAAGTGCTGAACGAGTTACTTTAGTTGGGTCAACGATACCAGCTTGAATCATGTTTACCCATTCGCCGTTTGCAGCGTTGAAACCAGTACCGATTTCTTCGCGCTTTAAGCGGTCAACGATAACAGATCCTTCAAGACCAGCGTTGTGAGCGATTGTGCGTACAGGCTCTTCCATCGCACGTAATACGATGTTGATACCAGTTGCTACGTCGCCTTCAGCTTGGATTTCAGCTACTTTGCTGTATACGTTAAGAAGGGCTACACCACCACCGGATACGATACCTTCTTCAACTGCAGCACGAGTAGAGTTTAATGCGTCTTCGATACGAAGTTTGCGCTCTTTTAATTCCGTTTCAGTTGCAGCACCAACTTTGATTACTGCCACACCGCCAGCTAATTTAGCTAAACGCTCTTGTAATTTTTCACGGTCAAATTCAGAAGTAGTTTCTTCTAATTGAACACGGATTTGGTTCACACGAGCTGCGATTTCAGCAGTATCTCCTGCACCCTCAACGATTGTTGTATTTTCTTTTGTTACAACAACTTTAGCAGCACGACCTAAAGAGCCGATTTGTGTAGTTTTAAGCTCACGGCCTAATTCTTCAGTAATTACTTCCCCGCCAGTTAGAGCAGCGATATCTTCAAGCATTGCTTTACGACGATCACCAAAGCCTGGAGCTTTAACAGCAACAGCATTGAATGTTCCGCGAAGCTTGTTAACTACTAAAGTAGAAAGTGCTTCACCTTCAACATCTTCAGCAACTAATAATAGCGGCTTGCCTTGTTGAACTACTTGCTCAAGAACTGGAAGGATTTCTTGAATGCTAGAAATCTTCTTATCAGTGATTAAGATATATGGATTTTCTAAAACAGCTTCCATTTTATCAGTGTTAGTTACCATGTAGGCAGAAGTGTAACCACGGTCAAATTGCATACCTTCTACTACGTCTAATTCAGTTGTGAAACCTTTAGATTCCTCAATAGTGATAACGCCGTCGTTGCCAACGCGCTCCATTGCTTCAGCAATTAATTGGCCTACTTCTTCATCAGCAGCAGAGATGGAAGCAACTTGTGCGATTGATTCTTTGTTTTCGATTGGTTTAGAAATAGCTTTTAATTCTTGAACAGCAGCTGCTACTGCTTTTTCGATCCCTTTACGGATACCCATTGGGTTCGCACCAGCAGTTACGTTCTTTAAGCCTTCACGAATCATCGCTTGAGCAAGAACAGTTGCAGTTGTTGTACCGTCACCGGCAACATCGTTTGTTTTGCTTGCTACTTCAGCAACTAGTTTTGCACCCATGTTTTCGAATGCATCTTCTAATTCGATTTCTTTTGCAATCGTTACACCGTCATTTGTGATCAGTGGTGAACCGAATTTTTTCTCAAGAACCACGTTGCGTCCTTTAGGTCCAAGAGTAACTTTTACTGCATTTGCTAGAGCATCAACACCACGAAGCATTGCGCGGCGTGCATCTTCACTAAACATAATCTCTTTAGCCATTATTTAAAAACCTCCTCATATTGTTTAAATCTATTATTTAAAACTTATCTATTTGTCTGGCTCTGGCGCCCAGCGTGTGAGCCGCTAAAACGGGCGCTGCCACTTTTTTAATTAAGCGCCTACGACTGCTAGAATATCTGATTCGCGTAAGATTAAGTATTCAGTACCTTGATATTTTACTTCTGTACCACCGTATTTTGAGAAGATAATACGATCGCCTACAGAAACTTCAAGTGCTACACGCTCTCCGCTTTCAAGTACGCGGCCAGTACCAACGGCAACAACTTTTCCTTCTTGAGGCTTTTCTTTCGCTGAATCCGGTAAAACGATCCCGCTTGCAGTTTTTTCTTCTGATTCAACAAGCTCAATGATAATACGATCACCTAATGGTCTTAACAAATCAAACAACCTCCTCAAAGATATATGTAATTCTGACTTATTAGCACTCTCTATTAATGAGTGCTAACACAATTATTATAATAATGAATCTCAAAATCTTTTGCAAGTGTGAAGTATAAAATTTACAAAAAAAAATCGAAAAGCAGAAGCGTCTTGGTTAGTCGCTGGAGCAAGACAATTATCCGTTTTGACAACCTTATAAAGTATGTGAAAAACATGGTAATCTATACCTTTTTTTTAAAAGTATTTCTAAATTGAAACAATACCGGTTTTAAGAGTAGAATGAAGAATAGTATATATAAAAGGTTTGAGCGTTTTTGCATCCTTGTAAAATGGATGATTATAAATGACCTATTCGACCAAAAATATAAAATGAAATCTAAAGGGGACTAGATAGTTGAAACGAAATTATTGGATGATTATGGTTGTTTACATCGTTATGCAGTTTTCCAGTCTAATCGGAGTACCACTCTTTTTGTATGGCTTTAACTATTTTGGGATCAATCAAAGACTTGCTGTTCCTTCATGGCTCCTCGCTAGTTTTACGATTGCTTTATTCATCATTATTTTTATGTTGCGAAAGGAAATGAACAATCGCGACTTTAGAAAGAAAGGCGGTTCCATTGGTAATTCGGTGATATGGGCTATTGCCGGCATCTTCCTTGCGCTCTTTGCCCAATACGTTGCCGCAATTATCGAGAACTTATTAGGGGTGGAAATGGGGTCTGAAAACACAAAAGACATTCTGACCATTATCGAGACCTTCCCATTGGCAATCATTGTAACGAGCATCATTGGACCGATTCTAGAAGAAATCGTTTTTCGAAAAATCATTTTCGGATCGCTTCATAATCGATATAACTTCTTTATTTCGGCACTTATCAGTTCGGTCATTTTTGCTGCAGCACATATGGAGTTCCAGCACATTTTGCTTTATTCAGCGATGGGCTTTACCTTCGCCTTTCTTTATGTGATAACAAAATCCATTTTTGTTCCAATCTTTGCCCATGTGGCTATGAATACCTTGGTTGTCTTGGTTCAATCTGTTTACAAAGACGATATTGAACGACTGCAAAGACAAGCTGAGGCAGTTCAAAATTTTATCGGAGGCTTTCTATGAGACGTTCACCCTTGTTTTCCGGCTTGATTTACTTTCTCCTCGGCGCCCTATTTACTTACTTTGCCATCGATAATGTCCAAAGTAACGGCTGGGGATTCTTCAGCTACCTGCTTATCCTGTTAGCCACTTTCGACTTCGGCTCAGGCCTAAAAATGATCATCTTTCACATCAAATACAAAGATAAGTTTAAGAAGCAGAAAAAAAATTAGGTGTCAGGCACCATGTGAAATTTCCACATGGTGCCTGACACCTTTTCTTATTCTTTTACTTTTAAATTTATTTTGATGTCCCCTCGCTTCGGTTTAGGACCATCCGCTCTTTTCCTAGGATGAAGATAAAGAGGAAGGCTAGGCCTGCGGGGACGAGTGCCCATGTAAAGGTGTGGACGATGGAACTTGAGAGTGCTTCTGTTATCTTATCGAGAATCTGCGGCGGGATTAGTTTTCTTGCTTCTTCCGATAAGATTGCGCGAGAATCCCCGAAGGTCTGCCCCTTTGGAATTGGCCCCATCCCAGCAAAAGCATTTTCCAACCCTACTTTGAGATCACTTCGTTGGATCGTTCCAAAAATCGTGATCCCGATTGTCATTCCTAAGGAACGAATAAAGTTACTTGTCGATGTAGCTGAGCCTCTTTGCTCGATTCCAAACGGATGAATTGCTGCCATGCTTAACACGGAGAAAGAGAAGCCCACCCCTAGACCAATGATAATCATGTAAAGCGTCAACACCGCTCTCTTGGTATCAGGTGTAATCGTGCTCAATAACAATAAGCCGCCAATCAAAATAACGCCGGATATAAACATTATGTTCCGGTAACTCATCTTCGTCGTCAAAAAACCGCCTGCTTGTGCGGTAACAACTGAACCAAGCATCATTGGCAATAAGATTAATCCTGAATTGGTGGCCGTACCGCCATAAACCCCCTGCACAAAGATCGGGATATAAACGGTCGCGGCCATAAATGCTGCCCCGTAAAATAAGCCCACAATCGTACTCCCTGCAAACAAGCGGTTCCTAAACATTGAAAACGAAATAATTGGATCCTTCGCTTTTGTCTCCACAAATAAAAAGATCAAAAACAGAATCGTGAAGCCTGCAAACAAGCTGAGGATCACGCTTGAATTCCAGTCATATTTTTGTCCGCCCAGTTCGAGAGCAAACATTAAACATACGACGGCGCCGACCAAGGTCACCGCCCCTGACCAGTCAATGATTTGCTTTTTGTGAATCGGTGATTCCTTATAAGCGATAGTAATAAAAATCAGTGAGAGAATACCCAAAGGCATGTTAATATAGAAAATCCAATGCCAGCTGATATAGTCTGTGATATACGCGCCAAGCAATGGCCCAAAAATACTCGACAATCCAAAAACAGCTCCGAACAAGCCGCCCATTTTCCCACGCTTTTCAGGCGGAAACAGGTCAAACATAATCGTAAAGGCAATCGGGACAAGTGCCCCACCGCCAACCCCCTGAATCGCACGGTAAATACTTAATTGGGTGATTGTTTCAGCTGTTCCACACAAAGCGGAACCCGCCATAAACAAGATTAATCCAAAAATAAAGAACCTTTTTCGACCATACATATCGGATAACTTACCGAAAATCGGCATCCCGGCCATCTCAGCGACCATGTAAGCCGATACGACCCAGACAAAACTCTCCAAACCGCCAAGATCACCGACAATCGTACCCATCGCCGTAACGACAATCGTATTATCCATCGAGGCCATCAAAATCCCCAGCAATAATCCCGCAACAACCAATCCTAATTTACTTTCTTTCGTTACCATCCCATTTCTCCTTTATATCTTTGTCTTCGTTTTTATCGTTGCCTTTGGATCATATGTGAAATCTTCCCTGTATTCCACTACTCCAATTTGGCAGCCCGGGCCGATTTTAACCTTGTTGCCTCTGACAATATCGGCCTTTGTATTTTCAAGATAGATGTCATCCCCTTCAATGACTTTTGCACTAAGGGAGCCTGCCTCTTTTCCGAAGGGCAAAAATGTGTTACTCCTTTTTTTCACCGTTATTCTCCCGCCGCCAATTTCCTCAGCATGGCTCTCTCCAAAACGCAGACCAACCTTAATCGTATCCGCCGTTAGTAATCCTTTGATTTCAAATCCGCCACTAGAGTCAAATGTCTCATACTCCACATCGCCATTCACGGAGATACTTCCCTTAATACTCGCTTCATCACCCGATAATCTTTCTCCGACTTCCAGCAATCCAAAAATCTTTATTTTCTTTAAGGAAGCATTTCCGCCAATCATCATGGTTCCCATGACTAAGGTATCGTCAGCTTCCAAATCCCTTTTGACCTCGGCTTCGCCAAATACTTTAACGAAACCCGTCTTTACATTCTCTTCGGCTTCACTTGTTCCATAAACGTGAAAAGCATCGCATTCGACATCATTCACAATGGTTCCTTCCCCGCGGATACTAATTTTATCGTAACGGCCGCCAGGGTAACTTCCCGTGCCATTGATGATCAGATTTTCACTCTTCTTCATTTCTTAACCCCCTTTAAACCTTTCTGTTTTCAGCAACAACGGCCTTTTTATCAATCGAACATTCCTCTGTGTATTCAACTAAACCAATTTGACAATTAGGACCAATTGCTACTTGGTTCCCGCGGACAATTTTAGCGATTGTATTTTCAAGTTCAATTTTGTCCCCTTCAATTAATTCTGTTTCCAGCTGCGGTTTAAAAAATGATTTAAGCAAATTCCCGATTAGTGATCCCTTCGCCTTTACCATAATCGTTTGTCCGCCAATTTCTTTCGCTTTACACTCTCCAAACATCTTTATGTTAATTTGGTCTGCATTTAGAAGCCCGCCAATGGAAAACTGCGATTCCGCTTTAAAGATTTCCGCTTCACAATCCTCCCCCACCGTAAGGGTCCCATGGATTTTGATTTCCTCGCATTTGACCCTGCCACCAACAGTTGCTTTACCGTTAACCTTTACCTTTTCTGCTGACAGGTTTTTATCAATTCTTGCTGACCCGTCAACTGTAATGAACTGACTGTCGATATTCCCTCTGAATCTCCCGTGCCCATTTACTTTTGTTTTTTCAGAAACGACCTTTCCATTGATAATACCGGAACCATTACAATCAAGATCCATGCATTCTAAATCGCTGTTAATCGTCCCTCTGCCATTTATCGTGACCACGCGGAACTGGCCCCCGTTGGATGCACCGAAACCATTAATGACCAAGTCTCCCCTGCTTTTCGTATCCATTGTCATTCTCCTTTATAATAATTTTGCTTTAATTTCTTCCATGCAGGTCATCAACGATAACGTTGCGACTACTTTCGTTCCCCGTTCAAAATGATATTCTTCTACATTCATTAATAGAAGGCAGGAGGACATCCCCAGTTTTCGAGTAATGACCAACTCACAGCTTTTTTGCTTAATTAACGCCGCATGGTCCTTTAACACCTGCAAGACCATTTTTCCTTCCTCCAAGTTAATTTCACCCGATTGAAGTAATTTTTCTAAAACGAACACTTCCAGCAATCTTGTAAAATTAAATTGCAGACTGCCCTTTTCCTGCTCTAGGTAAAAATCGACAACCGCAGTCGAAACAATGTTACGTTCTATTAGTTCGTCTTTGCTATAATTTAAATTCGCCACATTGGGTGAAAACATGTCTGCTAGTTCATCCAAGGATAAATTTTCTTTCATCGTTTGGATTTTCTCGATTCTTTCTAGGATTCTCTCCTTTGGAAAAAATGTTTCCTGTCCTGTAAACGTTGACTTGCGCACAAACCATTCTTCTGGAATTAGATCCTTCCGTTTCCACCGATAAAGCTGGCCATAGGATATTCCTGCTAACTCTAATAGGTCTTTCTTTGAGATTAACTCCTCGCTCATATTAAAAACCCCTTTCCGCATAAAATGTAACATAACACTGTTACGCTTGTAAAGTGCAATTGTAAATTTTAGACCGTCCTAGTTATTATGAACAAAAAAAGGGCCTTCACGTTGATTAAACGCGAAAAACCCTTTTATATCTTATACTTCATCCTCAGCTTCCACTGTCGGATAATGCTTTAAAAAATAGACAAGCGATTGCAGCTCTACTGCTAAGTCAATATGATGGACCCTAATGAGTGGAGGGACGTTCAATCGTGCTGGAGTAAAGTTTAATATCCCCTTAATATTGGCTTTCACAAGTCGGTCCGTAATCATCTGCGCCACTGGAGCCGGAACCGTTAAAATGGCTACTGAAATATCTCCCTCAGATAAAACCTTCTCCAATTCATCCATATGATAAACCGGAACCTCGCGAATCTTAGTTCCCATCTTATCTGGATCCACATCAAAAGCACATTCTATTTTCGTGTTATTATTTTTTAAAAAATTATAATTTAAAAATGCTGTACCGAGATTCCCTACCCCTATTAAGGCAACCTTTGTTAATTCATCCTGGTCCAAGGTTTTACGGAAGAAGGATATCAAATAATTAACATTATACCCATAGCCCTTTTTCCCCAACGCCCCGAAATAAGAAAAATCGCGTCGAATGGTGGCTGAGTCTACCTTTACTGCTTCACTAAGTTCGGCTGAAGAGACCCTTTGCTTACCGGAACTATGCAGGTTTTTTAAAAATCGGTAATAGAGGGGCAGCCGTTTTGCTGTCGCCTGTGGTATTTTCATTGTTTCATTACTCATAATCTCCCACACCCCATGGATAATTTAGTTACTATAATTTAACTCTCTCGTTTCTCTTAAAATCGCCATTTTTGCCGCCCGTTTTTTCGACAAGATACGTTGGTCCGATTACCATACCTTTATCAAGGGCTTTACACATATCGTAAACCGTTAAAGCACACGCTGAAGCGGCTGTTAACGCTTCCATTTCTACACCTGTATTCCCCTTAGTTTTAACGGCTGCAGCAATCATTAAACGATAGTTCTCATCCAGCTCTTGTTCCCATGAAAAAGAAATATTAACCCCTGTTAATGGAATCGGATGACACATCGGAATCAAATCCCAAGTTTTCTTTGCGGCCATGACTGCAGCTACCTGGGCAACTGCTAAGACATCGCCCTTTTTCATCTCATTATTAGTAATTTTATCATAAATTTCTTTACTAACGGTAATGCTGGAATGAGCAAGTGCCGTCCGTGCCGTTTCAGGCTTATCACTGACATCGACCATTTTTGCTCGGCCTTCTTCATTAAAATGCGTAAACTCTGCCATAAAAGAATCCTCCTATCAAATCATACACTATTTTCCCCTATATGTGTGTGAAACTTTGAACTAAATATTTGGTTTTTTGTCGAGAAAAGACACTCATCCTTCTAATCTGCTCAGCAGTTTATTGCCGACATAACGGGAATAAGGTACACTAAATCTATGTAATAGAGGTGAATGAGAATGATTTTGTTACAAGTTAATCAACTACAAAAATATTATGGTGCTGACCTTATTTTATCGAATATTAAACTAGAATTACAATCTAGAGACCGTGTGGCTCTGGTTGGACGCAACGGGGCAGGAAAATCGACTTTATTGAAGATTATTGCTGGTCACCTGTCGCATGATGGCGGAGAAATCATTAAGCCGAAAGAAGTAACAATAGGCTATTTAGCCCAAAATACGGGTCTTGAGTCTTCTTTGTCGATATGGGAAGAAATGCTGACTGTTTTTGAACCGCTGCGTTTAATGGAAAAATCACTCCGGACCCTTGAAGAACAAATGGCCGATCCACATATTTTTGAAGACAATGTGAAATACGAAAGAATCCTAAAAGAGTATGATCATCTGCAAGTGAAATTTAAAGAGCAGGGTGGATACCAGTACGAGGCCGAGCTGCGATCCGTCCTTCATGGACTCAATTTCCCTGATAAATCCTTGATGATATCCAGTTTAAGCGGCGGGCAAAAAACTCGTCTTGCCCTTGGTAAGCTGCTTTTAACCAAACCCGATATCTTAATATTGGACGAGCCGACTAATCACCTCGATATCGATACACTTTCCTGGCTGGAACAATACTTGCAAAGTTACCACGGGGCCATTTTAATTGTTTCTCATGACCGGTATTTTTTAGATAAAGTGGTTACCCAGGTTTATGAAGTATCCCGGAAGCAAATCCAACGATATACAGGCAACTATAGTTCATACCTTGATCAAAAGGCTGCAAATTATGAGCGTGATTTAAAGCTTTTTGAAAAACAACAGCAAGAGGTTGCTGACTTGCAGGACTTTATCAACCGGAATTTAGCACGTGCATCGACGACAAAACGTGCTCAAAGCCGTCGCAAAAAACTAGAGAAGATGGAACTGATGGACCGCCCTTTAGGGGATGAAAAATCAGCTACTTTTTCGTTTGAAATCGAAAAACAAAGCGGCAATGATGTTCTAACAGTCGATTCCCTGGCTGTAGGTTACCAGGGCGAAAGGGTTTCAGAGTCCATTTCTTTTCGAGCCTTTAAAGGAGAAAGCATTGCCTTGGTAGGGCCGAATGGAATCGGTAAATCTACTCTATTAAAAACCATTATTAAAAAACTGCCTGCCCTTGAAGGAACAATCCTTTATGGGACAAACCTGTCCATCGGCTATTATGATCAGGAACAGGCGGAACTAACTTCTAATAAGCGTGTTTTGAATGAGCTCTGGGATGATTATCCGTTAAAAAGTGAAAAAGAGATTCGAACGGTACTAGGTAATTTCTTATTTTCCGGTGATGATGTTTTAAAAATTGTTTCAACCTTAAGCGGCGGGGAGAAGGCCAGGCTAGCATTGGCTAAGCTTATGTTGGAAAAAGCGAATGTTTTAATTTTGGATGAGCCTACGAACCATTTGGATTTAGATAGTAAGGAAGTTCTTGAGAATGCATTAATCGATTATCCTGGGACGATTCTTTTTGTCTCCCATGACAGGTATTTTATTAACCGGATTGCTACAAAGGTCTTGGAACTAAGCCGTCATGGAAGTACGGAGTATTTAGGGGATTATGATTATTATCTCGAGAAGAAACTTGAGCAGGAAGAACTTGCCGCACTTGCCTTGGCTGATTCTCCAAAAATGTCAGCACAAACAGAGGCTTTTGATAAAAATACTTATCAACAGGATAAGGAAAGCAAGAAACAAGAACGTCAGCGAAAACGAAAGTTAGAAGAAGTGGAACAAAGAATTGAAGAGTTAGAAGAACAAATTCAGGAATTCGAGCAGCAATTATGCGATCCTGACATTTTTCAAAATCATGAAAAAGTATTAGAAATCAACATTAAAAATGAAAAAGCGAAAGCGGAGCTCGAGCAATTAATGGAAGCATGGGCGGAGTTGGCAGAGTAAAAACCGAGCAATGCTCGGTTTTTTTCTATTCGAAAAGACATATATCGACAACATTCGATAAAAGGGGTTTGGAGAAAAATTATACACTTTTCCACAATCTTATTCACATTGTAAACAGAGTCGTTTCAATGTTTTTTTTACTTTTCCACAATATCCACATTAATCACCTTACTTATCCACATTATACACAGGAAACAAGTCACTTATCCACATCCAAACCTTTTTCTATGGATATTTTGAAAATCTTATCAACAAAAAAACTCTTCTTATCCAGAAGAGTTTTTAGTTATATAGTTCAATATCGAGTCCAGGATTGGCGTTTAACGTCAAATTTGCTCGAATTCCTTTTTCAAACATCACACTACCAGCGGCAGCAATCATGGCCGCATTATCCGTACACAAAGATAATGGCGGAATCACTAATTCAATCCCTGGCTTTGCTGAAAAGGACTTTTCTAACGCATGTCGCAGCCCTTTATTGGCGGCAACCCCGCCCGCTACTAATACTTGTTCCACACCGTATTCCGTAACAGCCTTTTCCGTTTTTGTGACTAACACTTCAATGACGCTGTCTTGAAAGCTGGCAGCCAGGTCTTCAGGGGCAATCACTTCTCCGCGCTGCTCGGCATTATGCACTGTATTAATAACGGCTGATTTTAAGCCGCTAAAGCTAAAATCATACGATCCTTCCTCCAACCAAGCCCGTGGTAAATTAATTGTTGGATTTCCCTCCTGCGCCAAGCGGTCAATATGAGGTCCGCCCGGGTACGGCATGTTCAGTGTTCGTGCAACCTTGTCGTAGGCTTCGCCTGCTGCGTCATCCCTCGTTTCACCGATCACTTCAAAATGACCATGTTCCTTCATATATACCAGCTCAGTATGCCCGCCTGAAACGACGAGGGCGAGGAGCGGAAATTTCATTTCCGTTACAAGCCTATTAGCATAAATATGTCCTGCAATATGGTGAACGGGCACAAGTGGCTTGTTTTGCGCAAAAGCCAGAGCTTTTGCAGCATTTACACCGATTAACAAGGCACCGACTAGTCCGGGCCCCTCCGTAACAGCAATGGCATCAATCTCAGCAAATGTAACATTTGCCTGTTTCAATGCTTCCTCCGTTACGATGGTAATTTGCTCTACATGGTGGCGGGAAGCAATTTCCGGAACAACCCCGCCAAAACGTTTATGACTTTCAATTTGCGATGCCACTACATTCGCTGCAATTTCACGGCCATTTTTTATAATGGCAACAGCAGTCTCATCACAACTCGTTTCAATTCCCATTATCCATTGATCTTTTTTCATAATTTTACCCACATCACTAAACCATCTTCCTGATTATCAGAATAATAATTTTTACGGATTCCGCCATTTTGAAAGCCTAGCTTTCGATAAAGAGATTGTGCCACATGATTGGACACACGCACTTCAAGAGTCATGGTTTTTGCTCCCATCTCTCGGGCTGTTGACATCATTTTTGTCAATATGGCTTCCCCAAGTCTCCTGCCCCTATATTCAGGCAAGATCGCAACATTCGTCACATGGGCCTCGTCTATGACAATCCATGCCCCGCAGTATCCGAGGATTTTATTATTTTCCTCTAGAACAATATAAACCGCAAATCGATTATTGTGTAATTCATTATAAAAAGCTTCACGACTCCATGGTGTAGTAAAGGATGCATGCTCTACTTCTAAGATCTGGTCAATGTCCTCTTCCCTCATGTTACGAAAAACAAATGAATCTACCATAACTCTCTATTCCTATCCATTTAATATTTTTCCTTTCGCTTCTAACCATTTCGCTTCTGCTTCAGCCAGACGGATATAATTTGGAACAAAAGAATGAATGTCCTCTCCAGGTTTATCTTTACCCAGAAGGGCAAGTTCGGATGGACGCGGATTATGTTCCGTAATAGCCGCAAAAACCGCCTGAGATCCCAATTGGGCTTCGATAGCTGATTGATGGAGTGGTAAATCGTTTCCGATAAATAAGATCGATTTTCCGGCCTCTTTTAGGGATTCAGCCCAATCTGATAACATGACTAAGCGATCCTCTTTAACCGCTAGTAGTTCACTGCCTTGATTTTGGTACAAGCCAGTATATACTTGTCCCCTTCTAGCATCAAATATAGGCGACACATAGCCATCTAAATAACGGCTGACACCCGCTGCTAGTATTTCAAGGCTTGAAATACCTACAAGTGGAATGTTTAAAGTCCATGCTAACGTCTTCGCAATGGTTACTCCAATTCTAACCCCTGTATAGGAGCCCGGTCCTTTGGCTACGACAATCTTCGTTAAATCCGCAGGCACCCGCTCACAATCTTTCATAAGGGTTTGAATAGCAGGCATAATCCGAACAGAATGGTTCTTTTTTAAATTGGTTATATATTCTCCAAGTACTTGATTCTCTTCAATAAGCGCTACTCCTAAGGCATAGTTAGAAGTATCAATCGCTAATATTGTCATGAAAAAATCTCCTTACATAATTGCTCATATCTTTTTCCTTGCGGGACGAAAACCATTCTTCTTTGGTCCCCTTCTTCACGATACAAGTAGATGGTCAGTCTTTCCTGCGGGAGCTGCTCCTCAATTAAATGTGCCCATTCTACTACCGTCACGCCATCCCCTTCAAAGTACTCATCAAAACCCAGGTCTTCAAAGGCATCTGCCACCCGGTAGACATCCATGTGAAATAAGGGCAACCTCCCCTTATATTCTTTAATAATGGTAAATGTCGGGCTGTTCACCGTTTTCTTGACCTCTAATCCTTTAGCCAACCCCTTTGTGAAGGTTGTCTTTCCGGCACCTAGGTCCCCTTCCAGTGCGATGACATCCCGAGGTTGTAAGAACCCCGCCAACTTTTTAGCAAACTGAAAAGTCTCCTCAGAATCGGTTGTCTTTCGTTCGAATTGATTCATTCAATCACCTTTTTATTTTAACATCATAGTACATATCTTCATTTTACCTTATTTATGTGCAAAAAAACCTTAGGATCTCTCCTAAGGATGCCTATTCCATATGTAGTTTACCTGATTTTTTATAAATGAGCAAAAAGCTGCTGTTGATTAAACTGCATAAAAAAAGACGAAACCTTGTTTCGTACTCATTTTACAATATAAATGGCGGTCCGGACGGGACTCGAACCCGCGACCTCCTGCGTGACAGGCAGGCATTCTAACCAACTGAACTACCGGACCAAATTGCGGGGACAGGATTTGAACCTGCGACCTTCGGGTTATGAGCCCG
>NZ_JAHUWN010000041.1 GCF_019219025.1 Bacillus sp. sid0103 | reverse complement strand
CTCCGCTAAATCCTTAAAGTGCCCAAAGAAACTTTCCATTGGCGCATTGTCCCAACAGTTTCCCTTTCGGGACATGGATTGGGTTAGACCCAGCTTCTTCACTTTGCTTTGAAACAATGGGTGGGAAAAGTGGAAACCATGATCAGAATGCAAGATTGCATCCGGATGAAAATGATGTCTAACACCCTGTTTAAGCTTTTTTAACGTCTCATAGACAATCTCCATTTCCAAGGACGTGGATAAATGATAAGCAATGATTTCCTTTGTAGCCCCATCCTTCACGCAGGACAAATACGCTTTTTGGCCCTTTCCGTAATAAAGATAGGTAATGTCAGTAAGCAGTACTTTCCCTGGTGCCTCCTGATTGAATTCACGATTAAGAAGGTTGGGACAAGTTAAGTGTTCCTTGGTTGCTTTGGCCATTTTTCGGTAAGGGTTGGCTTTTCTAATTTTTGCTTCTAGATTATATTTTGTCATCAGCCGTCTGATTTTCTTGTGATTCATTTCAGCTAAGTAGTCTTTCTCCATGATCATTTTGATTTGGAGGGTCCCCCCGTACTTCCTTTTCCACGGCGTTCCGTAAGGAAGCCTTCCTCGCCAAAACTATCAAAGGTGTCCTTCCAGCGCCTAAGACATTCTTTTGGCTGCCTTTTATCAAGTTGAATCCATGCTCAATAAAGATTTGAGTGGGAGATTTTCCTAGTTTGTATTCTTTTATTGCTTTTATCTTAAATTCAGGATTGTAAGAGATTGATCTGTCTGAAGCACTCAATATATTTGGATTCTTTTCAAGTTCCTTAATCTGAAATTCTGTATATAAAGTTTTACTCATGGTAATCCTCCGTCCATTATCATTAAATCTATTGAAACACAAAAAAAAACCGGATAAGGGACACTTTTTTATGTGTGTCCGTTATCCGGGGTATAGTTCATAAAAATTAGGGAGTGGTTTTTTGTGTTGTTAAAATTTGCGTACCAAGACTTTTTGGATAACAAACTTTTCAATAATACGACCAAAACGAATATCAAGAATTATGAAATGCTTTTAGGAAAATTTGTTGAACTTAAAACCCTGATCTTAATGTCCAGAACTCATTTTAATACCTGCAGCCCCTGTAATAATACACATAATCAATAGGATTGTTCTTAAACTTCTAGGTTCATTAAAGAAGATCATTCCTGCTATAACACTTCCAATAGAGCCGATACCGGTCCATATTGCATAGGCAGTCCCCACTGGAAGAGAAGTTAATGACAAAGAAAGAAAATAAAAGCTTAAACTTCCAAAAAAAAGACACGCTACAGAGGGGAGCAATTTTTTAAACCCATCTGCACGTTTAAGGCTTATAATACTACCAATCTCGGCAAATCCGGCAATAAGAAGAAAAAACCAAGCCACTGAATCATCCCCAAACCTTGTATAAATCATTTCATTTCCTTTAATGTTTAGGTTGCGCTGGACTAATTTTTATTCCAATTATCCCTAATATCATTAAAGCTACAAAAAATACTTTCAGTTGATTAATAGTCTCTCCCCAAAAAAGCATCCCAGTTACTACTGTTCCCACCGTTCCCAATCCAGTAAAAATGGCGTAACCGGTTCCTAAGGGAATTGAATGTAAAGCTTTTGAAAGTAAAAAGAAACTAAAGAGTATAATAACTACCGTTACTATACTGGGTATAATTTGGGTGAATCCGTGTGAATATTTAAGACCAATCACCCAGACAATTTCCAAAAGTCCTGCTATTATGATATAGATCCATGCCATTTTATCGCTCTCTCCTTTGGCATTGACACTTATTTTTGAACCACGAAGTTCTCCATATATCGATAAATCGCATAAGCTACCCCATTCTCATCATTATTAAGGGTTGTCGTTGTACAAACAGCTTTTATGACATCTTTCGCATTTCCCATCGCTACACTGTATCCAACTTTCTGGAACATGGATAAATCATTGTTGCTGTCCCCGATTGCCATAGCCTGATCTAAGGAGCCATTCATCAAAAAAACCAATTTTTCAAGGGACATCCCTTTTGAAGCTCTTTTATTAGTAATTTCAATGTTATGATCAGCAGATGAAACAACCATCAACTCATCAAACTTTTTGAATTGGTTCCATGCTTCCTCTAATTTCTTTTTATCAAAAGAACATGCTAAAATGTTATAGAATTCTTCCTCCTGTTTTAAGATATCATGATAGTTTTCAACTAAAACATATCCAAACTGGTCAAATTGCCTTTCCGCTACTTCAACTAATTCTTTCATATCTGTATTCAAATCTGCGCTTTTCAAACTTTTAATCTCATTATGGAAATGTTCTCTTCCCTTTTTAAGAGTATAAATGGCTTGATCAGTAAACACTTCGTAATAATAATTCCGTTCATCTAACCATTGGAGAATAGATTCGACACGATCTTTAGTTATCGTAATAGAAGAAATGCACTTTCCGCTTTTTGAATGAATGGTTGCGCCATTTGTTCCGATTACAAATGGGGAAATCCCGGCTTTTTCACATATTGTTTGAACGTCAAAATAAGCCCGTCCTGTTGAAATAACTACTTCAAATCCTCTACCTTGGGCATATTGAATCGCCTTTATATTTTCTTCACTAATTTCATTCTGGTCGTTTAATAATGTTCCGTCTAAATCTATCGCAATGAAACTCATGATATATAGCTCCTTTTCTCATTCTATCTATTAAATTTTCTTTCTAGCTTTTTTACCTGTTATCAATAAAAATCTAATCAAAAAGGAGAGAGAACTCCCTCATCTGTCTCGATATGTCCTTTTATGGATTGACTATGCTTGAATCCAATTGATTTCCTCTAATTTTGAATGATTTCTCCATTCCTCTGGAAATGGTTGCTCGCAGACAATCACATCGACTTTTTCTAGAGGACAAACTTTACAAAATGTATCGACACCCATTTTAGAGTAATCCGTTAGCAATACAACTTGCTTTGATACCTCGACCATCTTGCGTGAAACTAATGTTTCATGTAAATGATAATTACTAACCCCACTTTGAATAGAAACACCACCAGCTGAAATGAACGCTTTATCAACATTAAATTGATTTAACATTTGTTCAGTGAGACCGCCGCATATAGATTGCTGCTTTGGATCAATTTGACCACCTAGTAATAGAATTTGTCCTGTAAACTTATTTTGATTGAGCGATTCGGTCAACACAGACGACACAGGAAGAGAATTGGTTAAAATCGTAATGTCTTTTTTATTTTCAATACACTGCGCAAATTCAAGCATGGTTGTCCCTACATCAATGACAATCACATCTCCGTTAGAAATGAGTTCTACTGCTTTTTTCCCAACCTTAACTTTCGCTTCCTGATTCACCGTTGTACGCTGTGTGAATGGAGGTTCCTCAAATTCAAAGACTGTTTTAATCGCTCCACCGTAAACCCTCTTTAAAAGTCCTTTTTCCTCTAATATCATCAAATCGCGTCGAATCGTTTCCTCTGAAACATTAAATTGATCAACTAATTCCATAACTTTTACTTTTCCCATTTTATTCAGTTCTTTTAAAATTTCATTCTTTCTTTCTTCTGGCAAAACAGACATTTTTCTTCCCCCGCGATCATTAATAATTTATAAAATAATGCATTCTTTCTTCGGTACAAGAATATGAACGCGTGCTCCTTGCTCAAACATTTTCCCTCGGTGGTGAAGATAGTCTACATGGAAGGCTGACGACTCTGTTTCAACTTCATATCTTAAAACATTCCCTGTCATGGTTACATCTTTAACGATTCCTTTAATTCCCCAGTTCGCATGTAAATCCAAGCTATCCTCTCCAGAAGAAACTAATTGTATAACTTCAGGACGAATAGCGACTTCATTTCCTTTTAATTCCGTACTACGAACAAGTTTATGGAAAACCTCTATGTTACAAACATTATAATTTCCGATAAATTTTGCAACAAATGTATTGATTGGAGTGGTATAGATTTCTGAGGGAGAACCAGATTGTACAACGTTTCCTTTATTCATGACAAAGATTCGATCAGACATCGTCATTGCTTCTTCTTGATCATGTGTTACAAAAATAGTTGTAATATCTAATTCCTTCTGTATTCTCTTCAATTCTTTTTGTAAATTTTTTCTAATTTTAGCATCCAATGCACTTAACGGCTCATCTAATAAAAGTACTTTTGGCTCCATAACCAGAGCACGAGCAAGAGCAACCCTCTGTTGTTGTCCTCCAGATAACTGATGAGGATAAGACTTTTCTTTTCCATTTAAATCGACCATATCAATCATATTTTTTACTCTTGAATCAATATTTTTTGCCTTCTTCATTTTAAGTCCGTATGCGATGTTATCAAAAACGTTCATATTCGGAAAAAGTGCATAAGATTGAAACACCATACCGACTTCACGCTGACGCGGTGATAAATTAGTAATATCTGTTCCATCAATTAAAATTCTTCCTACATCTACGTCTTCAAGTCCGGCGATTGAACGCAATAACGTACTTTTTCCGCATCCGCTTTGCCCAAGAAGTGTAACAAATTCTCCTTTGTTCAATGTTAAAGAAATGTTATTTAAAACGACTTGATTATCATATCCCTTAGTCACTTGATCGATGGTTACATAGCTCATTAATTTTCACCTTCTAAATTAGTAGTTTTATGATGATATTGTTTTTTTAAAAACGTAAGAATTCGCTTCTTATTTGATACAACTGAGTTTTTTTCTTTCTTAAGCGATAGTTTTAATACGGTCGCAGTTAAAAATAAAATCAATAAATAATATGTGATTACAATTGCACTAGTTAAGTGACCACTGCTGTTTAGTTTGTCTGCAAGATAAATTTGAATCGTTTCAAATCGACCTCCGACAAGCAAATTAGCAAAAGCAAATTCACCAAATAATAAAGCAACTGATAATAAAGTAGATACTAAAATACCAGACATAATATTTGGAAGTACCACTGTACGAAATGCCTGAAATTTTGAAGCACCTAGTAATTCAGCTGCATCTACAAGTTGGATAGCATTAAGTGTTCGAAGGCTGTTACGAATACCTTGATACATAAATGGTAGAATTGTTATGAAATAAGCACCAATTAGTATCCACGGTGTCCCGGAAATTTGAAATGGTCCATTTGAATATAGCTTTATTAATCCAACCGCTCCAACAATTGGAGGAATTCCATAAGGAAGCATTGCTATTGCTTGAAGCAAACCTTCCCATTTACTGAAATAGACAGTGACGATAAAGATAGTTGGAAGCATAATAAGGACACTAAGACCTACAGTTACAACAATTAAAAATAGTGTTCTTTCGATAGCATCATAAAACCGTGTATCTTGAAATAAATCACTATACCAATGGATTGTATAACTCTCAGGTAAAATTGTATGATCCCATTTACCAGCAATCGAGAATAAAAATGTTCCGACAAGTGGAATTAATAAATACAAAACTAGTAATCCAACAATCACTTTATACAAGATTTTTGAAGATTTCATCGTAAATCCCTCCTAATGCGACGCATCATTCGTTCGTTGAACCACATTGCCCCAATCATAGTCGTTGCTAGAAGAACTCCTAACGCACTACCCAGCTGTGGTTTTAATGTAACGTCACTTGCAACTAAAGAGGCTATTTGCAATGACAATAAGTTATAGTTGCTACCGACCAATGCATAGGCTGTAGCGTAAGCACCCATCGCATTTGCAAACATAATACTAAATGTACCTATAATACTAGGTAAAAGTACGGGTATTCCAATTCGAAGCCAAAATGAAACCTTTGATCCTCCTAATAGTGAAGAAGCTTCTTTCCATTGTTGTTTTATTCCTTGATAAGACGGATAAATTAGCATAACAGCAAGCGGAATTTGGAAATAAATATAAACAAGAATTAGTCCTGTCCATGAATATAAATTAAAATCTGCAAACACTTTTAAACCGATCTTGTGAAAAAGTAATGTAAATAATCCATTGTTTCCAAGTAAAATAATATATGAAAATGAAAGGGGAATCCCCTCAAAATTCGAAGTCACATTAGTAAGCATTAGTAATCGATTTTGTATTTTTTGAGAAAACTTAGTAAACGAATAAGCTACAATTACCGCTATAATCACAGAGGTTACAGCTGAAAATAATGAAATAAGAAGGCTGTTTTTAATTCCTTGCATATAAAATTTACTTTTAAATACTGTTAAATATTGATTAATCGTTACGTGAACTCCATCATCTGTATAAAAGCTATTTTTAATCATTGCCACTATTGGCCCAATTTCAAAACCAATTACAAATAGTATAAATGGCAATAAGAGAGCTAATAAGTAAATTTTTTGTTTATTCATTTTTCGCAACACTTCTCGCTCCTCTATGTTTAACAATTTTGGAATTGGTTTAACAATAAGGCTGTTAAACCAATTCCAGTGTTCATTTTATTGTTGCATTGAACATTTACTTAAATGGTAACTTCTTCTTTTAGTCCTGGTAATCGATATGAAATCATTTTATCTGACGGCTTGATATTTAAAAGCTCACAAACAAGTGGTGCAAAAGCTAATTGAGGAATTACCTCACTGTAAACACCTGGCTTAACTTTTGGGCTAATGATAAATAGTGGAACATCACGCTCACCATCAGTTATGCCACCATGGTTGCCGTATTCGCTCATTCCATGGTCAGAAGTAATTAAAATATGGTAACCTTCTGAGATCCAAATTGGCAGAAGCTGAGCTAATAAGCTTCCCATTTTTAAAATTTGTTCACGATATTCTTTCGATTCCGAACCATAAATTTCGCCTTTTACATCTACCCCTAGCGGATGAATATATAAAAAGTGTGGATCGTACTTTCTACGCAAAGCTTCTGCATCCATTAGGACATGACTATCTGGATAGTCATCATCCCAATAGAATTTTCCATATTGAATCGCTTTTGACTCGTCATCTTGCTCACGATCTTCAATAAATTGGAATGGTGCACGATTATAAAGTTCGCTTACCCAGTAATAAGATGCTGTTGCATTTCTTAAGCCGTTTCCTTTTGTAAGATGGAAAAGACTTTTCTCTGTAGATAGACGGACGGTTTGATTTGACGTAATTCCATTCGTTGATGCCGGTGTACCAGTTAGTAACACTTCATATAATGGACGAGAAAGACTTGGAAGCTCCGATTTCACTTTATAAAGTGCCGCCTGATTTGTTTCAACTAAATGTTGAATAAATCCTAGTGCCTCACATGCTTTATCGTATCGCATTCCATCAACAACAACCGTTATCACTTTATTTAACATTTACTAACACCTCTTCTTGCCATAATTGTGGTAAAGTACTTGCAGTTTTTTCCCAAGCTTTTTGATCTTTTACTGGTGTTACATTTTTGTATTCTTCTTTTGGAAGTAACTTGTCTGCTACTTCTTGCGGAAGTTTTACATCACGAATTGGACGAGCAAATCCTTTTGCTAAGTTAATTTGACCTTGATCACTTAAGATATATTCTCTTGTTGCCATCGCTGCATAAGGATGTTTTGCATATTTGTTAATAATCGTTGTATAACCACTTACGACCGAACCTTCTTTTGGAATACATACATCAAATTGATCACGGTTGATTTGGCTAGCATAATTAAGTGCATTGAAATCCCAAACAATTGCAACTTCTACTTCGCCTTTTTCAATGTTAGCTGGTTTAGCGTCTGTTAGACTCAGACGGCCTTGTTTAGCAAGCTTAGCGAAGAAGTCAAGTCCTGGTTTAATATTCATTTCATCACCGCCGAAAGCCATTGCCGCTGCAAGAACACCCATCTGATTCTGTGCTCCGCGTTGAACATCTCCAATTGTTACTTTGTAATTTCCTTTTAAAATATCATTCCATGATTTAGGTGGATTTTTCACCAAATTTTTATTAGTAAGAAATGCGATTGTTCCTTGATATCCAACAACCCAATCTCCATTATCATCTTTCGCCCATTTTGGTATTTCATCCCAATGAGAAGTTTTATATGGAAGGGTTAATCCTTTTTGTTCAGCAATTGGTCCAAAAGAAATCCCTACATCCCCGATATCAGCTGTTGCATTATCTTTTTCTGATTCCATTTTCGCAATTTCTTCTGCACTAGATAAATCTGTATCACTGTGCTTCAAAGTATATTTTTTCGTTACATTATTCCACGTTTCTCCCCAGTTAGCCCATGAATCAGGCATACCGACACTATTAATTGTTCCCTCTTCTTTTGCCTTTGTTTCAATTTCTTTCAGGGTTAACGAACTTGGATCCTTAACAACTGGAGCAGCCCCCTCTTTAGTAGCTCCACAAGCAGCTAATCCTAGTACACTCACTCCTAACATCAGAGCTTGAATAGACTTGTAACAATTCTTCTTGAATGTGTAATTCATAAAAAGTGCCTCCATTTAGTGTGGAATTTTTAATGTTTATTAATGTTTGTTACAGATTAATCATAAATGGACAATGTTAATTCCACATAAATCCAACGTAAAGGTTTTGTAAATCAGCTCTATATTTCTCCAATTCATCAGCTTTGGGAAAATGTTGTTTACTAGCTTTGGGGGTATTGCTCTATTTGAGAGAGATTTAACTTCTGAAGGACAAAAGAGGAAAAAATATACGAAAACAGAAGGATAAATTACTATTCTAAAAATCGGTTAATTTTAACATCAAAAGTAAATAATACAATCAATGTATTCTAAAACGTTTTTAACAAAAATACTTCTGAGCATTTATAGGAGAGGTTTTTATGTTGAAGAAAATTCTTTCTCTAATACCGGACTATATCATTTTCGTACAAGCATTAATTACATTTTTAGTCCCACTTGGATTTTTTAAATTTTTCAAATGGATTCATTCATTAGAGAAAGAGTGATGATTAGTGAAATGGCGGAAGCTAAACAAAAACAAGATGAAGATTGAAGAATCTGCCAAAAAAGCAAAACAGGATAAACAGTCATTCCAAGAATCTATTAATGAAATGACCGGCGATTTTATAGCAGATTTGAATCTAATTCGCAAAGAGATTGGGCATAATTCAGATGTGAAATTTCGTGAGTTTCAAATGGGAACAACGGGTATTCGTATTGCCATTATTTTTATAGATGGGTTTGCAGATGCGGAGGTAATTAATAATCATATTTTGGTTGATTTAATGTTGGCTTCACCAAAAGAAACCGTCCATCCACTAAAAAACTCCTCCTTAAAAGAGTATATTAAAAACCAAGCTCTTTCTGTATCCGGCTTAAATGAAGTTCGTACTCTTAAAGATATAACCTCCGGAGTAATGTTTGGGTCAATTGCGATTTTAGTCGATGGTCTAGAAGACGTTTTCCTGGTTGGCGGTGCTAAAGCTAAAACAAGAAATATTGATGAGCCGGCTACTGAGGCATCGGTACGTGGACCCAGGGTAGGCTTTATTGAAAATTTAAAGGATAATACAGCTCTTCTACGGCGGCATGGCAAAGATCAAAACTTATCCATAATCAGCTCTCAGGTAGGAGAGCGGTCCAAAAAAGAACTAGTCATTATCTACATGAAGGATATTGTGGACCCTCATTTATTAGAAGAGGTTAAGCAACGGATTAATAAAATAAAAATTGATGATGTACATGACTCTAGTTATATTGAACAATTAATTGAAGATAATTTTTTAAGTCCATTCCCGCAAGTGCAAAGTACAGAACGACTTGATCGTGTTATGGGTTCTTTGATGGAAGGAAGGGTAGCTTTACTGTTGGACGGCTCACCTTTTGCCTTAATTGTTCCTGTTACCTTCCATATGCTGTTGCAGTCTCCTGAGGACTATTACGAAAGATGGATGGCTGGGACATTAATTCGTATATTACGTTATTTTTCAGCCTTTATTGCTTTATTTGTTCCTTCTTTATATATTGCTTTTATTTCCTTTCATCCGGGATTAATTCCAACCAAGCTCATTTTTTCCATTGCAGCCACTAGAGAGGGAGTTCCTTTTCCCCCTCTAATTGAGGCACTCATAATGGAATTATCTATAGAAGTATTAAGAGAAGCCGGGCTTCGTTTACCAAAACCAATTGGACAATCGATAGGGATCGTGGGGGGTTTAGTCATTGGAGAAGCAGCAGTGCAAGCAGGAATAGTTAGTCCAATCATGGTCATCGTGGTTGCTGTCACGGCCATATCTTCATTCACGATCCCGCAATATAGTGTAGGGATTGCATTAAGAATGCTTCGCTTTGCCTCAATGCTATTTGCTAGTGTGTTTGGATTATATGGAGTCGTTCTGTTCTTCCTGTTGCTATGCAGCCATTTGGTGAGGCTTAAAAGTTTTGGCATTCCATATCTGAGCCCTGCTGTATCATTTCGATTGAATGATTGGAAGGATTTCATGATACGGGTCCCCCTATTCCTGATGAAACGCCGTCCAAAACTGTTGCATCCAAAAGATTCAGTAAGAAAAAGGTAACGGTTCGAAAGGAGTTGACTAATTATGACCTCCAGTCCTTTAGATCAAATAACTTCTCATCAAGCAGTAATGTTTATCACAAATTTTATTTTCGGTGCAGGGATTTTAACGCTGCCCAGAACCATGACAGAGAAAGTCCAAACTCCCGATTCTTGGATCGCAATAATTGTTAGTGGATTAATTATTACACTTGTATCAGTAATAATATTAAAACTATGCCAAAGATACCCGAACGAAACTTTCTATCAATTTAATCAAAAACTTCTTGGGAAATGGATAGGATCGCTGCTAAGTTTAACAGTTATCTGCTATTATATTGCGTTGTCCGCATATGAGGTTCGAACTATGGCTGAAACTACACGATTATTCTTACTTCAGGGAACTCCAACATGGGCTATTATGATGCCATTTTTGTGGATAGGTCTATACTTAGTTCAGGGAGGGGTAAATGCCATTGCACGGTTATTAGAAATTATTTTTCCAATTTCGGTTCTTTTTCTCCTTTTGGTCATGTTTTTAGGCATCGAATTATTTGAGGTTGATAATTTACGTCCGGTGTTAGGATCGGGGGTTAAGCCTGTCTTGAAGGGGTTAACAACCTCATCTCTTTCTTTTGCAGGCTTCGAAATTCTCCTCTTTATTTATATGTTCATGAAAGAAAAAAACAAGGTAACAAAAGTTCCAATTCTCGGAGTTGGAATACCCTTTATCTTTTATACTATTACAGTGGTAATCGTAATAGGATCCATGTCAGTAGACGCAGTAGTGTCACAAACATGGCCTGTACTTACGTTTATTCGAAGCTTTGAAATCACAGGGCTTTTTTTTGAACGGTTCGATTCCCTCCTTCTTGTCATTTGGATTATGCAAATATTCGCTACGTATGTCATTGCTTTATTTATTGCTACTCTAGGATTAAAGCAGATTTTTTCGAAAAATACTCACGCGTTTATTTATAGTTTAATACCGCTCATTTATTTAGTTTCTATGATTCCTAAAAATATAAATGAGGTATTTAAAATGTCAGATATAATTGGTAATTTCGCCCTTTATTTATTTTTTATTATGCCGCTTGTCCTTTTCATTATCTCAAAGGTGAAGGAAAGAAAATATGAAAAAATGTAAACCTATACTAAGAAATTCTTTTGTCTCGATGCTTTTACTTTTTCTGCTGTCTGGTTGCTGGAGCAGCAAGTCCATTGAAGATCTAAATATCGCTGTTGGCACAGCTGTAGATAAATCAAAAGATGGAAAAATACGATCTACTCTTCAATATGTAATACCAGGTGCAATCGGTAATTCAACTAACAAATTACCACAACAAAAACCTTATATTAATGTCTCTGCAACAGGAATTTCACAAGAACCAATCGGTTGGGAAACGACCTTACGAAGAGAAGGTTCTATTTCAGGGGCACATGAAAAAGCAGTGATTATTGGGCAAGATCTTGCTCGTGAAGAGCCAATAAGAGAAATAACAGATTTGTTCTTTCGGGATATCGATATTAGAGGAAGTACCTTAATCTTTATTTCTAAAGGAGAAGCTGCACGAACTCTAGAATCAAAGGAAGCCGAAGTCATTCCTGCTATACGCTTGGTAGAAATTGCAAAACAGGAACTTACAACTAGAGCTTTGAGGCACCTCTCTTTAATGAAGATTTGGGGGAAATCGAACTCTCAGACCAGCTTCCTTATACAACTGATTGATTTAAAAAAGGGAGAAATTGATTTTAATGGAGCGGCCGTAATAAAAGGAAGAACAAACAAGATGATTGGGATTCTTAATAAGGAAGAGATTGAAGGCATAAATTGGATAACAGGAGAAGGTAAAAGCGGAGCAGTAAAAGCCTTCCAAAAAAAGTCGGATAAACCCACATATTATCAGATTCAGTCAATGAAAAGCAAAATTAAGCCGCATGTTACCGGTGGTAGAATTTCGTTTGATGTAAAAATTGAGTCAGAGGGAAGAATCGCTGAATATTGGAATCCTCACTTTAAGCCTGCTTTTAAGAATAAAACTATTAAACACATAGAAAATGCGGCTGCGAAAGAAGTTACTCACTTAGTAGTGAATACCACAAAAAAAATGCAAAAGGAATTCGGAGTTGATGTTGGAGGATTTGGCAACCAATTGCGCATACAATATCCTAATGTTTGGAAAAACGTGAAGGGAAATTGGGATGAAAAATTTAGTGAGATTCCCATCACCTATGATGTATCGATTACGATAAAGGATTACGGAATGATTGGATCAAAGAAAAATAAATAACTTTTGTTAGTGCAAAAGACATTACTTGTTTTTCATCTATTAAACGAACTTAAAAATAAGGGCCTGAACCTAATGTTCAGACCCTCGTAATGTTACTTCTCTAAATCCACATGGTGGTGTATCTAATTTTTCCGTATTAAGTGCCAAACAGGTATTGAAGAATAACATCTAACACAAAACTATTATTCTATAGGGTGTGGTTTGGGCGGGGATACTTTTTGTAGATGGCCCATAAATAACAATTAGATCGCGGTTCGCAGGGTTTCTTGTAAAGGATTGCCCATTTGTTAATACTATTTGGGTATATGGAGAGATATTTAAACGTAATCGTCCATCGCTACTCTCCAACTGACTATTAAAATAATCCACTTTTACAGTCTGATACGGGTTATCTTTTACCATGACAAGTGCTGGATATTGTGGAGGGTAAATAAGAAGAGCAGGTGCATTCCCGTCATAATATCCAGTTACGCGATCTCCTACTGCCACCATAACATGGTCTACAAAGTAAGTACTGGGTGACACCACGAAATTCACTAATGCTCCCAATCCGTTTTCTACAGAAATGAATTTATTACAGCCATCTCCTGCTCCATTTTGCCCGATAAGATCAGTAATCATGGTGACAGTCCCATGAAAAGAATAAAAATTTGTCATACTCAAACCTCCATTGCTTTGAAAAGATAATGTATTGAACTATAAAACAAGCGTGGAATTTCAACATTAGTAGGGGCTGCTTAACTTTGTTCCAAAAGTCTCTGTTGCCAATGTTGTGGAAATAAATTGAGTACCATTCCATGTTAAAAGGTTTTCTACATATCCTAATGTATCCGAATTAGACGTACCAATAATCCGTTGATAAACAAGTATATCAAAACTCATGCTTTCTCCATTTGTAACAATGGGATATAATGCAGCCACAGCAAGAACCTCGCCTTTAACAGGCTGTTTTAATTTGCCATTTTCATCGTAAAGCTGTGATAGATAATCAACGCCTTTATGGCTAATGTCAAGGGTGAAAAGCAGGTCTAGTGAAGGGTTTCCTACACTTACTTTATATAAATCTTCATAATTGACATTAAACTTGTAGCTATTATTATATTTTTCAAAATCAAACAATAGGCGAGGCCTATTATTTGTGAGTGAGTAAATATAGAAAATACCGTAGCCTCCGCTTCCTCCCGATTCAATACTTACCAAAATATCTAAAATGTTATCGTTAGAAAAATCCCCAAGGAAGAGCTTAGCATTGTATCCAGCATTTTTTTGAAGATTAATGGTTGAGATCTGGTTAGAACGCCCATCTTGAATGACGAGTGTAATATTATCTGCGAAGATTTCGGAATCATCGTGTTTATTCCCATATAAATAGACGTAATCAATGATACCGTCACCTGTAACATCACCTTGCTTCATGTCAAGCAACACTCGGTTTCCAGAATAAGTATGGTGATCATACGGTTGTACTTGAAATTGCCTGTACAAAATATCTCCCCCCTATAAACATGTAGCAATTACTTTGTGTACCATATGCAGGTAAATACCTATATGACACAAAAAATGGTTAAGAGAATGTTCAGTATAGTAATGCTGAGTAATTCAAAAGTGAAAAAATGTGAATGGTTGATACAACTATGAAAGAGCTAACAATTTTGTATGGCCTGCACGGGTTTAATAAAAAAATAACTATTTTATAGGTAAACACACATTTCTGAGGGTACAAGTTTTTAGGTAAATGACTAAAGAATATGATGATGTGAGATTAAAAAGTAAAGGAGCGCATTTTATGTATCCTAGTCATTTTCATTTGTATAATAACTATCCCAATAGTCAGGAAACTAATTTATATTCAACCCCATTCCAAGAGGAGAACTATTACATTGAGCCCCTTGATGAAAGACAATTTGGCGGGTCCCAACCTCCGTTTGCACCACCGGGTCAAGGACCAGGGGCTGGACCGCCAACTTCACCGCCGCCATCCTATGTTCCCGCTCAAACACAACAAGCAGAACAATTTGCAGTTGATCCAGGCGGTATCAGAAGATGTTTATTCAGATATACGTATGTATGGCTAAGAGGATTTCAGCAATTTTGGTTTTACCCAACCTTTGTTGGCCGATCCTCTGTCTCTGGGTGGCGTTGGATTGGATCTAGATGGGTTTATATGGGAATAAGTTTACGACAAATTCAATCGTTTACTTGCGTATAAAAAGAAAAGGGTTTGTGAATGAATCCTACAATCAGTTGGGCTGAAATCATAAATGCCAAAAGGTATGATTGCTAAAAAAATGAGTGATTTATACCTTTTATTTTTTTTATAAAAATTTACCTTTGGTAACCTGAAAATAACCTTAGGGTAACATTTTCTGAAAGGTGATAAATTACGTGTTTTTACTATTGTCTCACACTCAGTGTATGTGTTAGAATCTGAATATTATAAATTTTCTAAAGTTTATACCAATAAAGGAAATCGCTTTCTTTGTTGTTCATCAAGAGGATACATAAATAGTGGATTAATTTCGGGAGGATTAACAGATGAGAAAGGGTTTAGCGTTAGTTTTGAGTGGAGCATTATTATTGCTTTCAGCATGCGGAGGGGGAAGTAAGGAAACAGGAGGAGAGGGAAAAGAAAAAGAGAAAGTAGTTAAAATAGGCATTACTCAAATTGTGGAACATCCGTCTCTTGATGCTGCTCGAGAGGGTTTTATCGCGGCTCTGAAGGATGCCGGCTATGAAGAAGGAAAGAACTTGAAACTTGATTACCAGAATGCCCAAGGAGACATGAACAATAATACATCCATTGCCCAAAAATTGGTTGCAGACAAGAATGACCTAATTTTGGCTATCGCCACTCCTAGCGCTCAGGCAGTAGTTAACCAGACGAAGGATATTCCAATATTATTTACCGCCATTACGGATCCAGTCGGGGCCGAACTTGTCCAAAGTTTGGAAAAGCCAGGCGGGAATGTGACAGGCACATCTGATACCCACCCAGATGCGATAAAGAATACGATTGCTGCCATTAAAACTTTTATTCCCGATGCCAAAAAGGTGGGCATTATCTATAACAATGGTGAACCCAACTCTGTTGTAAATGTTAAACATGCTAAAACAGCTTTAGAGGCAGCGGGTCTTGAGGCAGTTGAAACTACTATAACAGCCAGTACCGAAGTAAAGCAGGCGGCCGAGTCAATGGTAGGGCGTGCGGACGTATTATACATTCCAAAGGACAACACCGTCGTTTCTGCCCTAGAATCGGTTATAACAGTAGCTAATTCCCAAGATATCCCAACCTTTGTTGGTGAGGGCGATTCTGTCAAACGCGGAACCTTCGCATCTTATGGATTTGACTACCACGATCTGGGCTACACAACCGGAAAAATGGCTGTAGAAATTCTCAAAGGAAAAAAACCAAGTGAAATTCCTGTCGGCTTCCCGGAAAACCTTGAGTTGTACATCAACAAAAAAGCAGCTCAGGAGGAAGGGATCACCTTAACAGAGGAGATGCTAAAGGACGCGAAGATAGTGGAATAAAATCTACATTTATCTGTGACCTGCCTTAAACACCTTAGTAACAATTAAATGCTTCAGAGTTCTTCTTGGTAAAATAATTACAGTTCTTAAAATTATTAAAACCATACTAATCTGAGTAGATGAAAAAGAATGTTTTTAAATAATAATTCCATTATAAAAACTGGTGATTGGGTCAAGGAAAGAACCCTGGATGGGGAATTAATTATAGGCTTTATCGAATTTTAAAATCATTTATATCAAAAGCGATAACCATTTCCTAAATAAATTTAGGGAGTGGTTTTTGTTGTTAGAATGCATTTATCAGCACTTTTCAAAGGTATTAAAGGGAAAATGAAGGGAAACGTGGAATTATTAATTTTAAGCCTATCTTGGAGGGACGGAGAGTTGTTCCAGACCTTCTCATAAGAGGAGCAGGAGAAACTATGAAAATAATACATAAAAAAATATGGATACCAGTAGTACTCGCGGGTGTATTAGTTTGTGGCTATTTATATTTTGATAAGGAGAATGTAACTCTTAGGGTAGGAACTGCACCCACTGGTGAAAAAGTGGTCCAAGTGCATGATCAGAATAATAAGGTTGAAAGTGAATTTCCGTTCAGCATGAACGAAAACTCTGTTCAGCAAGCCATACATAATATGTCACATCAAAAAGTATTAGCGGACAAAAAATGGGGTGCATTGCCATTAACAGTTGAACGGGTAAAAAGATTACTCCAAGTGGTGGAAGCGAATAAGAAAGAGTATGAAAATGGTGATTTATATTTAAATATATTAAGATCTTGGGATAAAGGCAATTTTGATAGCGTGGTTATCAACCACAATGCCATTTGGTCGCTGCAGGGTGGCACAGTTGGAAAAGCCTTTGGCGTAGCATCACCAGAAGAAGAAATGGAATTTATCCAGGAGAATTACGATGTTAAGCAGTGAAATAGAATCTACAACTGCTGCCAATTAAAGCTCTGAAATACCGTATTGAAAGATGTGTTGGTGATAGCATCAAAAAAGGGCTGATCTTTTCTTGTTTTTGTTTCGTATCGCTAGGCGATATAACTTGCAAATATATCAAATAACCCTCATATTTAATAGAAAAGGAGGTCCGATATGCGAAGCGATATACAAATGAATGAACAGGCTTTCTCCACTAAGGAAGTGGCAGAAGAAGTTGGGATTGCAACACCTACTGTTCGAAAGTATGGCCAAATCTTAGAGCGGAATGGATATGAGTTTTTCAAAGATGGCGATCGGCGTATTTTTGTTCAATCTGACATCGGAGCGCTTATAGCGTTACGCGATACGGACAAGCCCCTAGACGATACAGCTAAAGACCTTGCGTATCAACAAAAGGAAAGATTAGTAGATTTCAATGAAACTGAAATTGCGATATCCGATACATATGAAACTTTACCCCAAGACCCCAATCAATTAAAGGAGATCTTAAAGGTTTTGGTCAATGAACTCGCAGCCACGCGTGAAATGAATGTCCAACTGACAAACGATATGTCTCAGCTTAAAGTAACGGTTTCCCGACTGCAGCAAGATCACCATGTTATAAGTTCCAGCATTGCTAATTCAGCGCAAAAAACTCATGCGAAAATTGAAAAGTTAACTGAACAACAAAATACCCATTTCGAAACATTGCTGAAACAAGAAATACAAAAAAATGAATCCTTACAAAAAGAGATACAAACTATACGGGACGAACTGGAAAAAGAATGGCGTTCACAAAATGATTTTAATAAACGCTTAGAAGAAGCGATACAAAAACCTAAAGAAAGATGGGAATGGATTCTCTCCATATTCCGAAAATAAGGTGCCTGTATAGGCTTTTTTTTTTTTGCTCAACTTTATCGTATCGCCGGGCGATACAATGAAATAGATATGAGTTTTTTATGATGTTGATTAGTTATCGTTGTTAATGCGACATTGAAGCGCTAATAGCGTTACGCGATATGGACTAAGCCCTAGGTAATACGTGTGTTAAAAACAAAAAGAAATTTTTTTTTGTTTTGTATCGCTGGGCGATATATCTGCGAATGATAACCAAATCAAAGGCAGAAATTCCTTTGTTCCGACAATTCGGATTTACTATTTTTCAAATTTCAACAAATTCCCGGGAAATATCTACAAATTCTGAGTAGATATCGACAAAATTAGAAGTTCTTAAATAAACATTTTTTTGAATAATAGAATTCAAACGCTCATCCAAGGTTTCTTTATATGGAAAACAAAAAGAGGTTTCTCATTAATTTAATTTATGAGAAGCTTTTTTCCATTTGTTGGTACCGGTGTGCTACTTATCACATCGTCTTGTCAAGTAAAGTTTGTGTATTTAGAACTGTGCAAGGAGCCCATTATAACTCGAAAAACAGGTAAAAAGTTCTACTGTTTTTAACGTTCCATGATTTTTACTCCGATAAACCATCCGATTGTCTTATTAAGAAAGAATCATATTTTCATAATCTTATGTCTGGAAATTCCAAGTTTCAAGTTAAATTAGAAAGAAAGTACTAGAAAAAACCCCACTCATTTCCAGAGGTGTTTGAATGTTGAATAAACCTGTGATAAATAAATAGATAGGAATTTACTTCCAACGTAGTGTAATTGTCTGGAAAAAGTGGTTAATCAATTCCAGGGCAACCTATAGGTAGAGGAGATGGAAAACAAGTGGCTGGACAAATTCGTATGACCCCAGCGGAGTTAAAAGCTAAAGCGACTCGCTATGGGCAAAGTTCACAACAAATTGAGCAAATTTTAAGGGACTTAACTAATTTACAAAATGAACTTCGTGGTGAATGGGAAGGTCGTGCCTTCCAAAGATTTGACGATCAGTTTAACCAGTTGAAGCCAAAGGTACAAAATTTTGCTCAATTGATGCAAGAAATTAATACACAATTGAACAAGACGGCAGATGCAGTTGCTCAACAAGATGAGCAATTATCGCAGAATTTTGGGCTTAATTAATTCGTTTGCCTGACAAATGAAAGATGAGCGTTAGATTAGTGGGAAAAGTCATTCGGGGCTATGTTCCCAAAAAACCAAAAGCCACGCGACAATTGTTGTGTGGCTTTTATTCTTTGTTTGCAGCGAGCAGGCAATTTCAAAAGTCTCCCAACATATTAAAGTGTTTTTATATAAAAATAGAAATCATTTCTTTATTACATACTAAAAATTTCAGGGGTTGAGTGGATGAAAAGGGTTGAGCGAGGTGTCTTGTTATTTATAGTTCTGATCCTTGCGCTATCTTCAGGCATCTCTTATCTGGCATTGAATCAAGTATCAAATAGCAAAGCCAGCACAGATGAGCAGAAAATGACCGTAGCATTGGTTAATGAAGATCAAGGTGCACAATTTAATGATAAGAACTATGAATTCGGTGCTGAATTTATCAAGAATATTGAGAAAGATGATACACATGACTGGTATGTTGTCAGCCGTGGTGTCGCTGAAAGCGGCCTTGACCGAAATGTCTACAACATGATGATTGTCATTCCGAATGATTTTACAGAAAAGGCATTATCAATTGATTCCAAATCACCAGAACAGGTGGTGTTGAACTACAAAATTAATGCTTCTGATAACAGCAATATAAAAGCAAAAGCCGAGAAAACGGCGAGCGCAATCTTAGGAGATTTTAATCGCCAAATTATTGATGTCTATTTTGCTAGTGTCATCGGCAATTTACATGATGCTCAGGACAATATTGGTACATTGGTAAACAAGGAGCAAGTATATACGAACGTTTATAATCAATCAATCCATCGTCCCTTAGCCGGTTACACCGCTCAGTTTGGAGCAGTTGAGAGTAACACAGAGATATCGAGAGAGAGTTTTACCGGCTTACAGGACCTATTGCAAGGGTTTGAAACTAGCCTGGGTGAGGATGTAACCGCAAGCAATACCTACCAATCCGGCTTAGTGGATTTTACGAAACTGAAGGCGGCAAATGGCCTTTTAACAAAAGATTTCTCCGGCCGGCTGAACATGTTAGATCGTGAAATGAATCATGGCGATGTCATGCTGCAATTAGATTATTTAACGTCAGCTAATAAGGCTATCAATGACCAGTTCCATCAAAATGATAATCAGTCGTCGACTATTTTAACCGAATCGGCTGCCCTTCAAACGTACCTGAAGGATACGAAGGATAAAATGGAGCAAATGAATATAGAGCTGTCCGATACATTGGCATCAGATATGGAGCAATTAATTGCAGACAAGCTTAAGAAGGAAATAAAACATACGTCAGGTCAAGAACAAAATGTTTCCTTAAATCATATGTTTGCGGCTCCAGATAAAAATGCACGGGATGCATTACAAAAGCAAATTGATCTGCTGCCGACAATGGATAGTAATGATTTAGACGGCCTTGGTTTAAGTGAACAAACGGTCACACAGCTAAGAAATGTTATAGCTGTTACCAATAAATATAATCAAGAGTTTGGTTATACCCCCAAACCTGTTGCAACTGGGATTCCTTTGTCTGAAAAAGTAAAACAAGTCAAAAGTGATTTGATGACAAAGGGAGTAACTCTGACAGATACCGTAAACCTGCAGAAAAATAAAAAAAATGGACAGGAATTTACACTATCGATTCCAAAAGAATTTGAGATTAAGAGAGTTTTATTATCATTACCAAATAGTCAAGAAATGGATTATACTGAGCCATTTCTTCATAACCAAAAAATTAAACTGCCTTCAACCGATAATGGAGAATTCATTGTAAAAATTGATGTGACTCTCAAAAACATGGATGCAATCCTTGACGTTTTCCAGCCAATCACATGGAGTTGGGAACTCGATCAGAAGGACATAACCGATGTAGATCATCCAGAACAGCCAGAACAACCAGCTCAGCCAGAACGACAAGAACCGGCTGAACAAACAGAACAAACAGAACAAACACAAACACCAGAGGCAAATTCAGCCGAACTTGAAAAGGAAACAGATCCATCCGTATTGTCTAACGAAGGTATTCAGACGATAGCAGCTGAAGGAACGATCGATAATCAGAACTCGACTCAACCAAGTGACAATGACAACAAAAGCATTATAGAGAGATTGGAAATTTTAAATAACCATATTACCCACCAAGTGATGTCACCTCTTACTGTGGACTCGACAAGTGTTTTGATTAATGCTTCCAGCGATACCGTCAGTGATTTCCATAAGTTATTGACTCTGTATAATTTATACTTTGGTATTGGCATGGAGCAATTTAATCGTCCGGACCTAGTAAATAATTTGAATCAAACCAATCTGATGGATATGGCAGATGAGGATTCTCTTTATTATTTATTTAATAAACAGGACATTGTCGATGTGCTAGCATCTTATATTGCTGAACAAATAACAGAGGAAATACGGGAACAGACTGAAGAGGTAAAAGGCAAAATAGATGAATATATGCAACTGGTTGACAATGCAAATCAAAATGCGGCCCAAATGTCGGAGCGGATTAACGAAACAACAGCACAAGCGGAACTATTAAATGAGAACCTTTCTGAGACGTTAAAAGATTTGGGAGCATGGCGCGAAGCAAGTCTTAATTTACAAACTGAACAAGCAAAAGTTTTGCTGAATGGGGACGAAGAACAACAGGCAGTTCTATCCATCGGAAATGAATTTAACTCGCTGCTTGCTGCAAGTCAATCCCTAGCGGACCAGTCGAAATCTAATTTAGCTTCTGCCGATTCGGTTTATCAAACCTTCGATGCAATCGATCGTCAAGCGAAGGAAATTCAAGCCAGTGGAACGACTTTAGTACAACAGGCAGGGACCCTTTCGAATAATTTAACAACTAAATTGGCAGAGGATCAAAACTTTGCTGACAATTTCGCCGGGGTGCTGGCGAATAGCCGCATTGGTGAGCGGCCAAATGAAGATTTGTTAAGCTTTCTTTCTAATCCGGTACAAACGAAGAATGCTGGAGTCATCGCTGCAGGTGATACATTTACTCCTTACTTTATTGTTTTGATCTGTTTTATTGTCGCGTTATTTACCGCTTATGTTCTCTCCAATTTTGAGCGAAAACGTCTGCAAGAAGATACATTTGCGGGAGAACAGACAATTGTCGGCAAAAATCTTCCGCTCACAATTATTACAGTGGGAATTGGTATCATCGAGGGGATCGTGATTGGGCTTCTTTCAGCCTACTTGCTGCAAATGAGTGAAGGTGTTTTCCTGAAATGGACCGGTTTAATCACGTTGATTATGGTCACACTTCTGCTGGTTTCAGCCAATTTATTACGGCAGTTGAAAATGGCAGGTATGTTTGTTCTTTTGGTGATTTTGAGCCTCTATTTATTCCTAACCGAGGCACTCGGGCGTCACTTTGACCAATTCTCTGCCGCAGCTACATTAAGAGACTACTCACCTTTGCAGTACATTGAAACGTTATTAATGAAGTTTGGCAGTGGAGCTGCTGATACGAAGTGGATTATTTTTGGCTTAGCAGCCCTGACGGTTGCCAGCCTTGCCGGCCATTTGTTTGTCTCTAATCGTCCTGCTAAAAGCGAGGAGGTTAATCATGAAGGAGTTAGTGAAGCTCTGTAGTGCTATCACTGTTTTTATAGGATTCCTTTTTATGTTTTCACTCCAGCCTTTGGCGGATGAAACCCTTGATCATAGTGGGAAAATTCGATTGCAAACGGACCGGATTGGCCAAGATGCAGTTGAAAGGGAGAACTTAGAAACTCAAGACCATCAAGAAACGGAATTGGAAAAATTGGCGCCGAACCTGTTCAAGGAACAAACACGGGCTGCCCTTATAACGAAACAAATAAAAATGGAAAAATCCACGTCAGATTTACAACAAGGGCTTTTTGTTGCGCCGAGTAAGCCCGATATTACTCTGAAACATACCGAAAAGGTACTGTTTTCGAGTAATTATACAGTTCAACATACTGCAGCTCCCACCCAGAACGAGCCTGAGAATCAACAAGGTGCTTTTTTAAACACTAAAACAATCACGACCTTCTTAGGGATGGTCGTGATTGGCTGCGGCGGGATCTTTACAATGATGAGAAAAATGCTCGGGTAAAGGAGGGAACATCATGCCTAGTCAAACACATGTTAACGTGACCGTTGATTTTAGCAGATGGGGAAAAGGGCAATATGACGTAAGAATCCCTGCGCACCAACCGATTAAACAACTGCTGGTGAATTTGGCCGACACCTTAAATCTCGATCTTGCAATGGCACCTCTTTTTGCAGTAAAGCTTTCCAACAAAGAACTCTTATTGGCAGATGATGATCGGCTTATCGATTACCCGGTAACCAATGGAGACCTTTTACTAGTTTTATAAGTATATAGAAACAGGCACAAATCTTTCTGAAGATAGAGCCTGTTTCGCAGGAAGGAGTCAGAACTCATGAATGAAATAAGCATCCAATGGGAGTCAATCACATACAAGTTTCTCATTCTTAACAATAGCTGGCAGCTGAACTTGCCGAAATCACAAACACGAGTAAAAGATGTTCGCCAATTAGCTTTAATCAATAACGACTCGGACTTATTCGTACCTGCAATGGTTGAAGAAGGAGACGATATGTTTACCTTCTCTTTTGAAGTCGATCCACGCGCTAACACATGGGAAGATGTTCAAAAGCTAAACCGAAAAGATAAACTACGCCTGTTGTGCAATCTAGCTCGATTCAAAAAAATCCTAACCACGCGCATGACCTTCTTCTTACATCCCAACAATCTGATTTTTGATGATAATCTTTTACCATCTATCGTGTTTCGCGGTATCCGGGAGTTGATTCCCCCATATGAGCTGAATGAAGAAAAATTATTACTCCAATATAAATGTTTAATCGTCGCCTTATTTTCAAAAAAGTATACCTTTGACGAGCTCTATTCTGGTTCATTGAAAAATGCCAAGGATACTCCCTTTGAACGTCATGTGGGTGAACTAGATGATTTTGATACTTTAATCAAGTTTTTGGAAGAACAGTACATAAAGGATAAAATAGAGCTGGAAAAAACCATGGTACATGTACCTGCAAAGCGATTTCGGCTTTTTAAACAATTAACTTTTATCATGATTGCTCTTGCCGTTATATTGGCTGTGCCGCTCGTCTATTTGAGTTTTGTAAAAACACCTTTTCAGGAAGATCTCCTCGAAGCAGATCGTCATTTTTTATCCTTAGATTATGGGAATGTCATTAATGATTTAGAAGATCAAACACCAGAAAAATTACCTGATACTAGTAAGTATGTTCTTGCTTATTCTTTCATTAAAACTGAGAAACTTTCTGATGATCAAAAAGAGGTCATCTTGAAAAACATTAGTATAAAAAGTGATCCTAATTATTTGTTGTATTGGATATACAATGGCCGGGGGGATTTTGCCAGAACGATCGACCTTGCCAAGTATATTGATGACCCTCAATTAATCATGTATGGACTGATCAAACAAATCGAACAGGCGAAAAATGACCCTGATTTAAGTGGGACAGAGCGTGAAAGTAAGGTTCAAAAATACCAAGAACAATATAATACATATGCTGATAAATATGGTCTGGACTCCATACTAAACCCGCAGAATTCAGTTCCAGCAGGCGAGGAAAGTCAATTAGAAGAAACTAGCAGCCAAGAGGTAATCAATCAAGATTCAATCGATAAACCAGGAACGACAGACAATGACCAGGTGGATAAAAAGGAAAATCCAGCAGGGGCACCAAAGGAATAATAGTAGATGAATGCATACTTGTGTAATAGAGAGGAAGAGAAAGATGGCACAACGATTATTACTGCTGAGCTATAAAGATCATTTGCACAAATGCCATTTAACGATAAATGAACCAAAAACAATAACAGTCGGAAATGATCGTTCCAACACGATTACATTTATCGATTTACATCCAGCATTGTCCATTATGTGGGATGGTGCTGTATGCACAATCGGTAAACAGCAGCTGCAGTTAAACGAATGCCTTACATTAAACACTCATGACGAGCCGATCCAGATTTATTTCAAGGAAGAAACGGAGCGGTGTGTATACGATACAACAGAAAATTATAGTATTACCTTTGGTGCTAATGATTACGATGATGTAAAAATCAAGAACGCAGCCCTCGATTTTGTACTTATTCGTGAACATTTGGGTGATCCTTTTAAACTTGAAGTCTTTGACGGTCAAGTTTACCACAACTATGTTCGGACAACGGGTGTGCTGCTGCTAGAACCAGGAGACCAGCTTTTTTTTGACGGGATGATGATGAAGATTGGCCAGGAGGAACTTGAAATTCTGGGTGCTGACTCCATCATTGCAACGAAATTGGTTCGTTTGTTTGGCGTTCACAATGATTTCGGCAGTCATTACCCTGATTATCATCGTTCACCAAGGATAATATACCGTGAGCCAGAGGAAAAACGAAAAATTGCTAAACCTTCTAATAAACCTGGAAAACCGAGTGAACAGCTCGCACGGGTGATTGTTCCGCCGCTTGTGATGATTGCAGCAATGATCATGGTCTCATTGTTTCTATCGAATGGGTTTTATATCATCATTATGCTGGCTATGACAGTAACGACGGTCATTTTTTCAATCACATCCTATCTAAAAAGCCTGAAGCAATACCGCTTAGATATTAAAGAACGGGATACAAGCTACCGCGAGTACTTGAAACAGAAGACACAGCAATTATATCAAGCTAGTGAAGAACAGCGGCATGCCCTCTATTATCACTTTCCAGACGTGGAGCAATTGCGTGTGATGGCAATGAAGGTTGATCCCCGAATTTATGAAAAGACTAGCTTACATCATGACTTCCTTATGTATCGCGTTGGATTAGGGCGGGTGGATTCAAGTTTTGAGATTGAATTCAATATCGAGGAGTTTACCCTTGATAAAGATGAACTGTTGGATGCAGCCCGCAATCTTCGGGCTCAGTATCTCACATTAGAGGATGTACCGGCAGTGACGTCATTAATGAATGGACCTGTTGGGTACATTGGACAGCGTCCCCTTGTGCTTGAACAGTTACAAATTTTCGTAATGCAGTCTGCTTTATTTCACAGTTACCATGATGTCCAGTTTGTCACTATCTTTCCTGAAGAGGAAAAAGGGAAATGGGAATGGATGCGCTGGCTCCCACATGCTAGTTTACGAGAACTAAACGTAAGGGGATTTGTTTATCACGAACGGTCCCGTGATCAAGTCCTTAACTCACTTTATCAGATATTAAAAGCACGCAAGCTTGCTATCAATGAGAAAAGTAATAAAAGTGAAAAAATTTATTTCACTCCTCATTTTGTTGTGCTCATAACAGATGAAAAGATGATATTGGATCATGCTGTGATGGAATACTTTAATGAGGACCCAAGTGAATTAGGTGTTTCCCTTGTATTCGTGCAAGATGTCATGCAGTCTCTTCCTGAACAAGTGAAAACTGTGATTGATATCCGTGATGCCTCAACTGGAATGATGATCCTTGAGAAGGGTGAATTGGTCAATCGAAGATTTACACCAGATCAATTTCCGGAAGGCTTTAATAAAGAAGATTTTTCACGTGCGCTGGCTTCGCTCAATCATTTACAAAATTTGAAAAATTCGATTCCAGAAAGCGTGACCTTTCTCGAAATGTACGGTGTAGAGAAAGTGGAGGAACTCGGTATTGACTGGCGGTGGACACAAAATGAAACCTACAAAAGCCTAGCAGTTCCATTGGGAATGCGGGGGAAAGAAGATATTGTCAATTTGAACCTCCATGAGAAGGCACATGGACCACATGGATTAGTTGCTGGGACGACTGGTTCTGGGAAATCGGAAATTATTCAGTCGTATATTCTATCTCTTGCGGTAAACTTTCATCCGCATGAAGCCTCCTTTCTGTTAATTGATTATAAAGGCGGAGGAATGGCCAATTTATTTAAAAATCTTCCGCATTTATTAGGAACGATTACAAATTTGGACGGTACGCAATCGATGCGTGCACTAGCTTCGATTAAAGCAGAATTACAAAAGCGCCAGCGTTTATTTGGAGAACATGATGTCAACCACATCAATCAATATCAAAAACTGTATAAATCAGGTGAGGCTAATGAGCCGATGCCTCATTTATTTTTAATATCAGATGAATTCGCTGAGCTTAAATCCGAGCAGCCGGAATTTATGAAGGAACTTGTTTCGACAGCCCGTATTGGTCGATCACTAGGGATTCATTTGATTCTGGCTACACAAAAGCCGAGTGGTGTTGTGGATGACCAAATATGGTCCAACTCTAAATTTAAGCTGGCACTCAAAGTTCAAAACGCCAGTGATTCTACAGAGATTTTGAAAACGCCGGATGCCGCGAATATCACGCTTCCTGGTCGTGCCTACTTACAGGTCGGCAATAATGAAATTTATGAACTATTTCAAAGTGCTTGGAGCGGGGCAGATTACATTCCTGATAAAAATGATCAAGATTTATTAGACACAACGATTTATGCCATTAATGATCTTGGCCAATATGATATCCTCTCACATGACTTAAGTGGATTATCCAATAAAGGCGACATTAAAAAAGTCCCAACGGAGCTAGATGCGGTAGTGGATTATATTCATGCCTATGCAAACGAAAAAAGGATTGCTGATCTTCCAAGACCATGGCTGCCGCCATTAGAGGAAAGGATCTTCCTTCAAGATTTTGATGAAGTGAGTTATTCAGAAGCTTGGTATGAAGAGAAGAAACCATTAGAAGTGACATTCGGCCTTCTAGATCTCCCAGAAATGCAAGTGCAAAAACCACTAACATTGGATCTTTCTAAAGATGGGCATCTTGCCGTCTTTGCGAGTCCTGGTTATGGGAAGTCAACCTTTTTACAAAGTGTGGCCGTGGATATTGCTAGACATCATAGCCCAGAAAGAGTCCATTTATATTTGATAGACCTAGGGACAAATGGTTTGCTGCCATTACGGGACCTGCCGCATACAGCAGATACCATTATGGTGGATGAGGAAATCAAACTAGGAAAGCTTTTCCGCCGCCTGCAAAATGAGTTAAAAGAACGAAAACAAAAATTAAGTAAATATGGTGTAGGAAATATTCAAATGTATGAACGAGCTAGTGGAGAGGCAGTCCCCGTTATTATTTTGCTCATCGATACAATCGATTCCATTGGCGATGCTCCATATCGGGACGATTTTGAGAGAATAGCGGCGCAGATTGCACGAGAAGGTGTCAGTGCAGGAATCCATATGGTGATCAGTGCTGGGCGACAAAGTGCAATGCGGGCACCGGTCCTGGCAAATATTAAGCATCAGATATCGTTGTTTATGATTGATGGAATGGAGCCGCGGAATATTGTTGGTAGAACAGAGTTAGCAATTGAAGAAGTTCCAGGACGCGGCTTGATTAAATTAGATCAGCCAACCTTGTTTCAAACAGCTCTGCCTGTAAAAGGTGAAGATACTCTGACGATTATTAAACATATTCAAGAAGAAAGTATAGAGATGAAGAACGCTTGGAAAGGCAAGCTGCCATTGCCGATTCCGATGGTTCCAGAAACAATTGACTTCACTCAATTTATTGAGAAACCGGAGACAAAAGCCATTTTAAACAAAGGTGGCATTCCATTTGCGGTAGATTTTGAAAATGTCGAGCCAATCGAATTAAGTGTTGTTAAGGATCAGTTTACATTAATTTTAAGTGACCGAATTGAGGCAGTGGAACAAACCTATCTAACCCTGATCGCAAGTATCTCAGTTAATCATCACATCGATGTGGGGCTAATCGACAATGCTGCTTCTAGATTTAGAATGTATAAGGAAAATGTCAATCTTTATGCCGACCATGCTGGTTCAATGGAGGAGTTTATCGAGCGGCTTCAGCAATTATTTGAAACAAGGGAAGATGCCTTCCGTCAAGTTCAAATGGCCACCAATGGACGTGCGACTAGGAATGATTTTCTAAAGGAGATCCGCCCTATGGTTGTCTTCATAACCGATGTGTCATTCGTGATCGAATCGATGTCATTTACAGAACAATCGACACTTGTAAAACTAATGGACACTGGAGCTCGCGCAGGCATTCATTTTGTTGTCGGAGCCGTTCATGGTGCATTAGAAAGGCAATACGATGATATCGCGACCACGGTGAAGAAACAAAAAACGGGCATATTGATTGGGAGAATTACGGAGCAGAACATCCTTGAGGTCCTAACTAGACCATATAAAGAGCCAAATTTACTTCCATATGAAGCCTACTACATTAAACAGGGCAAAGCAGAAAAGATCAAAATTGCTGCTCCTAGCGTAAAAAGAGAGGAAGTGAATGTCCATGTTTGATTGGTTCAAAAGCGATACGGAGAGAAAAAGAGATGATTATTACGACCTGTATGAAAAACTCAGGAGTGCCGTCTCGGAACACGATCATAAGGTATCAGAAGCAAATGGAGCCTACAGTTCATATCTAGGTACTATTCCGAATCTATCTAACTCGAAAATACCTTCAAATGATTTTGAAACTAGCAGGGAAGAACTAACCGAAAAGTTAAAACAGTATTTTCGGGCAGATCAAGAAAAGCGGAGTTCACTGGTTGCTGCGAAAAATAAGGCATATGAACGCTATGTCCATTATAAAAATTTGGCCATTAAAGAGGCAGAAGCGGAAAGAGTTAGAAGAGAAAAGGAATTGAAAGAGCTACAGGAAAGATTGGAGCGATTGATCAGTGGGGAGCGTTAGAATTGACGGGGATAAAGTAAATGAAGCCAAGGCCGCGGCGAAGGCATTAGAGCAATCGATTGAACAAACCTATGAATCTTGTGAACAACTAATTTCTTACCTTCATTCGGCCAAATGGAGCGGGAAATCTAGAGATTCCTTTTTAAGTTATCTGGAAATCATTCAGAAATATCATCGTGATATGAAGTCCGCTGTCGCAAAACAAACAAAAGCGTTAAATAACCTGGATGGTTACATAGATGATTTCCTTCAAGACGGCTCAGTAAGGGAAGTGAAGAATTTATGATGGGACAATCAACAGATACGTTTTCAACGGCTGAATTATACCTTTTAGCGGCGGCTTTTGGTGGAACTGTTCTTTTTGGCTTACCTGAGAAAGAAGTATACCAATTACAAGGTGAAGAGGTATTTAAAGAGGCACATGACCGGCTGATTGAGAAGAAAATCATCACACCCGAGGGAAAGATAACAAAATCTGGGGCGCTGGTCATCCGAACCATTGAATTTTACCATCAAAGTAAGAAATACGTACGTATCAATAATCTTCTCTTTGCCTTCCGTGAACGTGAAAGTGATGAGGTCATTGTGCTGGTGGAGTTGGAAAAACAGGGTCATTATCAGTTACGCGTCACTTCTAAAGCGACATTATTAAAAATGTTAAGTGAACAATTTCCGGTGATTGTAAGAGAACCAGTTGAAACTGAAAAAGCGTTCTTAAAAAAAGAGTTATCTAATCAAGAAAGACGCGAGACCGAGAGTTTTGAACCGGAAGAGATGTTTATGAATTTAGAATTCTTCCATCTTAAAGAGGAACATAAGGATCGATTTAATTGGCACTATTATCAGCAGTGGCTCATTTTTACGAAAAACGAAAAGTTAATCATGGTAGATACTGTAAACAAAAAATATTATCATGCCAGTCAATACTGGTTTTTGAAGGTCCTATTTGATGAAATGGATTTCCCTTATAAGGAGGCGAAGTCATATGCTTAAAGCTGATGGGGGCGGTTCCAGCCTGCTGATTAATATAAATCCTGATGAGATGACAACCATTTTCACCTTTTTGCAGGGTATTATTACAGAGCTAGAGACCAATGCCACACCGAGTATTGAAAAATTGGCGAACATCGATTATTACACAGAAGGAAAAGCCAAAAAAGCAATGGATGTATATGCAGAAGCGAATCAGAAGGTAATGGATTTATACGATAATTACTCCCGTGCTGCTGCGCTGGTGATAGATATCCTAAATACGATGATGCAGGCAGATGAAGCAATCGCGGAACAAATCATCGCAAAACTGGGGGTATGATGTGATGGATGTAAAATATATCCCGTCAGACTGGGATAAGATGAAAGACGGTATTGGCGATTTAATCGGCCTGGGCCGCTGGGGAAAAGGGATGATCGATACTCTGAAAGATCTTAGTGATAATTTAGAGGATGCTGAATCTGATATCGCGAACTATGATAGTGATGGGATCATTTCCTTTCATCACACCAGCCAAAAAAGCAGGTACCAAGGGCTGTTCGAAGATTTCAAGGTCTTACATAGTTTTACCGGAAAGGTTGGCGATATCGTCGACAGGACGATTGATCAGCCCTTCTATGAAGATATGGATGCCTTTGTTGAAGCTATGCGGGACTTAACAATTTCCAACTATACAACGACGAATCGAGTCGGGGCGACAGAGATTCAGTATGTCTATGCAGGATACGGTCCTGCTCAATCTTTTGAAGTTCCTAAAACGGAAGTAAGCTTGGATGACTTGTTTAGTGGAGATAATTACTATGCAAGTCAAATGAAGCTTGAATACGATGCTTGGAAAGAACTTAATCCAGACCAGGAATTTTCGCAAGAGGAATATCAGCAAGCCATTTTAAACACCCGTGCCTTTGAGTACGAATCGATTCGGAACCAACAAGAAGACAAAGAATTTTGGGTGCAAATAGGGGCATTAGTTGTCATTGTTGGGGCGACACTCATCTGTCCCCCAGCAGGGATGGCCTTAGGGGCAGCATATGGTGCGATGGAATTGAGTTCAGCTGTTTCCGGCAAGGACTGGGTGTCAGGCCGGGACCTAGGGACATCGGAAAGGTGGTTCCGCGGATTATTGGCCCCATTGGATATTGTTCCCGGTGTCAGCGGGTTAACGAAATTCAGCAGCACGGTAAGGCTTGCTAACGTTGGAGATAATATTGGACAATTAGGTTTAAAGACAGGTGCTCAAGGAAGTTTCCGCCAAGGTGTTATACATGTTGACAACATGGTAAAAACAGCCGGCCAGCAATCGATTACACGTTTGAAGAGTGCATCAGCGGCAATAATAGATACGTCAAATGTAATGAAAAATAAATTGGCAAAAGATACACTGGAAGCAGGTAGGTTAGTAGACTCTGCTATTACACAAGCGAAAAACATTACCCCGTCGCGGAGAATGGGCTTGGCTATTGATAATGCTGGCGATGTTGGTAAGGTGCGCATACCTGTTGAGAATACCCATGCAGTGGAGAATAAGCTGAAAGATGTGTTGAGCAGGATTGATGGGGTTAATCTTGGAAGTCGAAGCGTTAAGGCGGCAGATCAGGCCGATGAAAGAATCTCAGAAAATATCTTAAAAGTTTTACAAGAAAATAATATCAGTGTAGAGGAATTTCAACGCATTAAGCTGACGCCAGTATCAGAATTGTCAGATCGTGAAATGAATTTAATCTTTTACCTTCGGGAGTCTGTAGAAAAACCAACAGAAGACACTTTAATGAGTAAGGTAGTACCAATAGACTCCATTGATGACTTTCTAAGGAGAGAAAAGCCATATACAACCGTTGCCGGTTATGTAGCAAAGTATGAAGATGTTGCAAATGTAACAGGTGACTATAAGGAAACCCTTGAGACGTTACGGTTAGATTATACGTATGAAAAAGATGGTGTTGTTATTAGAACATATCCGGATGATGGTGATTCTTATGCGGTCATCCGCTTTAAATACAGTGATGTGTCGGACGATTTGATTCAAATACCATATGGTACAGAATTTTATGGTTCAACGACTGATGCATATCCTTGTACACATAATGGCTTCTTAGGCGGAAGAAATGAAACAATTGTTCCTGAGTGGCAAGTGAAGGATTATGCTCGGGCAAACATTCAAGAAGGTGCTGAGATGTATAGGGTGGTTGATGGCAAAGAGGAGAAAATTGCTATCTTTAGAAACGGCCGTTTTGAACCAATAGACTTTAATAATAATTAGAAGTGTGGGGGTATTATGGATAGATGCGTTGCTGTTTATGATAATAAAAAATATAAGGCCTTTGCAGCAAGGGTTAAAGGTCAAATAACGAGCATCAAATTATTTATGCACCGAAAAGAACCAGGTTTCACATCTGCTATGTCTGCATACGATAAAGATTTACATGAAAAAGAAGTAAAAAAGGAAGAGGTTTCGGAGTTATATCGGGAGTATTTTATCGCCCGATACAAAAATTATGAATTTTTTGTTGCTCGTATTTTCCGGGATGATAAAGAGATGGAAATTGTGACGGCAGATTCCAATTTAGGCAGAGAGTGTAATCTCGATTATCAAGATAGAGATCTGTATACGAAAAGACTAGGATCTGATGATGAATATCACCTTATTCATGTAAAGGAAGATTATCTGAGCAAGAACACAATCCGAACAGAAGTGACTTTGGAGGAGTGTTTTAAAATAGAAATTGAGCTGTTTGAATAAGGGGGGCTGGTTCGATGGCAGAAAGTCTGGTAAAGGATAAGATTGCTTTATTAAATAGATACGAAGAATCGTCAGAACAATTTCAGTCCTGTTATGAAGAAATTATCTTCGACATCGTCAAAACAGAGGACTTGTTTACGGTGGTAAGGAAGGAATCATCAGTAGAAAGCATTAAGGATGGGACGGCTCCCATTTTCTGCGGGATAGGCTATAACGATATTCCGAGCGTTTGGTTATTTACTGAGGAATCGATTGCAAAGGAATATACGAACCATTACAACTTGAAAAAAGATGAGGTTGGCTTATATAAGAAAGTAGCCATTGAAGAATTAACGGTTTTTTTATTTAATGCGATGTTTTCTGGGGTCAGTGGATTAATTGTTGATGAAGGGAAAAATACACTGACCACCAATGTATATGATTTAGTAAATACCTCATTACTAGCGATGCAGCGCCAGCCTGTTTTAGAAAAACAAGAATACAAGATTATGACTCTGTTTAATCAAATGAAATTTGGATCAAAAAAATTATGGATCATACCTGCAAAAGAAACAACAGGGGAAGAGCTAATTTTTAATCAGTTTTCTCCGCTGCAAATTGAAAATACTATTAAAATATATGAAACTCAGGATGAAGGTAAAAAAGAGTCGTTGCGGCATGGTTATAAAAATGAATTTTCAGCATCCGTCGACATAAACAGTCTGTATCAAGTATTAAACCATTCTATCAACAAGGGGATAAGGGAAGTACTTTTCGTTGGCAATGATTATGAAGTGAAAATGAGTTTTATAAAAGTATTAAATATATTGGCACGAATGAATGATCGAAAAAGTAGTTAAATTTAATACCATTATTACAAGAAGCTATGTTTTTCCTGATAGTTAAGGAGAAGCAAGAAAGATTAAAGTCAGGATTCAAAGTAAATAGCTTTGAATCTATTTTTATATTTTTATAATCTCTATTATCTTTACAATATAGATTGCCGAACAGTTCATCGCAAAACTGGAGGTATGATCGAATGGATGTAAAATATATCCCATCAGACTGGGAAAAAATGAAAGACGGCATTGGCGATTTAATCGGCCTGGGCCACTGGGGCAAAGGGATGATTGATACTCTGAAAGATCTAAGTGATAATTTAGAGGATGCTGAGTCTGATATCGCGAACTATGATAGTGATGGGGTCATAACATTTCATCACACCAGTCAAAAAAGCAAGTACCAAGGATTATTTGAAGACTACGAGATTTTACACAACTTTACCGGGAAGGTCGGAGAGATTGTTGACCGCACAATTGATCAGCCGTTCTATGAAGATATGGATGCATTTGTTAAAGCGATGCGGGATTTAACGATTTCCAACTATACAACGACTAATCGAGTCGGAGCGACAGAGACTCAATATGTCTATGCAGGTTACGGTCCTGCTCAATCGTTTGAAGTTCCTAAAACAGAAGTAAGCTTGGATGACTTGTTTAGTGGAGATAATTACTATGCTAATCAAATGAAGCTTGAATACGATGCTTGGAAAGTACTTAATCCAGACCAGGATTTCTCGCAAGAAGAATATCAACAAGCCGTTTTAAATACACGTGCTTTTGAATATGAATCCATTCGGAACCAGCAAGAAAACAAAGAATTTTGGGTGCAAATTGGAGCGTTAGTGGTAATTGTTGGAGCGACAATCATTTGTCCTCCAGCAGGCATGGCCTTAGGGGTTGCCTATGGTGCGATGGAATTGAGTTCAGCTGTTTCCGGCAAGGACTGGGTGTCAGGCCGGGAGCTAGGGACATCGGAAAGGTGGTTCCGCGGACTTTTGGCCCCATTGGATATTGTTCCAGGTGTCAGCGGGTTAACGAAATTCTCAAGCACGGTCCGCCTTGCCCATCTAGAGGAGAGTATCGGAACAATTGGATTGCGGACAGGAGTTAAAGGGAGTATCCATCAAGGAATTACTCATATCGATCACATGGTTAAAACCGCTGGTCAGCAATCGGTCACACGATTGAGGAATGCCTCGGCTGCCATAAAAGATGCAGCTGATGTTGTGATAAATAAGCTGGCAAAGGATACAATTGAAGTAGGTAGACTAGCGGACACAGTTATAACAGGTATAAATAACACAGTCCCTTTCCCAAAAAGACTTGTGGTAACTTCAACAGGTGAAAAGGTGTATCTCCCTGTAGAAAAAAGTCCTGCCGTGGAGAATTCTTTAAAAAATATAATTAGTAAGATTGATGGAATTAATTTTGAGGTTGCTGCAAGTAAAGGTAAGAGCAATGGTAAAAATATAATAAATGATACCATTGTCAAAGAGGTTAGAGAGATAGATTTTGGAGAACATATAATAAAAGGGAAAAATGGAAAAAAAGAACTCCTGCCGAATATAAAATATATAACAAATGATAACTATAAATACACTACTGACGATCTTGGGCGTATTATTGATGTAGATGCTCCTGAGCTTGTATTAAAAAAGGCTGATAGAAATAAATATGCACAAGCCAATGTCGGGGGAGAGGATAGATTACCAGATGATGATGGCGGTCATTTAATTGGAGCACAGTTTAATGGACCGGCTGATATTGATAATCTAGTACCTCAAAATAGTCAAATTAATAGACGTGGTGGAGTCTGGTATGAGATGGAGACAGAATGGGCAAATGCACTGAAAGAAATACCACCTAAAAAGGTGTCTGTTCAAATTGAACCCATTTATACCAAGACATCAATGCGACCAGATTCATTTATGGTAGAATACGAGATTGATGGGGATTACCCAGTGATTCGTGAGATTGCGAATAAATCAGGAGGTTGACAATGATGAGCTTTGAACAAAAATTAAATAAATTATATCAACAAATAGCTCAAAAGATTAATGATATGATTCCGGTTGAATGGAGTAATTTTTACTTCAATGGAGAAGTGAAGGGGAAAGAAGGAGGAGTTTTTTTCTTTTTCACACCAAAAGTAGATAATGGAAAAGCTATTTTTTCACATTTTATCCCCAAATTTTATGGTGTAGATAAGAGACTCTATAATCCTGCACTTCATGAATTATTTGAACTAACCCATGCACTTCAAAAGGTATTTATTGATAATGACCAAGAACCTTGGTTTTCGGTCACAATGATAGTAAATGAATCCGGTAAATTAAATGTGAAGTTTGATTATATCAACTGGACTAATAGTGATTTCGGTCCTTCTGCAAGAATTAAATACTTTGAGTATAAATATATAAATCAAGATAATAACGTGCAAGACTTAGAATTAATAGCGAGAATGAAAGAATATGAAGAAACAAACAAATAGCTGGATAAAAAACCTTTCCTACTAAAACTAGAACTAAAAAAGGGGTTTTTGTATGGTAAATAATATAAGAGGTGGAATTATGATTAAGTCTGGTGACTATGCAATAATTAATAATTTCGAATATGAAATATACGATAATGGTGATGACACTTTTAATTTAGTAACAAATGATCCTCAATCTATTAAAGAAGGATTTAGTGAGGATAATTTTCCTAATATCTTTTTTAAGATTATTAATGTAAAAGATCTTAAGAACGCTTTTAATGTTAAAACGTATGGAAAATATAAGAATGTAGAGATAAATGTGCATAAGGAAAATGAAAATCAATATCTGGTTGGTACTTCCGATTCTTCAATAGCTAAAACCTTAGGTTTAGATAGAACTGATAAATATTATTATGAAAAATGGGTGCCAAAAGAAGATGTACAGTTATTTGAAGTCAGAAAGCCACTCATATTTTAAAATTAAACTGAGCTGTATAGCATTAATAAATATAATCAGGAAATATGGGTCGTTAATAAAGGATTCAAAGTCAAATGAGCTTTGAATCCATTTTTATATTCCCTGATACCAAGGTTTTTCCTAATAGTTTAGGGATGAATAGAATGGTAGATAAATTAAATTGGGATCAGAATGAAATTAGCTGGTATTTTGGACATAATATTGTTAAAGGAATAAATAATACTATCTTGGCATCCGTAAAACAGGCTCTCTACTTATAGGAAATGATTTAAATCTACCAAGAGTAGATCGTGATACTTGGCTTGGATGGGTGCCTAAAAGTAAGGTAAAACTCATGGAAGAAAAAACAGCTATTAATCCAGAAGATTTATAAATTATGTGATTGTATATAGAAGTAAAATATCATTTAGATATAAACAAGGATTCAAAGAGTAGTGAGCTTTGAGTCCTTATTTATTTCCTAAAGTAGATAACCGATGTGAATGCAGATAAATAATTACCAGGTGGGCTAGTCAAATATTTAGATAGAAATATTAATATGATCGAATTTTTAGAGATAGTGTCGGTTCGACGGATATAGTACGGAATATTTATCAGAAATAGATCCATCCCCAGTGGTGGTATGTACAGGGGATGAAAATTATAACTATAATTTTACTAAACTTAAAGTTATCCTAAGGAGGATTTAATATGACGAATGAAAAAGCAAAGAAAATTATAAAAAATGAAGGGCTACAACGTTTTAATTGGTATAATGCACATCCGTTAAAAGAAAATGAAGTAGGGATAAGAATCGGTAATAATAACCATTGGGAAGTATATGTAACTGATGAGAGAGCTAGTGTTGTACAAGGCTCCATAAAAGTATTTGATGATGAAAGTGATGCGCTTGACAATTTTATTAAAAGATTGAGAACTGAAAAAATATTATTTCAGTAAATTTATTATCCCTAATAAGCACGTATTATTTCTGAAATTGAATAACTGGGATTTAGCATAGTTGATAAAGATACCATGAGTTTGGAAGTGTATCAAAAGAACAGTAGTGGATTCAAAAAGCATTAAGTATGGATGTTTCATGGAAGAAAAAACAGCAATCTATCCAGAAGATTTATAAATTAAGAGTCTGCTCTTTTTATGGAAGCAGGCTTTATTTATGCGTGCGGTTTCCACAAAATGTATTTTCTGCCATTCGTGGTTGAAAATCGGCCATTAATCTAAAATATCAGCCAAAAACCCTAAAAATGAGCCATTCCTTAAAGTTGAAACCTTACTCAATCTAATTCCGAATAATATTTACCTTGATTTGTATATTGTGTGTCATACGATAAAGGAGTTTTTTAGGAATACATAGAATACATACATATAATGCCATAAATGGGTATAATCCATCTGAGGAGGAGTCACCTTGTCTCTTGAACACATGAATCCCACGATTGAAAAAATACTAGTAAACATTGAAAAGGTTATGATTGGTAAAAGGGACGTAGCTGAACTTAGCTTGGTTGCTCTATTAGCTGGCGGCCACGTACTCTTAGAAGACGTACCAGGTGTTGGGAAAACAATGATGGTCCGTGCTCTGGCTAAGTCTGTCAATGCTAATTTCCGTAGAATTCAATTCACTCCGGACCTGTTGCCATCCGATGTAACCGGAGTCTCCATATATAATCCAAAAGAAATGGAATTTCAATTTCGTCCCGGTCCGTTAATGGGGAACATTATTCTCGCCGATGAGATTAACCGGACATCCCCGAAGACGCAGTCTGCGCTATTAGAAGGGATGGAGGAAGCAAGTGTTACGATTGATGGGGTAACTCATCAACTGAATCAGCCATTCTTCGTTATGGCGACGCAAAACCCAATCGAATATGAAGGGACCTATCCGCTTCCCGAGGCACAGTTGGACCGTTTTTTATTAAAAATGAGAATGGGTTATCCGGACTTACAAGAGGAAATCGAAGTGTTGAACCGAGCACAAAAGGTTCCGCCAATTGAGGAGCTAACTCCAGCCATTGACCTGGAAGGTCTTCTCGATTTGCAGAAAGAAATCAAAGATGTGTTTGTTGATGATACGATGAAGCGTTATATTGTCGATATCGTTAACCGTACAAGGGGCCACGGCAGTGTCTACCTTGGGGCAAGTCCTAGGGGTTCGATTGCCTTGATGAAAGCAGCACAGGCTTATGCCTATATGTTCGGCCGCGATTATGTTCTGCCGGATGACATCCAATATTTAGCTCGATTTGTCTTATCCCATCGAATTATTTTAAAGTCAGAAGCAAAATTCGAAGGGATTTCCGCTGAAGAATTAGTTAACCAGGTGGTTGCCAGAGTCCCGGTTCCGGTTCAAAGGTTAGTGAAATAAATGGAAAAATTTTGGCCGATATTGAAAAAAGTCTGGAAGTTTATCCTGCTGCTTTTTTTGATTCTATTAACGTTTTCTTATGCGATGTTCCAAGGGGGCTTTGTTAGCTGGTTTTTATTATACAGCTTTTTACCCTTTGCGATTTATTGTGTCGCCCTATCGTTCTACTCTTTAAATGAGTTTGAGGTGACACGAGTATTGCCAAAAACCGACTATAATGCCGGAGAGCCTTTAAAGGTGATGGTTTATGTAAAAAGGGCAAACTCTTTTCCTCTCTTTTATTTACTAATTGAGGACCAGTTAGATGATTCCTTGAAATTTGCTCCCCAGCAAAAGAAACCGAAGGCCTTGCTTCTTCCGGGCTTAAGGAAGGAATTTTCTTATGAATATATCATTGATGAACTGCCGCGCGGGGAACATTTTTTTGAATCCTTTACGCTAAGAATCGGCGATCCACTCGGTTTATTTGAGAAGGAAAAGAAGGTTGTTAAAGAGGGCAAAATCATTGTCTATCCTGCATATACAGAGCTATTATATCGATCGTTTGAAAATCATTATGATTCAGGTTTAACGGCTTCCAGGGAACGTGTCCAGCGTGATACATCGATGGCGACTGGGGTAAGGGATTACCAGCCGGGTGATCGCTTTTCGTGGATCAACTGGAAAGCTTCCGCCAAACGAAATGTGCTGATGACGAAGGAATTTGAGCAGCGGCAATCACATGATGTTTTTGTGGTCATGGACTGCATACCGAATAAGCAGTTTGAGCCCGTTGTTTCGTTCACAGCCTCATTAGTACGGGCTATTTTGAAAAAAGGAGCCCAGACAGGTCTGTTAACAATTAGCACCGAACGTGCCTCCTTTCCGATTCGCGGTGGGGAACAGCACCTCCAGCAGCTTTTTTATCATTTGGCCAAAATTGAGGCGAAGTGCATCATCCCTTTTGAAAAGGTGTTGGATACAGACGGTCTGCTCATCCAACAAACGGTTTCGTTTATGCTTGTCACAGCCCAGATTACTAAACCCCTAATTGAAAAAGCGAGCTTTCTTGGCCAGAGAAAAGGTGGAACGATTACGCTTTTTCTGATTAAAGGGGAGAAAGAAGCTCCGACAGATGATGAGCGGTCATTGATAGCAATCGCTAATGGCCGCGGAGTCCGGGTTGTATGGGTTCAGGAAGGCGAACACATGGCTGCCTTTTCGGAGGTGAACTTCCGATGATTAAAAGAGATTTTTCATCATTTTTGTTATATACATTTAGTTTTTTTCTACTATGGGAATGGCTGCGGCCCATTGAACAATTAACAGAAACAGAGCATATTGAGATATTTATTATCTTTTTGGTGATCTCGTTTGCTTTATCATTCTTACATTTTAAATGGTTTTGGAAATATAGTATAAAGACTTTCTTTATTTTCTATGCCATTAACCGGCTTCACTATGAAGAAGGCCTCTTTGATCCAACATGGGTCAAGGACTTCTTTAGAGATATAGCTGATAACTTTGGATTGCTCGCAGCAAGGAACTGGAATGAATTATCGAACGAGTTCAGGTCATTGTTATTTTTTATCCTGCTTTGGCTAATGGTGTACTTAATAAATTACTGGATCTTAAATCGAAAGCAGATCTTTATTTTTTTCTTTATGACACTAGTCTATATAACGGTTTTAGATACTTTTACACCTTATGTTGCCAAAGCCGCGATAGTCAGAACGGTGGTGGCTGGTTTTGCAGTAATGGGAATGCTGACCTTTTACCGCATCATTCAAAAGGAAAATGTCAGCACCGAATCGACCTATCCCCGTAGGTGGATGGTGCCGCTCGCTGTTATGATTTCGTTAAGTGTTCTCGTTGGTATCGCTGCACCAAAAGCCGCACCGATTTGGCCTGATCCTGTTCCATATTTAACGGCTGCTAACGACAAGGTTCCAGAACGTAAGGCAAGCGGAGTTCATCGGATAGGGTACGGAACAAACGATGCTGAATTAGGCGGTCCATTTATAGGGGATAATAACCCCGTCTTTCAATATGGAGGGAATGGAAAGAATTATTGGAAGATGGAGACAAAAGATAGGTATACAGGAAAAGGCTGGCTCGCTTCTGGAACGACGCCAATAACATTTCGTCAGGAAGACCTTGTCCCTGTCTTTTCACTGCCTGGAACAGTAGAAACAATTAAAGAATCGGCACGGGTCGTCACAAACCCGGCATATAATTTCAACTATCTTATGTATCCAGCCGGAATTAACAAAGTTTTAAAGATGCTCCCGGATGGCAGTCGATTTGAAATCGATACCACCAATGAAAGAATCAGCCTTTTTGGTGATAATAATGAACCAGCCGTACCGCGAGTCTTTACGGTTGAATTTGAAAGACCAAAATACAAGGCTAGGGACTTAATTCAGACAACAAGTTTCAACCCAACAAGCATCAACCAAGAATTTTATCAAAGATATACCCTTCTGCCAGAAGAGCTGCCGCCGCGAGTGAAAACATTAGCAGAAGAGATTACTGCCACAGAAACCAATTGGTATGATAAGGCAAAAGCAATAGAAAACTATTTCGGAAGATCTGAGTTCACCTATGATCAGAAAAATGTCGCGGTGCCTGACACCAACGATGATTATGTTGATCAGTTTTTGTTTGAGACAAAAAGGGGATATTGTGATAATTTCTCCTCTTCGATGGCCGTTATGCTGCGAACGCTAGGGATTCCTGCACGTTGGGTAAAAGGGTTCACAGGCGGGGACTTTCTTCAATATAGTGATGAGGATTCAGGGACACAGATTTATCAGGTAACGAATAATAATGCCCACTCCTGGGTTGAGGTCTATTTCCCAAACCAAGGCTGGGTACCATTTGAGCCAACGAAAGGTTTTTCAAATGAAATTATTATTAATTATGAAGCAGGGGGGACATCATCCAATAATCAATCGACCAGCACACCACCTGTGAAAAAGCCTCAGCAAGAAGAGATTAAGGATACCAATCCAACAAATGATTCAAATAAATGGTTTGATGTGAAAAGAATCTGGGCGGAAACCAAATTGTTTTTCAAAAACAATTGGAAGCGAATGATTCTCTTGTTTCTACTTTTAAGTGGAGTGGCCGGCATTCTTTATCGTATTCGCGGCAAGTGGGTCCCATACTGTTTGTTAATGTTATATCGATTAAAGAAAAAGGACGAAAACTTCGGTGCAGCCTACTTAGCCTTATTGGAACAGTTTGATCGCTATGGGTTGAAGAGGAAAGAAAACCAAACATTACGAAACTATGCCCGCTACATTGATTCATTCTTTTCGACCAGAGAGATGACTCGATTGACTGCGATTTATGAAAATTATTTGTATCATCAACACCTGCCAAAGGGAACTTGGAAAGAATCGCATGAATTATGGGAAAATTTAATCAAAAAAACAATTGCTTGACCAGAAAAACGACCTATTGTTACAATATGTACTAATTCATGTAAGCACGAGCACCCGACGGAAAGGATGCTTGTGCTATTCAAAATATAGTACGTTTTCTTCATATATCCTCGATAATATGGTTCGAGAGTCTCTACCGGGTCACCGTATAATGATCTGACTATGAAGGCAGGATTTTTCTGTGGTCTTTTTGCGAGAAAACTAGAATTCTGCCTTCCTGGTGTTTTATGGAAGGGAGAATTCTAGTTTTTTTTATAACCTTTAATGGAAAGGTTAATAATAACTATAACTTGAGAAGATTGAGGTGGATGCTTTGCCAAGCAAGCACGAGATGATTATTGTATTAGATTTTGGGAGTCAATATAACCAGTTAATTACCCGCAGGATCCGTGAATTTGGGGTTTATAGTGAGCTACATCCGCATACGATTACAGCAGAAGAAATTCGTAAATTAAACCCAAAAGGGATTATCTTCTCCGGCGGGCCAAATAGTGTGTACGATGAAAATTCCTTCCGCTGTGATGAGGCCATTTTTGAAATGGGTCTGCCAATCCTAGGAATTTGCTACGGAATGCAATTAATGACTGTTCATTTTAATGGAAAGGTTGAAAAAGCGAACCAACGTGAATATGGAAAAGCAACCATGACAGTGCAACATCCATCAGCGTTGTTTAGCGGCCAGCCAACTGAACAGACTGTGTGGATGAGCCATGGTGACCTTGTTGTGGAAGCACCTTCAGGTTTTACCGTGGATGGCACAAACCCAACCTGCCCGATTGCAGCGATGAGTAATGAGGAGCAAAAGCTGTATGCTGTTCAGTTTCACCCAGAAGTACGTCATTCGGTTTATGGGAATGAACTGTTAAGAAATTTCGTCTTTAATGTGTGTGAATGCACCGGCGATTGGTCAATGGGCAACTTTATTGAAATGGAAATGGCAAAGATTCGTGAAACAGTTGGCGACAAAAAAGTCCTTTGTGCCTTAAGTGGCGGGGTGGATTCTTCTGTTGTTGCCGTGCTTATTCATAAGGCGATTGGCGACCAGCTTACCTGTATTTTTGTCGACCATGGCCTGCTTCGGAAAAATGAAGCTGAGAGCGTGATGAAGACTTTTTCTGAAGGCTTCCACATGAATGTCATCAAAGTCGATGCCAAAGAACGTTTCTTATCGAAGTTGGAAGGTGTTTCTGATCCAGAGAAGAAACGTAAAATCATCGGCAATGAGTTTATTTATGTATTTGATGATGAAGCGACAAAACTCAAAGGGATTGAGTTTTTAGCCCAAGGTACACTTTATACCGATATTATTGAAAGTGGAACAGCAACGGCACAAACAATTAAGTCTCATCATAACGTAGGCGGATTACCAGAAGATATGCAGTTTAAATTGATTGAACCGCTGAATACCTTATTTAAGGATGAAGTTCGAGCGCTTGGAACCGAGCTTGGGATTCCAGATGACATCGTCTGGAGACAGCCATTCCCTGGCCCAGGTCTAGGTATTCGTGTGTTAGGGGCTATTTCAGAAGATAAACTGGAGATCGTCCGCGAATCTGATTGGATTTTACGCGAGGAAATTAAAAAAGCGGGTCTAGACCGTGAAATTTGGCAGTACTTCACCGTGTTACCAGACATTCGCAGTGTCGGAGTAATGGGGGATGCAAGAACATACGATTACACAATTGGTATTCGTGCCGTGACCTCTATTGACGGAATGACATCCGATTGGGCAAGGATTCCATGGGATGTTCTAGAAGTCATTTCGACACGTATTGTTAACGAAGTAGCACATGTAAACCGGGTAGTTTACGACATCACCAGTAAGCCACCAGCAACAATTGAGTGGGAATAAGAAAAGCTTTTTTGCCCCTAGGCGCTGAAGCTAGACAATAAAAAAACGGAAGCACCTTGTGCGGCAGGTAAGAACTGGATCTAATATAGGTCCAGTTCTTTTTTATTTAGCTTTTTAAATGGTAAATATTGATTTTTTATTAAAGTGATTTTTGCGAAGTTCGTGACACTAATGGGGGAACGTGAGCCAGAAGAGATCCCATATGGAAGATCGACCGAGGAGGCTCTCGGCCGAGCCCTCGGAAAGGGAGTGAATTTCGTAATAATCACCATTATCTAAGACTACATTCATCATATACGAACGATATTAAAATTATTTTTAATATCGTTCGTATTTTATATTTACAAGAGATAGGATTCCTGCTAAAATAAAATACGAGTTAAGAGAATATTAATATTAATTGCATCGTATAATCTTGGGGATATGGCCCAAAAGTTTCTACCGAGCTACCGTAAATGGCTTGACTACGAGGCAGTGTTTAAAAATAGAGGCCAGCCTCTATTTGTTGCACATGCCTAAAGTCACGCTCCGGTAGAATGATGCCGGAGCTTTTTTGCATAATAAAGAAAAGACCTTAGGGGGAATAGAAATGCAGAAGTATTTTGAGTTTGAGAAACATGGTACGAATTATCGCCGCGAGTTTATTGGGGGATTAACTACCTTCTTAGCAATGGCTTATATACTAGTTGTTAACCCGTTGACATTATCATTAGCATCGATCAAGGATTATCCAGATGCCTTAAGAATGGACTATGGTGCAGTATTTGTGGCAACAGCTCTTGCATCCGCAATAGGATCGATTGTAATGGGACTTCTCGGGAAGTATCCGCTGGCACTGGCGCCGGGAATGGGCTTGAATGCGTTCTTTGCGTATACTGTTGTATTAGGCAGCGGGATTCCTTGGCAGCATGCCCTTGGTGCTGTTCTTATCTCAGGTGTATTTTTCTTCCTATTAACGCTAACTGGACTGCGTGAAAAAATTATTAACGCGATTCCAATTGATTTAAAACACGCAGTTGGTGCGGGGATTGGCTTATTCATTACCTTTATCGGGTTACAAAATGCTGGAATTGTGGTCAATAATGATGCAACACTTGTTGGTTTAGGGGATCTAACAGCTGGACCTACTTTGCTTGCTATTTTTGGGATTATCATCACTGTAATTATGATGACTAGAGGGATTAATGGAGCAGTATTTTATGGAATGGTCATCACTGTCATCGTTGGAATGATCTTTAACTTAATTGATTTGCCGCATAAAGTAGTCGATACAGTTCCAAGTTTATCACCGACCTTTGGTGCAGCCTTCTCGTCATTTGGAGATAGTTCATTTTATTCAACAGCAATGCTTGGAATTATTCTTACCTTCTTGTTTGTTGATTTCTTTGACAATGCTGGAACACTTGTTGCAGTAGCGAACCAAGCAGGAATTATGAAAGACAATAAGCTTCCACGAGCTGGACGCGCGTTAATTTCGGATTCGATTGCAACAACTGTTGGTGCTGTACTTGGTACATCCACAACAACGTCTTACATTGAGTCATCTGCAGGGGTTGCCTCTGGAGCTAGAACAGGATTTGCGGCTTTAGTAACAGCAGGACTATTTATCTTATCGCTATTCTTCTTTCCATTATTATCAGTTGTTACTGCACCTGTAACAGCACCTGCATTAATTATTGTTGGGGTGTTAATGGTATCTTCATTAGGAAAAATTGATTGGCAGCGTTTTGAAATAGCTGTTCCAGCATTCTTAACGATGATAGCAATGCCTCTAACTTACAGCATTGCCACTGGTATTGCTATTGGCTTTATCTTTTACCCTATTACAATGATCATAAAGGGCCGAACAAAAGAAATTCATCCAATCATGTACTTCTTCTTTGTAATCTTTGTTCTATATTTCATTTTCTTAAAATAAATTAAATGAGGACTGTGGACTTTCCGCAGTTCTTTTTTATTTGTTCTTACTCTTGCTTCATAATAATTAGCAGGATTGAATAATTTACCATTTGGTTAGACGTAATGTTGTCGAACAATGTCGTTGACTTCCTGTTTTCACTCTTTTATCCTTTAACTATCAAGGTGAAATGGGAGAAATGGGGAAAAGGGTATGGCGCAACTGAAAATTGAAAAGGTTTTAAATAATAATGTGTTGATTGCTGAACACCCTTCTTATGAAGAAGTTGTTTTAATAGGCAAAGGGCTTGGTTTTAATCGTAAACACGGAGACTTGATCGAAACAGATTCAGTCGAAAAACTCTTTGTCTTAAAAAATGAAAAAGAGCAGCAAAATTATATTAAATTACTGCCTTTTATTGATAATGAATTTTTAGAGGTTATCATAGCGTCGATTGACTTAATTAAACAACGTACGAATTCGATGCTGAATGAACATATTCATGTTGCCCTAACAGACCATCTGATGTTTGCCTTAACGAGAGCTTCACAAGGGATGGAAATGAAAAATCCATTTTTAGTCGAAACGAAGGCGCTTTATCGCCATGAGTATGAAGTGGCTGCCGAAGTAGTCCAGCTTATTAAGGATAAAACTGGCATTAGCTTTCCAATCGGTGAGATTGGTTTTATCGCCCTCCACATACATAGTGCCATAACCAATAAGGATCTTTCAGATGTAAATCAACATTCCCAGCTTGTCAGCAGGCTAGTGGATATGGTTGAAGAGCAACTTGAAATCGAGATCGATAAAGAAGGTATCGATTATATGAGACTTGTTCGTCACCTTCATTTTGCCATCGATAGGGTTGTTAAAGGTGAAAAAGTAGATGAACCAGAAAAAATTGCTTCCCTATTGAAAGATGAATATCCTATATGCTATAATCTCTCATGGAAGCTCATAAAAGTGATGCAACAATCCTTAAAAATGAAAGTCTTTGATGCAGAAGCAGTATATCTAACTATGCATTTACAGCGACTTCAAAAAAAATATAAATAGCACTTATTCTTACGTGTTACTGATTCGATCAGGCATGAGTAAAAAGTTTAATTGAAATGAAGTGGATGGGGTAATCTATACCCATATCTTCATTTAATTGAACATTTACTCATGCCTTTTTTTGTTGGTATTTCTCTCAAATATGTAACCGCTTTATGAGCTGTACAAAAAATTAGGAGGTATTTTTTTATGTTTAAAAATGCTTTTGGTGTTTTACAAAAAGTCGGTAAAGCACTTATGTTACCGGTTGCGATTTTGCCGGCTGCCGGGATATTATTAGCAGTTGGTAATGCGCTTCAAAACCCAACATTAATTGACCTCGCTCCATTCTTAGACAATAGTGCCATTGCTATGGTTGCAAAGATTATGGAACAAGCTGGTAGTGTTATTTTCGGAAACCTGTCACTGTTATTTGCTGTTGGGGTAGCGATTGGGCTAGCTGGAGGAGAAGGTGTAGCTGGACTTGCTGCGATTGTAGGGTTCCTAATTATGAATGCAACAATGGGAACTGCTTTGGGAATTGATGCAGATGCACTTGCAAAGCATCCTCAAAGTTACGCTTCTGTATTAGGGATACCGACACTGCAAACGGGTGTTTTCGGAGGTATCATCGTCGGTCTGATTGCTGCGTATATGTATAACAAATTCTTCGAAATTGAATTACCATCATATCTAGGTTTCTTTGCTGGTAAACGATTTGTACCGATTGCAACAGCTGCAAGTACTGTTCTTTTAGGTTTATTAATGATTGTTATTTGGCCGCCAATTCAAACAGGTCTGAATGCATTCTCAACTAACATGGTTGATGCAAATAGAACCGTTGCTGCCTTTATTTTCGGAGTAATTGAACGTGCATTAATTCCGTTTGGATTGCATCATATTTTCTATGCACCATTCTGGTATGAATTTGGAAGCTATACAAATGCTGCGGGAGATCTTGTCCGTGGTGACCAACGTATTTTTATGGAACAAATTAAAGATAATGTTCAACACTTAACGGCAGGTACTTTCACAACAGGTAAATATCCATTCATGATGTTTGGGCTTCCTGCTGCTGCACTTGCGATTTATCATGAAGCTCGTCCGGAAAAGAAGGCAATTGTAGGTGGATTAATGGCGTCTGCAGCATTAACTTCTTTCCTTACAGGTATTACAGAACCAATTGAATTCTCATTCTTATTTGTTGCACCAGTATTATTTGGTATCCATGCGATTTTTGCAGGATTATCGTTTATGACAATGCACTTGTTAAATGTAAAAATTGGGATGACCTTCTCAGGTGGATTAATTGACTATGTCCTATTTGGATTAATTAATCCGCAAACCAATGCATGGATCGTAATTCCAGTAGGTCTAGTCTTTGCAGTTATTTATTATTTCGGTTTCCGATTTGCGATTCGTAAGTTTAATTTAAAAACACCAGGTCGTGAACTAGAGGAAGAAGATCAAGCACCAACAGGAAAAGCGAGTGCGGGTGATTTAGCATCTAATATTTTAGAGGCTATGGGCGGTAAGGAAAATATTGCTCACTTAGATGCATGTATTACACGTCTTCGTGTATCGGTTAATGATATTAAAAACGTGGATAAAAACGAATTGAAAAAACTTGGTGCTGCGGGTGTCCTTGAAGTAGGTAATAACATTCAAGCGATTTTTGGACCTCGTTCTGAAACCATTAAGGGACAAATGAAGGATATTATGTCTGGTAAGAGACCAAGTGCGGCTTCTGTTGATACAGCTGATAAAGGTGCCGAGCAAAACAACGTAAATTCTGGTGCACTTGAAAAAGCGCGTGAGAATGAAGTGTTTGCAGCGCCGATTAAAGGTGAAATTAAGCCGATTACGGAAGTGCCTGATCAGGTGTTTGCTGGTAAAATGATGGGTGATGGCTTTGCGATTGTACCGGCTGAAGGAACAGTTGTTTCTCCAGTTAACGGAAAAATTGTAAACCTATTCCCTACAAAACATGCCATTGGTATCTTATCTGATACAGGCCGTGAAATCCTAATTCATGTTGGTATTGACACTGTTAATCTAAAAGGTCAAGGATTTGAAACGTTAGTTTCTGAAAATGACATTATTGAACAGGGACAGCCGTTATTAAAAGTTGACCTAAATTACATTAAAGAACATGCCACTTCTACAATCACGCCAATTGTCTTCACGAACTTAGCTGAAGGTGAGAAAGTTGTGATCAATAAACAAGGTCAAGTGGAATTGAAGCAAGAAGGAATCATTACAATTACAAAGTAAGTGAAAGTTGGCTGGCCCTGATGATGGGGCCGGCTTTTCTATTTATATGGTTCTTTTAAAAGTGAATGCAAAAATCAACACTATCCAATAACAGAGCTATTTATATAGAAGAAAATAGGAAGAGGAAATTAATTTTAGAATTTTGATTGACGTAACATCGACAAGGTGGTAGTATATTAAAGCAGTCGTTATTGACGAGTTACTAACTTGTTGATGTTGAAAATATTTAAAAAAAATGTTGACAACGAATGACTGAAATGATATAGTAATAAAGTTGCTTCAAACGAAGTAACGGACTTGTTCTTTGAAAACTAAACAAACAAAATCGTGCAAACAAACAATAACTTTTAGCTTCAATTAAGAAGCTAAGCCAACGTAACAAATGAGCTAATCAACTTTCTTGGAGAGTTTGATCCTGGCTCAG
>NZ_JAHUWN010000040.1 GCF_019219025.1 Bacillus sp. sid0103 | reverse complement strand
CAGGAGCAAGCTCCTATTGATTCGCTCGACTTGCATGTATTAGGCACGCCGCCAGCGTTCGTCCTGAGCCAGGATCAAACTCTCCAAGAAAGTTGATTAGCTCATTTGTTACGTTGGCTTAGCTTCATAATTGAAGCTAAAAGTTATTGTTTGTTTGCACGATTTTGTTTGTTTAGTTTTCAAAGATCAATTACTCAATCGCCTTAAAGCGACTTTATTATCTTACCAAGTTATCAACCGAAAGTCAACAACTTTTTTAACTTCTTTTTTCAATCCGTTACTGTCTCGCAGCAACAGATATTAATATACCACCATTAAAAGCCCAGTGCAATAGTATTTATTATATTTTTATTAAAAAGTGAAAGTAAAAATATTCTAACTCTTCATTATCAAAGTCATTGAAAAAGGTGCCGGGGTTGCCGGCACCTTTTTTGATATTATTTATGTCGCATAAGCGGGAATAATAGTACGTCACGGATGGATGGCGAATTAGTAAGCAGCATTACTAAGCGATCAATTCCAATCCCTAGTCCACCTGTAGGCGGCATACCATACTCTAAAGCTTCAACAAAATCGTCATCCATCATATGAGCTTCATCATTACCTTGTTCACGCTCTTTTAATTGCGCTTCAAATCGTTCTCTTTGGTCAATTGGATCATTCAGCTCAGTAAATGCATTTGCATGTTCGCGAGCGACAATGAACAATTCAAAACGGTCCGTGAATCGTGGGTCCTCATCATTTTTCTTTGCAAGTGGTGAGATCTCCACAGGGTGTCCATAAATAAAGGTAGGCTGAATTAACTTTTCCTCTACCTTTTGCTCAAAAAACTCATTCACAATGTGACCATAAAGCATGTTGTTATTAATTTCAACACCGTGTTCTTTAGCAAGTTCACGTGCTTCTTCAACACTCATCTCTTTCCAGAAGTCTGCACCTGTGTATTCTTTAATTGCATCCACCATGTGAAGTCTCTTCCATTCAGGTTTCAGATCCACTTCATAATCACCATACTGAACAGTCGTTGAACCAACTACTTCTTGGGCAATATGAGCAATTAAATTCTCGGTGAGACTCATGATATCACGATAATCTGCATAAGCTTCATAGAGTTCAATCATCGTGAATTCAGGATTGTGACGGGTCGAAACACCTTCGTTCCGGAATACTCGGCCAATTTCATACACCTTTTCCAGTCCGCCCACGATCAAGCGCTTTAAGTGCAACTCAATCGCAATCCTCATAAATAATGGCATATCAAGTGCATTGTGGTGGGTAATAAATGGACGTGCTGAAGCTCCACCTGCGATGGAATGCATCATCGGAGTTTCTACTTCTAAGTAACCGTGATCATCTAAATAACGACGCATGGATTGGATAATACGGCTTCTTGCAATAAAAGTAGCCTTGCTTTCCTGACTCATAATTAAGTCCAAATAACGCTGGCGGTAGCGCTGTTCTACATCCTTTAGTCCGTGGAATTTGTCAGGGAGCGGGCGCAAAGCTTTTGTTAAAAACACAAAGTCTCCCACTTTTACGGATAATTCGCCTACTTTTGTTTTAAAAAGTGTTCCCGTGACTCCAATAATGTCACCTAAGTCTGCGGAATCGAAAAGATTATAGTTTTCTTCGCCTATTGCATCTTGTCGAACATATACTTGAATTTGTCCCGTTAAATCTTGAAGATGCGCGAAGCCGGCTTTCCCTTTTCCACGCTTCGTCATAATTCGGCCAGCTAAAGAAACAGAAACATTTTTGGCTTCAATCTCTTCTTTTTCTAATTCCCCATACCGCTCAACCAATTCTTTTGTGCTGTGAGAACGGTCAAAACGCTTCCCGAATGGATCTAGACCATTTTCGCGCATGGTATTCATTTTTTCACGTCTGACCCTTAATTGGTCATTTAAATCTTCCTGACTCATAAAATCCACTCCAATTATCTTTTATTATGTAAAATGCTTTAATTAAGGCAATTCCATTTTTCTTCATACTTTATTATTTTACACAAACTTATACTTTCAGACATCAAAAAAATCTTAATAAAATAAAAACTGCCAGTTTTTTCACTGGCAGCATCCAATTAGTATAGAAAAGACACCTTAAGTGACAAATTTAACCTACAATCAATTGACTTTGTTCTTTTACTTCCACTTCTGCAACTAAACCATTTAATAATGTCACTAAATGATCTCTCGTTTCACATTCATTAATGGCATTACGCACTATGGCGTTGCCGCGTACCCCTTTTAAATACCAGGCAGTATGCTTACGCATTTCGCGAACGGCAATATTTTCATTTTTAAGAGCAATTAAACGATCTAGGTGAAGGATACATACATCAATTTTTTCTCTCACCGATGGCTGCGGCATTAAGATACCCGTTTCTAAATATTGAACGGTGCGATAGATCATCCATGGGTCACCTAGAGCAGCTCTTCCAATCATTACCCCGTCTACGCCTGTTTCATCAAGCATGCGTTTCGCATCTTGTGGTGTCTGAACGTCACCATTACCAATCAACGGAATATTTAGGTTTTGCTTTACTTCACGAATAATATCCCAGTTTGCTTTCCCCTCATACATTTGAACACGCGTTCGTCCATGCAAGGAAACAGCCTTTCCTCCGGCACGTTCTACGGCCTGGGCATTTTTTACGGCAAAAATATGCTCTTCATCCCAGCCCATCCGCATTTTTACAGTAACAGGTTTTTCAACTTCCGCTACTACCGCAGAAACCATCTCATAAATTTTATTCGGGTCAAGCAGCCACTTTGCCCCAGCATCACATTTCGTAATTTTTGGAACAGGGCAGCCCATATTAATATCGATAATATCGGCATTGGTATTTTGATCAACAAACTTAGCCGCTTCGACAAGTGTTTTCTTTTCACCGCCAAAAATTTGCAAACTTAACGGTTTTTCACGCTCATCGATATATAGCATATTCATTGTTTTTTCGTTTTTATAAACAATCCCTTTATCACTTACCATCTCTGCACAAACTAAACCAGCGCCAAACTCTTTTACCGTTAACCGGAATGCCGAGTTGCACACACCAGCCATCGGAGCTAGTACGACGGGATTCTTCATTTCAATATCGCCAATTTTCAACATAAACCTACCTCCTACTCTTCTTGGCATTATTCATAAATGGACACATTCCCACGTTTATTCCTTCGGCGTCAGGTCATCTAATGTGATTTTTAAAGATTCCGCAATCCTTTCAAGCAAATCAGCAGCAGGAAGTCGGTTCCCTCTTTCAATTTCGCCTAAAATTGATACTGATACACCTAGTTGCTTCGAAAAACCTTCTTGTGTAAAGCCCTTTAACTTCCGATAGGCTCGAATACGTCTTCCCCATTTTTCCGCTTCCATATTCGGACTCCTTCTTTATTTGGTAATTCTTCTAACGAACCCTCAAGTAATTTATTTATCTCCGAACATTGTTTGTCCTGATATATTTCTAAAAGTGGAATAATTACAAACGCCCGTTCTAACATCCTTGGATGTGGAACGATAAGCTTATCGCTTTCAATATTTTCTTGGTTAAAGGTAAGAATGTCAAGGTCTATTGTTCGCGGGCCCCACTTAATTTCCCTTTTTCTCCCAAGTTCTAATTCGATTCCTAAACATAAATCAAGTAAATCAAGGGGATTCAGTGCTGTCTGAATCTCTATTACCATATTCAAAAATAAGTCCTGATCTTCATAGCCAATCGGATCCGTCTCATAAACAGAGGAGTAATTTACCAATTGAATACCAGAATAACTTGTTAATCTTTTAATCGCACTCGCTATATTAGCATAACGGTTTCCTATATTCGAGCCAAGGGCAATAAATGCTGTGTTTTCCACTTTTATCTTCTCCTTGTAATTTCTACTGCAACGGACCTGTAATGGCCTGGAATCGGCGGATCCGGCTTAATTACCGTGACAGTAACCTCAGATACGAGTGGGAACCCATTCAAAATAGTAGCCGCAATTTTTTCTGCGACAGCTTCGACCAATTTATAAGGATTCCCCTCCACTATTTCTTTACAGACTTGGTAGAGATCAGCATAATTCACTGAGTACTCCAGTTCATCGGTTTCTCCTGCCTTTTTTAAATCAAGGGAAACTGCTAAATCTACTGCAAATCGCTGCCCCAACCGTGTCTCTTCTGGAAAAACACCATGGTATCCGTAAAACTCCATTCTATTGACGTAGATTTTATCCAATCATTTCACCCTTTCCCATCAGGGCATCCATCATCTTAGCCATTCTGCTCATTTCTTTCACATCATGAACACGGATAATATGGCAGCCTTTTTGGATACCGTAGCAAATGGTTGCTCCTGTACCTTCCATTCTTTCATGAACGGGAAGATCCAAAGCTTGGCCAATCATCGATTTTCTGGATGTTCCTAGCAATACTGGGTAGCCTAGTTTCACAAATGTATCTAGATTCTGCATCGTTAACAGATTTTCTTGATAATCCCTTGCAAACCCGATTCCCGGGTCGAGGATAATCTGTTCATCCTTAACCCCTGCCTTTTTAACGATGGCAATACTTTCATAAAGGTCATTGATGACGTCTCTCATAAATACCTGATAGTTTGGGTCGTGACGATTATGCATGAGCACAATCGGAACACCGTAGGCAGCAGCAACTTGTCCCATCTTGTCATCCGCTTTTGCCCCCCATACATCATTAATCAGATGGGCCCCCGCTTCAATCGCCTGCTTTGCCACTTCTGCTTTATACGTATCAACCGATATCGGGACTTGGACATGTTCAGAAATCGCCTTAATAATGGGAATTACCCGCTTGAGCTCCTCCTCGGCAGGGACAGTTGCAAAACCTGGCCGTGTCGATTCACCGCCAATATCAATAATATCTGCTCCATTTGCCACCATTTCTTTTGCTCGTTCAACTGCAATGTCAACATGATTGAACTTACCGCCATCCGAAAAGGAATCTGGAGTAGCATTTAAAATGCCCATGATAATGGTCTTTTTACTACTATCCAAGGTATATGGCCCACATTGGATTTGTTCTAGAGATGTTTTCATACCTTTTCCTCCTTATCCAGCCTTTTTTTCACTTCTATTATCATACATGAAATCTCAATTAGATTACAAAAAAAGAAGCACCGGCAAAGCCGACGCCTCTCAATGATTATTCTGCTTCGTATTGGTAAAGCGGTGTGCTTAAATAACGTTCGCCGTTATCTGGAATAATCGCAAGCACCTTTTTCCCTTTTCCAAGTTCTTTAGCCACTTTTAAGGCAGCGTGAATTGCTGCTCCTGAAGAAATACCTCCAAGAATACCTTCTTCTCTTGCTGCACGGCGTGAAGCTGAGAATGCATCTTCTGCAGCAACTTGAATAATTTCATCATAGATATTTGTATTTAAAGTATCAGGTACAAAACCGGCACCAATACCTTGAATTTTGTGTGGACCTGGTTTACCACCCGATAAGACTGGAGAATCCGTAGGTTCTACTGCATAAATTTTAACATTTGGAAATTTCTCACGGAGGACTTCGCCTGCACCAGTGATAGTTCCGCCTGTTCCAATACCAGAAATAAAACCATCTAATTGATCCATTTGTTCTACAATTTCTTTACCTGTTGTTCTTCTATGAACTTCAGGGTTTGCTTCATTTTTAAATTGTTGCGGCAAGAAATAACCGTGTTCTTGAACGAGTTCTTCTGCCTTAGCAATTGCGCCCTTCATGCCGGCAGGTCCTGGTGTTAACACAAGCTCTGCACCGTATGCACGAAGTAGATTCCGACGTTCCAAACTCATCGTTTCAGGCATTACAAAGACAGCTTTGTAACCTTTTGCTGCAGCAATCATCGCAAGTCCAATTCCAGTATTTCCGCTCGTAGGCTCAATAATGGTATCAACACCTGGTTTGATTAAACCTTGCTCTTCCGCTGCTTCAATCATAGCTAAAGCGATACGATCTTTTACACTGCTGCCAGGGTTAAAATATTCCAGCTTCAGATATACCTCAGCACTATTTTCATCTACTAATCTGTTTAATTTAACAATTGGCGTTTGGCCGACTAATTCGGCAACTGAATTTGCAACACGCACCATTAAGAGCACCCCTATTCCGAGTAAATTGATTGGATTTATATTATTGAATTTACCAGTTTCGTATTGAGTTTGTCAATCGTTTTGTTTACGTATTTTTACAATATTCCAAATTTACTTATTCTAACTGTGTACAGAAAAAGCACAGAATCACTCTGTGCTTTCGTTTCCTTTTTGACCATAAAACCATTTGACCTTGGCATCATCCCAAAATGTAGTGGCAGATGCAGGTGATTTCATTTGTTCAAGAGCAATTTGCCTGCGAATTTGCTCCTTTACATCGGCAAAGGAATATTTTTTCCCACCGATCTTTCCTTCTAACTTAAGGATGGCATAACCTTCGTCCACTTTGATTGGGGTACTGTATGCTTCTTTCTTCAATTCTTTCGCGATTTCGATATATTGACGGGGATAACGCTCATCCCCTTCACTAATATACCCTATATCGCCGCCCTTATTTGCAGAAAACTCCTCAATCGATCGTTCCATTGCTAACGTTGCAAAATCCGAACCCTGATCTAACTCTTGCAAAGCCCTGTCCGCTTCTTCTAGTGTACCCACAACAATATGTGATAAATGATAGGCAGCTGGTACATTAAATAAGTCTTCGTTTTTTTGATAATAACTTTTGAGTTCACTGGTTGAAACTTCTACATCTTTCGTTAAAAGTTCCTCTAAAAGAAGGTTGCTGCGGATTTGTTCCTTCCACTTTTTCTCATCTTTGATCGTCTGTTTATTAAATATATTCGTAGTCGATTGCAGCATTCTAAATTCGCGGTCGACATCTTGGCTGGGCACTTTTATATTATATTTTGCAGCCATTTCTTCTATGACCTTTTGATCGACCATTTCTTTTAAAACATCTTTACCATATCTTGATTCGAGCTCATTTAACCAATCTTGTCGTAGGATCGTCTTTTTTCCAATGGTCGCTACTGTCTCATCATTTATGACCGTACCGCCTGCCATATTAGCCTTTGATAGAAAAAAAGCGATTGTTAGGCAGTTCACCAATATCAGGGCGGCAATCACCATCCAAAGTTGCTTCCTTCCCAATCTCTCTCCTCCCATCACTTCCCAATCTCTCTCCTCCCATCAGAAAAGGGCAAGCACCCGCTACTTCGCTTCTTTTTTAAGCTCTTCTAGTTCATCCCTTGTAAAAAGGTATTTTTCATTGCAAAAATGACAATGTGCCTCAGCCTGGCCATCTTCTTCAATCATTGCCGTAATCTCTGCCGCCCCTAAACCAATAATGGCGTTAGCGAATCGTTCTTTGGAGCAATTACACATAAAGCCCACCGGCATCGTTTCTAGAACCTTTACTTGTTCTTTTCCAAAAAGTTCTTCTAGAATTTGCTCCGGTGTTAATCCTCTCTCAATTAATTTCGAGATAGGCTCAATCGTTTTTAGGCGCTCCTCTAGTTTTGAAATAATGGGATCCGGTGTGCCCGGCATTAATTGAAAAATAAAGCCGCCTGCTGCCAAAATCGTATCATCCGGGTTCACTAAAACACCTACCCCAACGGAAGACGGCACCTGCTCAGAGGTAGCAAAGTAATAAGTGAAATCTTCACCTAATTCTCCAGATACAAGTGGAACTTGACCAGAAAAAAAGTCGCGTAATCCGATATCTTTGACGACAGCTAGCATACCGTCTGTCCCAACGGCACGACGGACGTCCAGCTTGCCATGTTCATTTGATTCAAAATCCACCTCTGGGTTTGTTACGTAACCCCGGACTTCCCCTTTTGCATTACTATCTACAACAATTGGTCCTAGTGGGCCGCCGCCATTAATTTTAATCGTTAATTTATCCTCACCCTTTAGCATCGCACCCATCATCACGCCTGCAGTCAATGTGCGGCCAAGTGCAGCGGATGCCGTTCTCCAGGTTTGATGACGCCTTTGTGCCTCCGTCACGGTATCTGTTGTGCGAACGGCAAAGGCGCGAATATTTCCATCATAAGCAAGTGCCTTTACAAGATAATCATTCATTGTTAAACCCCTTTCTAGCTGTTATTCCTTAGGTTGTCCTATGTTCCTTTTATAGATAAGCTGTAATCCTTTTAAAGTTAAAAATGGGTCGACAACATCAATAATGGTTGATTCTTGAGCAATTAAATTGGCTAAACCACCGGTCGCAATGACGGTAGGCCTTTTCTCGCCTTGCTCCATCATCCGTTTTACAATCCCCTCGACTTGTCCTACATACCCGTAGACAATACCAGCCTGCATGGCTGCCACCGTATTTTTGCCAATTACACCTTCTGGACGGGCAATTTCTATTCTCGGCAGTTTGGACGCTCGCGAATAAAGCGCCTCTGTTGAAATACCCACTCCTGGGGCAATCGCACCACCCATATATTGACGTTCCTCATTCACATAACAATACGTTGTGGCTGTACCAAAATCGACAATAATCAGCGGACTTCCATATTCATGAATTGCAGCTACGGCATTAACGATTCGGTCAGCACCCACTTCTCTCGGGTTTTCATATTTTATGTTCAAACCTGTTTTGATTCCTGGGCCAACAACAAACGGTTTAATGTGAAAATACTTTTGGCACATTCTTTCTAGTGCAAACATGATTGGTGGAACCACCGAAGAGATAATGATACCGTCAATATCGGAAAAAGAGAGGCCAGCATGATCGAACAATGCTTTAATGTTCATTCCAAACTCATCTTCTGTGCGGTTTCTATTGGTCTCCACACGCCAGTGATATTTAAGCTCATCCCTATCATACACACCTAACACAATATTGGTATTTCCTACATCAAATACGAAAATCAAATCTATCACTCACTTTTCAGATTATTCTCTTCTATACTGAAAACATAATACCATATATCAGTTTAATCCTGAAAAAAAAAGAGCGCTTCAATGAAGCACTCTTAACCATTTATTGATTATCTAATTCGTCAGAAGAGGGTTGAGACTCAAGCTCTTCCTTTTTCTTATTGATGTTGACCTTCACATCATCTGTTTTTTTCGGGCCGATTTTTACAGCTTCTAAAGCTTGATTAGGTTCTGGCATACGGCCATGGTCAACCAAGTATTTAATCTGTTCAGCCACAAGTGTTTCCACTTCAAGTAATGTTTTCGCAATAAGATCAAGCTTATCACGATTTTCAGTAAGAATAACTCTCGCTCTTTCATAACATTCTTTAATAATACGTTGAACTTCCAAGTCGATTTCGTAGGCAATTGCATCAGAATAATTCTGTTCATTATGAATGTCACGGCCTAAGAATACCTGACCACCTGAACCTTGACCAAACTGAAGCGGTCCGAGCTTATCACTCATACCATATTCGGTAACCATCTTACGAGCAATTCCTGTAGCACGTTGGAAATCGTTGTGGGCTCCAGTACTTACTTCCCCAAACACAATCTCTTCGGCGACACGCCCGCCTAATAAGCCAACAATTTTATCAAGCAATTCTGGCTTCGTCATAAAGTAACGGTCTTCCCTCGGAAGCATAACAGCGTATCCGCCTGCTTGACCGCGTGGTACGATCGTAACCTTATGGACCATATCTGCTTCATCAAGTACTAACCCGATGACCGTATGTCCGCCCTCATGGAAAGCAACAATATTTCGTTCTTTTTCGGAAATAACGCGGCTCTTTTTAGCTGGACCGGCAATGACGCGGTCAGTTGCTTCATCAATGTCTTCCATATCGATTTTCTTCTTACTGCTGCGGGCTGCTACTAAAGCCGCCTCATTCAATAAGTTTTCTAAATCAGCACCCGAGAAGCCAGGTGTACGCATCGCAATGTTTTTCAAGTTTACAGATTCGTCTAATGGTTTATTACGCGCATGAACTTTTAGAACAGCTTCACGTCCAATAACATCCGGACGATCTACAGTAATTTGTCGGTCAAAACGACCGGGACGTAATAACGCAGGATCTAATATATCTGCACGGTTTGTAGCAGCAATAATGATAATTCCTTCATTTGCCCCAAATCCATCCATTTCAACAAGCAATTGATTCAATGTTTGCTCACGTTCATCGTGTCCGCCGCCTAACCCGGCGCCACGCTGACGTCCAACTGCATCAATTTCATCAATAAAGATTATACATGGTGCATTTTTCTTAGCGTTTTCGAATAAATCACGCACACGGGAAGCCCCAACCCCGACAAACATTTCAACGAAATCAGAACCACTTATCGAGAAGAATGGAACGCCTGCTTCACCTGCAGTTGCACGAGCAAGCAATGTTTTACCAGTACCTGGAGGACCTACTAGCAGGACCCCTTTAGGAATCCGGGCACCCAGTTCTGCAAACTTCCGTGGATCTTTTAAAAATTCAACGACTTCTACTAATTCTGCTTTTTCTTCATCCGCACCGGCTACATCTCTAAAGCGGACTTTTTTCTTATCATCGTTATAAAGCTTTGCCTTGGATTTACCAAAGTTCATTACACGGCTGCCGCCGCCTTGTGCTTGGTTTAATAAGAAGAAGAATAAAATAAAGATAATCACAAACGGAATAATCGATGTAAAGAACGTCACCCAGCCGCTTGTTTCCTTTGCAGGCATTACTTCTACCTTTGAATCAGCTTTATTAATTTTGTTAATAATTTCTTCACTGTTTGGAATATACGTTATGAATTTTTTTTTCGTTTCCAACTCACCACGAACTTCATAAACCCCTCGTTCAGGCTGCATGGAGAACGATTTTACTTCGCCATTTTCTAATTGGGTAACAAACTTATCATATGAAATATGATCTGTCGGTTCATTGCTTCCATTAAAGAAACTCACCACGCCAATAATGACTAAAAATATCAATAAATAAAAGATGGTATTACGGAAGATCCGATTCATCTCTTACCTCCTCCCACGATAGACAAACTATATTAAATGGTATCATAGAAAATCTTACAAATTCAAGAAATTACACTCATTTGCAATCTAACTTAAAACTTTATCCTTAGAGATTATCGCTGTATACTTCCGGTTTTAGGACACCAATGTATGGAAGGTTTCGATATTTTTCAATATAATCCAAGCCATAACCGACAACAAATTCATCTGGCACAATAAAGCCAACATAATCCGCTTTAATGGCACTTTTTCTGCCTGTTGGTTTATCAAGCAGTGTCACAATTTTGATGGATTTTGCTTTCCTATACTTGAATAAGTCAACCAAATAGCTAAGTGTTAGACCGCTATCGATTATATCTTCGATAATGAGAATGTCTCTTCCTTCAACAGATGTATCTAAATCCTTAATAATTTTTACTTCCCCAGAAGAAACAAGTCCGGTTCCGTAGCTGGATACATCCATAAAATCCATTTCAAGATAGCAATCCATACGTTTTAATAAATCAGCCATAAACGGCATAGCACCTTTTAAAACACCAATTGCGAGCGGAAATTTATCTTGGTATTCTTCCGTTAACTGTGCAGCTAATTCTCTGATTTTAGTTTGAATTTCCTCTTCTGATACTAACACCTGTTTAATGTCCTGTTTCATCTAAATGTGCCCCCTAGAAGATCCTTACTTTTGATATGTGAATAGTATATATTGTTGAGCTGTGTAATCTATGCCTTCAATTGAAGATTTTTTTAAACCTGGCAACCAAATAATACGTTCTTTTGTGTCAGTTAGTACTGGCCACATATTTCGTTCTTCAACTGGTACTTTTTGATCAATGAATATCGCCTTTAATTTTTTTGAACCTTGCATCCCCTTTAATGTCATGCGGTCGCCTATTTTTCTAGAGCGAATAATAATTGGCCACTTTATCTTGTTTATACTAAACAATGCAGAATTACCATCTGCCACTGGAATTTCCCCCATTATATATCTGCTACTAATTTTCCCGCCATTCGGCAAGTTAATCACACCAGGCTCTGTCATTTCAAATTGATATGACGACGCCTCGACCGATTGAAATTGGAAGGAAAGGGAATAATAGGAACGGATAACTTTTAAACCATTAGGGAAATCGAGATGACCCGATGGCTGAGGATGTTGAATTAAGAAAAATACTTGATCGATATGTACTGCAGATAAAGAAGCAGGTTTTTCTTTGTAAAGATAGTTTAATATTAGTTGAATCCCTCTCCTTTGTAAAGGTAAAGGCACTTCAAGAAATCGAGTAATGTCAATAGTAATTTTGGACTCTTCCTTTTTTGTGAATACTGTATTCATTTGCTGAATAGTTAATTCCTGAAGAAAGGTTTCATCGCTTGTTAATTCTTCACTAAACCGTTGAAAATGTTCATGGACAAGCGGGTTTTCTTTTTTCAAAAATGGAATGACTTCTTTACGAAACCGATTTCTGCTATAGATTCCTTTTTCGTTACTAGGATCTATTCTCGGGCTAAGGTTATGCTTGTGACAGTAGTCTACAATGTCCGCCCTCTCAACCCCTAAAAACGGACGGAAAATCGTGCCCTTATGAAACGGGCGGCTAAACGGTATACCTGCACGGGCAAGACCTGCACTACCTCTCGTTACCCTCATCAGCATCGTTTCCATTTGGTCATCGCCATGATGTGCCAGCGCTAAAAATGGATACTGATACTTTTCCATGATTTCTGAAAAAAACTCATACCTGACATCTCGTGCCGCAATTTGCGAACTTTTACCTGTTTTCTCCATTATTTTCGGGACATTAACCCTAGTCATTTCAAACGGAATGCTATGCTGTTCACAAAAATTTCGAACAAAAAGCGCATCCTCATAAGACTCCTGCCCCCGAAACATATGGTCTACATGCGCCACAACAAGGGAAATACCTTCCTTCTCTTTTTCCGTGAGTAGATAGTGGAGCAGTGCCAGTGAATCTGGCCCTCCTGAAACACCAATAACCATTTTTTTTGAGGTTAACTGAAATCCTTGGTGATGGAGGAAGGCCTTGACTTTAGTTTCTAACATAATATTGCTCTCTTCCTTAAACCAAAGTTTAAAACTTAATTACCGCAAGAATAACCTTAGTCTACCACTTTTAAGAATAAAGTATCAAAGCATTGGTATTGCAAAATGCCTAGAAATTTTTCCTATTCATTTCCGCAAATTTAGACGTATAAATCTTATACGGATGACTTAGGAAATAGTTTCAAACATTTATAGTAATTTATTAAATGTATACCATGCATATAAAAGACCTAATATGATTGCGATTAACCAAAATTCCATCCAGCCACTTTTTTTCTTTTTTTTACGGTAGTGCTGTCTTGTTATCGGCCGAGTTGCCACTGAACTTGTTGGAGGGTGCTGTTTTTGTTTTTGTTGTTGTGCCGGTTTGCTCGTTCCAGCAGTCTTTGCAGAAAGCGGGTCAGGCATTTTTTTATCAATCATGAGATTTAAAAGGTCAGCCCTCATTTGTTTTGCGCTGCTATAATGGCCTTGAAGTGCTTTTACAATCACCTTTTCCCATGCCAATAACTCTGGCTTCTGACGAATAGCTTCCCTTATTTGAGAGATCCCCCCCGTTGTTTTCGTCAAACGTTTCGGATAGGCGGTATTAATCATAATCATTGCCACAGCAAACAAGTCATACGAGGGTTCAGCCTTCCTCGACCCCAGCCCCCAATAACCGCGGTCATAAAACTCAGTAAATTCCTTAATCGCTCTCCCTTGAATCGTGGTTCCGCCAACATCAATACACCTTATTTTAGGCGGGGGGCCGGTGACAATTAAATTTTCTGGCTTTAGGTCACCAAAAACCCAGCCATTTTCATGAAGCTTGTCTAAATCATTTAACAACTGCAAAAATAACACACTTGTCCAGGATCTTCCCTTTTGTTGTAAAAAAGATAAAAAGTCAGGACCTTGTATGTATTCCATAACATAGAAGGAAATAAGTCCTTGATTACTCTGCCAATCATCGACATCAAGCAAACAAGGCCCAAGGGTTGGGGTTCCCTGGACCTTTGCTAAGGATTTTAGAACATTTACTTCAGAAGTAACCGACATCCCATTATCACTCATTTTTAACGCTACCTGGGTGTTATTATGATTGGCAAGGTAGACCACTCCGTTTGCTCCAAATCCAAGTTCCTTAATGATTGTGTACTTGTTGAAATGCCACTTCCCTGAAATGACGGTTCCTGGGCTAACCTTACATTGATTCTTCAAAGTATGATTCATCATCACGTGAAATAAGGCTCCTTAAGGATTGTTTTTGATCAAATGAGGTTAAAGCTGTCCGTAACGCTGGTCCTGTAGGGGTGATTCCTCCGGTCGATAATTGGGAAAACACACTTGTCAATGTTTGCAGTTTCGGCGTCCAATCCAGCAATTTTTCGACATCTTTCTTTTTCCCGGGAAATACATAAACTGAAAATTGATTATCACCTGTACGGGCGTTTAAGCTTAGAGATAGGTCAAGCAGCGCTTCTTTCACTGTCGGCAGTTTATGTTTCATACTTGCACTTGTATCGACAAGAATCAACACCTCTAATTCGACAGTTTCTCCTAATTCATCCACAACCTCCATCACTTCCCCGCGTTTTTCCGGCGGGAGATCTTCCATTGTTTGAGATCGTCCTAAGATTTGCTGCAATTCTCGGTTTACCACTCCTTGAATCGTTTGATTCATGGCCTTCCGCGTAACCATTTGTACGGTTTGCGATAGTTGCTGAGCGTAGACAATCTGACTTACTCCTCCGCCTGACATCGCAATCCCTTCAATTTCGGTCATCCCTTTTTCATCAATTGTATCCTTTTCCATTACCCCAATGACATTAACAGTAATTCCTTGTTCGTGTGCGAGTGCAGCCATGGCAATCGGATCGTCCCCATGGTTGGAACATCCATCAGTAATCAGTAAGATTTGGCGAATTTTCCCTGTATACATAACCTTCTCCCTCCACTACATGTATTGGTACCATTTTCGACGGGAAGAAGGTGATTTATACATATTTTAATAGGTGACTGTATAAAATAACTCGTTTAGGCTTGACGCTTTAATTTTTGAACAGGAATCGATGCCCATTTCGGGGTATTATGTTTTATTTTTGCAACAGTCACCGTCATATCATCATGGATGACCTCCGATCTCGATCGAATTACTTCCTCAAGGATTAAATCAGCTACTTCTTGTGGGTCATCTGTTTCTAATCCTTGTAATTTTCGCTTCATCCATAAATCATAGTTCTCGACATGCAAAGGTCCTTCAAATACCCCATCACTCATCATGATGAGTAAATCGCCGGCTTTTAATTGTTCACTTACCACATCTACTTCAAATTCTTGAATCATCCCAATCGGCAAATTGCTAGCCTGGATTTTAATAATTTTATTTCCTCGTTTAATAAAGCTAGGTGTCGAACCAATTTTAAGAAACTTTGCTGATGCATTTTGCAGATCAATCATCGCTAAGTCTAATGTAGAAAAAATTTCATCTGTCGTTCGGAGTGAAAGGATCGAATTAACCGATTTAATTGCTACCTTTTCCTCAATTCCGGATTGGAGGATTTTTTGCAAAAGAAGCAATGTTTCTTTACTCTCGTAATGCGCTCTTTCGCCATTTCCCATCCCATCACTGATGGCAATCGCATATTTTCCAAACCCCAGTTCAATCGTCGAATAGCTATCGCCCGAAACAAGACCGCCATCCTTAGCGGCATGGGCCACACCTGTCTGGACCGTATACGCCTTGGACGACCTAAACGTCACATGGCAAAAATCATTCGGGATGGTTGCACATTCTTCCATTTTAACCACGATGGTCTCCCCGAGAATGTCTGACAACATCGGCGCAATCAGCTTTTCACATTCCCCGTGGCCATTGCAAAATGGTAGAGACATTTCAATATCGACATTTCCTTGTTCAAGGCTATAAATTTCTACCTGTTCAATATGGATCCCGAATGATTGCATCGCCTCCATAATTTGCTCTTCTTGTTTGTGATGATTTTCTCTTTCTCGTTGAATCTCTTTCGCAAAATTCTCCATAACTTCGGACACGCCTAATAGTTGGTCGGCCACCAGCTTGCGGCTTTCTTGAACCTGCCTTTTTAGTTTTTGATTGGCTTGGAAAAAGGTTAATTCCTGTCCAATCGATTCATATACTTTTTTGGAACGGGTGCAAATCTTCTCCCATTCTCGTGTTAGTTTAGAAGAAACATTCCCATTATTTTGGTCCATTTCGTGAATAATTTCTTCCATATAGGCATAGGTTGTATTAAAATTACTCGCCCAGCATTGTTCCTTCTTAAAGCAGGTTTGGCAGGTTTTTTCGGTGACGTTGCTCATAAAGTAATCCATTTCCCGTTCACTTTCGTCCTCCCTTGGCTGGACTTCCATTTGTGAAAAGCTTTTGGACAAGGCATGGAAGACATTCGAGAATTGCGAAACCCGCTGCGCGGTGACATCGCGCATTTTCCGCATATATTTTTGCTGTTCCGCTGTGTATTCGGGCGTACCAGGGATATATTTTGCCAATCGTGAAGTTAATACCTGCGGTGTGAGTAGGAATAAGAAGACGGCAGCTGCGGTTTCCAAAACTGTTAGCAGGATGGTGCCATCGCCGCCTTCCCCATACATGCCGATGAGGAGTGTGGCAATAAATAAGCCAATCGATACACCAATCTTCTTCCCTTCCTTCATTAGACCGCCCAGAACACCTGAAAAAGCAAGTAGACTCATATGGTAAAAGCTAGAGACACTCGCAAGACTAAAGATTAACCCTGTGACCACCCCAACGGTGGAACCCACTGTTGCTCCCGCAATAAAAGAGAACACTAGTACTAGGTATCTCGACAAGATATGCTCAACCGACAAGTCATATACCTTCCAGCCGATCGTCCCAGTCATGATCGAAGCGAGCATAATAATTAAGCAGACGATTTCTTCAGTTTTTAACAATTGTCTCCGTTTGTTAAAGGTCAACAATGGGATACTTTGTAAAAATATCAGCGTTAATATAAACGCAAGACTTGTTTGGACCCCGACCATCATGAAATCATATAGCGTTAATTGTGTCGAAAGGATAAACGCTTCAGCTAGTTTCCCCAGTCCAAGTATAATCCCGACAAAATAAGGTAAAGCTTTCAACTCGTTTTTTACCCATTTCTTGCTTATTCGGAAAATAACGATAAAACAAAGGGTCACGATAAAGGTAAAGGCAGCGTTTGTTAGTGAAATGGTCACTGCTCCGATTACAAGTCCGATCAAGGCAAGCGGTGCCCGATCACGCTTAATTAAATAAACAGAGGCAAAATAAGGAAGGCAAAAAGGAGTCAACTTCGCCAAAATCAGGGCCCGTCCTAGCAAAAAACCAACCAATAATAACAAGAACCCCTTTTTTATGAAAAAGGACTCCAGCATTAGTTGAATTTTTTTCAATCCACTCTGCAAAGCCCATTTGGATGAATGAAGATTAACTTCACTGGCAGGTTCTATGAAACTAGCATGTGTCTTTTCCATAAATCACACTCCCTATTTTTTCATTGTTCAGATAATTATAAGTTTAATAGACATCAAAGTTTGTCAAATTGATGAACAAGCAAAAAAAATCGTTCGACTGTTTTCACTATTATCATTCAAATAATATTAAATAGTGTCGTTGGATGTCATCGTTCATCGTTGAGTGTCATCATTGATGAAAGGGTGTCAGGCACCATGTGAAGAATTCACATGGTGCCTGACACCCTTTTTTTCGATTTTTTCATATAAAACAAAAAAAGACAGGTCCATTTATGACCTGTCTTACGATATTGATAGGAAGTGAATCCTCTCTTTATCTATAAAAAGTTTAGCAGCAAGTTACCCCCGCTTAGCTCCTCTTCCGCCACGTTTGGACTCTGTGTTCCTTTTTAAGGATGATAAACGATCCTCGCTATCTTTTAAGAATTTTGCCATTTTGCTTTCAAAATTTTCCGGCTTAGCATTATTGCGATCGTTATTTCTACCCTGACGAGGGCGTTGTGAGTGTGAGTTAGATCTTTGCTGTGACTCTGGTCGATCCTTTGCCTTTTTAATCGACAGTCCAATCTTCCCATCCTTCTCAACATTTATGACTTTTACCTCTACTTGGTCGCCAACCTTCAAATGGTCATTAATATCTTTTACATAATTATCAGCGACCTCACTGATGTGCACGAGTCCTGTTGAGCCCTCCGGCAGCTCCACAAACGCTCCAAAATTAGTAATCCCGGTTACCTTCCCTTGTAACTTGCTGCCTACTTCAATTGACATAAAAAGAATGTTCCTCCTTAAAAGTATAAAAAATCAATCTTACTCTATATTATACAAAAAGAAAAAAATCAGTGTCAATATGACTATAAAATGGTTCATTTTCCCTTGTTTTCATCTGGGATATTAAAAATAATTTCACCTTTTTCGGAGAAAAAGTATTCTTTTCTGGCCAGCTTTGCAATATAATCATCATCATTTAATTTAATAATATTTTCATTTAGAATGTCCCGCTGATCCTTTAACTTCGTTAACTCGTGATTCAGCTGCTTCTTCTGTGCGATTTTAGCATTAAGCTTCGCTGTTTGGGAAATGTTACTGGAAATCATGAAGTAAGAGAGAAAGCTAGCAAAAACCAGAAACATCGTCAGCCTTCGTGCTAATAATTTCTTTTTCCTAGCCGAAGCAATTTCCGCATATTCTTGCTGTTTTACATAGGTTGTCTGAATCTTAGATACACTTCTCTTTTGTTCTGCTCCCATTTCCCTCACCGCCTTACTCTTTTGGTTTTTTCCATCTATTAATAAACTTAGTAATATAATTCCTGATTCTCTTGAAAATTCCTGCCGTTCTATTATATAACTTCTCGACGTATTTTTTAATACTTTTCGGCAAAAGTTTCCAAAAAATTAACAAGATTTTTTGTAACGGGACTAATATGATTTTCACTATAAATAGTAATACCTTGCTAATAAATTTAACAAGAGAGAAAAGGCCCCTGCCAATCGCAATGATTATGATAATAAGTAACTGAATAAGACCAACGATTGGTTTATAAATTAAGAGCTGGAAAGTCTTTTTGATAAAAAGGCTGATCGCGATGATTGATTTTATGACAAATTCAAGTAACTTAAGATAAATCCCTTTAAATAAACTCTGGTATGCGGCAAATCCACAAATAAGAGCGAGGAAGATATAAAATCTAAGCTCGCCATTATTGACCAAAAACAAGGTATAGAAGATAACCAAGGCCTGGATAACCCAAAAGAGTAAATCATTGAAAAATACAATCCATTGCTTTCGTTTCGGCCGATTTAAAAACCGTTGATAGGTGTCGAACATTGCCCCAAACAATGTGCCCATTCCAATCATCGAAAGCAATGTGAAGAATTGAGTCGAAAGGTTCATCGGAATAACTTACTAAAGAATCCTTTAGCTTTCTCCCCATGATGTTCATCGAGGTAAACTAAATCAAAAATTTTCCCCTTTATTGAAACAAGCCCCTTTTCTACATCTAAATTTTTCATTTGCAGGTTTTGCCCTTTGATCGCTAAAAATCCCATTGAAGTTTCGAGTAAAAACTCCTCATTATCAAAACTTTCTACTTGTTTAACACCCGTGATATCAAGCAACTTTCGGCCCCTCATGATGACATCATGGTCTGGAACACTGCTCTTTGCCGGATTACTCTCATAATATTGGCTCATTAACATCCCTCACAATCATTTGTACAACCTTTTTGATAAATTTTATGTGAGGGATAGGTGAATTAGAACCCCGTTCCTAAAAGGGGGATTCTGTTGTGCTAATTCTTTCTTCGTTAATAATCGTATACATTTCTGCCGCATCTTCTTTGCGGGTAGTATCTTGAATCCGATCAATCCGCGCCGTTACCTTCCTTTGCCCTAAACGGATCGTTAATTCATCACCGACTTTAACGATTGAACTAGCCTTTGCCTCTTTTCCATTAATTTCGATTCGTCCTTGATCTGATACTTCTTTTGCCAACGTTCTTCTTTTAATTAAACGAGAAACTTTTAAAAATTTATCAAGACGCATGTCTGTGTCCCCCTTATTGAAATATTAGTTGTAACTTTACTGTACAGCTCCAGCTCTCAGTGCACTTCCGCTTTTTTACATACCTGTTCGTTTTGCTTCGTCCCAATACTGGTCAAGTTGTTCGAGTGTATGTTCCGCAAATGTCCGGCCGCTTTCCTTGACCTTTTCCTCGACAAACTGAAACCGGCGGGTAAACTTTTCGTTCGTTTCAAACAAGGCTTCTTCTGGTTGGATCTTTAAGAATCTGGCTACATTCACAAATGCAAATAATAAATCACCAAATTCCCCTTTGGCTCGGACCATGCCTTCTTCTGTTCCATCTAATTCATGCACAAATTCTTCGAACTCTTCTTTCACTTTCTCCAAGGCAGGGGTAATTTCCTGCCAATCAAAACCAACCTTGGCTGCTTTCTTTTGGAGCTCAAACGCTCTTAGCAGATTTGGTAATGCCATCGACACTCCCTCTAATAAAGAAGTCGGTACATCACCCTTTTCCTGTTTCTTTATCTCCTGCCAATTTTGAACAACCTCTTCTGCGTTATCGGCTTTACCAGTTCCGAAAACATGGGGATGGCGTCGAATCATTTTCGCTGATAGACCTTCAATAATGTCATCAATTGAAAAATAACCCTCATCCTCACCAATTTGCGCGTGAAGCATGACTTGGAGGAGCACATCGCCTAGCTCTTCGATTAAATGGTCAATATCGCCGCTATTGATGGCATCAATCACTTCGTAGGTTTCTTCAATTAAGTATTTTTTTAACGATTCATGGGTTTGTTCCCGGTCCCATGGACAGCCCGTTGGACTCCTAAGTTCCGCAATAATTTCCCTAAGCTTTGAAAAATTCTTCAAGAGAATCTGTTCCTCTTTGACGGGCGGGATATAAACAGACGTTAGATTGTTGATTGAAACATTTCGGTCCAGCTCATACAATGGTACTTTTTCGATGACTTCCTGACTGCTGCCGGCAGCCGTTACGATATACACCATGTAATCATCAGGCAATTTTTCCATCAGAGTTAATTTTATGTTGGATGCAACGAATTGGTCGTATACCTGGCCTATAATCATATGTTGGTCAATTTGCAGCTGCTCTTTGTTTAGGGATGTACCGTCCAGTAATTGAAACCCTTCAATTGGATCCATTTTTACCGACGTAAATAAGGCGTCAATAAAGCTTTGACCACCGCCAACGGTAATTTCAATCGACCGCTGTGGACCATACTCTAACAGCAGCTGTACGGTCCGCTCCGCCACTAGTGGATGTCCAGGGACAGCATAAACCACCGTCTCGCGGTCAGCCTTACCCAGTAGGGTCTGGACTATTTCTTCATATACTTCTTCAAATTGATCGTGCTTTTCATAAATTGCATCAAAGGAGGTATAGATAAAGCCTTCTTTCTCCAATTCCGCAACAACTGGATGCTCTTTCGTCCGTAAAAATACCTCACCTGCATTCAGTAATTTCTTATACACACCAACGGGGAGCTGCTCCAAATCTCCTGCACCTAAACCAAGAATTTCAATCTTTTTCACCATTTAGTTCGATCCTTTCGGGCCATTAATTTTATTAATTTACTTCCAAATGGAAATAATGATAGTTCTTCCTTACGAAACACTCTACCTCTAATCATCACCAATAAGAAGAGGAATCCACCCAATATCGCAGAACTCAACGATTGAAAGACGGCCTCTATTCGTCCCACATCATGAGAGCCCCACATATATAAATAAACTTTTAAAAAAAGGACCATTGCCGCTGTCGCCATTAACACTGTCCGCCAAAAGTGCAGAGAAAATAATGAAAACGGTGCTATCTTTTTAAAGTGAACGAATAACAAAGTCGTGACGAGTCCTAATGAAACCAGCGAAGCAATGGCGGCACCCATTGTTCCATATATGGGCACGAACACACTATTTAGAATATATTTCACTGGAAAGGCACATAGTACAGCGATTGCGGGAAACAGCATGACACCAAGCCCCTGCATAATCGCAATGATTGTTGATGTAATTGATGTAAATAAAATTAAAAAACCAAGTACACCTAAGACCTCAGACCCAGCGTTATTTTCAAAAAGCATTGTATTGGTTGGTTCAATAATTGCCCAGAGTCCTGCCGATGCCCCAACACCAATAATGACACTTACTTTTAGCGCTACTTGAATTTTGTGTTGTAAAAACTCCGGTTTGGCCGATAAACGTTCCCTTGTGATTAAGGGAACGAGTGTTAAAGACATCGAGGTCGCCGCAATGGTACCTAACTGAATTAGCGGCTGCCCCCGGTCAAATATCCCTTTAAGCCCCTTTGCCATGTCTTGTTCTATCCCGCTTGAAACCAGCAAGGAGAAGAGATTTAAGGAATCTCCTAATTGGATAAAAATCATCAGCATCCCGCTGATACAAACCGTTAGACCTTGAAAGACTAGTGCCTTGAAGATCCTTTTGGCCTCGCCAACATAGCTTTGAAATATCCCTAGTTTAGGGGCTATTACCTTCCATTCTTTACGGAACCATAAAAACATAAACAAGATGATTCCTGAAACCATACTGCCTGTAATCGAGCCAAACATGGCCCCGCCGCCGACAAGATATAGTGAATAATCTTTTTCCATAAACAGATAGGACAGGAAAAGAATCGTTACTACCCGTGTCGACTGTTCTCCGACCTGGGATAAGGCAGTCGGAACCATGTTGCCAATCCCTTGGTAATAGCCGCGCAGGATTGACATCAACGGAAACAGCAAAAACACAATCGAGACAACCCGTAATAGAATGGATAGTTGAGGGTCATTCATCCAAACAGCGATCCTGCCTGCCCCAAAATAAAGAACCAAAAAACAAAGAAAACCAAATAATTGCAAATAAATAAATGAGACAAACAGCAGGAGCCGTGATTTTACTTCATCACCATTTTGTTTCTGCTCTGCATATAGCTTAGAAATAACGACCGGAAAGCCTGTCGTGGAAAGGACAATGGCAATCCCATAGAACGGGTACACTTGCTGGTATATGTAAAAACCAATATCTCCGACAATGTTCTGAAAGGGAATTCGATAAAAAGCACTTAAAATTTTGGTGATTAACGCCGCAAGCATTAAGATAAAAGCCCCTCTAAACAGAGCCTTTGATTGATTCACAGACTTCATTCATCCACCTACCAAAAAATACAAACTCGAAGGTTATTATATCATGTTGAGAGACCATTTTAACTAAATAAAAGGCTATGTTAAAGCTGATTGTTTATTTTGCCACAGAATGATTGGATGCGTATACAGCGAGACTCCTGCAAAAGGACCGAGTCAAGGGAGACCCAGACCCCCGGAGGCGACTAGCGCCGAGGATACTCCCGGACCGTCCGCGCGGCGCTGAGCGCCTGGAGCGGAAATCAACATGCTGGTTTATCGAAGTCAAATAAAAAAGACAGCTCTCGCTGTCTTTTTTAGGATTCCATTTGTCGTGCGAGGAAACCTGCTGCAGTTTCAACCGCCTTTTGTTCCACTTCGCCGAGAGTTCCTTCTTTAGAAAAAATAATAACTGCCCCGATTGGATCACCATTTGCAATGATGGGTCCAATCGTATAGGATGTTAATGCTTCCTCATGTCCATCTACTAAGGCAATGTCGCCTTTTTGATTGTTCAGGACTGAATTTCGTTCTTCCATCGTTTTTTCAACGACATCACTAATGTTTTTATTTAAGTACTCTTTCTTAGAACCTCCAGCCATTGCGATAACAGAATCTCTATCACATATCAATACAGGGTTTCCGAGGCTATCGAAAAGGGCTTCAGCATATTCTTTCGCAAAATCACCTAATTCACTAATAGGTGAATATTTTTTTAAGATGACTTCTCCGTCTCGATCCACAAAAATCTCTAACGGATCCCCTTCGCGTATACGCAAAGTTCTGCGTATTTCTTTGGGAATGACAACACGACCCAAATCATCGATTCGACGAACTATTCCAGTTGCTTTCATCCAATGTTGCCTCACTTTCATCTGATGATTATTCAACTTGGCGATGATAATCTTTCCTTTTATTGTAACCATCACCAACTTTGAACTTAGTATCTTTCATCTGGAAAGTTATATACATAATCGTAATATTTTTTCAAATATCATAGGATTATCCCAAATTGGATAAAGCTTCTTTCTTTTCATATCGTTCGGTCGAACTAAATAACTGAATCAAATCCATTTTTGTGCTGCCTTAATTTACTGGGTTTTTATGACCTTTTTTCGCTTGGGATACTCCCTTAACCATCTCAAAGGCAATATTCAGCCATTGTGAAGATGGATAGTCCTTTGTCTTGATGACAATTTTCAGTCTTGGACCTTCCATTCCCGGGGACACATTGCGGCCAAACTGGCTGCCAATTTGGAAAATCTTACTGCCATCAATGGTGTTGGTTACCTCTTCATTTATTAAAATGGTGACTTCCTGTTTGGTCTGTTTAATTTGATCGACACCATTTAAAAGTGCATAAACTTTCATCTCAGCGATTTGAAATAAGCAGGCAACCTCGTCTGGATACTCACCAAACCTATCAAGCATTTCCGATTCGAGTTCTTCTATATCCTCAAGGGTTTCGGCACCTCTAAACCGTTTGTACATCTCTATCTTTTGATGCCCATCCTTAATATATGTGTCAGGGATATAGGCATCAATTTCAAGGTCAATCTCGACCGATTTTTTGACAGCAGCTCCCGTTACTCCGATGCTTACTTTTCGCTCTTCAATTGCCTCTTTTAACATCTGTGAATACAAATCAAAACCAACGGAATCGATAAAGCCGTGCTGTTGGGCACCTAATAAATTTCCTGCTCCACGGATCGATAAATCACGCATTGCAATTTTAAAACCGGAACCCAGCTCCGTAAATTCCTTAATGGCTTGGAGACGCTTTTCGGCGACTTCCGTTAATACTTTATCTTTTCGATAAGTGAAATAGGCATAGGCGACACGATTGGACCGGCCGACACGACCGCGAAGCTGATAAAGCTGGGAAAGCCCCATCCGATCTGCATCAAAGACGATTAAGGTATTCACATTCGGGATGTCCACACCGGTTTCAATAATGGTGGTACTAACAAGGACATCAAATTCTCCGGCTAAAAAGCCCAGCATGACCGTTTCTAATTCATTTTCTGTCATTTGGCCATGGGCACAAACCACGCGTGCATCCGGGACAAGCATCGATATTTCTTCGGCTTTTCGTTCGATATCTTCCACCCTATTATATAAAAAGTATACTTGTCCGTCCCGGGCTAGTTCCCTTTCGATGGCTTCCCGGACCAATGATCCATTGTACTCCATTACATACGTTTGGACAGGGAATCGATTTTCAGGCGGTGTTTCAATGACAGATAAATCGCGGACACCGAGCATTGACATGTGCAGGGTACGCGGAATCGGTGTGGCCGTTAAGGTTAATACATCAACATTCGTTTTTAACTTTTTAATTTTTTCCTTATGGGTCACTCCGAAACGCTGCTCTTCGTCAATAATCAACAATCCTAAATCACGGTACACAATATCCTTAGAAAGCAGGCGGTGTGTACCGACGACAATGTCAATCGTCCCTGCCTTCAACCCTTTAATCGTTTCCGTTTGTTGTTTTTTCGTACGGAAGCGGCTTAACAGGCCAATATTAATCGGATAATCTTGAAATCTTTCCCGTAAAGTTTCATGATGCTGCTGGGCCAAAATCGTTGTCGGAACCAAAAGTGCTACCTGTTTTCCGTCAGCGATTGCTTTGAAGGCAGCTCGAATCGCAACCTCTGTTTTTCCATAACCCACGTCTCCGCAAAGGAGACGATCCATCGGACGCGGCCTTTCCATATCTCTTTTAATCTCATGAATGGAGCGCAGCTGATCATCTGTTTCTTGGTACGCAAAGGATGTTTCAAATTCTCTTTGTAAATCTCCATCAGGGGTATAGGCATAGCCCACCGCTGCTTCCCGTTCTGCATACAATTTAATTAAATCATCAGCAATATCTTGAACAGAGGACTGAACCTTCTTCTTGACCTTTTTCCAGTCCGTTCCGCCCAGTTTATAGATCTTCGGCTCTTTACCTTCCGATCCGACATACTTCATAACCAGGTCAATTTGTTCTACTGGGACATACAGTTTGTCTGTTCCTTGATAACGAATATGGAGATAATCCTTATGAATTCCATTAATAACAAGCGTTTCAATTCCTAAATACTTACCGATTCCATGATTAACGTGAACAACATAATCACCAACTTTAAGCTCCGAATAACTCTTAATTCGTTCCGCATTTGATAGTTTTTGGCGATTGGTAGATTTTTTGACCCGTTTATTAAATAGTTCTTCCTCGGTAATGACAGCGATTTTCTGGATCGACAGCTCAAAACCTGTTTGCAGATTTCCTTGCATAATCTGGACCTTACCAGGCAGCAGCTGTTGTCCACTCTTGGTAACGCTCGCACTAATTTCATAGTCCTCAAGGACACGCTCCAGCTTTTTGACCCGCTCTTCATCCGGTCCTAAAAATAAAATAGAATAATTGCTTTTTTTCCATCTGTCGACTTCTGCCTTTAATAAATGCATTTGCCCGTGGAAGTTTTGCATTTGCTTGCAGGAAACATTAATAATATTTTGTGGACTGGTATTGGCTACATGACGCAGGAATAAGGACATATAAACAATAGGCAATTCTTTTTTTTGCAAAAGCACAGCAAGGTCATGAGAAATATGTAAATCATGGACAATCTGACCGGTCCCAAGTAAACTTGTGTACCATTCCGCCTCTTCTTTTACTAAGGACTCATTCATTTCTTGAACACGGCTGATTTCGTCAACAATTACTATGCCATTACTTGGAAGGTAGTCTAGTAAACTACTAGCCCTATCGTAGGCTAGTGACAGGTATTTAAAGACTTGGTCAGGCTTTTGCCCATTTTTTAACTGTTCCAATTCAAAACTAATATTCTGAGAGAGCTGCATTTTGGCTTTATCGTCTTTTAGTTTTCTAAGGCTCTGCCCTAATCCAGCCTCAAGTTTTTCAACCATACGGCTATAATGATCCGCCTCTAACAATACTTCTGTTGCAGGTCCAATCAGAATCTCTGAAACCTTTTCTTTCGAACGTTGGTCTTCTAAGGAGAAAGAACGAATCGAATCAATTTCTGTATCGAATAATTCAATCCGGACCGGATTTGCTTCCGTAAGCGGGTAAATATCTATGATTCCGCCTCTTACACTAAATTCTCCCGGTGTGGTCACCATTTCGGCCCGAACATATCCCATTTTCACAAATGTATGTAAGGTCTGATCGATATCTATATCTTCTCCTAATTTTAACGAGAGTTGGTATTTCTTCCATAAAGACTTAGGAGGTACAATCTTCTTCAACCCGGCTATTGGGACAATTAAGACCCCTTTACTATGCTTGCTCCAGTAGTTTAAGGCTTCCATTCTTTGCGCTTTTAACTCTGGACTGGCAATGCTCATTTCGGCAGCAATTAACTCATTGGCAGGAAACAGAAAAACTTCCTTTTCACTTAATAGATTGACAATATCATCATAAAGTTTTTGGGCTTGTAATAGATTGTGGGTGACAAGCATGATCGGTCTTTGCATTTGTTCGTAAATAGACGCTGCTAAGACAGTTCGAGACGAGCCCGATAACCCGGCAATCAGCTGCTCATTTAATCCTTCTTCCACCCCTGCAATCACAGAGTGGACATCTTCCTGCTTGAGGAATAACGATTTTAACGCCTTCAAGGTTTCTCCCCCCTCCTTCTTCCATCAAAAATCATATGATTAACATTCTTATATTAGTAAATTAAAATAGAAAAACGCTTTGGACGAAGCTCCAAAGCAAAGTTAGTGAATAAGGAAATCGTATTGGTGGTAATCTGGAGTCCGCTCCAAAGCTTCCTGACAGTCTTCACAAATGGCTGTGATGTGAATATCGCCGGATGAGTCATACGCAACCATTTCCAGTCTTTCTTGATCATTTAATTTATGAAGACCGAGAGCCTCGCTGTGTATGGATGCTTTGTCAATCGTACCGAGATTCGTACCACAATGCCGACAATGGTAATGGATGGCCACGCCTGTCCCTCCCTAATCTAGGATTCCTTATTAGTATTATCCTTATAGGAGGAACTTATTCAGTTAGAAATCGCTCTCATAATGACCCACCATATCTTTTTATTCCTCTATTGTATGAAACGAATGGGTAAATCATGAATCATTACTGAGGCTCTTTTAGTAAACTTTGTTGCTTACGGAGCATATACAGAGGCATTTACTAAGATTATTAAGCCATTTTTGCTAATGTTCTTACGAAAAGATGCCACGAAGTTTTTGGAATATGGGTTGATGAGCTTATACGAAAAACAATAATCTTTACGAAAACCAGCCATTACTGATTATATTCATTCATTACCTGCAAGAAAGGTTTGTCCAGCCACGCTGTGCAGGCATCTGCACTTTTTTTCACTGCCTCTTCCATCGGAGCCTTTTCATCAGGACGGAATCGGCCCAGGACATAATCAGGCACGCTCATTCCTGCTTGGGGGCGGTCAATCCCTATTCTGATTCTGTTAAATTCCTGGGTCCCAAGATGAGCTACAGTCGACTTAATGCCATTATGACCGCCTGGACTTCCTTTTTGTCTTAGTCTAATCTTTCCGACTGGCAAGTCAAGGTCATCATAAATCACAAGCAAATCTTCTTGATCAATTTCATAATAGTCCATGACCGCTCGGATCGATTCTCCAGATAGATTCATATAGGTAAGTGGTTTTAACAAAATAACCTTTTCACCATTATAAAAACCCAATCCATATAATCCTTTAAATTTGGACTGGTTAAGCGGAATGGCAAATTTACTTGATAGTGAGTCAATGACTTCAAATCCAATATTGTGTCTAGTCTGTTCATATTGTTTTCCAGGGTTACCTAAACCAACAATTAATTTCATTTTGGGTCCCACCTCTTCCGGTTTAGCCAACCTTTTAAATAGTTTTCGAAACATCGCTTTTTCTCCCATGAGATCGTAATGCGTTAAAAGACGTAACCTTTTAAAGATTACGCCTTGCTACTCTTAATTTACAGTGAACAGTGAACAATGTCTAGCCCAAGTGTAGCTGTCTTTTTATTCTGGAGTAGTCTCTCTTCCCTCTTCCTTATCAGGATGTCCTTCTTCTTGTTGTTCACCAGAGTTAATTTCATCTTCCTGTTTAGGAGGAAGAATCGAAGCGATCACTTCATCGTTCTCATGGTTGATCGTGAAAGAAGATCCTTGATATGGAATGTCGGCAATGGTTAGCGTTTCGCCGACCTGCAGGTTCGTTACATCCATTTCAATCTGCTGCGGGATATTATCCGGTGTTGATGTTATCGATAATTGATGAAGCGGCTGCTGTAAGACGCCGCCATCTTTTACACCTGCTGCATCACCAGTGAGAACAAGTCTTACTTCTACATGAATCTTAGAGGATTTATCGACAGCCAAGAAATCAACATGGATAATTTCCTTTTTAATAGAATCCTCTTGGTAATCGGTTAAGATGACATCCTGTTTGCTGCCGTCCACATCTAAAGAGATGATTCCATTTCTGCCGACTTGCCGGATCGTTTTGGTTAAATCAGTTGAACTTACATAGACAGGCTTACTATCAACCTTTGATCCGTAAATAATCGCTGGGATATTTCCATTTGTTCTAATTTGCTTTAATGCGGAGTGACGGAATTCTTTCCGTTCCTTTGCCTGTAAAACACTACTCATGTGTATTCACCCTCCTATTTTATCAAAAACTGTCTATATAAAAATGCCCCAAAATAGGATGGTCTAAACATTTTTTTAGACAGTTTATCCAAAATAGGAAAATGTCCTGCGCAAACAGAAACAGGATCCGGCCACGTTGGCCAGACCCTTAAATGTTTGATCAATCAAACAAAGTACTTACGGATTGCTCTTCGTGAACACGAATAATCGCTTCACCAAGAAGTGGAGCCACCGATAAATTAATAATTTTATCAATCTTTTTCTCTTCTGGAAGTGCAATTGAATTAGTGATAACTAATTCTTTAATTTTCGAATTTTGGATTCTTTCGATCGCTGGTCCAGATAATACAGGATGAGTACAGCAAGCATAAACTTCCGCTGCCCCGTTTTCAATTAATGCATTTGCAGCTAATGTAATGGTACCGGCTGTATCAATGATATCATCAATTAAAATCGCGATTTTGCCTTCAATATTACCAACAATATTCATTACTTCCGCGACATTTGGTCTTGGACGACGTTTATCAATAATCGCAATCGGTGCTTTTAACCGTTCTGCCATTTTACGAGCTCTTGTTACACCGCCATGGTCTGGGGAAACAATGACAACGTCCCCTTGGAATTCTCTAGCTTTAAAATAATCTGCTAAGATAGGAACTCCCATTAAATGATCAGTTGGTATATCAAAGAATCCTTGAATTTGTGGTGCATGCAAATCAAGACAGATAACACGGGTTGCTCCAGCTGTTTCAAGCAGGGTTGCCACTAATTTAGCTGTAATTGGCTCACGGGCACGTGCCTTACGATCCTGACGTGCATAGCCATAGTATGGCATTACAATGTTAATGGTTTTAGCAGAGGCTCTTTTTAATGCATCAATCATGATTAATAATTCCATGATGTTTTCATTAACAGGCTGGCTTGTCGACTGGATGACATAAACATCACCGCCACGGATACTTTCTTCAATATTAATTTGAATTTCTCCGTCACTAAATCTTGTTACCGAACATTTACCTAATTCAACACCGATGAATTTCGCAATTTCTCTTGCAAGCGGACGATTTGAATTTAAACTAAATACCTTAAGATTTGGGTCTAAATATTGATTCGACATGATAGCCTCCTAAATTCATTCGCTTATTTCTTACGATTCAGCTTTTGGACGTAATTTTCTTTATTTACTTGCTGTGCCCGGGCAATGGATAAGGCTTCACCTGGTACATCTTTTGTAATCGTCGAACCAGCTGCCACATATGCACCCTTCCCAATGGTAACAGGGGCAACTAGATTTGAATTACAACCAATAAAGACTCCATCTTCAATTTTGGTTAAAAATTTATTTTTACCGTCGTAATTAACGGTTATGGAACCACAGCCGATGTTTACATCGGAACCTACCTCTGCGTCACCAATATAACTTAGATGGGAGGCTTTGCTTCCTTTTCCAAAGACAGCTTTTTTAATTTCGACGAAGTTGCCTATTTTCACATCATCTTCAATCGACGATTCTGGACGAATATGAGCAAATGGCCCAATATTGACATGTGCCCCGATAGAACTATTATGTGCAACTGATTGACGGACTACCGTTTCTGCACCAATTTCACATGAATCAATTTCGGAATTCGGCCCAATCAGACAATCTGCTCCGATCACCGTTTTGCCTTTGATCATCGTTCCTGGATAGATAACCGTGTCCTGTCCGATTTCGACATCTGTTTCAATGTAGGTGTTGAGAGGGTCTATGATGGTGACTCCGTTCCTCATATGGGCTGCATTCGTACGACTGCGCATAATCCGCTCCGCTTCTGCTAAAGCCACGCGGTCATTCACACCTAAGGTTTCTTCCAACTCATTGGTTTGGAAAGCTGTGACAACTTCCCCTTGTTTCTTTAAAATTTCAATTACATCTGGTAAATAGTATTCGCCTTGAACATTGTCATTCGATACATTCTTTAACGCTTCAAATAATGCCGTATTATCGAAGCAATAAGTTCCTGTATTGATTTCATTAATTTTTCTTTCGTCCTCAGTGGCATCTTTGTGTTCAACAATTTTTTCGACCAAACCGTCGGCGTTACGAATGATTCGGCCATATCCTGTCGGGTCTTCAATTCTCGCTGTGAGAATCGTGGCTTTTGCCCCTAACTCTTCATGATGTTTAAACAAAGCTTCCATTGTCTCAGCTTTGATCAATGGTGTATCACCACAAACAACAATTGTCACACCTGCTTTGCCTTCGAGAATGCTCTGTGCTTGGCCTACTGCATGGGCAGTTCCTAACTGCTGATCCTGAAGAGCATATTGACTGCTGTCGCCTAATTGTGCTTGAACCATTTCTGCCCCATGACCAATAATGGTGACAATTTCTTGTATATTAAGCTTCATTACTTGATCAACCACATGTTGCACCATCGGTTTTCCGCATACTGGGTGTAATACTTTATATAGCTTAGATCTCATCCGCGTCCCTTGTCCCGCGGCTAAAATCACAGCATAACGATTAGACATGAACAGTCCCCCAATTAACCTTTTTATCCATTAAAAATATTAACGTAATTGGACGTTCTTTTCAAGGTATGTGAGGGAAGTGTCTATTTTTGTAATAATGAGTTTATTTAGGTTGGAGTGTTGAACGAGGATGATGTGTGAAGGAATGATGGTATGAATTGAACGACTGCCTCAAGAGTGCTTTTGCACAATAAAAAGAGCCTTCATAGAAGAAAGGCCCTAGTTGTAAAAATCCTTAGGAAGCTCCGGCTTCTTCAAATTCTACTTCCAATTCACCTAGACGGTGGTACTCAGCCAAAACAGCTTCTTGGATTTTACCGCGTGTTCCTGAATTGATTGGATGCGCAATGTCACGAAATTCTCCATCAGGAGTACGTTTGCTTGGCATAGCTACAAATAAACCGTTGTTTCCGTCAATAACACGAATGTCATGAACAACAAACTCATTGTCCAAAGTGATTGATGCAATCGCTCTCATTCTTCCATCTGTGCTAACGCGGCGTAATCTTACGTCAGTTACTTCCATGTGCTCACACCCTTTTCTATAGATAAAAAGCTAAATAAATAAATTCAACAATATTTTCAAAAATCCTTCTTTATTTTCAAAATATTTTTGAAAAATTAGGGCAAATTAGTGAACTTCATGTAAAGATGGAAGTAAATAAAAACAAATCTTATTTAACGAGTGCGACTACTTCGATTTCCACTAATACATCTTTAGGCAAACGTGCCACTTCAACACACGAACGAGCTGGTTTATGAGAGGAGAAGTATTCGCCATAAACTTCGTTCAATGCGGCGAACTCATCCATATTTTTTATGAATACCGTGGTCTTTACAACGGTTTCAAATGATGCACCCGCAGCATTCAGCACAGCCTGTAAATTTTGAAACACTTGGTGGGCTTGTTCTTTAATATCACCTGTTACCAAAGAACCATCTGCTGTTAATGGAATTTGCCCTGAACTATAAAACATATTATTAACAATGATTCCTTGTGAATATGGGCCAATAGCAGCCGGTGCTTGATTTGTTTGAACTACTTTCATTCTTATTCCCTCCATCTATTTTTTTAAAGGCTCTTTTCGTCAACTTTGTTGGTTTTGTATCATAATAAGATCATTTACAATAATCACTATCCGATTCTTCCCAATGTTTTTCGAAAAGATACCAAGAAGCATCTAGGAAAACGATTTGATGACTTATACGAAAACAACAATTAATGCGAAAATAGCCTTTTTATATAATTGCCAGCTTGAACATTAATCTTCTTTTCTTTCAAATCTACATCCGATAATTGTACGAGCGAAGTATATTCATCGACGAGCCGCTCTTGGATTTTTTCTGCCTCTACTAAAACAGCAATTCCAGCCAGATGTCCATTAAATTCCTCAAGCATGCTGATCATTCCCATGACTGTTCCGCCAGCTTTCATAAAATCATCGACAATGAGGACACGTGAACCTTCTTTCATGCTGCGTTTCGATAGGACCATTGTTTGGATTCTCTTTGTTGAACCTGACACATAATTTATGCTGACGGTTGGACCTTCCGTAACTTTACTATCTCTTCGGACAATCACAACAGGAACATTCAACTGACTCGCTACTGCATAGGCAAGCGGAATTCCCTTTGTGGCAACAGTCATCACAACATCTATTTTTGCATCAGTATAGGCAGAGGCAATAATGCGCCCAGCCTTTTGGACGACCTGTGGATCGCCCAAAATATCGGTTAAGTATAAATATCCTCCAGGTAATAGCCTGTCAGGATTGGCAATAAGTTTACACAATTCATTGATAAAAGGCGCTGCTTCATCATGACTTACTTTTATAAAAAATTTTACCCCGCCTGATGCCCCAGGTACGGTTTGGATGGTTCCAATTCCTCTGTTTTCAAACGTCTCTTTGATGATAGCCAAATCTTCACTAATTGATGATTTCGCGGATGCGTAACGTTCAGCAAAAAAAGTAAGCGGTACTAATTGACGAGGATGGTCTAATAAATAATTTGTCATATCAATCAAACGTTCACTGCGGCGAAATTTCATAACAAGCCCCCAAAAACACGAATATTCTAACTATAGGATACCATTTTCGTACGTTTTTAATCAAGTGAGTGTCGTTCCCCTAACATCCGGACTGCAAATACTTGATCACAGAATCCTCTTAATCCGTTATAAATTCGGTGCATTCTTGAATCATGCTGTACAATTCCGAACACAGTCGGCCCACTGCCGCTCATTAACACCGCATCGGCACCAAACCGTTTCATTTGTTCTTTTATTAGCGCTACTTCAGGGTGAAGGTTTAACGTTACCCCTTCTAAGACATTCCCGACGTTATTGCACACCTTTTGGTAATCATGCTCCTTGATTGCTTGGATCATTCCAGCAATATCGGGATGGACCGTTTTATTGAGATCGAGCCGTCGGTATACTTCCGCTGTCGATACCCCAATAAAAGGCTTTGCAAGGATGACCCAGCATGTAGGGGGAGCGGGTAATTCGGTAATCATTTCCCCTCTGCCTTTTGCTAAGGCTGTCCCTCCATAGACACAAAAGGAAACATCCGAGCCAATTTCACTGCCTAGTTCGGCCAATTCATCCATAGTTAATCCGAGATTCCACAGCTTATTTAAACCCCTTAAAGTGGCCGCAGCATCACTGCTTCCTCCTGCAAGTCCAGCCGCAACTGGAATCGTTTTTTCAATTGAAATCAACACACCTTGTTTCACACTGAATCGGTCTTTTAAGAGTTGGGCAGCCTGATAGGCTAAATTACGCTGGTCATCAGGGACATAGCGATTATGTGAGTGAATATGTATTTTATCTTCAGTTAATAATGATAGTTCCACACGGTCTGCCAAATCAATCGTGGTCATAATCATTTCCACCTCATGATAGCCATCGGGGCGTTTATGTAGAACATCTAATGCTAAATTTATTTTGGCCGGTGCTTTTACTAAAAGCTTCACTACGTCCACCTACTTCTATATTGTCCAGTCCATGCGCCAATTTGACGCTTCCATTTTTCTATTTCCGAAAATCCACATTTTGTCCTATTTTACCACAAAACGATAAAAGTAAGACGTCAGATATGAGAAATCCTATCAAATTTAATATTTTATTATATGTTTTATAAAAAAAAGGTCATAATTTGCGAGGAAAAATGGAGTTAACGCAAAAAAGCCAGAGGAGATGGTCCTCTGGTTTCGCTGTAGTAAGTGATTGATTGAATTTAAAAAGAGAAGGCCTTGTTTAGAAGTTAACCTCTTGGACTCCGGTGAGCTAATTGTTCTTGTGCAAGTTCAACGGCGCGTTTGACCATATTCCCTGCATCCTTTGCTTTGATGCCGCCCCATCCTTCTTTTTGAACGACATCATAAAATCCAAGTTCCTTTGCAAGTTCTTCTTTAAAGTGACTGGACATGATCCCTCTTCTTCTTCTGCCCATCTAAGCAACCCCTTTCATACTGCAGCATTCTTAGTATGGGGTAAATAGCAGGATCGGTATTCATTGAACTAGATCTCTGAATCCAGCGCCTAGGGGTTCGGAGTCATAAGCCAATCCGTCCTGAAGGTTAAAAAGCAACCTGCTCGTCTTATGCCCATCGCCCCTTGAAAAAAATGAACTACTTTTTTCCCTGAACAAGGCGCTTCCGCTTTATAAATAGCAAAAAGCAGTAAACCTTTGTTTACTGCTGCAGATTGCTTATATACTAATTTAAGGCTAAATGTCCTGATGCATCTTCATAGAAAGTGATTTGAACTGTTTCTGTTAACACATCCGCATAGCTGTAAGAAACACGTTCGAATGAGTTTTCATCCTGATCTAATTCAATAACAAAAACAGATGGATAAGTTTCAGCTAAAACACCGGAACGTTCAATGGTCTTTCTACGTCCTCCGTTGGCTTTAAGCAGTAATCTTTTCCCTAAATTTGTGTCAAGAGCCTTTTTAATATCGGCTAAGGTTTTTGGCATTCGGTCCACCTCACTGTGTAAAGTATAACACACTGACATAGTCATGTCAAACAAAAACATAAATTATATCAGTCAAACAAAAAGATTGTCAATATTTTTTGTTCTACTTTTTCTTCTAAAATTCAACATTTTTATCTTGCCTTATTTGTAAGGGATTATGTATCGACCGTAAAATAAAAAAAAATAAGCCTTTTCATTTTGCAAAGGCTTATTCATCCTCTTCTTGAATTGGCCGATAAGGCATCCCCGTCCGTAACACTCCTTTTGTTTCAATTCCTCCTAGACCCTTCTCACCTGTTAATGTGTTCCGTAATACGTCCCACACATTTATTCGTTCCATAAAAGGTGTAAAGCTGATTTTGGCAACAATATAAACTGGGTCAAGGGCATGGATGTTTATTCTTGAAGGTGAACTTGCGAAGTTAGCCCCTGCATGAATCAATGATTCAAAATGCGACTGGCAGGCACCAGCGAAAATAACGAGCTGATCCAAGTGAGGAATTTTTTTTCTAGCTTCCTTAACCGTTTGCACAAAATGCTTGGAATGGCGGTAGGCATTTATATCCGTCATCTTCCCCTTTGCCTTTGAATAGGCATCATGTCCAGTGATTACAAGAATATCCGGACGATACATATCAATCAGGCTCCCAATCCGTTCAGGCATTTCCTTTTCATTACAGTGGATACCCATAACAGGGATCCCCACTTTTTCATATACCGTCATACATTTCCTCAAGTAGGATGGATCACCATCCAGATGGAGAACCTTTCCTGGTATTTGGAAATAATTACTAGGTTTGACATAACCGCCAGTCGCTTCGTATTCCTGACGATGCTTGATTAATTCAACATCTTGTGAAAACAACCGAAAAGACTGTTCCTCAAGAGTCCGGTATTCATTTTTCAGCTTGGCTCTTTGGTTAGGGTCAATAACAACCAAATCCTCGTATGGGGCATCTGCTACGAGCCGAAAATCCTCTCCATATAGGACAGCAAACTTCTGGTCGTTAATTTTTCGAACATCAATAATACGAAAGAGAATATCGCAGTTATACGAACGTCTGCCGACAATATCATTTAATTTTATATCCACTGTCGTCACTCCAATAGGACCAGCAATGGGCCCTTAAGTAAGGTTTCTCTCATAGGCTATGCAACTACTATTTATATGGTGAAAAAAAATAGACCCTTTACTAGGGTCTAGTGGAAAAACGGATATAGTTCTTCGCTTAAACGGCCAAATTCCTCTAAAGAGAGTGTCTCACCTCTCCGGGCAGGATCGATTCCACTGGTACTTAAGGCTTGAAGGATCTCCTCCTTCTTTTGTTTGCCATCCGGCAGCTGGCTTGTTAGATTATTAAGTAGTGTTTTTCTTCTCTGTGCAAAGCTTGCCTTTGTCACTTGAAAAAAGAACGCTTCATCCGTTACCGTTACCGCTGGCTTTTCCCTCTTTGTCAGTCGAATAACCGCCGAATCGACATTCGGCTGCGGCACAAACACCGTTTTCGGAACAATCATGACAGTCTCAGCTTCTGTGTAATACTGAATAGCGATAGAAAGAGATCCATACTCCTTCGTTCCAGGCCGCGCTGAAATGCGGTCTGCCACCTCTTTTTGGAGCATACAAACAATCCCACGGATTGGCAAATGCTCTTCTAGCAGTTTCATAATGATGGGCGTTGTCACATAATAAGGTAAATTTGCTACAACCATAATATCGGTAATATCAGTAAATTTTTCTGCCATAACTTCGGCAACATCTGCCTCGAGCACATCGTTATGAATAATGTCTACGTTTGGATAAGGGGATAATGTGTCCTTTAAGATCGGTAATAATCGTTGATCAATCTCAAAGGCAACGACTTTTTTACTTGTGCGGGCCAGTTGTTCGGTAAGCGCGCCAATACCTGGCCCGATTTCAATCGCACCAGAATTTTCGGTTAGGTCTGCAAAGCTGACAATTTTTTTTAAGATGTTTGTATCGATTAAAAAGTTTTGACCAAGACTCTTTTTAAATGAAAAACCGTACTTATTTAAAATTTCCTTTGTTCTTACCGGGGTAGCAATATCTTTATTCATATAATTCCTCCTGACGTACAACCCTTAGTGCTTCTGAAAATTCTTGTTTACTGATTTGGAACATCATTAAGCGTTTATGAAGCTGTTTCCCATTTGTGTAACCTATTTTTAATAATTTTCCGAGCATAATTCTTCTTTCTTTCGCTCCTTCACCGCCAATTAGTCCAGCGGTAAGTAAGTCCTCTTGCGTTATTTCTTCTGTGTACGTTTCACTCATAACCTGGGCATCCTTTAACGCTTCTTGAATCACTTCAGGGCTGGCATGCTCCACACCAAGACTTTCACCGACTTTTCCCATCGCTGCTTCCTTTGTTAAAAAAGCATGTTTGCAACCTGGGACAGCCTCAGCAATCGTCTTCCTAATCTTTTCACCGGGAAAATCCGGATCGGTAAAGATGATGACGCCTCTTGTCTGTTGCGCGCGTCGTACCTTTTCTATGGTTACTTCATTAACAGCTGAACCATTTGTTTCAATGGTATCAGCATTTACTGCTCGTTTAATCGCTGTTGTATCATCTTTGCCTTCCACAACAATAATTTCTTTGATCTTCATTTTAATAGTGTGGCCTCCGTAATAAAAGTTGAAAAGTGGAAGCGCCTTGTCCAAGGGCGTGAGTCTAGACGAGCCGGCGAGGAGGTTGCTCTTTAACCTCCTTGACGGATTGGCTTATGACCCGAGGCCCTTGGCGCTGGAGCTAGACAGCTATCTAAGTTCAAACTTTCAAACTTTATTATTTTTTTAAAAATTGATAAAAACTTGAAACATTTTTGTAATGTTCATCGTCTATATTACTGAACGCATTCATACAATATATTAAGAAAAAGATGAAGCATTTTGACCAATATGTATTCGTTGTTAGTATAAAGAAATTTACGAAAAAAGCAAAATGCAGAGGATAGGACCCTCTGCATTAAGGAAATTAATCTAAAACCTTAATCTTTACTTTTTTACGTCCCCAGCGATAGCAATCCTGATTGGATGGCATGAATAAATCAATGATATATCCTTTAATCGCCCCACCGGTGTCAGCTGCTACAGCGTATCCATACCCTTCAACATAGACCTTTGAACCAAGTGGAATAATCCTTGGATCAACCGCGATTACCTTCATGTTCGGGTTCGCCCGGAGATTAAGTCCAGTAGCTGTTCTACCTGAACACCCATTGCAATAAGCGGTATAGGCCGTTGCAGTCACATAAAACTCTTTTCCCGGCTCATTCACAGCACCACGGGAAACTTGTAATGATAATTCCTTCGTTCCGACAGCCACAACTTTATCTTGTTTCTCTGCAATCTTCTGCTCACTAATTAATTTTCTTGAGATCTCTTTGCCATTTTCAAGAAGAACTTCGTACTGTTTAGAAACGCGACCCTTTTTACCTTTTTTAATGGTTTGTTCCTTGCCTTTTTCTAAACTTTCATCCTTCTTGGTTACCACAGCAAATTGAATCGGTTCTTCCACTACATCGGTGACTTTTTCTACTCGAATGACGTTAACAACACCATTCTTAGCGATGGTTTCTGTTAATGACGGTTCAACTCGGTCTAATTTATTTAGCTTAATACCCTGTTGTGATAAAAAGTCAGCGACCGTAGCCGAAGTGGACCAAACTCTTTGTTTTTTACCGCCGTCAACATATGTAAGATGAAACGCCTTTTTTATCCCAATTTTCATCTTATCTTGTATTGCAGCTTGCGGTCTAGGTGAGATTTGATCATGTTTGCTCAAAACAATTTTCTGCTCTTTTAGGAGTCCAGCTACAGAACCTGCTGTCGTCCAGATCGTTTTCTTCTCGTTGTCCTTGACAATGTGAACCTGTTTAGCTTGCTTCCATACGACCATAAGGTGGTCCTTCACCTTTGAATTCGCCTTTGGATGCAAATAGTCTTGTGAGCGAATGGATACATCCATTTCATCAAATAATTCTTGAACTGTATCCGCATGAGTCTTTACGACCTTTTGCTGATTGTTAAGAGTGATGGCAACAGTTTTCTTCGACCCTTCAAAATAAAGAATTCCAAGAGATGTCAACAAAACTACGAAACTAGCAAAAGCAATGGTCAATGTCTTCCGGCTCAAAGACTGGGGGAACAGGTTTTTCACGTTTTTGAATACGATGAAAAACGCCTCCTTTTCTTAGAGAGATTAATGAACCATGCTGTCGGCTGTCATTCCTTGCATACTCTGCGAGGGTATTTCTAATTATGCACAAAGTTAGAATATTTGCAAAGAGAAACTTCTCGACACGGTTATCCTATGTAGAAAAGGAGACGTGTAGAACTTTTTGTTATCATTAAATTTTAAGACAAGCTTCCGCTGACTTCGACAAATTCCCCTATCATTTTATGGCGAATAATTTTTTAGCATTTCGTGTCGTTGCTTCGGCCACTTCTTCAAATGTCAACCCTTTTATTTCGGCAATTTGCTCAGCTACTAGTTTTACATAACTAGGCTCATTTCTTTTCCCACGGTAGGGATGGGGGGCTAAATAAGGGCAATCCGTTTCGATTAACAGTTTATCTAATGGTATTTCGGCCGCCACTTCTTTCGGCTTTTTAGCATTTTTAAAGGTCACCGGCCCGCCTAACGAGATATAGAAATTCATTTTTACACATTCCTTTGCCACTTCAGGACTCCCGCTAAAGCAGTGCATGATCCCGCCTACTTCTTCTGCGCCTTCTTCCTTTAAAATTTCCACTATATCAGCAGTTGCTTCACGATTATGAATAACAATCGGCAGCTTCACCTTTTTAGCCAGCCTGATTTGTTTCCGGAAAACTTCCTTTTGAATTTCCTTTGGAGATTTGTCCCAATGATAATCCAAGCCCATTTCACCAATGGCGACAACCTTAGGATGTGCGGCTAATTCCTCGATCCAAACTAAGTCTTCTTCTTTCATGTCAATCGCATCAACAGGATGCCATCCAACACAGGCATAAATAAAATCGTATTTCTCGGCTAATTCCATCGCTCGTTGAATGGTTGGACGATCGAATCCGACAACAACCATACGGCTGACTCCCTCGTGTTCGGCCCTTTCAATCACTTCTTCTAAATCTTCGTTATACTGATTATCATTTAAATGTGCATGCGTGTCGAATAGCATAGTAAGCAAGAACCTCTTTTCCTTATTTTTCTCTAAATTGTGCACTTACGGACTTTTAATGTCAAAAAATATAATGTAAAAAAGGAAATATCCCGAAAATTGTTACACGTGGAACATTTTAATAGCAGAAGCGCCCGTTTCCAAAAGCAAAAGCGCCTATATTAGGCGCCTTTAGTTACATAATTATTTTACTTTTGCTCCATTTGCCAATGTCTGGTCGACTGTTGCAAGAGAAAGTTGACCATCTTTTGAACCTGCTAGGATCATGCCCTGGGACAATTCACCGCGCAGTTTCACAGGTTTTAGATTGGTAATACAAATTACCTTGCGGCCGACTAATTCTTCAGGCTTATAATATTGAGCAATTCCTGAAACGACCTGGCGCTTTTCATAGCCTAAATCTAGTTGAAGCTTAAGCAGTTTATCTGCTTTTTTAATCGGCTCCGCTTGGATGACTTCTGCTACACGCAAATCAATTTTCATGAAATCATCAATCGCAATTTCGTCGATTTCTTCTGGCTTTTCTTCTGGCTGTGCTTCTTTCTTTTCTTCCGCCGCTGGTGCAGAACCTTGCATTTTTGTCTTAATGAACTCTACTTCCTCAGCAATCTCAAGCCTTGGGAAGATTGGTGCAGCCTTCTCCACCTTTGTTCCACTTGGAATTAGCCCAAAATCAGCAAGGCCTTCCCATGCTTTTAGGGATTCTTCCTGAATACCCAGTTGTGTAAAGATCGCATTCGGCGTGCGTGTTAAGAACGGTTGCAGTAAAATGGCAATTCTGCGTAATGATTCAGCGAGATGAACCATTACACTCGCCAGTTCCCCTTTACTTGCCTCTTCCTTCGCTAAGACCCATGGTTTTGTTTCATCAATATATTTATTTGTCCGGCTAACTAATTGCCAAATCGCTGTTAACGCAACAGAGAACTCCATTTTCTCCATCGCTTCTTCGTATTTATTGACTGTCTCTTGATTAACCTGCAGCAGCGTGGCATCAAATTCAGTAACTGATCCAGCATAATCCGGGATAACGCCATTAAAATACTTTTCAATCATGGCGATCGTACGATTTAGAAGATTTCCTAAATCATTGGCTAAATCAAAGTTGATTCTTTCAACAAAGCCTTCCGGTGTGAAGACGCCATCCGCCCCAAATGGAACTTCTCTTAATAGATAATAGCGAAGAGCATCCAGACCATAACGGTCAATTAAGGTAACTGGGTCCACAACATTCCCTTTTGATTTGGACATTTTCCCATCCTTCATCAACAGCCAGCCATGGGCAAATACCTTCTTTGGAAGTGGAAGATCTAATGCCATGAGCATAATTGGCCAATAGATGGTATGGAAACGGACAATTTCCTTCCCGACAAGATGAACATCAGCTGGCCAGTAATTTAAGTATTTAGCATCATTTTCAGTCCCATAACCAAGCGCTGTAATATAGTTGGATAACGCATCAATCCAAACATAAATGACATGCTTTGGATTTCCCGGCACCTTAATTCCCCAATCAAACGTAGTCCTTGATACAGCTAAGTCCTCTAGTCCTGGTTTGATAAAGTTATTAATCATCTCATTTTTGCGAGATTCTGGCTGGATGAAATCAGGGTTCTCTTCGTAGTACCGCAATAAACGGTCAACATACTTACTCATTCTAAAAAAGTATGATTCTTCTTTTACTTTTTCTACAGGGCGCCCACAATCAGGACAATTCCCGTCCACTAGCTGGCGGTCCGTAAAAAAGGATTCACACGGAGTACAATACCAGCCTTCATACTGATCAAGATATATATCTCCTTGCTCAACAAGCCTTGCAAAGATTTTTTCGACAACTTGTTTATGCCTCTCCTGAGTTGTGCGAATAAAATCATCATATGAAATATCAAGTTTATTCCATAACTCTTGAACACCATCGACAATTTCATCTACATACTGCTGCGGAGTAATCCCTGCCTCTTCTGCCTTCCGTTGAATCTTTTGTCCATGCTCATCCGTCCCAGTTAAGTACATTACATCGTAGCCGCGCATCCGCTTATAACGAGCCATTGCATCACCAGCAACCGTCGTATAAGCATGCCCAATATGTAAATTTCCGCTTGGATAGTAAATCGGTGTTGTCAGGTAAAAAGTCTTTAATTTATTCTCCATTTGTATCCCTCCAATAGTTGGCGAGCGCACAACCCTATTAATCCATTATTGCCTCTTTTTTCCCATCTCTATCATCAAAATATACCTAAAAATCAACTTTCTTGCAAGAAGTCCCGGTTTGTCCTGCTTCCAATATTTACGATTAATTACCCATTACACCCATAAACTCTTTAAGTCGTTCGAAGTATTTATGGTTTAATAGTAACAAAATTTGCAGGAATTTGTCGAATAATATAAAAGTCAAACAATTTTGTTACTAAAATTACAATAGTATTAAAAATGGTATAATTTAGATAATTTTAAGATAAAACGTTGTCAAATCAACCATTATCTTCATTGAATAATTTTACTTTTATTTTTCAAAATAAAAGTAATTGACGGATATGGGAATTTCTTGTATTATTGAGATATGAAAAATTTGTCGAATAATGACGAATAAATAGATAGAGAAAATATGTTTATAATATGAGAGGAGCTAGTAAAAATGAAATCTACAGGTATTGTTCGTAAAGTTGATGAGTTAGGCCGTGTGGTTATTCCAATCGAATTAAGACGTACTCTTGGTATCGCTGAAAAAGACGCTCTTGAAATTTATGTGGATGATGAGCGTATCATCTTAAAGAAATACAAACCAAATATGACTTGCCAAGTGACAGGAGAAGTATCTGATGATAATCTAACTCTTGCAGGCGGTAAATTGATTCTAAGCCGTGAAGGTGCAGAACAATTACTTCAAGAAATCCAAAACAACTTTGAATTAGTAAAATAATAAAAAGCTCCAGCACTTGCTGGAGCTTTTCTCTATATACATAACGCTTGATTATTCGACATGGTAAGCCTGATACACATCTCGTTTATTCATGTCACGGTCCTTCGCCGTTAGTTTAATCGCTTCCTTCGAAGGAAGCATTTTTTCTGAAATATAATGATTTACATGTTCTTCAAGCGTTAAATTTTGCCACCAGTTGAATGTCTCCTCCTGTTGCTGATCCGTCCCCTCTACAATCAAGCAAAATTCACCGCGGATTTCATCCTGTTTGGTCCAGGTAATTACTTCTTCAATTGTCCCGCGAATAAATTCCTCATACTTTTTCGTTAATTCCCTGCAAATTGCAATTTTGCGATTACCAAGTACATCTAACATAATCGCTAAGGTTTCTTTTAGCCGATGCGGTGATTCATAAAAGATTAACGTGGCCGCTTGCCACTTTAAGCTTTCTAATTCCGTTCGTTTCTCTTTCTTATTTCGATTCAGAAATCCAAAAAAGTAAAATGGCTGGCATGTTAACCCCGAGGCTATTAATGATGTCAGAGCTGCATTTGCACCTGGCAAGGGAACAACTGGCACCTTTTCCAGGGTAGCGGCTAATACCAATTCATAACCTGGGTCAGAAATTGCTGGCATTCCTGCATCACTGACGAGGGCAATTTTCAACCCTTCCTTTACTTTTTGAATCAATTTTTCGCCGCTTGTTTCTTTATTATGTTCGTGATAACTGACCACAGGTGTCCCAATTTCAAAGTAGTTGCACAGCTTCTTTGTATTTCTTGTATCTTCTGCAGCAATTAAGTCTGCTTCTTTTAATAATCGAATTGCTCGAAAACTCATATCTTCTAAATTGCCGATTGGAGTGGGAATAAGATATAAAATCCCTTTGGTTGCTTCATTCTCAAAACTCTTTTGCTGCCACATCACTATCACCCTTTTCAAATACTAAAGCGAAAACACCTGTTCCAGGGCTATGCCCCCGAGCCCCTAGCCGTTGGAGCTGAACTGTTTTCAAAGTTTATAGACATATCATTATTATTTTGCATAAACTCAACTTTTTTCTTCCGAGGTAACTGTTTAAACTGATATTCTGCCCTGAGTGCGTCCCCTTTATTTTCGTAACGTCGAAAGTATGTAAGTTGGACCGGACCTCGGCCCCGTGTATATTTTGCACCTTTTCCTTCATTATGCATCTTAATCCGCCGATCAAGATTATTCGTGTATCCACCATACAAACTACCGTCATTACAGGTAAGCACATAAAAAAAATGGTCATTGTTCTCCATATAAAATCTCTTTTATCTCGGATGTGTATTCATTGTCCTCATTATAGACAAATAGAGGCGGGAGTATTTTCAAATCCGGACTGCCATCCTTAATTGCCTCAATCAAAAGGGTATTAGCCTCTTTCCCCTTCTTCGGGTAGACAAATTGAATCCTTTTTGGTTCGAGCCGGTACTCTCTCATCAATGTAATGATATCCAACAGTCGTCCAGGCCGGTGGACAAAGGCCACCTTTCCGCCTTGTTTAACTAATTGGCTCGATGCCTTAACTGCATCCTCTAATGTACACAGAATTTCATGCCGGGCAATCGCAAGATGTTCATTTGGATTCATTTCTTCCTTAGATGCTGTTGTAAAATAGGGCGGGTTGCATGTGGCAACATCAAATTTCCCATATCCCAGTTGTTTTGGCATCTCCTTGATATCACCATGAATCATTTGCAGCCGCTGTTCAAGGCCATTATATTCAATGCTTCTTACTGCCATATCGTACAGTCGTTCCTGTATTTCAACACCGGTAATATGTCCCTTCGTTCGCGCACTTAAAAACAAGGGAATTACCCCATTCCCGCTGCATAGGTCAATTAAGTTCCCTTTTTGAATCGGAACATAGACAAATCTTGCTAGTAAAACAGCGTCAAGCGAAAAGGCAAATACGGATGGGCTCTGAATTATTCTTAAGTTTTCTGCTAGTAAATAATCAAGCCGTTCATCATCTTTCAAATTCACCAAAGTATCCATCCTCCAGCTATATGTATGAAAATAGAGGCTGATTTTGTCAGCCTCTTAAAGTTATTTCTTATTAAGAAAGGAAAGACAGAATAAACAATCGCCTTCCTTGCGTAAACTTCCAAAATGAAGGTTACAAATATGAAAACCTTCTTGATATAGACGGGCAAGGTTATCATATCCTTCCCCGACATCAAATGGCTTTACACCAGTCGTCTCGGAAACGGCTGTCCCTTTTTTATTCCCTGTAACTTTCTTTTCCTGTTCAGTCGTTACATCTAAACGGCGTCTCAAATGTTCATTTTCAAGCTTTAAATAATGATTCTCTTCTAGTATTTCGGCTAAATGCTGCTTTAATTCCCCTAGCTTTTGGTAAAGATGGCCAATTTGTGTTTCCATATTACTTACTGATTCAAATATTTCTTTTTTATCCACGTCTTCCACCTCGTTAATCTGTGGATTGTATAGAAAAGGCACCTTCTTTATTGATTTCCTCCAAGGTATACTCCAGAACACGTTCCTGTTCCTTTAGTTCAACCTGTAGTACCCGCTCTAATATATTTAATCCTACTACTTTTCCTTTACCTTGTGGTGTTTCAATGATTTCTCCCAAATCCGGAAGCAATGCTTTAGCAGATTCATATTCATCATTTTCATATTTTAAACAGCACATTAGTCTGCCGCATAATCCAGATATTTTTGTAGGATTTAAAGATAGGTTTTGATCCTTTGCCATTTTGATTGAAACTGGGTCGAAATCCCCTAAGAAAGTAGAACAGCACAGCATTCTTCCACATGGACCTATACCGCCAAGCATTTTCGCTTCATCACGGACACCAATCTGGCGTAATTCAATTCTCGTCCGAAAAATAGCTGCTAAATCCTTCACAAGCTCACGGAAATCAACTCTTCCATCAGCTGTAAAATAGAAGATGACTTTGTTTCGATCAAATGTATATTCAACATCGACTAGTTTCATATCCAGCTGATGCTCATTCACTTTTTCATTACAAACCTCATAAGCTTCCTTCGCGGCTTGTTTATTCTCCTCAACAATCATTTTATCCTTTGGGTCGGCAATTCTAACCACTTTTTTGAGCGGAAGGACGACATCATTCTCCTCAACTTGTTTCCGAGCGATTACTGCTTTTCCATACTCTACTCCACGAACTGTTTCTACAATCACAAAGTCGTCTTTTTCAATGGAGAGGTCCCCTGGATCAAAATAATAGATTTTCCCCGCTTTTTTAAAGCGTACTCCTACAACATCATACAAATGAAGATCCCTCCTGCAATTTTAACACAAGCTGTTCCATCATCAGCTGAGGATTCATATTCCTCTCCAGCTTCCTCTTTGCATCTAGGATAGCTGACATTTGATCCGATATGCGCCGTCCAGATGTTTGCAATGCAAATTGCTGTAGCCGTTCAATTTCCTCTCGAAAAACAATCTGCTCCTGCCTATCTAATTGTATATATAGTAAATCCTTAAAAATAAGAAGTAAAAGGTCTAAACCACGATGAATCTGTTCTTTCTCTTTAAAGTGTGAAAACCAGTCTGTTTGAAGCGTTACCATTGCATCCAACGGATTTTTTTTCAACACCTCATATAATTTTACCACTATTTTTTGGGCTTGTGCAAACCATTCATCGACATTTAATTTTTGTGCTTCATCCAAACTATTGGTTAATTGAGCCAGCAGCGGGGCCTTCTGCGGCTCCACGCCGTTTTCCACCAATTGTTTAATCATCACGTGTGGTGATAATGGATGAAATGTTAGTATTTGGCATCTTGAAAGGATGGTTGGTAAAATTTTCTGCGGTTGTTCTGTTAAGAGAAAAGCAACCGTCCCTGGGTTTGGTTCCTCTAAAAATTTCAATAAACTATTGGACGCACTGACACTCATTTTATCCGCATGCACAAGCAAATAAACTTTTTTCAAAGATTCTAATCCCTTTTTGGAAAACTCCACCTGCAGGTTTCTTATTTGGTCAACCTTAATCGATAATCCCTCCGGCTCCACAATATGCACATCAGGATGGTTACCATGATTAATCCGTCGGCAATTGTTGCATTCCTCACAAGGTCTATAGTGATCAACGAGTGCTTCGCAAAATAAGGACTTTGTCAGCAACAACGCAATTTCCCGCTTGCCTGTCCCTCTGATGCCCTCAAGAAGGTATGCATGGGCCACTCGATTTTTCACTAAACTGTTTTTTAACATTTTTAATACAGTTGGCTGAAGCTCTTCTAGTTGCTCCCATGATTTTCCCAAGTTCATCACTCACTAACTTTAAAATAGTAACGGATCTATTGTTTAGGTTAAAAATGCATATATTGTTCAATAGGCAGAACGAATACTGTTGCACCGCCAACCTCGACTTCAACTGGATAGGGAACATAGGAGTCTGCATTCCCGCCCATTGGGGAAACAGGAGCAACTAACTGCTCTCTGGCCCTGCAGTTATCCTTAATAATTTGGAGGGCCCGGTCGACGCGGATATCCTCTGTACCAATCATAAAGGTCGTGTTCCCCGACTTAAGAAATCCACCTGTACTAGCTAATTTGGTTGCCCTAAAATTATGATCAACTAGTGCCTTTGATAAACGATTACTATCTTGGTCCTGTACGACAGCTATGATAAGTTTCATCCGAACTACCCTCTCCTTATTCTAAAATCTAGTTTTGTTTCCTATATTATAACAGGTAACAGACTTACTTACATTCGGAATGACAGATTCTTTTCGGATAAAAAAAAGCCCTATAGTGAAGGCTTTCTTTTTGCTAATGTATCCTCTATGACTTTAACTGTTTCCTTGTACACATTCTCCACTGTAGCGGAAGCATCGATTATCCGGAAACGGTCGGGAAATCGTTTGATTAATAGTTGGTAGCCAGCTCTCACCTTTTGATGGAATTCTAAGTCTTCTAAATCCAAACGATTAATTTCACGGCCTTTATTTTTGTTTATTCGTTGTAAACCTAACTCTGATTCAATATCAAAGTAGATCGTGAGTTGTGGCATCAAGTTCTCAATTGCAAATTGATTAATCGCAAACACCTCATCGATTCCTAATCCGCGTGCATAGCCTTGGTAAGCTAGAGAACTATCAACAAATCGGTCACACAACACAACTTTCCCCTCATCTAATGCGGGCTTTACCTTTTCGATCAAATGCTGCCTTCTTGCCGCTGCATAGAGTAATGCCTCGGTCCGAGGATCCATGGCGGTATTCTCTTTGTCTAAAATAACGGCGCGGATTTGCTCCGCAATATCAATCCCACCTGGTTCTCTGGTTAATAGTACGTCTCCCAACTGCTCTGCCACCATATTAATAATGGTTGTCTTTCCTGCCCCATCAGGGCCCTCAAATGTTATAAATATACCGCTATTCATCTAAATAAACCTCCAAAACTGTATAATCTCTCTTAAGTTGTAATATAAGTCTTGATCATCCCATCCTTTAATAAGGATCCTCCTTGAAACCTTGCACCGGTTGTTAACAAAAGGGACAGCTGGCTAAGCTTATTTTTTGTAATCCTTTCACCCTTTAGCAGCAGCGGAATACCTGGTGGGTATGGAATAATGGTTTCAGCGCATACCTCTCCTAGTGCATCGGAAATGGGCTCTTCTTTTAGCGCTAACTTCTCCATTTCTTTAAAGGTAACCGCCAACATCGAGATTTTCTGTCCAGCCAACACAAATACCTCTTCTCGATTAATGGATGGTACATCAGATAGTACCTCTTTTATTTTCAAAATGGTTTCATCTAATGGGAAACATTGTCCATCTTTTAATAATGGCAGAATAAAGAGGACATTATTTGGGTCGGCTAATTCTGTAAAAATAGCTGCCTCTTCTAATCTCTTTTGGAGTTCAAATCCATTTAAACGACACCGCGACTGAATCGTTATCTTTAGTGGATCACCGTTATCGTTAGGATAGTCAAGCACGCTGATAGCAGGAATCTTCGCTAACTCGTCCTTAAAACGTTTGATTTCAGTTAATAGAAATGTAACATCTTTTTGGTTATACGTACTTAAATAATTCCTTGCCACATCCAAGGATGCCATAATCGGATAGGACGGGCTGCTTGACTGGAACACCGTCAGGTATTCCTTTACCTTATGCTGACTGATTAAATCGCTATTAATATGTAAATAGGAACCCATTGTCATCGCTGGAAGGATCTTATGGGCAGATTGCACCACAATATCTGCGCCCAGCTGAAGAGCAGAAGGCGGGAACGGGCCGCCAAGGATATAGTGCGGCCCATGTGCCTCATCAACTAAGACAGGAATATCGTGCCGATGTGCTTCATTTATTATTTCTTGTAATTCAAATCCCATTCCATAGTAGTTCGGATAGGTCAGAATGAGTGCCTTTGCATCAGGATATAATTTGATAGATTCAATGACTGTTTCTAAACTGATCCCAGATGGTACTTTCCATTCCTGGTTAAATTCAGGCTCTAGAAAAATGGGAACCGCTTTTGCTAAGCCTAGACCGTTTAATATAGATTTATGGCAATTTCTTTGAACGAGGACCTTAGTTCCTTCCTCACAGGCCGCCATAATCATTGCTAGATTCCCAACAGTTGAACCATTAACAAGAAAATAACTTTTTCTTGTCTGATAAAGTTCGGCTAAGAGTTCTTCTGCCTCTAATATCGCACCTTCAGGTGAGTGTAAATCATCTAACCCGGATAATTCGGTAGCATCGATTTGTAGCACATGCTTAAAATAGTGCTGTGCCTCAGGTTGAAGTATGTCTCCATATTTATGCCCTGGGACATGAAAGGAAACCGGCTTCTTTTTACTATGTTGGATTAACGTATGATATAAAGGTGTGTTCCATTGATTATTCATTCAATTGTTTACTTCCTTCTAAGAGTCTCATTTATTCTAACAAAAAACCATTCTCATTCCTATTTGATTGTTTATAAGCAAAAAAATAAAGTCCTCATCGGACTTTTATGAAAAAATTTCTGGAGTGGTTATTTTTTTCAGTTGTTTAAGAAAGTATTTATATTTTGGATCCTTTGTATCTGTTTGTATTAAATCATTTTCACATTCTGTACAAATAAAAGAAGTATATAGATGTATGCCTTTTGGTTTTAAATTCTCACAAATAACGCACATTTCCTGATGGTATTTCTGTGCTAAAAATGAACTCAATCCCTCCACCTCCATACATCCATTCTGCCCGGAAATTTTTATTTGTATACAATTTTTAGAATACTCTTTTTCGCGCCATCTTAATTAATATAGTATGTAACAGTCAGCGATTGGGTGTATGTCTATTCGTAATTTCTTTGAAAACATTTCGTACTTTTTTACCATCGTCATTGTCCTTACAGAAAAGTAACCTTTTCCAAGATTGTCCGCCCGCGGAATTTATTTAGCTGTACGGTAACTGTGAACCCTTCAGAGGGACCGTTCTGTGCTTTTTTCTTTATGCATGGGCACTGTGAACCCTTTAGAGTGCCCCTTCTGTGCTTTTTTCTTCGTTCACGGGCACTGTGAACCCTTTAGAGGGACCGTTCTATACTTTTTCTTCGTTCACGGGCGCTGTGAAACTAAATAGTGCCTACCTCATCACTTACTTCCTCATTTTCACCATTATTAACTCACTCATCACCTAATATCCGAACAGTTACAACAACAAAAAGACAACCCTCTCGGGTTGTCTTTAATGTGCCTGGCAACGTCCTACTCTCACAGGGACGCGTGTCCCAACTACCATCGGCGCTGAGAAGCTTAACTTCCGTGTTCGGTATGGGAACGGGTGTGACCTTCTCGCCATAATTGCCAGACTATTTA